>NZ_JBFAPM010000004.1:173182-458499 GCF_040676695.1 Actinoplanes sp. NPDC049548
ACCACCCCGCCGAGCGGAGCCGGACCACCCCGCCGAGCGGAGCCGGACCACCCCGCCGAGCGGAGCCGGACCACCCCGCCGAGCGGAGCCGGACCACCCCGCCGAGCGGAGCCGGACCAGACGCTCAGCAGCCTCGCACCGGATGCTGAGCGAGTCGGACCAGGGGCTCAGGCCTTGTAGAGCTGGTGCCCCGCCATCTCCAGAGCGTCCTCGGCCAGTACGACCCGGGTACGCAGCCCCGACTCGTCGTTCAGCACCAGCCCACCGGAGTCGCGGCGGTACGTCCCCCGGGCGCTGCGGCGGCGGCCGGCGATGCTGCCCTCGTACGACCAGTCCTCGCTCAGGCTGAGCCGCACGGTGCCGTCGGCGGTGCGCCACAGGCCGGCGAAGTCCTCGGCCGGCTCCGCGGGAAGCGGCAGCGGACCGCCGTGGATCTTCTCGGTGCCGCCGAACGCCAGGGCGAGCAGGGCCGCGGTCGGAAAGATCGTCGCGTCGACGTGCGAGGTTCGCATGGCGCTCCGGGGGTCGTTCGTGGGCGGGACCTCTCCTTTCGGTCCCCTTGACCCCGGCTTGAGATTTCCGCGCGGCGACCCTGGCTTGAGACTTCCGCGCGGCGACCCTGGCTTGAGATTTTCGCGCGGCATTGACGCTTAACAATATTTCAAGTTTATTAACTGTTAACAGCCCCGCAGGAGAGGGGACATCCCCATGCACCACCGGAAGTGGATCGCGGCCGCGGCCATCACCGCCACCGCCGCCCTGCAACTCCAGACGACCGGCGCCGCCCTGGCCGCGACGGTCTGCAACCGCTACTGCGACGGTCGTGACCCCGCGCTCTCCCCCGGCGACCGGGTTCCCGTCAGCACCGGCCTCTACGGCCGGTCCTTCAAGGTCCACGTCGATGACGCCGACGCCATGATCTGGGCGTCGGTGGACGGCGGGCAGCCCGGCGACCAGGTGTGGCTGGACCGCTCCTTCGACGGCGGGCGCACCTGGAACGGGGACAGCAGGCTCGGTGACACCTCGGTCCCGGCCGGCGCCGGCGGCTGGCGTACCGCCATGTACAACGTCGATGACTGGAACGCGCAGGGCGTCGGCGTGCTCCGGGCCTGCGGCAAGGCCGGCGACCGTCCGGAGATCGTCTGCACCGCGTGGGCGCGCAGCACCTGGAACGCCTGGGACCGCCGGACGGCTGCGGCCACCGCGCTGATGATGCGATACGACCGTGGCACGGGCCTGTTCGACACGAACGGCTGGTGGACCGGTGCGAACGCGCTCACCGCCCTCATCGACACCAGCCGCATCTCCGGTATGCACAGCTACGACTATGCGATCGCCGGGACGTACGACAAGCAGATCAACAGCGCGCAGGGCCAGTTCCGCAACGACTACCTGGACGACAGCGGGTGGTGGGGGCTGGCCTGGGTGGCCGCGTACGACCGCACGGGCCAGAGCCGCTACCTGAACACCGCACGGGCCGACGCCGACCACATGTTCGCGTACTGGGACACGAAGTGCGGTGGGGGCGTGTACTGGAACACCGGTCGCACGGCGAAGAACGCCATCGCGAACAGTCTCTACATTCAGCTCAACGCGGCCCTGTCGCAGCGCATCGGGGGCGACACCGTGTATCGGGGCCGGGCGCAGGCGGGCTGGGCGTGGTTCCGGGGCAGCGGCATGATCAACGGCTCGAACCTGGTGAACGACGGCCTGAACCTGAACACCTGCAAGAACAACGGCGACGTCACCTGGACGTACAACCAGGGCGTGCTCATCAACGCCCTGGTGCAGCTCAACAAGCTCACGGGGGACACCGAGGCGCTCGCGGTGGCGCGCCGGGTGGCGGACGCGGCCACGACCAGCACGTACCTGAACGCGAACGGCATTCTCCGGGAGCCGAACGAACCGGACCAGTGCAGCGGCGACGGGGTGTCGTTCAAGGGCGCGTTCGTTCGCGGGCTCGGGGTGCTCAACGCGGCGGTCGGGCGCCCCTACGACGCCTACCTGCGACGACAGGCGGATTCGGCGTACGCGAACGACCGAACGACGTTCGACGCGTACGGCAGTCACTGGGCCGGCCCGTACGTCAGCACGAACCACAGCTGTCAGCACAGTGTCCTGGATCTCCTGAACGCGGCTCCCCAGGCGTAATGCTCATCCCGCGGTCCTGAGAGCCGATCGTGCGGGGGCAACGTCCCGGCGCGAGAGGAGTGTCATGACCGCCCAGCCCCGCATCTGCGTGCGGGACCGGCGGCTGCCGCTGATCCTCCGGTCACTGGCGGTCGCCGGTGCCGCCTGGCTGCTCCTCGTGCTCACGGTCCGCGGCGTCCTGCCGCTGGCCGTGGCCGGCGGTGCGGCCGCGGCGCTCACCGCGCTCGTGATCGTCCGCCAGCTGGGCGGGTCGCGCCGCAACGACGAGGTGCTCGCCCGCCTCGACGAGCACATGCTCGAGCTGCGCAACCAGGAGCAGCGCTTCCGCCTGCTGGTGCAGAACTCCACGGACGTCGTGACCATCACCGACGCCGACGGGCGGCTCACCTACGTCAGTCCGGCCGTGCGGCGCGTGCTCGGCAGCGACCCCGGTTCGGTGATCGGTTCGAACCTCGTGCACCGGATGCACCCGGACGACCGGGTCGCCGTCGCCGGGCACATGACCCGGATCGCCGTCTACCCGGGCGCCACGACGACCTACCGGGTACGCGTGGCGCACGCGGACGGCTCGTACCGGACCCTGGAAGTGATCAGCGCCAACCTGGTCGACGAGCCGGGCGTCGCGGGCATCGTCAGCAACTGCCGAGACGTCACCGAGACGGTCCAGGCGCACGAGCGGCTCAGCTACGAGGCGAGCCACGACGTCCTCACCGGCCTGGCCAACCGGGCCCTCTTCGGCGAGCGGCTCGCGGCTGCCTCGGCGCACACCGGCCGGGGCCAGCGGCTGAGCATCGTGCTCGTCGACCTCGACGACTTCAAGACCGTCAACGACACGCTCGGGCACGCCTCCGGCGACGAGTTGCTCATCGCGGTCGCCGAGCGGATGAAGGCGAGCGTACGGCCGACCGACACGGTGGCGCGCCTGGGCGGCGACGAGTTCGCGATCCTCTTCGAGGGGCTGGGCGGCCGCGACGTCGACCGGGTGCTGGAGCGCATCACCGAGGCGCTGGCCGTACCCGTGGACGTCGAGGGGCACCTGTTGGCCGTGCGGGCGAGCTTCGGCGTCGTCGACGGCCGCGGCGGCGACGACGCCGGCAACCTGCTGCGTCAGGCCGACATCGCCATGTACGAGGCGAAGGAGCGCGGCGGCGGCCGTTACCAGCGCTACCGGCCCGGCTCGGAGGCTCGCGGGGCGGAGCGGCGCCGGATCACCACCGCGTTGACGACCGCGCTCGAGCGTGACGAGCTCGTCCTGCACTACCAGCCCGTGGTGGCCCTGCCGGAGGGACGCCTCACCGGCGTGGAGGCGCTGGTCCGCTGGGCGCACCCGGAACGGGGACTGCTGGGGCCGGGCGAGTTCATCCCGGGCGCCGAGCTGACCGGGATGATCGTGCCGATCGGCCGCTGGGTGCTGCGCGAGGCGTGCCGGCAGGCCGCGTCCTGGATCGCCGAGCTGGGCGATCTGGCACCGGGCTCGATGTCGGTGAACGCCTCGGCACGTCAGCTGCAGGACGCCTCGTTCGCCGCCGACGTGGCCGCGGTGCTGCGGGAGACCGGTCTCGCGCCGGGCCGGCTGACCATCGAGATCACCGAGTCGACGGCGGTCGGCGGCGGGGCGACCGCGGAGACGCTGCGCGCGCTGCGGACGATGGGCGTACGGCTGTCGCTGGACGACTTCGGCACCGGCGCCTCGACGCTCAGCCTGCTGGCGAACTGCCCGGTGGACCAGATCAAGCTGGACCGGTCGTTCGCGCCGGTGCCGGGCCCGGACGCCATCGCGGGGGCGGTGCTGCAGATCGCCCGCGCGATGGGCGTGGAGGCCGTCGCGGAGGGCGTGGAGACCTCGGCGCAGGCCGAGAAGCTCGGTGATCTGGGTTACGTCCGGGCGCAGGGCTTCCACTTCGCCCGGCCGATGGCACCGGAGCAGATCACGGCGGCCATCATGACGCCGGCGGGCTGCCTCGCAGTGCAGCCGTGACGGCTGCCACGAGCTTCTCCAGGTAGTCGTCGTCGATCGGGGTCCGCGAGACCGCGAGCCGCCAGTACAGCGGGCCGAGCATGAGGTCGACGGCGATGTCCGGGTCGGTGCCCGGCGGCAGCTCACCCCGCTCGACCGCCTGGCCGACGATCTTCTCGCCGACCGCGAGCTGATGGGTACGCAGGGCGCGCTGCAGCGTCTCGGCGATCTTGGGTGTCCGCGCCGCCTCGGCCATCAGGTCCGGGATGATCTGCGAGGCGATGCGGTGCTGCAGGGCCTTGCTGACGATGAACATCAGCAGCTGCAGGTCGGTGGCGAAGCTGCCGGTGTCGGGCATCGGCACGCTGCGCTCCGCCACTCCGGAGACGATCTCGAGTACCATCTCCAGCTTGTTGCTCCACCGGCGGTAGACAGCGGTCTTGCCCACCCCGGCCCGGCGCGCCACCGCCTCGATGGAGAGCCTGCCGTAGCCGACCTCGGCCAGCTCGTTCATCACCGCGTTCCGGATGGCCGCGGTGATGTCACCGCGGAGCACCGCCGCCCCGGCGGGTGCACGTTTCGCTGTCGCCACCAGGTCACTATACGCCAGGACGCAACGGTTGCGTTTCGACGTTGCGTCGGATAAGTTCGAGCCAACGTCGATACGATGGCGTTTCATCGCGTCAGACTGTTTAGTGTGTTCCCGCGCAAGTCATCCAGGTCCACGACCCCTGACGGACCGACCAGATCGGAGCGCCACCCCATGTCCCAGACGGCGGTCGCCGATTCCGACACCGGCATCCCTCTGAGAGAGCTGGCCCGCCGGCACGGCCTCGGCGCGGCCGGCAAACTGCCGAGCCTGCCCGCGTACACGCGCCAGCTGTGGGCGTACCGGCACTTCATCGCCTCGTACGCGAACGCCAAGGTCACCTCGTCGCTGGGCAAGACCCGGCTCGGCATGCTCTGGCAGGTGCTGACACCGCTGATCAACGCGGCCGTCTACTACTTGATCTTCGGGCTCGTCCTCAAACAGTCGCGGGACGTCGACAACTTCATCGCCTACCTGTGCACCGGCGTCTTCATCTTCCAGTTCACCCAGTCGGTGGTGCAGGCGGGAATCCAGGCGATCAGCGGAAACCTGGGACTCATCCGGGCCCTGCATTTCCCACGAGCCAGCCTTCCGCTGGCGATCGCCATGGTCGAGGTCCGCAACATGCTCGCCTCGATCGCCGTCCTCATGATCATCGTCGGCATCATGGAGCCGATCACCCTGGAGTGGCTGCTCGCCGTGCCGATCTTCGTGCTCCAGTCGGTGTTCAACGCGGGCCTCGCCATGGCCGCGGCCCGGCTGGGCTCCAAGGTCGCCGACTTCAAGCAGCTGGTGCCGTTCATCATGCGGATCTGGCTGTACGGGTCCGCCGTGCTCTACCCCGTCCACAAGTTCGAGGAGGCGCTCGGCGGCTGGAAGCTCGCGGTGGTCGAGGCGAACCCGCTGCTCGTGTTCATCGAGCTGATGCGCCACGCCCTGATGGAGGACGTGAAGCTCGCCGCTCCGCCGCTGGTCCTGTGGCTGGAGGCCATCGGCTGGACCCTGGTGGTGGGCATCGGCGGCTACGTGTACTTCTGGCGCGGAGAGAAGGGCTACGGCCGTGGCTGACCAGCGCGAACCCACCGTGATCGTGGACGACGCCCACGTCGTCTACCGGGTCCACCAGGCCGGCGCCGCCGGTACGGGCAGCCCGCTCGCCAGCTTCAAGCGGATCATCACCGGCGCCAAGCCCGCCACGCTGCGGGAGGTACACGCGATCAAGGGCGTGAGCTTCGTCGCGTACAAGGGCGAGGCGATCGGCCTGATCGGCACGAACGGCTCCGGCAAGTCGACCCTGCTGCGCGCCATCGCGGGCCTGCTGCCCGTCGAGAAGGGCGCCATCTACGCGGCCGGCCAGCCGTCGCTGCTCGGCGTCAACGCGGCGCTGATGAACGACCTGCCCGGCGAGCGCAACGTGGTGCTCGGCTGCCTCGCCATGGGCATGTCGCCCGCCGAGGTGAAGTCCCAGGTCAAGGACATCATCGACTTCTCCGGCATCAACGAGCGCGGCGACTTCAGCTCGCTGCCGATGCGGACGTACTCGTCGGGCATGGCCGCCCGGCTGCGGTTCTCGATCGCGGCGGCCAAGAAGCACGACGTGCTGCTGATCGACGAGGCCCTGGCGACCGGTGACGCCAAGTTCCGCAAGCGCAGCGAGCAGCGGGTCCGGGATCTGCGCGCCGAGGCCGGCACGGTGTTCCTGGTCAGCCACAGCGAGCAGTCGATCCGGGACACCTGTGAGCGCTGCATCTGGCTCGAGTCCGGCCTGATCCGCGGCGACGGCCCCACCGAAGAGGTGCTGAAGGAGTACGAGGCGTACGTCAAGAAGTGACGTACGCCCCGCCCCGGGTCATCTCATCGACAGATGCACGTGGTTGGTGTGGTCGCTGGACGGGTCACCCTGGCCCCGGGTGTACGCCTTCCAGCCGCTGGACGGCAGCCAGATCCGCTCGAACCAGATGACGTAGAGCACGCCGAGCCGGCTCGAGTTGCGGATGAAGTAGTTCGCCAGCCGGTTGCCGTACGTGCGGCTGCTGCCCGTCGCCACGCCGCCGAAGCCGTTGCGGTCGGCCGCGAAGTCGCAGGCCCGGCCCTTGGGATGCTCACCGCTGTTCTGGTGCCGGAAGCAGGCCACGAAGCGGGTGAAGCCGTCCGCCTTGGCCTCCTTCATGGCGTGCAGGGTCCGCGGCGTGATGCAGCCACTGGTCGTCGGGTCGTTGACGCTGCACGACTCGCCCGGCAGCGACCCGTCGGAGTTGCGCGGCGCGGGTGCCGCGAGGGCGCTGCTGCCGCCGCTGGACCCGCTGCTGGGTGAGCTGTCGGTGCTGGGGCTGCCATCGTCGGCCGCGGCCGCGTTGTGCGCCTTGAGCGCGCTCTCGGCCTGCGTCTTGCGCTTGGCCATGATGGTGAGCTGCTTCTGCTGGTCGCGGATCGCCGCGTCGATCGCGAGCTTCGCCTGCTCCTGCTTGCTGCGGGCGTCCTTGAGGTCGCGGATCGCGCGGTCCTGCTTCATCGCGACGGTCTGCAGCGTCTGCGCCCGGTCCAGCAGGGTGCCGGTGGAGTCGGCGGTGAGCAGTGCGCTCATCGGGCCGAGCCGGCCGGTGCGGTACGTCCGCTGCACGATCTCGTCGAGCGCACCCTGCTTCGGGCCGAGGTCGGCGTCGATCTCCTTGAGCTTGGCGACCAGCTCCTGCTGGCGCTTCTTCGAGCGGTCGAGCGCCTCCTTGGCCTCGACGAAGCCCTTCGACGCCGCCTCGAGCTGTTCGACGAGGGACTTGGAGCCGCCCTCCCCGTCGTCGCCGGAGCCTCCCGGCGCGGCGAGCGGGCGGGGCGCGGCGGTGGCCGCTGCCGGGGCGACGAGTGCCAGCCCCGAGGTGGCGACGAGGACCGCGAGCAGGGTCGCTAATCGCCGGCGGACAGGGTCGAGCCTCACGTGCGTTCCTTCCGTCGGCCGCCGGTCGGGTTAGCTGACGGGTTCGGGACGGAAGTGATCCCTACCGCAGGGAGCTGCGGATTCACCCCATTACCGGATGGGTCCCCGGCTCGCCTTTCGGCGATTAGGCGGCGGTTCCGTGATGGAACCGTGACGAACGATACCCATGGTTTTCTTGAATCGACAGGTCTCGCACTCTTCGCAATCAATCGACCACGGGCCGTCAGATTTCGCGCGACGGAATATGACCAGGGTCATTCCATCGAGTGGTGACGCAAAGTCGTTGCGTCGTAACAGTTTTGCCGACGCCGCGACCGCTGGTGACCGGCCCGGAGTCGGGTAAACTTTCGGCCGGTCACGCCAGGAAGGCACCGCCCCCAAGGTGCCGGCGGACCACCGCTCAATCGCCGTGAGGCGAATCGGGGAACCACCTGGTAATGGGGTGAATCCGCTGAACCAGCGGTAGGGATCGCTTCCGTCCCGAACCCGTCAGCTAACCCGGTCGGCGGCAACACGGAAGGAAACTGGATGACGGCAAGACCCCGCCGGTGGCTGGTCCTCGCCCTGGCTTCGCTAGCCGCGGTCACCATGATCGCTGCCCCCGGCGCGCCCGCGAGTGCGGCGCCGGGCGGAGGAAACTCGTCGACCGCCGACGACGGCGACGACAACCCCATGCTCAACGACCTGCTCGACAACACGGGCCGGCGTTTCCTGGCCGCGAAGTCGGCGGTCGCGAAGTCGACCAAGAGTCAGCTCGCGCTCGCCCTGCAGGTCAAGAACGCGGAGGCCAAGCGCGACGCGCTCCTGCCCCAGGTCGGCGCGGTCGCGGCGCAGCAGTACCGCACGGGCGGTCTCAGCACCATGGGCTTCCTGCTCAACGTGCGCTCGCCCGACGCCTTCATCGAGAAAGCCGTCTCGCTCGAGGAGATCAACGCCCTCAACGACGGCAAGCTGCGCGAGCTGGACGGGGCCATCAACGAGGTCGCCACCGCGAAGACGCGCCTGGACCAGGAGGTCAAGGCGCAGAAGCAGAACCTCGAGTCGATGAAGAAGCAGAAGGAGTCGGCCGAGAAGGCTCTCGCGCTGGTCGGCGGCGATACGGTGACGGGCGGCTTCGTGCTGGCCAAGTCCCGCGTGGCGGCGCCCGCACCGCGCAACGCCGACGGCGAGTTCGGCCCCCTGCCCTGCAACGTCGACGACCCGACGACGGGCGGCTGCATCACCTCGCGCACCCTGCACATGTACAAAGAGGTGAGGAAGGCGGGCTTCAACCGCTTCGTCGGTTGTCACCGCGACGGCGGGCCGTTCGAGCATCCGAAGGGCCGAGCCTGCGACTGGTCCCTGCAGAAGAGCGGCTTCTCCCCCTGGCACAACCAGGACACCCGCGAGTACGGCAACAACCTGATGGCGTTCGCCGTCCGCAACGCCGACCGGCTCGGCATCCTGTACGTCATCTGGAACCGGATGATCTGGTTCCCGGCGACGGGCTGGAAGAAGTACCACGGACCGTCCAACCACACGGACCACGTCCACATCTCCATGCTCTAGCCGCGCCCCACGCGACGAAGCCCCCGTCCTCTTCTGGCGGGGGCTTCTACGTGCTTGGGGTTTTCCCATTTACGCAGAATGAAGGGCCCGGAGATCCGTCCCTGAGCCGCTAGGCGATGGGATCTCCGGGCCCGGCCTCGACGGGAGTTGCGGTCTGCACCCCCACCGAGCTACGACATGAAGCTCTTGACCTTGACCTACAGCCCCGAAGCCCGCCGGACCGGAGCACGCCCGGCCGGCTGCGACGGTGCCGGACCGGTCGGCGGCGCCGGCGGGATCGGCAGCACGACCGGCTTCACCTGCGTCACCGTCACCTCCTTGCCGTGGTGCAGCAGCTCGAGGCGCGCCGACCCGCCGCCGTTGCGCAGCGAGTAGGTGACCTCCTCCGGCGCGACCTCGACCCGCAGCCGCAGCCCCCGCCACAGCAGCGAGAACTCCAGGTTGCTGATCCGGCTCGGCAGGCGCGGGGCGAAGGACAGCTGGCCGTTGTAGTCGCGCATGCCGCCCAGGCCGGCGACGAGCGCGATCCAGGAGCCCGCCAGCGACGCCACGTGGACGCCGTCGCGGGCGTTCTGGTGCAGGTCGTGCAGGTCCATCAGGGCGGCTTCGCCGAGGTAGTCGTGGGCGAGCTCGACGAAGCCGACCTCCGCCGCGATGACCGCCTGGATGCACGCCGACAGCGACGAGTCGCGCACCGTGCGGGCGTCGTAGTACGCGAAGTTGCGGGCCTTCTCCTCCGGAGTGAAGGCGTCGCCGCGCACGTACATGGCCATGACCAGGTCGGCCTGCTTGACGACCTGCTTGCGGTAGAGGTCGAAGTACGGGTAGTTGAGCAGCAGCGGGTACGCCTCCGGCGGCGTGTTCTCGAAGTCCCACTCCTGCAGGCGGGTGAAGCCCTCCGACTGCTGGTGGACGCCCAGCTCGCGGTCGTAGGGGATATGCACCGCGGCCGCGGCGTCGCGCCACGAGGCGGACTCCTCGTCGTCGACGCCGAGCTTGCGGGCCAGGTCGGGGTGGCGCTTGGCCGCGTCCGCCGCCGCGAAGAGGTTCTGCTGGGCCATCAGGTTGGTGTAGACGTTGTCGTCCACGACCGCCGTGTACTCGTCCGGGCCGGTCACACCGTCGATGTGGAAGCGGCCGTGCCGGTCGTGGTGGCCCAGGGAACGCCACAGCCGGGCGGTCTCCACCAGCAGCTCCAGGCCGACCTCGCGCTCGAAGTCGTAGTCGGCGGTGGCCGAGACGTAGCGGCGGACCGCGTCGGCGATGTCGGCGCCGATGTGGAAGCCCGCGGTGCCGGCCGGCCAGTACGCCGAGCACTCCTGCCCGCGGATGGTGCGCCACGGGAAGGCCGCGCCTTGCAGGCCCAGGGTCTGCGCGCGCTCCTTGGCGAGGTCCAGCGTGGAGTGGCGCCAGCGCAGCACGTCGGCCGCGGCCGAGGGCTGGGTGTAGGTCAGCGCCGGCAGCACGAACGTCTCGGCGTCCCAGAAAGTGTGGCCGTCGTAGCCGGGCCCGGAGAGGCCCTTGGAGCCGATCGGGCGCTTCTCGGCCCGGGCACCGGCCTGCAGCGTGTGGAACAGGCCGAAGCGGACCGCCTGCTGCACCTCGGGGTCGCCCTCGACGCGTACGTCGGAGTGGTCCCAGAACTCGTCGAGGTACTCGCGCTGGGCCTCCATCAGGCCCTCCCAGCCGTCCAGCCGGGCGCTGGCCAGGGCGGCGCCGACCTGGTCGCGCACGGCGGGCAGCGAGCGGTTGCTGGACCAGCCGTACGCGGCCAGCTTCACGACCCGCAGCTTCTGCCCCGGCTCGAGCTTGCAGGCGACGGTGGTACGCAGCCAGTCCGGGTGCCCCTCGGTGGTGACGGCGTGCTTGCCGGGCGCCTCGACGAGGTGCTCCATGGCCGCCGCCATGCGCAGGTCGCTGGCCTTGGTGCGGTGCACGAGCAGCCCGCCGGTGCGCTGCTCCAGCATCTCCTCGGCCTGCAGCGGGTGGTCGAGCACCGCCGCGACGCGCGGGTCCTTGCTGGTCGGCGGCAGCTGCTCGTTGGCCACGAGCTCGGACTGCAGGATCAGCCGCGCGGTGGAGTCGATCGGCTCGACCTCGTAGAGGAAGGCCACGACCGAGCGCTGGGTGAAGGACACCATGCGCACGGTGCGGACCCGGATCGCCTGCCCGGAGGGCGAGACCCACTCCACGATGCGCTCGAGGGTGCCGGCGCGCAGGTCCAGGGTGCGCTCGTGGGAGCGCAGGTCGCCGTAGCGCACGTCGAACGGCTCGTCGTCGACGAGCAGCCGCATGAGTTTGGCGTTGGTCACGTTGACCATCGTCTGACCCGACTCGGGGAAGCCGTAACCGGCCTCGGCGTACGGCAGCGGCCGCAGCTCGTAGAACGAGTTGAGGTAGGTGCCGGGCAGGCCGTGCGGCTCGCCCTCGTCCAGGTTCCCGCGGATGCCGATGTGGCCGTTGGCCAGGGCGAAGACCGACTCTGACTGGGCCAGGAGATCCAGGTCCAGCCGGGTCTCCCGGATGTGCCAGGGGTCGACGGGGTAGGCCCGTTCACGGATCACGGTGGTGCCTCTCGCAACTGAGAAGAGAAGAAGTCGTATGGGGGTGCTATCGGGTCAGGAGCTCGGCGAGATCCTGCACCACGATGTCGGCGCCGTGCTCGCGCAGCGCGTCGGCCTGACCGACCCGGTCCACGCCGATCACGATGCCGAAGCCGCCGGCCCTGCCCGCCTCGACACCCGCAAGGGCGTCCTCGAAGACGGCACAGTTCTCCGGCGGTACGCCGAGGAGCTTCGCGCCGTGCAAGAACGTGTCCGGCGCCGGCTTCCCGGGCAGGTGTTCTGCACGTGCGACCACACCGTCCACGCGCGCTTCGAGGAGGTCCGCGATCTTTGCGGCCTCCAGCACGTCCTTGCAGTTGGCGCTCGCGGACACGACCGCGCGGCGCAGGCCGGCGTCCACGGCGGCGTGCAGGTAGTCGACGGATCCGGGATAGACCTGTACGGCCCCTTCCTGGATCTTCTGCAGGACCAGCAGGTTCTTGCGGTTGCCGACGCCGTTGACGGTCTCTTCGTCGGGACCGTCGTCCGGTGTGCCTTCCGGCAGGGTGATGCCGCGCGAGGCCAGGAAGGTGCGTACCCCGTCGGCGCGCTGCCTACCGTCGACGTATCGATGGTAATCGGCGCCGGAGTCGAACGGCACGAACGGCTGTCCGTTCTGCGCGGACCATGCCTGCAAAAACGCGTCGAAGGTCTGTTTCCATGCCGCGTTGTGGACCAGGGCGGTCTGGGTGAGCACACCGTCGAGATCGAAAAGGCATGCCGTCACGTGAGGAGGTAGTCCGAGCACCGGCCTAATGTAGTCGCCTCAGATGGCGAACACGCTTGAATACGGATGTCGACATTTCCACGGCGTTTCATGCCGTGTTCAGCCGCCGGCCGAGGCCCCGTTGAGCAGGTCAGACGTCGATAGCCGGGCGGGCAGGTCGATGCGCAGTCCGATAGTTGTCCCAATTGGGCCGGTCGCCATCGTGACTTCGTCGCACAGCTGGTACGCCAGCCAGATGCCCCGGCCGCCGTCCTCGAACGCCCCCGGCGCCTCCGGGGGGTGCCGGTGCTCCTCGGGGATGCCGGGGCCCGAGTCCGTGACGGTGCACCACACCGCGGTGGCGGTGCGGGACAGCACGAGCCGCCCGCTCCCGCCCGCGTGCAGCACGACGTTGGTGATCACCTCGTTGATGGCGAGGACGAAGCCGTCCAGGCGGTCGCCGAGCAGGCCCGGCTCGAGCCGCTGGAGCACCTCGTGGCGCAGCAGGGTGATGTCGTCGTGGCCGAAGACCTGGTCGAGCAGCGCGCTCCCACCGGGATTTTGGTGCGAGGCAACGGCGTCCGACGGCTCCCTGCCCGGAGCCGGACGCAGCACTTCGCGGTCGACGGTTTCCTCCACCGCCGAGCAGCCTACGCTGTGTACCGCCTCCGTGGCAGCCGTCGGAGCCCGACGAGTCGATCAGAAGAGATGCGACAGGGTCCGGAAGATCTCCGCGTAGAAGTTGCCGTCGATGTCGCGGTACAGGCTGAACTTCATGCCGGGGCTACCGAAGAACGGCCGCAGGGTCCAGGCGAGCTGCGTACCGACGAAGCCGAACAGCAGGATCCACACGTAGAGCAGGGCCATGCTCGGCGGCGCCGGCTGCCTCTGCAGGGCCGGCCGGGGCGCGGGGCGAGGAGCGCCGACGGGCGTGAGCATGTAACCCGGCGGCACCTGCACGGGAGCGGGCGCGGGGCTTCCGTTCGGGGCGGCGCCCACTGCGACGGGCTCGGGAGCCGGGGCCGTGACCGCGGGGCTGACCGGCGCCTCGGCCGGCGTCTCCTTCTTCTCGGGCGCCAGCAGGCCGTGCTCGTTGAGCACCCGCATGCCGCCGGTGAGGAAGCGGAGCCCGACCAGCGCCGACAGCGCCAGGATCGCGACGTTGAGCAGCTTGAAGAAGCCGTAGTCAGGTGCCGTGATCAGGAAGAACAGCGCGATCGGCGCGAACGCCACCGCGAGCATGGCGGTCACCGTCAGCGCCACCATGACCAGGGCAAGGGACTGGCGTACGGACAGCCGCGCCCCGAAGACGAGGTTGAACAGGTAGAGCGTGGGAAGGCAGATCGCCAGCGTCACGAGGAACAGCAGCGGCAGCTTCACCGCGGAGGTCAGCGCCATGAGGACACTGTGGAAGGAGCCGAGCACCGCCCCGTAGCAGGCCAGGGCGATCACCGTGCTGAGCATCATCTGCCCGGTGAGCTTCGACAGTGCCCGATCCTCGACGACCTGCTGCCAGATCCCCTGTCTGTCGCGCAGGATTCTCTCGATCACCAGCAATCCGGATGCGTTCGCCATTGTCGCCACCCTTCAGGTGTGTGACGTCGATACGCCATCGCACCGACGTGCGGCGAACGTTACGGCACCGTGTCAACGGCACCGCCCCGTCTTATCGCACGGGCAGCGCCGTATGGGGTCTTGCTGGGTAAATGTCTTCTTCAGCGCCAGCCGATATCGATGCGGTCCCCGCGCTCGTCGAAGAAGTGCAGGGCGTCCATCCGTACGCTGATCGCCAGCGGATGCCCCGGCGAGACGGCCGGATAGGGCGCCAGCCGCACGGCGAGCTCGGCCGGCCGCCGGTGATGCCGGCCCGGGTCGCTGAGCACCGAGGCCTTCTCGGTCTCCTCCCGCTCCAGCAGGGCCCGGTCCCCCCGGCCGGTGAGCCGCTGCAATGCCCCGCCGAGGCGCCGCAACGGGCCGCCGGCCGGGGCCGCGTCGGTGACGCCCTTGCCGAGCTCGTCGACGACGATCGCGGTGGCGCCGATGTCGAGGAACGCCAGCGACTCGTGACCGTGGTGCTCGAGGTAGCGGATCCGGCCCTGGAGCACGTCCCCCGGGCTGTCGGGGGCGACCGGGGTGAGCGCCTCCGCCCGCATCCCGACGACGATCCGCTCGCCGTGGTAGTGCGAGATCGCCCGCGCGCGGATGTCGCTCCACGGCAGGTAGAGCGCCTGTTCGCCGAAGTTGAGGGCGATGTAGCGGTCGAGGTGCACGTACACCGAGGCCTCGAGCAGGTTCATCCGGGGCGAGCCGAGGAAGGCGGCCACGTAGAGGGTGGCCGGGCGGCCGTACACCTCGGTCGGGGTGCCCAGGTCCTGCAGGACGCCCTTGCGGATGATCGCGACCCGGTCGGCCATGGTGAGCGCCTCGGCCTGGTCGTGGGTCACGTACATGGTCGTGACGCCGAGCTCGCGGGTGAGGCTGGTGATCTCGGCGCGCAGCTCGGCCCGCAGGCCGCTGTCCAGGTTCGACAGGGGCTCGTCCATGAGGAAGAGGCCGGGGCGGCGCACGATCGCGCGGCCCATGGCGACCCGCTGGCGCTGGCCGCCGGAGAGTTGGCCGGGCTTGCGGCCGAGCACGTCCCCGATCCCGAGAGCGCTGGCCACGTCGCCGATCCGCTCGCCGCGGGAACCGGGCTCGACGCCGGAGAGCTTGAGCGGGAAACCGATGTTGTCGCCGACCGTCATGTGCGGGTACAGCGCGAAGTCCTGGAACACCATGGCGATCCGCCGGTCCCGCGGTGCCAGGTCCATCACCGGTTCGCCGTTGAGCAGGATGGCACCGGCGGTGGGGTCCTCGAGGCCGGCGATCATCCGCAGGATCGTCGACTTCCCACATCCGGACGGCCCGAGCAGGACCATGAACTCGCCGTCCTGCACGTCGAGGCTGGCCCTGTCGACCGCCACGGTCCCGTCCGGCCAGACCTTCGTGACGTCCTTGAGCGCGACGGTGGACACCGTCAACCTCCTGCATGTGAGCTGCGACGATGGCTTAGCGTGACCAGACCCTTCAATACGTGCCATCGGGTGAACGGCCATTCGCGGTCCGTCACCAAATCGTCACAGCTGTAAATGTCTGACCGGGCGGTCACCCAGCGTCGTCGCCCAGCAGGACGCGGCGGACCACCCGCTCGGCGGCCCTCCCGTCGTCGAGGTAGCAGAACCGCTCGCGGAACCGTGCCCGATCCCGCCCGGCGTCTGCACCTTCGTACGCACCGGTGGCGAACACCTCGACCAGCTCGGCGAGGCTGGTGGCGACCGGCCCCGGCGGAAGCTCCATGAGGTCGAAGTACACCCCGCGCAACTCCCTGTACGCCGCCCAGTCCGGCGCGTAGATCACGAGCGGCCGGTCGAGCACCGCGAAGTCGAACATCGCGGACGAGTAGTCGGTCATCATCACGTCCGCGGCGAGATACAGGTCCTCGACCACCGGGTACGCCGACACGTCCACGATCCGTCCGCGCCGGGCCTGCGCCGGCTGTTCCGCGCTCACATAGAAGTAGTGGGCGCGTACCAGCAGCACGGTGTCCGGGCCGAGGGTGTCGGCGAACGCCTCGAGGTCCAGCACCTGCCGGCCCAGCGGCAGCCACTCGCGGTGCGTCGGCGTGTAGAGGACGGCGCGCTCGTGCGGCCGGATGCCGAGCTTCTCCCGTACCGCGGCGGTGTCGGCCGGCGTCGCGGTCGCCAACCGGTCGTTGCGGGGATAGCCGACCTCGAGCGTCTCGTGGCGGCACGGATAGGCCCGGTCCCAGGCGACCGTCGTGTGCGCGTTCGCCGAGATGCTGAAGTCCCAGCGGTCCGCCCGCCGCATCTGGGCGTGGAAGTCCTGGTCCTTCGCGGCCGCCGGGTGGTCGGCCTGGTCCATGCCCATCATCTTCAGCGGCGTGCCGTGATGGGTCATCACGTGCGTGGTGCCCCTGCGCTTGACCGCCCAGTTCGGCCAGTTGACGTTGTTGACCAGCCAGCGGGCCCGGGCCAGCGCGCGGTAGTAGGCCAGCGAGCCGGCGACCACGTACTCCGTGCCGGCCGGAACCGTCCTGACCCGCCCCCGGCCCACGACCCACACGCTGCGCACGCCGGGTGCCAGTTCGGCCGCCTTGCGCGCGATGGCGGCCGGGTTGCAGGTCACCCCGCGATACCAGTACGCGGCGTACAGGGCGAGGTTCCGGTCCACGGGAAGCCGCAGCTGCGCCCGGTAGTACGCCTGGTACGCGGCTTGGCGTACCCGTTTGGCGAGTCCCTTCGCCTTGACCACCGGCACGCGCCGGACCCGGTCGACGGCCCGGACCACGCGGATGGCCCGCTGCATCACCTGGAAGGGCAGGAACGCCCCTCGGGCCACGAACCGGTGCCGCAGTCCCATGGCACCCGGCGGAGCCCGGTAGCCGGTGACCGGCCGGTAGCGGTGGTAGTCCTCGGTGATCCGGTCGAAGAAGCGCCGGCGGGACGCCTTGGGCACCCGCTGGGCGTTGCGCAGCACCACCAGGTAGTGCCACATCATGCGCTGGAACAGCACCGGCCGCAGTGCCCCGGCACTGTCGCTGTACTCGTCGACCAGCGTCATCGCGTGACCCCAGTGGTCGAAGACCTCGAAGTGGCGGTCGTCGAGGGTACGGGTGATCGCGCCGGTGCGGCGCTGGCGGTAGTGCACGCAGATCCGGCCCAGGCCGCTGATCCGGGGAGCCGCGGCGAGCAGGGGGAAGGTGAACGAGACGTCCTCGTACCAGCCCGTGCCGAAGCGGAAGCCGAGCTTGAGCAGCAGGTCGCGGCGCACGACCTTGTTCCAGGCGACGTGCAGCGTGTCGAGGATCCGCGGCCACTGCTCCGCCGTGAACGTCTCGGGCGCCTGGGCGAGGAGCCGCCCCGCCCTGGGCACGACCACCTGTCCGTCCCAGTTCACCCGGTCGAAGCCGACCACCAGCACGTCCGCCCCGGTGTCGGCGATCCGGTCCGCGACGGCGCTCAGGGCACCCTGGGCGAGCCAGTCGTCGCTGTCGACGAACCAGACGTACTCGCCCACGGCGTGGTCCAGGCCGGCGTTGCGGGCCTGGCCCAGGCCCACGTTCTCAGGGAGCGAGAGCACGCGGACGCGGGGGTCGCGGGCGGCGTACTCGGCGAGGATGGCGCCGCTGTGGTCGGGCGAGCAGTCGTCGACCGCCACCACCTCGAAGTCGGCGAACGACTGCTCGAGCAGCGAGTCCAGGCACTGGCGCAGGTAGCCCTGCACCTTGTACACCGGGAGCACGACGCTGAGCAGCGTCATCGACGTCCCCCGCCTCGCCAGTCGCGTATCGCCCCCGTCAGGAACCCCAGGCCCGTCCCGGCGGCCAGCAGCAGCTGCCCGAACGTCGCGGCACCCGCCAGCGCGAAGAGCACCAGCAGCACGACCCGTCCGTCCCAGCCGAGCAGGGCCCGCTTCGCGGTCGCGTCGGGCGCGCCCTTCTCCATCCTCGCGGTCAGGTCGTAGTGGTGCAGTGCGAGCACGAACAGCAGCGCGAACGCCACCGGCGGCGACACGTCGCAGATCATCGCGACCGCGACGACCATCAGGTATTCCGCGGCTCGGAGTCCCGCGGGCACCAGCCAGTCCAGCGGGCCGCCGTGCGACGCCCGCGCCGCCAGCCCGCCCCCGAGCACCAGCAGCGCGGCGACCAGGAGCCACAGGGACGCGTTCCCGGCCCGGACCAGCTCGATGCTCCCGAGCTCCCACCGGGTTCCGCGCGGCACCCGGCCCGCCGCGACCGCGCCGATCAGGGCGAGAGGAGCGATGGCGGCGACCGCCGCCCACAGCAGCGGCCGGGACAGGTCCGCGGCACTCACCGTTCCGCGGACCAGCCGGCCGTCGTCGCGGTGCCGCGAGGTGTCGACCGTGTCCAGCACACCGACGCGCATGGCGACCGAGCGCAACGATCGCAGACCCAACGTATACGCGGCGGCGAACAGCCCCCAGCCCACGACCGCGGCGAGGGCCACCCGCCCGTTGGTCAGCGCCGCCAGAACCGCGATCAACGCCCAGCGCTCGCCGATCGGGAAGACCACGATCCGCTTCAGCCAGTACGCGGCCGACCCGGTGTCGGCCTGCACCTTGTTGGAGGCGCGGCTGAGCCGGGCACCCATCCCGCCGCCGGCGTCGGCGTTGCCGGCGGTGCCCACGGCCTGGCGGGCGGCGGCCTCGTCGTGCAGGGCCCCGTACCAGGTGTCGGTCATGTGGCGGACGGTCTGCAGGACGATCGCGGTGATGGCCAGCGGCCAGGCGTACGGGAGCCCTGCCCGCTCGGCTCCGGCGGCGAGCCCGGCGTAGACCGCATACTCCTTCGCCCGGTCGGCCATCGTGTCCAGCCACCCGCCGAAGGCCCCGAACCGCCGCGTGTAGCGGGCGAGCTGCCCGTCGACGCAGTCGAGGACGAACCCGAGGTAGAGCAGCACGGCCCCGGCGATCATCGCGGGCCGTGACGCCTCCCAGAAGGCGAGTGCCGCCGCGACCGCGAAGAGCACGGACAGCGCGGTGACCCCGCTGGGTGTCAGGCCGGCGCGGGCGCACAGCTTGGTGACCAGCGGCGACCAGGAGCTGACCGCGTACGTGGTGAAGAAGTCGTCCTTCTCCTTGACGGCGAGCCGCAGCAGAGCCTTGTCCTCGTCGACGGCCGCGACCGCCGCCTGGGCCGCGGCCAGCTCGGCGTCGGTGTGCACGCGTTCGGCGTGCAGCAGGCGTACCCGGGTGGCGATCGGCACCAGCCCCGACGCCAGCAGGGCGGGCAGCAGTGCCTCGAGGGCGTTGCCCACCGAGGGCGCCCGGGTCATCACGTCGGTGGCGCCGCCGTTCTCGCCGGCGACGATGGCCTCCTCCGCGGCCGCCGCCACCAGGCGCAGGTCCCCGGGGGCGAGGCAGAGCGCACCGAGGAAGCGGGTGGGGCCGTCGGCAGCGGGCACCAGCCGGCCGCGGTCCTCGCGAAGATCGCCGCCGGCGCCGGTTGCGGTGGCCGCGACCAGGGCGGTGCTGCGGCCGGCGGGCTCGGTGGCGAGCGTCCACAGCAGACTGGGATGCGCCACCAGGTCGTCGGCGCAGAGCAGCAGCGGCTCCTTCGCGCCCGCCGCGATCCGCGCGATGTCGCGCAGCTGCGCCGCGACGTCGCCCCCGTCGGCGGTGAGCACCGCCGACGCTCCGGCTGCGGTCAGTCCTACGGTCAGCTCGTCGGCAAGCCTGCCGGCGGCGGCCGGGTCGAGGTCGTTGCCGGTGCTGCCGCACAGAACGGCGAGCGTCACCGCGACATCCCTCCCACCAGAAGCCGCCCGGAGCCGCAGCGCATAGGGGGCGGAATTGCCCCGATGTTAACAGCGGATCGGTGACGGGTACGGGGAGCCCTTACGGGAATGTGAGCCGCCTTCTCCCCCTCGCGACCGAGGGCGCAGGTGCCCCGCGCTCGTACCGTGGATCGCAGGTCAGGCACACTGCCCGGCCGACGACGAAGGAGTGGATGACATGGCTCGCCGACTGGCCCGCCCCCGCGACGACCGATGGATCGCCGGCGTGTGTTCCGGCCTGGCCCGCCGCTTCGGCGTGTCCTCCGGCATCATGCGGCTGATCTTCGTGCTCTCCTGCCTGCTGCCCGGACCGCAGTTCCTGATCTACCTGATCCTGTGGGTCATGCTGCCCAACGAGTGAGGGGCGCGGGTCACGGGTTGGTGAACTCGACGGTGACCTTGGTGTAGCCCAGCCGCTCGAACAGGCTGGTGAGCATCTTCTCGGTGTTGTCCCGCGCCCGCTGGTCCAGGCCGCTGGCGCGGGCAGCCTCCGTGATCCGCTGCTGCGCCTGCTGGTAGACCCGCTGCTGCTGGTCAGGGTTGCTGGAGAAGGCGTCGCCGATGCGGTTGAGCAGGCCGCGCTCCTCCGCCACGACGTAGCTGCGCTGCATGTCCAGGGCGGCCTGGCCCTGCTGCGGCGGTGGCAGCTTGATCTGGACGGACTTGTTCTCCTCGTCGACGGTCAGCGCGCTCGACGACAGCTGGCCGAAGTCGACGTACTCCTCGACCGTGCCCGCGCCGACGAACAGCGTGCGCTTGTTCAGCAGGAAGTCCGGGATGTTCTCCTTGTTGTCCTGCAGGTCGACGATCACCTGGAAGGACCCGTCGGCGGCGACGTAACGGCTGAGGTCGCGCATCGACTGGAGCAGGACCGGCTGGCTGCGGTCGGTCGTCTTGTCGGCGAACGGGTTGTCGAAGCTGGGCAGCACGTTGATCGCGCGCAGCCCCAGGCACATCGCCACGATGACGGCGAAGACCACACCGGTGAAGACGACGACGCGCGCGAAGCCGCCGATGCCGGGCGACCGCTCCGGCGGCGGCTCGGCGGCCGTCGCCGGCCCGGGCTCCGCCACGGCCGGATACTCCCTGGTCGGCTCATCCACCTCGTTCGAGTTGGCCATGGTGCTAACGGTACGGCCGGGGTGCGACAACCGCAGCGGCTCAACCCCCGAATGCGTTCAGACCGGTCAATTTCTGCCCGATGACGAGCTGGTGAATCTCGGAAGTTCCCTCGTACGTGAGCACGCTCTCGAGGTTGTTGGCGTGCCGCAGCACCGGATACTCGCCGCTGATGCCGTTGCCGCCGAGGATGGTGCGGCACTGACGGGCGATCTTGATGGCCTCCCGGACGTTGTTGAGCTTGCCGATGCTCACCTGCTCCGGCCGCAGCCCCGCGCTGTCGCTGCGCCGGCCGAGGTGCAGCGCGAGCAGGTAGCCCTTCTGCAGCTCGAGCGCCATGTCGGCGAACTTGGCCTGGGTGAGCTGGAACCCGGCGATCGGACGGCCGAACTGCTCGCGGGAGGTCGCGTACGCCAGGGCCGTCTCGAGGCAGTCGCGTGCGGCCCCGAGGGAGCCCCAGACGATGCCGAACCGGGCCTCGGTGAGACAGGAGAGCGGCGCCTTGAGCCCGCGCGCGAGCGGCAGCCGGGCGGAGTCGGGCAGCCGCACGTCGTCCAGGGTGATCTCGCCGGTGGCGGAGGCGCGCAGCGACAGCTTCTTCTTGACCTCCCGCACCGAGAAACCGCGGGTGGCCGTCGGCACGGCGAAGCCGACGATCCCCTCCTCGGCGCGGGCCCAGATCACGGCCACGTCGGCGAGCGGCGCGTTGGTGATCCACATCTTGCCGCCGTGCAGGACCCAGTCGTCGCCGTCGCGGCGGGCGCGGGTCGCCATGGTCGCCGGGTCCGAGCCGTGGTCGGGTTCGGTGAGGCCGAAGCAGCCGATCAGCTCCCCCGCGGCCATGCCGGGCAGCCACTGCTGCTTCTGCTCCTCGCTGCCGAACTTCCAGATGGCGTACATGGCGAGCGAGCCCTGGACCGACACGAGCGAGCGGACACCCGAGTCGGCGGCCTCCAGCTCCAGGCAGACGAGGCCGTACTGCACCGCGGACGCGCCGGCGCAGCCGTACCCGGTCAGGTGCATGCCGAGGAAGCCCAGCTTGCCGAACTCGCGGGCGAGGTCACGGACGGGTACCTCGCCGCGCTCGTACCAGTCGGAGACGTGCGGGCGGACCCGGTCGTCGGCGATCCGGCGAGCGAGCTCGCGGACGTCGCGTTCCTCGTCGGTCAGCAGGTCATCGAGGTCCAGCAGATCCAGCGGTGAGACGGCCATGCCGTTAAAACTAACAGCGTTAGTTGTCGATGACGAGCACTCTGGCGTGGATCTGGTTGCGTTGCTGCAGCGCGGCCCGCAGGGCGCGGTGCAGGCCGTCCTCGAGATAGAGGCCGCCGTTCCACTCCACGACGTGCGGGAACAGGTCGCCGTAGAAGGTCGAGTCCTCGGCGAGAAGCTTGTCGAGCGCCAGCTCACGCTTGGTGGTGATCAGGTCGGCCAGGCGGATCGGCCGGGGCGGGATCTCGGCCCACGCCTTCAACGTCGTGTGATGGTCGGGGTACGGCGCTCCGTCCCGTACCGCTTTGAAGATCACGACGGCACGCTCCCCTCCGGTCCCTCGCTCTGGCCTTACCCGGCGGACGGGCCTGTACGCCTGCCAGCCTAGCGAGCCGCCGTCGTCCCCCCGGCGGTCCACCGGCCATGATGCACCACATCGTCCACCGGCCGGTGCCCGCGGCGCAGTGACGGTGACCTCTTGTCCGGGGCCGGATAGCCCACGGAGAGCGCGCCGACCGGGGTGAATTCATCAGGTATGCCAAAAGCGTCCCGGAAAGCGGCGATGCGCTCCGCCGGTACGCCGAAGAACAGCGAGCCCAGGCCCTCGTTGACCGCGGTCAGGTGCATGAGCAGCGCCGCGAAGCCGGTGTCGACGTCCCAGTACGGCACCGGCCACCGGCTCTCGTCGCGGTCGGTCCACCCCTTGTCGGGCTGGGCGTACCGGTCCAGGTAGACCGACTTGTTGGAGAGCGCCACGATGATCAGAGGTGCCGTCCGCAGCCGCTGCAGCCAGGAGTCCGCCGGTCCGCCCGCCGCGGTGACCGACCAGTAGCGCTCGCGGTCCTCGGGCTCCTGCAGCACCAGGAACCCCCAGCCCTGCGAGAACCCGGCCGACGGGGCCCGCAGCGCATGCTTGACCAGCTTGTCGACGATCTCCGGGGGCACGGGGCGCTCCGGGTCGTACGTGCGCACCATCCGGCGCCGACGCAGGACCTCGTCGAACTCCACGGCTCAGGCCGCCGCGGGCCGGATGCCCCAGGACGCCCGCCAGGTCTGCCCCGGCGCCAGCACGATCAGGTCGCGGCCGGACCGGAAGGCGTCCGGCGGGCAGGTCATCGGCTCGATGGCCAGCGACCGCCGGAACCGCTCGCCGTGCAGGGTGTCGCCGCTGAACACCTGCCACCACTTGAAGGCGGCGTCGCCCCAGACGGTGACGGCCTGGCTGCCGTCCGGTGCCGCGATGGTGACCGAGGAGCCGCC
Organism: Actinoplanes sp. NPDC049548; assembly: GCF_040676695.1. Taxonomy (NCBI): domain Bacteria; kingdom Bacillati; phylum Actinomycetota; class Actinomycetes; order Micromonosporales; family Micromonosporaceae; genus Actinoplanes; species Actinoplanes sp. NPDC049548. Next base: position 196,618 of record NZ_JBFAPM010000004.1, read on the forward strand.
GTCGGGCTCGGTGTCCAGGTCGCCCCAGGTGGTGTCGAGGACGGCGTTGCCGATGCGTCGCGGCTCGGTGTAGTCGAACTCCGTCCCGGCCACCCGCACGGCACCGATGGGCAGCAGCCGCTGGTCGGCGAGGATCCTGCTGCGCCCCGGGACCCGCAGCAGCGTGTCGTCCACGGCCACACCCGGCAGCTGCAGGTACGGGTGGACCGAGAAGCCCCACGGCGCGTTCGCGTCGCCGGTGTTCGTGACCTCCTGCTCGGCGCGCAGGCCGTCGGCGGAGACGCTCCACCGGGTGCGCAACGTCAGCGACCACGGGTAGCCGACCTGGGCCGGCAGGTCGAACTCGAGCGTGACCGAGCCGGCGGACTGCTCCGCGAGGCGCCACCGGGACCAGTTGGCGAGCCCGTGGATCGCGTTGTGCTTGTCCGGCTCGGTGAGGGGAAGCTGATATGTCGTGCCCTCGAACGTGTAATGGCCGTCGCGGATGCGGTTGGGCCAGGGCGCGAGGATCTGGCCGGCGCACGCGGGCGAGATCTCGTCCGGCCCGAACCCGTCCAGCACCTCACGGGCGCCCACCGCGTACTCCCGCAGCACGCCACCGACTTCGGCGACGGTGGCCCGGTGGCCGTCCGCCTCGATCGTCCACTGAGTCCCGGACTTCGCCGCCACTACATCGGTCATGACCGTGACACTATCGTCCGGCCTCGCTGCCGGCCGGAGGGCGGTATCGAACGAGGGCAGGGAATGCCAGGCCCAGCACCACCGCCAGCCCGGCCGCCGCGAAGCCGCCGCCGGCCCAGGACGCGGTGGGACCGGCGAGGTCGGCGGTCGCACCCGCCCGTAGATCGCCCAGGCGAGGACCGCCCGCGACCACCACCGTGAACACGCCCTGCAGCCGGCCGCGCAGCCGGTCCGGGGCGTACACCTGCAGGATGGACTGCCGGTAGACCGCGCTGACGAGGTCAGCTGCGCCGCCGACGGCCAGCAGCAGCACCATCAGCCACAGCGAGGTCGCCAGGCCGGCGAAGCCGACCGCCACGCCCCAGCCCACCACCGCCAGGACCAGCGCGACGCCCTGCCGCTTCACCCGGCCGATCCAGCCGGACGTGAGGCCGCCGACCACTGAGCCGATGGCGATCGCGGCGAAGAGCCAGCCCACCGCGGACCCGCCGCCGAACCGGTCCTCCGCGATCTCCGGGAAGAGCGCACGCGGCATGGCGAGCACCATCGCGACGATGTCGACCGCGAAGGACAGCAGCAGCACCGGCTGGGTGGCCAGGAAGCGCAGGCCGTCGGCGATGCCACGCAGGCCGGCGGTGGGCTTCTCCGTCTCACCGTCGTCGTGCACAGGAGGGATGGGCGGCAGCCGGTAGGTCGCCCAGAACGAGATCGTGAAGAGGGCGGCGTCCACCGCGTACGCGATCGTCACGCCGGTCCCGGTCGACCAGGCGCCGAAGATCAAACCCGCCGCCAGCGGGCCCAGGACGCCGCCGGCGGTCGTCGTCGTGTACGCCAGGGTGTTGGCCGCCGGCACGAGCGCCGCCGGCACGATGCGCGGGATGATCGCCTGGCGGGCCGGCGAGCTGATCGCGAACCCGGCCGACTGCACCGCGGTGAGCGCGAGCAGCAGCACGCCGCTGCGTACACCCAGCAACGCCTGCACCAGCAGCCCCACCGTGGACAGCCAGGCCAGCGTCGAACTGGCGAGCAGCAGCTTGCGGCGATCGACCACGTCCGCGGCGGCGCCACCCCACAGACCGAAGATCAGCAACGGTACGAGTCCCGCGATGCCCAGCAGCCCCACCCACGCCGACGAGTGAGTGATCGAGAACATCTCCACCGGCACGGCCACCGAGGTGAACTGGAAGCCGAAGAACGAGACCCCGTTGCCGATCCACATCCGCCGGTACGCGACCCCGCGCAGCGGCCGTACGTCGATCACCCAGCTCTTGCGTTGTCTTTCCTCGACGACCTTCTCGGCGGCTTCCACCGGCTCCTGGCTCACGGGGCCAGCCGCTCGACGACCCAGCCGTCCCCGGTCCGGCGGAACCGCAGCCGGTCGTGCAGGCGATTGCTGCGGCCCTGCCAGAACTCGACGGTCTCCGGCACGACCCGCAAGCCGCCCCAGTGCGGCGGGGGCGGCACCGCCCCGTCCTGGCCGAAGCGCTCGACGGCCTCCGCCAAGCCGGCCTCCACCGCGTCGCGCCCGGGCACGACCTGGCTCTGCGGGCTGGCCCACGCGCCGAGCTGCGAACCCCGCGGCCGGGTGGCGAAGTACGCCTCGGTCTCGGCCCGGTCCACCCGTTCCACACCGCCGCAGACGATCACCTGCCGCTGCATCGGGAACCACGGGAACACCAGGCTGACCTGGGGGTTCTCCAGAGCTTCGGTGCCCTTGCGGGACGTGTAGTTGGTGAAGAACACGAAGCCGCGTTCGTCGTACCCCTTGAGCAGGACCGTGCGCGCGCTCGGCCGCGCCGACGCGTCCGCGGTGGCCACGATCATCGCGTTGGGTTCCGGGAGCGCGTATTCCAGCGCGTCGGTGAACCAGCGCGCGAACTGCTCCGGCCAGGTGGCCGCCAGATCGGTCTCGAGCAGCTCGCCGCGCTCGGTGTAGTCGCGCCGCATGCCGGCCGGCGACGGTTGTTCGGACGTCACATACGTTCCTTTTCCCAGATCGACCCAACGAACCTAAGTCGCGTACGCCGGCACGTCCCCTCAGGAAGGATAGGTGTCGCAGACAGCACATTCCCGCGGGTCGACCTCCCGGTCACCGGCGGGCAAGATGAAGCATCCACGGCTTTCGTCCAGCCGGACTCCCAGGAGGCGTCGTGTCCGATTTCAAGCCGGGCCTGGAGGGCGTCGTCGCCTTCGAGACCGAGATCGCCGAACCCGACAAGGACGGCGGCTCCCTGCGCTACCGCGGCGTCGACATCGAGGACCTGATCGGCCAGGTGTCCTTCGGCAACGTGTGGGCGCTGCTGGTCGACGGCCGGTTCGGCCCCGGGCTGCCGCCGGCCGAGCCGTTCCCGGTGCCCGTGCACTCCGGCGACATCCGGGTCGACGTGCAGTCCGCGGTCGCCATGCTCGCGCCGTACTGGGGGCTGTCCCAGCTGCTGGACATCGACGATGAGCAGGTCCGCGCCGACCTGGCCCGGGTGTCGGTCACCGCGCTGTCGTTCGTGGCGCAGGCCGCCCGCGGCCTGGGCCTGCCGGCCGTGCCGCAGAAGGACATCGACAAGGCGCAGACGATCGTCGAGCGGTTCATGAAGCGCTGGCGGGGCGAGCCCGACCCGCGCCACGTGAAGGCGGTCGACGCCTACTTCATCTCCGCCGCCGAGCACGGGCTGAACGCCTCCACCTTCACCGCCCGGATCGTCGCCTCCACCGGCGCCGACGCGGCCGCCTGCATATCGTCGGGCATCGGCGCGCTCTCGGGCCCGCTGCACGGCGGAGCGCCCTCCCGGGTGCTGCACATGATCGAGGCGGTCGAGCGCAGCGGCGACGCGGAGGGTTACGTCAAGGGCGTGCTCGACCGCGGCGAGCGGCTGATGGGCTTCGGCCACCGGGTCTACCGGGCCGAGGACCCGCGGGCCCGGGTGCTCCGCCGGACGGCCAAGGAGCTCGGCGCGCCGCGCTTCGAGGTGGCCGAGGCGCTCGAGCGCGCCGCCCTGGCCGAGCTGCAGGCCCGCAAGCCCGACCGGGTGCTGGCCACCAACGTGGAGTTCTGGTCGGCGGTCGTCCTCGACTTCGCCGAGGTCCCCGCACACATGTTCACCTCGATGTTCACCTGCGCCCGGGTGGCCGGCTGGAGCGCGCACATCCTGGAACAGAAGAAACTCGGTCGCATCGTGCGCCCCAGTGCGCGTTATGTGGGACCCGCGTCCCGCAAGCCGCAGGACGTGGAGGGCTGGGACGCCGTCCCGCATAATCTGTAGTCGCTTCGCCACCACCCGGAAGGACCCCCCGTGACTGACCCGATCCGCATCCCGGACGACCTCAAGCCCGTCGACGGCCGGTTCGGGTCCGGACCGAGCAAGGTCCGGCCGGAAGGCGTCGAGGCGCTCTCCCGGGTGGCGAAGACCTTCATGGGTACGTCGCACCGGCAGAAGACCGTCAAGGAGCAGGTCGCCCGCCTGCGCACCGGGATCGGGCAGTTCTTCTCCCTTCCGGACGGCTACGAGGTGATCATCAGCAACGGCGGCACCAGCGCCTTCTGGGAGACCGCCGTCTTCGGCCTGATCCGCGACAAAGCCCAGTTCGCGGAGTTCGGGGAGTTCGGCGCCAAGTTCGCCAAGGCTGCCAAGGACGCGCCCTTCCTCGCTGAGCCGACCGTGCACAAGGCACCCGGCGGCAGCGCGGCCTACCTGACCGCCGAGGCGGGCGTCGACGCGTACGCGAGCGTGCACAACGAGACGTCCACCGGTGTGGCCGTACCGGTCAAGCGGGTCGCGGGCGCCGACCCGGGCGCCCTCATGCTGACCGACGCGACCTCCGGCGGCGGCAGCCTCGAGGTCGACCTCACCGAGACCGACGTCTACTACCTCGCGCCGCAGAAGGCGTTCGGCTCGGACGGCGGCCTGTGGATCGCCCTGATGTCGCCGGCCGCGATCGAGCGGGCCCACGAGATCAAGGCGTCGGGCCGCTACATCCCGCAGTTCCTCGACCTGGTCACCGCCATCGAGCAGTCACGGCTCGAGCAGACGTACAACACCCCGGCGCTCGCGACCGTCTTCCTCGCCGCCGAGCAGGTCGACTGGATGAACGCGCAGGGCGGCCTCGGCTGGGCGGCGAAGCGCAGCGCCGAGAGCGCCGCGGCGATCTACGGCTGGGCCGACCGCTCGCCCGTCGCGTCACCGTTCGTGACCGACCCGGCACTGCGCTCCTCCGCGGTGGCCACGATCGACTTCGCCGACGGGGTGGACGCGGCGGCCATCGCCAAGGTGCTCCGCGCCAACGGCATCGTGGACACCGAGCCCTACCGCAAGCTGGGCCGCAACCAGCTCCGGGTGGCGCTCTACCCCACCGTCGACCCGGCCGACGTCGAGGCGCTGACCCGCTGCATCGACTTCGTCATCGAACGACTCTGAACGATTCGGCGTCACCGCCCGTACTGACGGGCGGCAATGTCGCTGGATGAGAAGGAGTCGCCGTGGCCCGGACCGGAATCGACACCTCGATCCTGCACAAGGGAGCGCACAGCGCCTCTTATTTCGATCTTTCCCGAAGCATGGGCGAGGGCGCGGAGATCGTTGACTTCTGCATCCCCTGCAACCCGTACTTCCCCACCCCGGAGATGTTCGACGAGCTCTCCCGCGACCTCAAGAACATCCTGAAGTACTACCCCAGCGACTCGCACAGCATCACGAACAAGCTCGCCAGCGTGCTCGGCCTGCACCCGCAGACGGTGGCGATGGCCAACGGCTCCACCGAACTGATCACCTGGATCGACCACCTCCTGATCAAGGAGAGCGTGGCGATCCCGATCCCCACCTTCGGCCGCTGGACCGACCAGCCACTGGAGACCGGCAAACGCGTCGACATGTTCCCCCTGCAGGAACGCGACGCCTTCCGCCTCAACCTCGACGACTACGTCCGCTTCATCCGCGAGCGCGGCTCCCGCGTCGCCGTCGTCTGCAACGTCAACAACCCCGACGGCGGCTACCTGGCCCGCCGCGACGTGATCCGCTTCATGGACGCCCTGGGCGACCTCGACCTGGTCGTCGTCGACGAGTCGTTCATCGACTTCTCCGACGCCGAGCAGTACCCGTCGGTCGGCCCGGACGCGGTGATCCGCCCCAACGCGGTGGTGCTCAAGAGCCTCGGCAAGAACTTCGGCCTGCACGGCATCCGCTTCGGCTACCTCATGGCCAACCCGGCCATCGCCGGCAAGATCGGCAAGGCGCTGCCCAAGTGGAACCTCAACTCGCTCGCCGAGAAAGTCGTCTACATGATCCAGGAACACGACGCCGAGTACGACGACAGCCTCCGCCTCCTGAGCCGCGACCGCCGCACCATGGCCGGCGAACTGGCCCGCATCCCCGGCCTGACGGTCTTCCCGTCCCAGGGCAACTTCATCCTGGTCAAGCTGCCGACGGAATGGTCCGGCGTGGCGCTGCGCGACTACCTGGTCGCCAACCACGGGGTCTACACCCGCGAATGCGGCAACAAGCTCGGCATGACCAGCCAGTTCATGCGCCTGGTCGTCCGCCCGGCGCGCGATGTCGACCGGCTCATCGACGGGATGATGGACTACGGACGGCAGTTCCGGGTGCGGCCCGCATACGAGGACGACCCGCTGGACACGCGGCGCAGCTGGAACACCGCTGACGAGGAACCGGACAACCTCATCCCGTACCCGTCACACCGCACCACCGACTACACGGCCCGCCGCGCCGCGAACGGCTAGCCGGATCCCGCCGCCATCGTCGCACCGAACGCCGTTCGTTGTTCGCGTCGCCGTTCGGCGAGGGGTCCGCTTGCGGGCCGCATCTCTGTTCGCCGTTCGGTTCCTCAGCGGGCCGCTCGCTGTTCGCCGTTCGCCGTTCAGTCCGCCACCGGGCCGCTCGCTGTTCGCTCTTCGCCGTTCAGTCCGTCAGCGGACCATTCGCCGTTCGCCGTTCGCCGTTCGCCGTTCGCAGCTCGCTGTTCGCCCTTCGCCGTTCAGTCCGCCATCGAACCGCTCGCCGTTCGCCGTTCGCCGTTCAGTCCGCCACCGGGCCGCGCGTCGTTCGCCCTTCGCCGTCCAGTCCGCCACCGGACCGCTCGCCGCTCGCTGTTCGCTGTTCGCTGTTCGCTGTTCGCTGTTCGCTGTTCGCCGACGGTCAGCTCAGCTGCCGGACCATGACGATCTCGCCGTCGTCGACCTCCCCGGTCTCTGCGAAGCCGGCGGAGACATAGAGTGCGCGAGCCCGGTCGTTCGACGGCACGAAGCTCAGCCGTACAGAATGAGCGTCGTGTTCGCGAGCCGCATGGTCGACGGCGGCCTCGAGCGCCTGGCGGCCGAGTCCCCGGCCCTGGAACCGTTGGTCGATCATCAGCCGGACCAGCACATACTCGCCGGCCCGGTCGCCGGGGTGCAGCAGCACGAAACCGACCAGCTCGCCGTCCGCGTAGACCGCGCGCGGCTCCGCCTGCGGGTAGACGTGCGCCTCGGCGATACCCACGACGTTCGGCGCCACGAAGTCCGCCTGGTCGGGGGCGACCTCCAGTTTGATGACGGCGCGGAAGTCGTCCTTGGTCACCGGGCGGAGCTCGACAGTCATGCCGTCTTTGTAGGACCGCCGGACCCGCCCGGGCAACGGGTTATCCTTTGAAGATCATCTTCGCAGGTCAATAAGTTTGGACGGCGTGGCTTACCACCATCGAGTGACCGGGGCGCGTACCGTGTTCCGAAACGCGCCCGGGTGACTGAGTCTCGGGAAGGCTGAGTCCGATCAACACCTGAGCCAGCGACGGGACGGAGGCAACGCATGCGGCCGGTACGCTTCGTCGCCCTCTCCGAGGACGGTCAGGCCCTGGTGCTCGCCGACGAGGTCGGCCGGCTCCTGGCACTCCCCATCGACGACCGGGTGAGCACGGCCCTGCACCATGAGGGCGGTGCCGTGGCCGTGGCCACGTCGACGAACGCTCTGGCCCTGGCCAACACCGAAGCCATGGCCACCCTCTCCCCGCGCGACATCCAGGCGCGCATCCGCTCCGGCGAGTCGGCCGAGGACGTGGCGCGCGTGGCCGGCGTCCCCGTCGACCGCGTCCTGCGGTACGCCGGCCCCGTGCTGCAGGAACGAGCCATGCTCGCCCAGCACGCCCGCCGCACCCGGCTGAAGACGTCCGACTCGGGCGCCCCGCTGGCCGAGGTGGTCGACAGTCGGCTCGCCCAGCACGGCATCGACACCGACAAGATCTCCTGGGACGCCTACCGGCGCGAGGACGGCACCTGGCGCATCGTGGCCACCTGGCCGTCCGGCAAGGCCACCGCGCAGGCGGTCTGGGACCTGGACAAGGGCCGCCAGGTCGTCTCGCCGCACGACGACATGGCGCAGTACCTCTGCGCCGAGCGGCCCACTCAGATCCTCGGTCAGGAACCCGCCCCGGAACGCGGCGCCCACGAGCGCGGCGGCCACGGCCTGCCCGGCCCGGCCCGCAGCGCCGAGCCGGCCCGCGGCGGGCGTGGCATCCCGGCCGCCGACTCCCCGCGCCCGACCCGCGATCCGATCCGGGCCGGACGCGACGCACTGCTGGCTTCCCTGGACCGGCCGCTAGGCAGCGAACGTCCCGGCCGCGGCCTCGAACCGGCCGCCCAGGAAACCCGCCGCCCCGTCACCGGCGGCGCCGCGGCCCTGCTGGGCGGCGGAGCCGGCTCGGCCTTCGACGACGACGCCGACCTCCCCAAGGAGGTCCCGGCGGTGCCCAGCCTCGCCGTCCTCCGGCCTCGCCGCACGGTCGGCGCCCAACCCGGCGAAACCGAGTCGGAAGAGGCGGCCGCAAAGCCTCGCAAGCGCCTGCCGAGCTGGGACGACGTCCTGTTCGGCGGCGGCCCGGCGGCCCGCGAGTCCTCCTGAGCCACGGGCTCGGCAGACTGCCCGGCCAACGCTCGAACCCCTCGGGTCGGCATACTGCCCGGTCGGCGTTCAAGCTCATCGGTTCGCGGGCGATCGGGGTGGACCGTCTCAGCCACCACCTTCGCGCACTGCCTGATCCGAGCCCCTCGGCCGCTCATATCCGCTGGCCATCCACCAGAGCCGCCACGTCCGCGGGCTACCTGGCCAGGGCGGCTGGCTAGAACTTCCGAGCTACCAGGTCCGCAAGGTGGTGTAGGTGCCACTCGGGTCGCTACGCACGAGGGCCATCTCGGTCAGCGTCCACGTCGGCCCCGAATAGGTCTCGAGGATTTCACGCACAGCGTCGTCGTGGGCGTACATGACGGTCAGGTGTGCGGTGAACGGCCGTTCGTCAGGTGCAACGCCGACCTCTTTCGCCGCCCGGCGCACCTGGTCGCTGAGGTCGCCCAGGTCGCCGTCCACTCCGGCCCACGTGACCCGGCCGCTGAACCCGCCTCCGCCGCTCAGCCGCAGCTCCCGGCCCCGCGGTACGACGACCCGGTCCAGCGCGCCTTCGAGGTCGGGCAGGCGCTCCGCGGCCACCTCCCCGAGGAAGGCGAGCGTCACATGCCACTTCTCGATGGGGGTGAGCCGCATGCCGCGCTCAGCCACCGTCTCCGTCAGCCGGCGGCGCAGGTCCCGGCGCACGTCGTCCGGCGGGTACACCGCCACGAAAAGCCGCACGCCGAGACCTTAGCGGAGCCGCACCTCCCGCCGAACGCAGCACGAACAACCGCGGCACGCCCACGGAACGCACCCTCTACCGAACGCACCGCGAACAACCGCGGCACGCCCACGGAACGCACCTTCCACCGAACGCAGCACTAACAAACGCGGCGCTAGCGAAGGCGCAGCCCTGCGGCGCGCAGCTTCTCCTCCAGCCGGATCCGCTCCAGGTCGCGGTCCATCCCGTCGAGCCCGGTGAGATGGTGCGGCACGCCGAGTGCCTCGCTCACCACGACGAGCCGATGATCGTACGCCCGCACGACAGCCGCCAGCCACGCCGCCGACTCGCGTGTAGGACCGCTCGTCCGCTGCCGTGCCAGACGCCGCAGATCGGCGGTGAGCTCGTCGATGCCGGGCTGGGATGCGGCCGGCAGTTCGAAGGGTTCGGTGCTGCTCAACCGGCGGTCGAGGCAACGCAGGGCATGGACGTCCCGCCGCCCGCCCCGGCTCCAGGGACGGCGGGCGGGCATCGCGTCCGCGCAGACGACGACCACGACGGCGCACGGCAGGCACAGCAGCGCCACCAGCGCCATGGCGAGCACCGCGATGTGCGTGATTGCCACGGATCGACGCTAAGGCTTCGGGAAAGCGTAAGGAGACAGCCGTTCGGATGACTGGGTCTGCCAGTATCGGCGCCGGCCCGCAGCGGCAGTCAGCCGATCTGACGGTCGCGGCCGGCGAAGAATCCCGCGATCATCTGCGGCACCATCAGCAGGGCCATCAGGGCCAGCGGTACGCGCCAGCTCCCGGTGTGCTGGTAGAGCGCCCCGACGATGATCGGCCCCGGGATCGACAGCAGATAGCCGGTGCTCTGGGCGAACGCCGAGAGGCGTACCACGACGGCGGTGTCCCGGCCCCGCAAAGCGATCATTGTCAGCACGAGCGGGAACGAGCAGTTCGCTACGCCGAGGAACACCGCCCACACCCACGGGGCGGCGGCGGGGGCGGCCCAGAGTCCGCCGTACCCGAGAATGCCGAAGAGACCGACCACGACGGCGATGGCGCTCTGCCGGGGCAGACGGCCCGCAAGCGCGGACAGCGCGAACGACAGCGGCACGCCGAGCAGCGCGGTGACCGCGAAGAGCAGGCCGGCGGTCGCCGCCGGAAGGCCGGCGTCGCGGAAGACCTGGGGCAGCCAACCCATGATCACGTACGCGGCGGTCGACTGCAGCCCGAAGTAGACCGCGAGCGCCCAGGCCACGGGTTCGCGCCGGAGCTCCACACCGGATCCCGCGGCCGACGGTGATTCCCGATCGCGGTGGCGAGCCAGCAGGACCCAGAGCGGTACGGCGACTGCCGCCACCACCGCCCACACTTCGAGGCCGAGCCGCCAGTCGCCGCCGAACACGCCGGTCAGCGGGACGGTGACGGCAGCCGCGGTGGACGCGCCGAAGTTCAGCGCGACCGAGTACAGGCCGGTCATCGCTCCGACGCGATCCGGGAACCGTTGCTTGACGACGACCGGGAGCAGGACGTTGGCGAGCGCGATGCCGGCCAGCGCCAAGGCGGTCAGCGCGAGGAAGAGGGCCGTCCCACCGGCCCAGGGCCGTACGGCCAGACCGAGCGCGAGCGCCGTCACGCCGACGGCGACCGCTCCAGCGGTCCCCCATCGTCGCGCCAGCATGGGGGCGAGGGAGCCGACCGCCGCGAAGCAGAGCGCCGGCACGGAGGCGAGCAGCCCGGCGACGGTTGCGCTCATGCCGAGGCTTTCGCGCACCTCGGCCAGCACCGGCCCCAGGCTCGTTACCGCGGGACGCAGGTTGACGGCTGCCAGCACCAGCGCTGCGACGGCGAGAGCGCGGCTGCGTCCGGCTCGGCGGGTCGGCGGCGAGGTGCTGGTCATCGTCATGAGCCCATCATAGAATCATGGGATGAATTTGGGTCCCGTGGCGCGCGCCGAATCACTCTCCGGGCGAGTCATCGCCGAGCTGCGCCAGCAGATCACCTCCGGCGCCTGGCCGGTGGGCTCGCGCATCCCGACCGAACCGGAGCTCGTCGCCCGGCTCGGCGTCGCTCGGAACACTGTTCGAGAGGCGGTTCGGGCGCTCGCCCACAACGGTCTGCTGGACATCCGGCAAGGTTCGGGCACCTATGTCCTGGCCACGAGTGAGCTGGCCGGCGTCATGCAGCGGCGCTTCGCCGCCGCCGACCCGGAGGACGTCCGCGAGCTGCGCGGCACCCTCGAGGCCGCGGCCGCCGGCTTCGCGGCCCGCCGGCGCACCGACGACGACCTCCACCGCCTCGACATTCTGTACGCCCAGCGCGAGCACGCCTGGTCCACCGGCGCCCGGGACGCCTTCGTGGACGCCGACGCGGCGTTCCACCGGGCCGTCGTCGCCGCTTCCCACAACGAGATCCTTACGGAGCTCTACGCCGACTTGGGCGAGGTGATCCGCGAGTCGCTGAGCGGCCACTTCGGCGCGTCGCTGAGCCCGGACGAGTACATGGAGCACAGCGGCCTCCTGGAAGCCATCCGCGCCGGCGACCCCGCGACCGCCAGCGCGGAAGCCTCCCGCACGATCGGCAGCCCTGGAAACGCCGCGAGGGCCGCCTCCGGACCCGCGAGAGAGGCCTCGGGAGCCGCGACGGGGGCCTCCGGAGCCGGGAGGGAGGCCTCCGGCACCACCGGCGGACCGGCTTTCGCCACCGCGGAAGACCCCGCATGATCGGCGGCCCAGCGCCCGACCTCCCGCACCACGGCGGCACGCCGCGGTCCGCGTACCCGGGCAACCGCCTCAGGCAGCGACCGAGCGGGCCGGCTCCGCGCCCTCCGGCCCTTCCGCCGCCCCGCCTCGCACCAGGCTCAGCCGGGGCCGCGGACCGACCCGGACACTCACCTTGTCCCCGGTCACCCGCAGCTGCCACAGCAGGGCCGCGACCGAGGCAGCGAGGCAGATGACCCCCGCGACCCAGATGCTCGACGGCACCCCGAAGTGCTCGCCCCACCAGCCGGCCAGCGACGCCCCGATCGGCGTCGTGCCCAGGAACACCAGCACGTAGAGCGCCATCACGCGGCCGCGGTACTGCGCGTCGACTCCCATCTGGACGCGGTGGTTGGCCGCCTGGGCGAGGTATATCGAGAAGAAGCCGGCCGGGACCAGGAGGATCATCGCGACCAGGAAGGTGGGTGCGAACCCGACCGCGATCTCGAAGACGCTGAAGATCAGGGCCGCGCCGAGCACCACGTACGCGCCCGGGCGGCTGCGGCGGCCGCTGCCGGCAAGGGCCCCGCCGAGCGCGCCGGCTGCCAGGGCAGTGGTGAGCAGGCCGAACGACGAGGGGCCGGCGTGGAAGTCGATCTTCGCAAGGGCGGCCAGGGTGACCGGGAAGTTGAAGCCGATCATGCCGATGGCGGCCATGAGACCGATGGGCAGCAGCAGGTCCTGCCGCTTCCCGACGTACCTGAGACCGTCGACGATCTTGGTGTCGCCGGCCTTGGTACGTCGATCCTCGCGGTGCAGCTCCGCGGTGCGCATCCGCCAGTAGCTGAAGATCGGCGCGACGGACAGCAGGGTCGCCATGACGAACACCGGTCCTGTTCCGAACAGCGCGAGCGCCACACCGGCCAGGGCCGGGCCGCCGATGCGGGCGGTGTTGAAGGTCGCGGCCGACAGGGCGAGCGCGTTCGGCAGCAGCGGCAGCTCGACCAGCTCGGAGACGAACGACTGCCGTACGGGTGTCTCGACGGCGTTCGCCACGCCGAGCAGCGAAGCGAACAGGAACACGTGCCACAGCACGACGAACCCGCCGGCGACCAGGAGGGCGAACACGATGGCGGTGACGGCGAAAACGGCGTTCGCGACGATGAGCAGCTTGCGTTTGTCGTACCGGTCGGCGAGCTTGCCGCCCCACAGCGTCAGCAGCAGCACCGGCAGGAACTGCAGGGCCGTGACCACGCCGAGCGCGCCCGGCGAGTTGCCGGAGAGGTCGAGCACCAGCCAGTCCTGCGCGGTGAACATCATCCAGACGCCGATGAGCTTCACCAGCTGGCCGGTCACGAAGAACCGATAGTTACGAACCTGCAGGGACCGGAATGTCGTGCTCAGCACTGCCCGCACTCGGGTGCGCCTCCTCCTGTGGTCGTACGCGTCATCGCCGTGTGACGGAACGACAGGAGGCTGAGCCGCGTCAGGCGCGAGCGACCTGCTGGAGGATCTGCGCGGCCCGCTCGAGCGTGTCGCGTTCGTCCGGGGTGAGCTCGGCCAGCTGCTTCGCCAGCCACTCGTTGCGGGCCTTCTCGAACTGCGCGAACACGACCCGGCCCTGTTCGGTCGCGGCCAGGATGACCTGGCGGCGGTCCGTGGGGTGGGGTGTCCGCGCGACCAGGCCGCGCTCCTCGAGCTTGCCGACGATCTTCGTCATCGTCGGCGGCTGCACCCGCTCGACGTCGGCGAGCTCCCGCGGTGTCAGCGCCCCGGCCAGCTGGAGGCTGGTCAGGGCCGAGAGCTGACTGAACGTCAGGTCGCCGACCGGGCGCTCCTGGCGCACCCGGCGGTTGAGCCGGGTGATCGCCTCGCGCAGCCCGATGGCCAGTTGCTCGGCTGAAGTCCGCTCCGCCACCGACCGCTCCATCACGTTGATTAGCCTAGCTAATGAGCTTGGCTAACGACATCCGATTCGCCTATGACCGTAGTCACCGGGCACGGTAACGCACCCGGTGACCGCCACGTTCGTCAGAGCAGTACCGACTCCAGCGGCCCCCGCAGGAAGTAGAGGACGAAGAGCAGGGCTACGCCGTACAGAAGGGGGTGGACGATCCTGGCCTTGCCCACCGCCAGCTTGATGACGACGTACGAGATGATGCCGGCGCCGATGCCGTTGGAGATCGAGTACGTGAACGGCATGATCGTGATCGCCAGGAACGCCGGGATCGCGATCTCGTAGTCGGTCCAGTCGATCTGCCGCACCGCCATCATCATCAGGAACCCGACCACCACCAGCGCCGTCGACGCCGCCTCGAACGGCACCACCGTGACCAGCGGCGCCAGGAACATCGCCAGCAGGAACAGCACCCCGGTGACCAGGTTGGCCACGCCGGTACGCGCCCCCTCGGCGACACCCGACGCGCTCTCGATGAACGAGGTGTTGCTCGACACGCTCGCCGCACCGCCGGCCGCCGCCGCCACCGAGTCGACGAGCAGGATCTCCCGCGTCCGCGGCGGCATGCCCTCGGCGTCGAGCAGGCCGCCCTCCTGACCGACGGCCACCATCGTGCCCATGGTGTCGAAGAAGTCGGTGATCAGCAGCGTGAAGACGAACATCAGCACGACCAGCCAGCCGGCTCGGCTCCACGAGTCCAGCACGTTGAACTTGCCGAGCAGCGACAGGTCCGGCGTGTCGAGGATCTTGTCCGGCAGCCGGGGAACGTTCAGCGACCAGCCGGACGGGTTCGGCTTGCCGGAGGCGTTCGACGGTCCGATCTTGGCGATTGCCTCGACCACGATCGCGAGCACCGTGGTGGCCAGGATGCCGATCAGGATCGCGCCCTTCACCCGGCGGACGAACAGGATCAGCGTCAGCAGCAGGCCCAGGCAGAACACCAGCAGCGGCCAGCTCATGAGCTTGCCGCCGATGCCGAGCTCGACCGGGACCGTCGTACCGGCGGCGTCCGGGATGCGCCGCACGAACCCGGCGTCGACCAGGCCGATGATCATGAGGAAGAGGCCGATGCCGACCCCGATGGCCGTCTTCAGCTCGGTCGGGACCGCCCGGAAGACCGCGGTACGCAGCCCGGTCAGCACCAGCACGGCGATGACGACACCCTCGATCACCACCAGGCCCATCGCATCGGCCCAGGTCATCTCCGGCGCGATCTCGTACGCCACCAGCGCATTCACTCCGAGGCCCGCGGCCAGCGCCAGCGGGAACCGCGCCACGACGCCCATGAGGATCGTCATGACGCCGGCCACCAGCGCCGTACCCGCCGCCAGCGCGGTGATGGGCAGCTTGGCGCCGGTGGCGTCCACCCCGGCCGCGAGGATCAGCGGGTTGAGCACCACGATGTAGGCCATCGTGAAGAAGGTGGCGAACCCGCCCCGGACCTCCCGCCCGACCGTCGAGCCGCGAGCGGAGATCTGAAAGAACCGATCAAAACCATTTCCAGGGGTACGCCCGGACGAGCCGACATTCGCATCGGCGGCAGCAGCAGTGGACATCGGAGCCCTTCCACGCAGGGGTGTTACGCGCATCGAATCAGAACAGTGACCTCGGCAAAAGATCGGAACTGTTACAACCGTCACGGCTCCCCACGGACGATCTCGCGAGACGTACGCTCATGACGTGGCCGACCTGTCCCCCACCCCCCACGCGACCGCGTCCGGCGGCGACCCGGAACGGCACGTGCCCGGGCTGGACGCGGTCACCGGCACGAAACAGCGCCCCGAGCCCCTCGACCCCCCGATGGTGCCGTTCGCCCTCGCCGGCATGGCGGCGTTCGCCGTGGCGGGCGTGATCATGCTCCTCGCGCACGCTCCGGACGACTGGCTGTGGACCTGCCTCGCCGGCCTGCTCGCGGGCATCCCCGGCCTGATCACCATGCTCCGCCACGACGCCAACCGGCGGCGTCGCCGGGCCCTCAGCCACCCCGAGTTCACGGTGACCGACGAGGGCTGAGCCGCACCGCTCGAGCAAGAACCCGAACGCCGTTCCGATCGCCTGCGTGTTCGTGAGACCGTAGCGTTCGTTCGCTGAACCGTCGCTCGTTCATTGGTTCGCTGAACCGGGCCCACGTTCGTCGGTCCGAACCATCGCCCGTTCGCTGGAACGGACGCGCGTTC
Organism: Actinoplanes sp. NPDC049548; assembly: GCF_040676695.1. NCBI lineage: Bacteria > Bacillati > Actinomycetota > Actinomycetes > Micromonosporales > Micromonosporaceae > Actinoplanes > Actinoplanes sp. NPDC049548. The sequence goes on from NZ_JBFAPM010000004.1 coordinate 212,720, forward strand.
GTTTCGACGAACCGGCGAGCGTTCGTCAGCTGTGGCCGTAGTCCTCGGCGGGTTCGCCGGCCTCGACCGAGCCGTGCGCGCGGCTCACCGCTACCGCCTCGACCTCGCTGTCGTCGTACACCGTCGGCAGCTCCTCCACCGGCTGCTCCGAGGTGCCCTGCAGCGCCTCGGAGTGGGCGCCGCACCCGTGGTCGGCGCTGACGGCGCGAGCGTCGTCGGGGGCGTACAGGTTGCCGCAGACGCCGAACATCGCCCGCATCGACCCGGCCAGCGGCAGGTAGAAGCCGCAGGTGCCGCAGCGGGCCGTGCGCGGCGCCGCCGCGGAGATCGGGGCGTCCGGACCGGACTCGCCCTCATACCACCGCTGGGCGGTCTCGATGCGCCCCTCGCGGGACATCACCCGGGATCGGCCGAGCCCGAGCTCCCAGGACACCTCCTCGACGGCGGCGTCGTCACTCAGCACGTAGCCGGGGGCGAGCCGTTCGTCGTCCGGTGCGGTCGGCATGAGGTCGCCCACGCCGAGATCGCCGGGCTGCACCCGCTCGTTCCACGGCACCCAGCCCGGCGCCAGCAGCGCGTCGGGGCCGGGCAGCAGCACGGTCTCGCAGACGGTGACGTGCCGCGACCGTGGCACGCGGGTCACGGTGACCGCCCACCGCCAGCCCTTGTAGCCGGCGAGGTGGCTCTCGAAGAAGTGGGTCACGACCCGATCGCCGTCGGCCACCGCCTCGAGGTGTTCGCCGATGTCGGCGGCGTCCACATCGGTGATGGCGCCCCGTGCGACGCCGACCGCGTCGGCACAGACCTGGTCGAGTCGGGCGGCACGGTTCCCGGTGGTCCTGGTCGTCACCCGGCCATTGTCCCCCACCCGCCAACCCCGGTGGCAACGACTCCCCCAGATCCGCGATCCGGGTTCCCGGCGCTCCGATGACAGCCGATCCCACGGCACGCAACCAGCCCAGTCGACCGGCACGGCGACCCATCCCCGGGGCGCATCAACTTGGCTTCCGGCGGCGACCGACCTCACGGCCGAACCCAGCCGGCGCGGGCCGCCCGCCGCCCGGCGGCAAGGCAGACGGCCCGGGGGGTTTCCTACGTTCCAGGCAACCGACCTCACGGCAGGAAAACCAGCCGGATCGGCCCGCCCGGCGACGCGACCCCGGGCACACCGCGGCCCGGGAGGCGACGCGGGTCGCCTCGATGCGACAGGATGGGGCGATGCCGCTGCTTCCCTCGATCGGACGCACCGTCGGCACCGGCGTCAAGGCGATGCGGATGCTGGTGCGAGGCGGCCTGCGCGGAAGTGCGTGGGCGACCCGCCGGGTGGGTGACGCCCGGGCCCGTGGCGCGGCCAACGAGATCGGCATGATCCGCCTTTTCGACCTGCATGCGATCTCGTGCGCCGGCGACACGCTGATCGCGATCGGGCTGGCCGGCACGATCTTCTTCAACGTGCCGCTGGGCGAGGCCCGCAGCAAGGTCGCGCTCTACCTGCTCATCACGATGGTGCCGTTCGCGCTGCTGGCCCCGGTGGTGGGCCCGCTGCTCGACCACTTCCGGCACGGCCGCCGGTACGCGCTCGCCGTGACGATGCTCGGCCGCGCGTTCCTCGCGTACGTCATCGCGGACAATTTGCTCGGCTGGGGACTGTATCCGGCGGCTTTCGGGGTGCTCGCTCTCTCCCGGGCGTACGGTGTGGCGCGCTCCGCAGCCGTGCCACGCCTCCTGCCGGAGGGTGTCGGGCTGTCCCAGGTCGGTGCTCGCGCCAGTGTCTACGGCACCTTCGCGGGGGCTGTCGTCGCGCCCATCGGACTGCTCGCTTTCGAGTTCGGTCCGCAGTGGCCGCTGCGGGTGGCCTCGATCATCTTCGTGGTCGGCATGGTGATCTCCCTGCGCCTGCCGCCGCGCGCGGACTCGGACCCGCCCGAGGAGGTGCCGCGCCCGTTCCGCACCATGCTGCGCCTGCGCCGCGGACCTGACCGCCCGCTCTCCGGCAGCCTGGTCGTCAACACGCTCATCGGTAGCGCGAGCTTCCGCTGCCTGTACGGCTTCCTCCTGCTCTACCTCGCCTTCGCGGTGAAAGCGCAGGGGCTGGGCACCGACTTCTTCGGCCGCGACATCGGCAGCCAGGGAGCGGTGGCCCTGGTCGGCGGCGCGCTGGCGGTCGGTACGTTCCTCGCGACCGCGGTCGGCACCCGCCTGCGCATCCGCCGCCCGACGGCACTGCAGTCGAGCGGCCTGACCATCACGGCCGGTGTGGCGGTGCTGACGGCGATCTTCTTCACGCTGCCGATGGTGGCGCTGCTGTCCCTGGTGGCGTCGATCTTCAGCGGCATCTCGAAGCTGGCGGTGGACGCGAGCATCCAGGAACGGGTCCCGGAACGGCTGCGGGCCAGCGCCTTCGCGCACTCGGAGACCGTACTGATGATCGCCTGGGTGATCGGCGGCGCGGTCGGCATCATCCCGCTGGACGGCCGCATCGGCATCGCCGTGGCGGCGGTCTTCTCGGTGGCCGCGGCGGTCCGGGGCACGATCGTGGCGGGCCGCCTGCACAAGGAGCGGCTCCACGGCCGCCCGGACGTCGCCGCCGAGGACCCTGCCCCGGAAGGCGCTGCCGCGCCCACAGCGGGCGGCGAGCCGGCCACTGAGAAGATCCTGACGCCGGCGGCCGATCTGGCAACTCCCGGAACGCCCGCCGACCCTGCGAGCGCGGCCTCTCGCGCGACGGTGCCGGGAGCCGCTCCGGGCGGCACGACTCCTCCGGCCGCGCGGAAGCCCGACGTCGCCACGGCGCCGCCTGCCCCGAAGCGCCGTCTCTTCTCCCGCTCCGGCACCAAGGCCGCCGGCGCTCCGCCTCCGCCACCCATGCCGCCGGCCCCGCCGCAACCGGACAGGCTCCGGGACGACGACGAGCTGGCGCCTCCCGGCTTCCACATCTACCGCCCGTCGTCCGCCGCCAACGGCAACGCCCCCGGCCGAGACGAGCCCAACCCGTGAACCCGGCCGACGGCGAGCGGAACATCCCAGCCGACCCACCCGCGACCGGAAACGTCCTGGCCGTCGAGGCGGAGAAGGCGAACCCGGCCTCAGCCGCGGATGAGGAGACGACGGGCCGGCTGCTCATCGTCACGGCCGTCGAGGCCGAGGCCGCGGCCGTACGATCCGGCGTCGATCCCGCGATCGTCCACGTCGTACCGGTCGGGGTCGGTCCCGCCGCCGCGGCCGCCGGCACCGCCCGGCTGCTTGCTTCGGCAGAAGCCCGTGGCCGCCCCTACCGGGCCGTGGTCAGCGCCGGTATCGCCGGCGGTTTCGCGGGACGCGCCGACGTCGGGGCGACTGTCCTCGGCGCCCGCAGCATCGCGGCGGATCTCGGCGCCGAGACGCCCGACGGCTTCCTGACCGTCGACGAGCTCGGCTTCGGCAGCAGCACCGCCGAGGCCGACGCAACCCTGCTCGAGGCTCTCACCGAGGCCCTGCCGCACGCCGTCGTGGGCGACGTGCTGACCCTCGCCACGGTCACCGGTACGGCGGGCACCGCCGCCGCCCTGCGACGTCGCTTCCCTGCGGCGGTGGCCGAGGCGATGGAGGGATACGGCGTCGCCTGCGCCGCGCGGGATGCGGGTGTGCCCTTCGCCGAGCTGCGCACCATCTCCAATCCGATCGGGCCGCGCGACCGAGCCTCCTGGCGCCTTGCGGAAGCATTCTCCGCCCTCACCGACGCCGTCGCGAAGGCCTGTGGATAACTCTGTGGACGAGCCCGTGGTGGCGCCGATGTGGGGCACACAACGTGTGGCGATGCAGACACCCTCGGGTCCGGGCGGCTCGGCGTCGACCTCGTTACCGTGAGGGACGTGGCGCTTTCTCTGGCGGCTTCGCCCTGCCCCAACGACACCTTCGTCTTCCACGCCCTCGCGCACGGGTTGATCCCCGGCGCCCCGCCGGTCGACCTGACCTTCGCGGACGTGGACGTCACGAACACCGCGGCCGAACGCGGCGAGTTCGACCTGGTCAAGGTCAGCTATGCGGCACTGCCGTGGCTGCTCGACCAGTACGAGCTGCTGCCCTGCGGCGGGGCGCTCGGCCGGGGCTGCGGCCCGCTCGTGCTCACCCGTGAGGGCCACGAAGGGGACCTGCGCGGTGCCACCGTGGCCGTGCCCGGCGACCGCACCACGGCGTATCTGTTGTTCCGGCTCTGGGCGCAGGACAACCAGCCGGGCCGCATCGAGGTCGTGCCGTTCCACCGGATCATGCCGGGTGTGGCCGACGGTACGTACGACGCCGGCCTGGTGATCCACGAGGCTCGCTTCACCTACCCGCGCTACGGCCTGACCGCGCTGGCGGACCTCGGCGAGTGGTGGGAGTCGGACACGGGCCTGCCCATTCCGCTCGGCGCGATCCTGGCTCGCAAGGGCGTGGTCGACCCGCACGAGGCCGCCGAGTGGATCCGCACCTCCGTGAGCATGGCGTGGGCCAACCCGGACGCGAGCCGCGAGTTCGTGCTGGCCAACGCCCAGGAGATGGAGCCCGACGTGGTCAAGCGGCACATCGAGCTCTACGTCAACGAGTTCACGCTCGACCTCGGCAAGGAGGGCCTCGCGGCGGCGGACGCCCTTCTGAGCCGGGCCGCCGCGGCCGGCCTGACCCCGCCCCTGCCGACCCTGCTCCCGCACTGACGAACGCCCAGCACGAACGAACACGCAGCAAGAACGAACGAACACCGAACGAACGACGAACACCGAGCACGACGAAGGCCGCCCCGAGGGGCGGCCTTCGTGATCAACGAACCGTCAGACCTCGAGCTCGCGCGCCACCGCATGCACGAGCTGAGCGATCTTCTGCGCCGTCCGCTTGTCCGGGTAGCGCCCGCGGCGCAGGTCCGGCTGAACCTTGGCCTCGAGCACCTTGATCATGTCCTCCACCATGCCGTGCAGCTCGTCGGCCGGCCGTCGCCGCAGCTCGGCCACCGACGGCGGGGCGTCGAGCACCTTCACACCCAGCGCCTGGGCGCCCTTGCGGCTGTCGACCACCCCGAACTCGACCCGCTGGCCCGCCCGGAGGTCGGCGACCCCGGCCGGGAGGGCGCCCTTGGGCAGGAACACGTCCCCGCCCTCGTCGCTGGTGACGAACCCGAACCCTTTCGCCGCGTCGTACCACTTCACTCGACCCGTGGGCACCGCTGACCTCGACTTCACTCAATGAGGCTCGCGCACGTCGTGCACAAATCTCATACGACTCGATTGCTCAGGGCAAGGTTATCGACCGGCCGGGTCAGGACCCAACCGTTATCTCCCGGAGCAGAACGGGCAGACCGGTCAGGTCCGGGAGAACGTGCGCCGCGCCCGCCTCGGCCAGCTCCTCGGCCGAGCAGGGCCCGGTCGCCACGCCGATGCCCGGGACACCGGCCGTCCGTGCGGCGACCATGTCCGCCACGTGGTCACCCACGTACCAGCGAACTCCGTGCTCGGTGAGCGCCGCGGCCTTGCCCTCCGCGAAGAGGTCTCCGGCCAGCTCGTCGTACTCCAGGCCGAGGTGCCGGAGATGCATCGCCGCCAGCCGGCCGAGCTTGGATGTGACAACCACCACCCGAAGGCCCTGTTCCCGTACGGCGGACAACGCGGCCACCGCCCCCGGCATGGGAACGGTCGGCTCGATGGCATGGTCGGGGTACAGGGCCCGGTAGGTGGCGACCGCCTCCTCGACGTCCGCCTCGGGGAACCATTCCCGCAGCTCGGTCCGCAGCGGCGGCCCCAACCGGGTGACCGCCAGGTCGGCGTCCACGTGCACCCCGGTCCGCGCCGTCAGCGCCCGGTAGGCCGCGCGGATCCCGGGCCGGGAGTCGATCAGGGTCATGTCCAGGTCGAACCCGACCGCTTCCGTCATGACCGGCTGCACCGGGCGGCACCCACCCGCACCGCACGACGGCATCGCGGGCGGGGAGCAGGAGGGTATGACACCTGCGGCTCCGTCACGGAGTCGTGGTCGGCGTGTACGTCAAGCGGTCCACCGGCAGCGGAAAGGACTGGTCGTCACCGAACGGCGACGGGGCGGCCGCCCGGTCGCTCACGAGCTCGGAAACGGCGAGGTGCCCCTCCTTGATCGAGGACTCGCGGCCCGGCTTCTGCGTGGCCCGGCCGGCCTCCACGCCCGTACCCGGCATCTTGTTGCTTGCCCCCACAGCTCACTCCCCTTGGTCGCTCAGTCGGTCCGGCCACGCCCCGGACCCCCGCCAATCGTCCCACGGCGGTTAGCGTGGATGGCGATGGCCACCGCATTCGCCGACCAGCTCCGGTCCCTGTCCGACGACGCCCTGGGCGCGCTCATCCAGTTGCGTCCCGATCTTGTCGTGCCCGTGCCGTCCGACGTCTCCGCCCTCGCCGTGCGCGCCCAGTCCCGCGGCTCGGTGGCCCGCTGCCTGGACGCGCTGGACGAGTTCACGCTCGCCGTGCTCGACGCGGCGCGGCTCAGCCGGGCCGAGGACACCGCGCTGACCTCGGTGTCCGCCATCCTGGCGCTGACCTCGGCGGTCTCGCCCGACGACGTGCGGGTGGCCATCGGCCGGCTGCGGGCCCGGTTCCTGCTGCACGGGCCGGAAGAGGCACTGCAGGTCGTGGGCGCGGTCGACGAGGTCACCTCGCCCTATCCGGCGGGCCTGGGCCGGCCCGCCGACTATCTGGACGCGAAGGCGGCGGCTCTCTGCGCCGACAAGGCCAAGCTTCGCCGTACGGTGATGGCCGCGCCCCCGGGCGCAAGGGCGGTGCTGGACCGGCTCGCGGCGGGCCCCCCGGTCGGCGCCCTCAGCTCGGGCGGCAGCGTGGCGGAGCCGGTGCAGTGGCTGATCGACCACCACATCCTGGTCCCGGTCACCGAGGCCGGCCGCGCGCCCCGGCCCGACGGTGAGCTGGTCGAGCTGCCCCGCGAGGTGGGCTTCCTGCTGCGCCGCGACGCCGGGCCCCTGGGTGAGCTGCGGCCGTTCCCGCCGGCTCCGGACGCTCCCGTACGCGACCCGAAGTCCGTCGACTCGGCGGGTGCCGGCCAGGTCATGGAGGCCGTGCGCACCACCGAGGCGCTGCTGGAGGCGCTGGCGGCCGAGCCCGCCGCGGTGCTCAAGACCGGCGGTCTGGGCGTACGGGATCTGAAGCGTCTTTCCCGGGCCGCGGGGGTCGAGGAGCCGGCGGCGGCCCTGCTGCTGGAGGTGGCACATGCCGCCGGCCTGCTCGGCGAGTCGGACGTCGCCGGCACCGGCCGGGGCGTCACGACGAGCCGCGCGTCCGGCGCCGCCGACGAGATCTTCCTGCCCACCGGCTCCTACGACCTGTGGCGGGCGCTGAGCGTGGCCCAGCGCTGGTCGGCGCTGGCCACCGGGTGGCTGGCGATGACCCGTCAGCCCGGCCTGGTCGGGCAGCGTGACGAGCGCGACCGCCCGATCAACGCGCTCGCCCCGGACGCCGAGCGGGCGGGCGCCCCGCAGGCGCGCCGGGAGGTGCTGGCCGCGCTGGCCGATCTGGCGCCGGGCACCGCGCCGCCGGCGGACGACGTGCTGGCCCTGCTCGCCTGGCAGGCGCCGCGGAGGGCGCGGGGCCGCGAGCACGCCCACCGTGACGCGCTGACCGGCGCGGCGACGTTGGGGCTGACCGGGCGCGGGGCGCTGACCTCGTACGGCCGGCTGCTGGAGTCGGGCGACGACCGGCCCGGCGACGACCCGCTGGGCGCCGGACCGGACGGGGAGCGGCTGCCGGGGACGTCCGAGGCGGTCCGGGCCCTCGACGCGCTGCTGCCGGCGCCGGTCGACCATGTGCTGGTGCAGGCGGACCTGTCCGTGGTCGTGCCCGGCCCGCCGGAGCCCGAGCTGGCGGCGGAGCTGGATGTGGTCGCGGAGCTGGAGTCGGCGGGCGGCGCGAGCGTGCACCGGGTCACGGCGGCGAGCGTCCGGCGCGCCCTCGACGTCGGGTACGCGGCCACTGATCTGCACGCACTGTTCCAGCGCCGGTCACGCACGCCCATCCCGCAGGCGCTCACGTACCTGATCGACGACGCCGCCCGCAAGCACGGCGGGTTGCGGGCCGGCTCCGCCGGTTCGTACGTGCGCAGCGACGACGAGGCGCTGATCGCCGAGGTGCTGGCGGACAAGCGCCTGAGCAGCGCCACCCTGCGCCGGCTCGCCCCTACGGTGCTGGTCAGCCCACTGCAGCCGGCCCGGCTGCTGGGCGCGCTGCGGGACGCCGGGTTCGCGCCGGTCGCCGAGGACTCCGCGGGAGCGGCGGTGCTGACGCGGCCCAAGGTTCGGCGTGCTCCCAGCCGTACCCCCGTCTCCGCACGGATCGCGGAGCCGGCGGGCCCGCTGCTGGCCGGTCCGCGCCTGGCCGGGGTGGTCGAGCAGATCCGCCGCGGCGACATCGCGACCCGGGCCGCGCGTCGTGCCCCCGTCACCGTCCGCGCCGCGAACGGGCAGGGTGTGCCCGGGCTCACATCTGTGCAGGCGCACACGCAGGCCATGGCGGTGCTCCAGCAGGCGGTCCGGGACAAGGCCCGGGTCTGGGTCGGGTACGTGGATGCGCACGGCGCGACCCTGTCCCGGCTGGTCCGCCCGGTGTCGCTCAGCGCCGGCTACCTGCGCGCGGAGGACGAACGGACGGAGACGCTGCACACCTTCGCCCTGCATCGGGTGACGGCGGCCGTGCTGGAGGAGTGACGGACGGGACCGCGCGCCCCCGTTGTTCCCTCGCGCGCGATCCTTCGCCCGTGCCTCAGATCGATAAACGCCTACATGGGCAGTAGGGTTGCACGCCCGGTCAAGCTTTCCCGTGTACGCGCGAAGCCGTGTCAGACTGGAGGGTCTTCTCTCGTTCGTGGAAGGGCACCTTGGTGAGCGGCGGACCCCTGATCGTGCAGTCCGACAAGACCCTGTTGCTGGAGGTCGACCACCCCGACGCCCAGGCCTGCCGGATGGCCATCGCGCCGTTCGCCGAGCTCGAACGCTCGCCCGAACACGTGCACACGTACAGGTTGACCCCGCTCGGCCTGTGGAACGCCCGCGCCGCCGGCCACGACGCCGAGAGCGTCGTCGACTCGCTGATCAAGTTCTCCCGCTACCCGGTGCCCCACGCGCTGCTGGTCGACGTCGCGGAGACGATGGACCGGTACGGCCGCCTCCAGCTCGTCAACGACCCGTCGCACGGGCTCGTCCTGCGCGGGCTGGACAAGATCGTGCTGGTGGAGGTGGCGAAGAGCAAGAAGCTCGCGGGCATGCTCGGCGCCCGCATCGACGACGAGACGATCGTCGTGCACCCGTCCGAACGCGGCCGGCTCAAGCAGGCGCTGCTCAAGCTGGGCTGGCCCGCCGAGGACCTCGCCGGGTACGTGGACGGCGAGGCGCACGAGATCGACCTCGCGGAGGACGGCTGGACGCTGCGCTCGTACCAGCAGGAGGCGGTCGAGGGTTTCTGGGCCGGCGGTTCCGGCGTGGTGGTGCTGCCCTGCGGCGCCGGCAAGACGCTGGTCGGCGCGGCCGCGATGGCCACCGCCAAGGCGACCACGCTGATCCTGGTGACGAACACGGTCGCGGGCCGGCAGTGGAAACGCGAGCTGATCGCCCGCACGTCGCTCACCGAGGAGGAGATCGGCGAATACTCGGGCGAACGCAAGGAGATCCGCCCGGTCACGATCGCGACCTACCAGGTGCTGACCTCCCGCCGCGGCGGCGCGTTCACCCACCTCGACCTCTTCGGCGCCCGGGACTGGGGCCTGGTCATCTACGACGAGGTGCACCTGCTCCCGGCCCCGATCTTCCGCTTCACCGCCGACCTGCAGGCCCGCCGCCGTCTCGGCCTGACCGCGACCCTGGTCCGCGAGGACGGCCGCGAAGGCGACGTCTTCTCGCTCATCGGCCCGAAACGCTACGACGCGCCCTGGAAGGACATCGAGGCGCAAGGCTGGATCGCCCCGGCCGAGTGCGTCGAGGTCCGGGTGACACTCACGGACGCCGAGCGCATGGCGTACGCGGTGACCGACGCGGAGGAGCGCTACCGGGTGGCGGCCACCGCCCGCACCAAGCTGCCCGTGGTCCGCGCGCTGGTGGAGAAGCACGCGGGCGAGCAGACGCTGGTCATCGGCGGCTACATCGACCAGCTGCACGAGCTGGGCGAGTACCTCGACGCCCCGATCGTCCAGGGCTCCACGACCAACAAGGAGCGGGAACGGCTGTTCGACGAGTTCCGCGCCGGCAACCTGCGCACCCTGGTCATCTCCAAGGTGGGCAACTTCAGCATCGACCTGCCCGAGGCGGCGGTGGCGATCCAGGTGTCGGGCACGTTCGGCTCCCGCCAGGAGGAGGCCCAGCGCCTAGGCCGGGTCCTGCGCCCGAAGGCGGACGGCCGCCAGGCCCACTTCTACACGGTGGTGTCCCGCGACACCATCGACACGGAGTACGCGGCGCACCGGCAGCGGTTCCTCGCCGAGCAGGGGTACGCGTACACGATCGTCGACGCGGACGACGTCCTCGGCCCGCCGCTCCCCCAGATCGACTGACGGGCGGCTCGACCACCGAAATCTCTCACGCATTCTGCGACGGCTCGGCGGAAGACTGAGCGGCGACAGGGATATCCGGCTCGGCGAGTCCGACGAGGGCCGCCAGCCGTAGAGCCACTTCCGTGGGGGTGACGCCGTCGGTTTCTATGGTGTAGTCGGTGGCAGTGGCTTGAGCCGCCGCGAAACGGCTCCAGTAGAAGTCGTTGAGTCCCGGTCGCCTCGGGTCCGCCTCGAAGCGGCGGACCCATGTGTCCTCGCCGGCACGCAGCTGGACCGACATGGTCGCGGTTCCGGCAGGCAGGAGCCCGGTGATGAGGTGGTGAAACTCCGAGGACTGGAACACCCAGGTGATCAGCAAGATGTCAACTTCGGCCTCGGAAGCGTGACTGGCCACGGCGCGCAGGTTTGCCTGCACCATGGCTTTCATCCGGTCATCAACACGCCACGGCTGGTGCAGCCACAGGCTGTCGACATCAACCCACTGGACGAGATGCTGCCCGTCCTGGGCGAGTTCCAGTAGACGCTCGGCCACGGTGGACTTTCCGACACCGGGGGCACCACCCAACATCACCGTCAGCATCGGCGGACCCTATCTGCCGTCCAGCGCGCAACGCCATCCATTTGAATGCCTCGCTACCGGCGAGGTGGTCGGCCTCAGAGACATACGGGTGCGGCGCGGCGCCGGCTCACCGCCCGACCTGCAGGCCCGCCGCCGCCTCGGCCGGACCGCGAGGACGGGCCGCGAAGGCGACGTCTTCTCGCCCATCGGCCCGAAACGCTACGACGCGGCTCGGCCGGAGCAGTGGCCGGCGTCGCCGGCTCGGCCTAGTCGGCGGTCGAAACCGCCGCTCCGGCCGGAGCAGTGGACTGCGTCGTCGGATCGGCCGCACCCTCAGTCGCCGTCGCCGTCGCCGTCGCCGTCGGATCGGCGGCATCTTCGGTCGCCGTGGGCTCGGTCGCGTCGGCGGGTTCGGCCGGGGCGAACGGGGCCACCGGTTCGGGGACGACCGCGGCCGGCCCGGAGTCCGAGACGTCGCTGCGAAGCAGGAACGCACCGCCGAGACACCCCAGGGCGAGCACGAACATGAGCGCGACCACGCCGGCGACCAGCGCCCGCATCCACGTGCCACCCGAGGCGGGCCGGCGAACCATCGGCGGTGGGGCGAGCGGCGGCCCGCCGACGAACGGCGGCGGCGCACTCGCCGGCGGCCGGAACGGTCGTCCGGGCCGTCCGGGCCCGCTCGGCGGGAACGGCCCCGGCCGGGTCCGGCGCAGATCGTCCGGCGGCGGAATCACCGCGGCGGGCGCCGGCGGCACATAAGCCTGGGGTGTCGGCATCGGCGGCACCCACGCCGGCGGCGCCGAGGCCGGAGCGGGGGCAACCGAAACCGTAGCCGAAACGGGCGCCGCGGAAGCCGAAGCGGAAGCCGGCGCCGCAAGATTCGAAGCGGAAGCCGGCTCTTCAGGACCCGGCGCAGCCGCAACCGAGGCAGGAGCCTGCGCAGCCGGGTCAGGACCAACCGAGGCGGCCACCATCGCGGCCACCTCGGCCGTGTCCACCGGCGCGGTCCGCTCGGCACGCCCGCTGAAGCGCGAGTTCGCCGCGAACGACACCGTCCCCGCGAAGACCTGCCCGCCCGTCTCCGGGACCGCGGCGGGCATCGGGGCCGAGCCCACGGACACCGCCGGCAGCGGCATGGTCGGCTGCGGCAGACCCGCCTCCTCGTACGCCGCCGCGGCCAGGACGTCGGGGCTGCCGAGCCGTTCCAGCACGTGCAGCAGCTCCGTCTCCGTGGTCACGCCCCGCTCGGCGCGCTCGTTGAGGATGTGGGCCTCGAGGTCGCCCAGCAGCTCGCGGCGCTGCACGACGGGCAGGCCGTGGAGTCGCTGCTCGATCTCGTGCAGGTACTCGGCGACGACGGCGTCGAATCGGTCGCTGGTCATTCCCCACCGGTCCCTACGAGACGGTCGACGGTCTGTCGAAACGAAACCCATTCCGTGCGGAAGTGCTCCAGCGCCGACCGGCCGCTGTCGGTGAGGGCGTAGTAGCGCCGGGGTGGGCCCGACGGGGACTCGCTCCACTTGCTGTCGAGCCAGCCGACACGGCGCAGCCGGGACAGCAACGGGTAGATGGTGCCTTCCGAGGCGGCGAGGTTGGTCTCGTCGCCGAAGCGCCGCACGATCTCGGTGCCGTACCGGTCCTCGTGCTCGACCATCGCCAGGACGCAGAACTCGAGGGTCCCGCGCCGCAGGCCGGTCGACAGCTGCGCCACGTCCGCCATGCGGCACACGGTACCTTGCGTCGCAAGGTACCTCAAGGAGTCACGGCAGTGCCGGGCCGGGCTCCAGCAGATCCTCGAGCAGATCACCGTACGTATCGACGCGCTCGAGTACCTCGGCGGCGCCGAACTGCCGGGCGGGCTCGTCGCCCAGCGCCATGGCGACCACTTCTTCCCAGGTCAGCGGCGTGGACGCGGTGGGCGCCTGCTGGGCCCGCAGCGAGTACGGCGCGACCGTCGTCTTCGCGGCGGCGTTCTGGCTCCAGTCGATGAACACCTTGCCGGGCCGGATAGCCTTGGCCATCTTCGCCGTGATCGAGCCCGGCACCTGGGCGGACAGCTCCTCGGCGACCTTCTTGGCGTACCCGGAGACCGTCTCGGAGTCCTGCGTGCCCGAGATCGGCACGCACAGCTGCATGCCTTTCTTCCCCGACGTCTTCGGGTACGCGCTCAGCCCGTCCACGGCGAGCCGGTCCCGCATGAGCATCGCCACGGCGCAGCACTCCCGCAGCCCGGCCGGCGCGCCCGGGTCGAGGTCCACCACCATCAGGTCCGGGTGCTCGCCGATGCGCCACTGCGGGGTGTGCAGCTCGAGCGACGCCAGGTTCGCGACCCACACGAGGGTGGCCAGCTCGTCGACGACCACGAAGTCGATGGTCTCCCGGGACTTCGTCGAGCCGGGTACGGGCAGTGTCTCCAGGCGTACCCATGAAGGGGTTCCGCCCGGGGCGTTCTTCTCGAAGAAGTGGGCTCCGTCGACGCCGTTGGGATAGCGGATCCGGGTGAGCGCCCGGCCTTGCAGGTGCGGCAGCAGCACCGGCGCCACGCGCGTGTAGTAGTCGACGACCTCGCCCTTGGTGAAGCCGGCGGCCGGGTACATGAGCTTGTCCAGGTTCGACAGCTCGAGGTCGCGGCCCTCGATCTGGACGGCGAAGCGCTCACCCACCATCGTCGTCGTCCTCCACACATTCCGCGGGCGTCTTGTCCGGGCGCAGCCGCAGGAAGCGCGGGAACCGCAACCGTCCGTCGGGCGTGCGGTTGCCGTAGCGCACCTCGACCACCAGGTCGGGGCTTACCCAGTGGGCGCCGCGCGCATCCTCGCGGGGCACGGCGCCGGCCGCGAACGGCGACTCGCGCGCGGCGATCGGGCCCAGCACGGAGAGCAGCTCACGCTCCGCGTCCCCGCCGATCCCGCCGCCCACCCGGCCGCGGAAGCGCAGGCGGCCGTCCGGTCCCGGTACGCCGACCAGCAGGCCGCCGAGCCGCCGGGCACCGGACCGCCACCCGCCGATCACGTAGTCGCCGGTCCGGTCGAACTTCACCTTGATCCAGTCGGGTGAGCGGGCACCCGGCACGTACGGCGTGTCCAGCCGCTTGGCGACCACGCCCTCGAGGTTGTTCTCCCGCGCCGCCGCCGCGGTCGCCGGGCCGTCGGTGAACGCCGGTGGCACCATCCACGGCCCCCGGCCCAGGTCGAGCTCCTCGAGGCGGGCGCGCCGCTGCTCGTACGGGAGGTCGAGCAACGACTCCCCCGCGTACCGGAGAAGGTCGAAGATCATGTAGGTGACGGGGAGGGTGACCGCCAGGCGGGCCGCCTTGCCGGGGTCGCGGACGTGCATCCGCTCGGCCAGCGAGGTGAAGGAGGGCCGGCCGGCCGCGTCGAGAACGACCATCTCGCCGTCGAGGAGTGAATCGGGCGGCAATGCCAGCGAGGCGATCTCCGGATAGGCGAGGCTGACGGAGGTGCCCGAGCGGGCCCACAGCCGCGGCGCACCGCCGGAGAACGAGGAGAGGACCCGGACGCCGTCCCACTTGAACTCGTAGCTCCAGCCCGCGCCGAGCGGGAGCGGCCCCGCCGTCGCGAGCATGGGAGACAACGGCGCACCCGGCACCTGATCACCATAGGCAGGGACGAACACCTTACGCAGGCGTCTCGGTGATGCAATCCTTGATCGAGCGGCTGCTCACGGGGGTAGGAGGCGACAATGCGGGCGATCTGGAAGGGCGCGGTCTCGTTCGGCCTGGTGTCGATCGCTGTCAAGCTCTACTCGGCGACCGAGGAGAAGGACATCCGGTTCCACCAGGTGCACCGCACCGACGGTGGCCGGATCAAGTACCAGCGGACCTGCTCGATCGACGGCGAGGTGGTCAGCTACGACGACATCGCCAAGGGGTACGACATCGGCGGCGGCGAGATGGTGATCCTCACCGACGAGGACTTCGCCGACCTGCCGCTCACGACGTCCCGGGCGATCGACGTTCTGCAGTTCGTCCCGGCGGACGACATCGACCCGCTGCTGTTCGCCAAGGCGTACTACCTCGAGCCCGAGGGGCAGGCCGCGAAGCCGTACGTGCTGCTGCGCGACGCCCTGACCGAGGCCGACCGGGTCGCGATCGTCAAGATCGCCCTGCGCCAGCGCGAACAGCTCGCCACGCTGCGCGTCCACGACGACGTCCTCGTGCTCAACACCATGCTCTGGCCCGACGAGGTACGCACCCCCGACTTCGGCTTCCTCGACGACGACATCGAGACCCGCCCGGCCGAGCTGGCGATGGCGTCGTCGCTGATCGACTCGATGGCGGGCAGCTTCAAGCCCGAGGAGTTCACCGACAACTACCGGGCGGCGCTGCAGGAGGTCATCGACGCCAAGGTGGAGGGCCGCGAGATCGTCGCGCCCGAGGAGGCGGAGGAGGCCCCGGCCGCCGCGGTCGACCTCATGGCCGCCCTCAAGGCCTCGGTCGAGCGGGCGAAGGCGGCCCGCGGCGAGAAGCCGGAGGAGCGGGCACGCGCCGTCGAAGCGACGCCGCTGCCCAAGAAGAAGGCCGCACCAGCGAAGAAGAAGGCCACCCCGGCGAAGAAGGCGACGAAGAAGACCGCCTGATTAACTGGTCCCCGTGGGATTGACGTGGGCTGAGTCTTATCTGGGTCGGGTTCGCACGAGCGTCGGGGACGCCGACACGCTGCTGTTCGTGGGTGCGCGCGGCGTGATCATCGACGAGCAGGGGCGGCTGCTGCTCATCCAGCGCTCCGACAACCGCCGCTGGGCCATCCCGGCGGGCGCGATGGAGCTCGGCGAGAGCATGGAACAGTGTGCGATCCGCGAGGTGTGGGAGGAGACCGGTCTGCGTGCCACCTCGCTGACACCGTTCGCGTTCTACAGCGCGTACACGTACACGAACGAGTGGGGACACACGTACCAGCAGATCCTGATGTCGTTCCGCATCCACGAGTGGGAGGGCGAGCTGCAGAAGGTCACGGACGAGTCGGTCGACGCCGGCTTCTTCCCGCTCGACGCGCTGCCCGGCCCCCGCTCACGCATCATCGAGGAGACGCTGGCCGACCTCGCCGCCTTCGAGAGCACCGGTCGCATGGTGCTGAAATAGCGTCGCGCCGGGCCTGGGGCTGAGGCAGGATCGGCCCTCGATGGACCTCACCCCGCTGCGCACCTCGCGCGACTTCCGCCTCGTCTTCGCCGGCGGGGCGGTGTCCAGCTTCGGGTCGTTCATCACGTACGTCACCATCCCGTACCAGGTCGCGGCGCTCACCGACGACCCGTTGATGGTCGGGCTGCTGGGCGTGTGCGAGCTCGTACCCCTGCTGTTCATGGCCTTCGTCGGCGGCGCCCTCGCCGACTTCCTGGACCGCCGCCTGCTGGTCCGCGGCGGCGAAGTGGCACTCGCGGCGCTCTGCGGGGTGCTGCTGCTCAACGCGCTGTCCGCCAGGCCGCACCTGTGGCTGCTGTTCGTGATCGCCGCCCTCACGGCGACGGTCGACGGCCTGCAACGCCCGGCACTCGAGGCGATGATCCCGCGGCTGGTGCAGCCGGACGAACTCCCCGCGACCATGGCCCTGAACTCGCTGGGCATACAGATCGCCCAGCTCGGCGGCCCGGCGCTGGCCGGCATGCTCATCGCATCGGTCGACCTCTCCCTCGTGTACGCGTTCGACCTGCTCACCTTCGCCGTCTCGGTGACCTGCCTGACCCTGGTGAAGGCCGTACCCCCGCCCCCGGACGCGGACCGCCCGTCCCTGCGCTCGGTGGTCACCGGCCTGCGCTACGCCCGCAGCCGCCCCGAGCTGCTCGGCACGTACCTGGTCGACATCAACGCCATGTTCTTCGGCATGCCGCAGGCGCTCTACCCGTTCCTGGCCACCCAGCTCGGCGGACCCAGGATCCTCGGCCTGCTGTACGCGGCCCCGGCGGCCGGCTCCCTGCTGGCGACGCTCGGCTCCCGCTGGACCGGCCGCGTCCACCGTCACGGCCTCATGGTGATCGTCGCGGCGGCCCTCTGGGGCGCCGGCATCATCGGCGTCGGCCTGTCGAACACCCTCTGGCTGACCCTGTTCTGCCTGGCCTTCGCCGGCGCCGCGGACATGATCTCGGGCATCTTCCGGATGATCATCTGGAGCCAGACCATCCCCGACCACCTCCGCGGCCGCCTCGCCGGCATCGAGATGCTGTCGTACACGACCGGGCCGCTGCTGGGCCAGCTCCGCTCGGGCCTGATGGCCCGGACCCGGCTGGGGGTGGGCGGCTCGATCTGGGTGGGTGGTGCGCTCTGCATCATCGGTACGGCCGGACTGGCGCTCGCCCTGCCGAAGTTCCTGAGGTACGACGGCAAGGACGGTATGGCGCGCAAGAAGGCCGAGGACGAGGCGTGGGCGGCGGCCGCCGAAGCCCGCACCCAGGCCTAGCCAAGCCACGCTTGTTGCTTCGACAGCTTAAGAATCTGAGGTTCCGGGGTCGCCGGTCATGCGGATCACACGAATAGAGTCACCGTTACCGATGAATCGGGGGCTACTCGCCGGTAGCGTCGTGCCGGACATCGATCGACCGCCGACCGGCGGCCGACCTCAAACGGCTCACCCGGCGCGATCCGCCGGTGTGGCAGACGACCTGGAGTATCCCTCGTGCAGACCCGCAAGATCGCCCTGATGGCCGCCGCCACGCTCGGTGCACTGTCCCTCGGCATCGTCCCGGCCTTCGCCGCCGACGACGCCGGCACCACCCCAGCGATCGGCACACCCGCGGTCGACGGGTCCGCCGGCGCCGTCATCGCCACCGTGCAGGTCGGCCCGGACGCCGCCAACCGGTTCCGGATGCGGGTCACGGACCCGGCCGCCATCGCGCAGGTACGGGCGAACCACGCCGGCACCGAGGAGTGGCCGACCCACCCGATCGGCACGATCGTCTACGGCAAGGGCTCGGGCGACAACACCGGCTACAGCTGGTACCTCACCGATGTGCAGATGGTGGAGATGTCCGCCGAGGTGTGCGACGGACTGCCGTCGTACGTGGAGCGTCACGCCGTGACCTCGCCGTACTACTGCCCGTGGGCGGCGAAGGTCGTCGCCATCGAAGAGGTCTGACACCGGCCGTACGCCCGGGCCATGTCCACCGACGTGACCCGGGCGTCGCCGTCGTGCGAGCCCATGATCGCTACGGAAGCCGGTCGCGGCCTCCCGCTAGGCCGACCGCGAGCCGGATGGGCTTGCGCTGCAGCACCCCGGCCATCGACAGCTCGCCCCGGCAGAACGACTGGAACGCCCGCCAGCCCACCGGTGTCCGCATCGCCGCGTGCATCAGCCTCGGATGCCGGCAGAACACGTTGAGCATCCGGCGCCCCGCCGCCATCTCCGGCGCGAGCCGTCGCTCGATCACCCGGTCGTACTCGGCCAGCTCCTCCGGCGTACGGGCGCGCGCCGCCACCTCGCCCGCCCAGGTCCCCGACCGCAGCGCATAGCTGATGCCTTCACGCGTCCACGGCTCGAGCAGCCCCGCCGCGTCGCCGACGACGAGCACCCGGCCACGGCGCAGCGGCGCGCCGACGCTGCGGCATCGCGTCAGATGCCCGGAGTCGCGGACCACCTTGCGGTCGGCGAGGCCCAGCTGCGCCAGGAAGTCCGAGAGGTATTGCTTGGTCTCGGCGCCTTTGCCCTTGGCCATGATGACGCCCACGGTCAGCTCGTCGTCCTTGGGGAAGACCCACCCGTACGAGCCCGGCACCGGCCCCCAGTCGAGGAGCACCCGGCCCCGATAGGCGGCCCGGTCCCCGGGCGTGGCGGCGAGCTCGACCTCCAGCCCCAGATCCTGCTGCTCGAAGGTGACCCCGACGTGTCGGGACGTGACCGCGGCCGACCCGTCCGCGCCGATCACGGTCCGCGCGGTGATCACTTCCCCGTCGGCGAGGGTCACGGTCGCCGCATCGGCGTCCTGGCCGACCGTGCGGACCTGGGCATTCTGGCGTACGTGGGCACCCGCGGCGACCGCAGCCCCGTACCAGGCGAAGTCGAAGTCGTCCCGGCGCACCATGGTGAGCAACGGGCGATGCCGGGTCCGGCGGGTGAACGCCCTGCCACCCCGGTCCGTGAACGTGATCGCGTCCACCGTGTCCCGCGCCGGCACCGCGATCCTCGGGCCCGCGATGGAGAGCGAGGTGCCGATCAGGCCGCCGCCGCACGTCTTGTAACGGGGGTGCTCCGCCCGCTCCAGCACGATCGTTCTCGCCCCGCCCGACGCCGCCGCGTGAGCCGCCGCCAGACCACCCGGACCGCCACCGACCACGGCCACGTCCCACTCCGCCACCACGACCGGAGTCTATCCACGGCGCGCTGTGTACAACCGTACACATGATGTGTACGGTTGTACACATGACGGAGCGGAGCATGCGTGACCGGATGCTCGCCGGCGAGCTGTACATCGCGGACGACCCGGAGCTGGCCCGGGACATGGAGCGGGCGGCCGCCCTGAGCCACCGGCTCAACACCATGGACCCGACCGACGCCGCCGCCCGGCGCGCTGTGCTGACCGACCTGCTCGGCGCGTTCGGCCCGGACAGCGAGATCAGGCCACCGTTCCGGTGCGACTACGGCTACCAGACCTTCATCGGCGCCCGCACGTTCGCCAACTACGGCCTCATGTGTCTCGACGTCGCCCGCATCACCATCGGCGACGACGTGCAGATGGGCCCGAACGTCCAGCTGCTCACCCCGACCCACCCGGTGGCCGCCGGCCCTCGCCGCGACAAATGGGAAGCGGCCCGCCCCATCACCATCGGCGACAACGTCTGGCTCGGCGGCGGCGTCATCGTCCTCCCGGGCGTGACGATCGGCGACAACACGGTCGTCGGCGCGGGCGCGGTCGTCACCCGCGACCTCCCCCCGAACGTGGTCGCGGTCGGCAACCCCGCCCGCATCATCCGCGAAGTCGAGCAATGACCACCGCCCATCACCGCGACGCGCGAACAGCGCCACCCCACCCACGAACAACACGACGAACCGTGACCGTGCCGACTCCGATCAACGAACGGCACAACGAACACTGACCCTGCCGCCCCCGAACAACGAACAGCGACCCTGCCGCCCCCGAACAACGAACAGCACAACGAACAGCGACCCTGCCGCCCACGAACAACGAACAGCACAACGAACAGCGACCCTGCCAACCCCTCGAGCGACGAACAGCGGGACGAACAATGACCGTGCCGACCCCAACCCACGAACAGCGGAAAAGACGGTGACCGCCCCGTCCCGGTCCGCCCGTCGTCACGACCCGGACCGCAAGTCCCGGATCATCGACGTCACGGTCGACATCATCGCGGAGCACGGGGTCGCCGGCACCACCCATCGCCGCATCGCCGCGGCCGCCGACGTACCCCTGGGATCCCTGACCTACCACTTCGACGGCCTGGACGACCTGCTGACCCAGGCCTTCCGGCGGCATGCGGAACGCATGTCCCGCTCCTATGCGGCGGCCTTCGCCGGCGTACGCACCCACGACCAGTTCGTCGACGCCGTCACCGACCTGATCCACAGCGACGCGGACGCCGACTCGCGGGACTGGGCCGTGGCCTACGAGCTCTACCTCGCCGCCCTCCGCGACCCGGCACTGCGCGAGGTCACGGACTCCTGGATGCGAACCAGCCGGTCGGTACTCGAGCGCTTCACCGACCCGACCACCGCCCGCGGCGTCGACGCCCTCATCGAGGGCCTGGTGATGCACAAGGTCCTGGCCACCACATCGGGCGCCACCCGCTCCGAGACCCGCGACATCATCGCCCGCCTCGTTCCGCCCTCGTCCGGCGTGACGGTTCCTTCCGCGACCAGTTCCGCGCCCCAGCAGCCCTCCTCTCGACGCGCCAGTCCTCCCCGTTGACGCGCCAGTCCTCCCCGTCGACGCGCCAGCCCTCCCCCGTCGACGCGCCAGCCCACCCCCTCGACGCACCAGCCCATCCCTTGACCGTCTTCGCCCATCCGGGAGCCACCTCGTGATCACCCCTGCCACCACCGCCGCGCCGAGCGCCGAGATTCGTGCCGCTCGCCGCGGCGTCTACGTCGCCTTCATCGGCGCCGGTGTCGCGATGGCGTCCTGGGCCACGCGCATACCGCAGGTACGCGACGGCCTCGACCTCTCCCCGTCGCGCCTCGGGCTGGTGCTGCTCGCCATCGCCGCCGGTTCCATCGTGTCGCTCGTGCTCGCCGGCCACATCGTGGCGCGCCTCGGCTCCCGGCTCACCGTGACCGCGATGGCCGCCGTCCTCGCCGTCGCGCTGGCCGTGGTCGGCCTGGGCTACCCGTACGGTGTTCCGCCTGTGCTCGTCGGCCTGTTCCTGTTCGGATTCGCGAACGGCGCGTGGGACGTGGCGATGAACGTCCAGGGCGCCGTGGTCGAACGCCGCCTCGGCCGCTCGATCATGCCCCGCTTCCATGCGGGCTACAGCGTCGGCACGGTCGCCGGCGCTCTGGCCGGAGCGGGAGCCGTCGCCCTGCACCTCCCGGTGACCGTCCACCTGATCTGCTCCGCCGCCCTCGTAGCCGCCGCGGTCATCGCGGCCGTGCGCAGCTTCGTCCCCGACGAACCCGAACCCACCACATCCGGCACCGCAGGCAACGCGCCAGGAACCACCGAAGCCCACGCGACGCACAGCACGGCAGGGCACACGACACGGACCACCGAAACCGACCCGACCCTCAGCACCGCAGACGACGCGACAACCGGCGGTCTCGCGCGGACCCTCGCCACCTGGCGCGAGCCCCGCACCCTGCTGATCGGCCTCTTCGTGCTGGCCTTCGCCTTCGCCGAGGGCGCCGGCATCGACTGGATCAGCGTCGCCCTGATCGACGGGTACGGCACGGCCGCCACCACCGGCACGCTCGGCTTCGCCACGTTCCTCACAGCGATGACCCTCGGCCGCTGGTTCGGACCGGCCCTGCTCGACCGCTACGGCCGCGTCGCCGTGGTACGGGCTCTGGCCGGGTTCAGCCTCATCGGCCTGATGATCTTCGTCTTCGGCCCGACGACCGCGACCGCCTTCGCCGGTGCCCTGCTGTGGGGCCTGGGCGCGTCACTCGGTTTCCCGGTCGGCATGAGCGCGGCCGCCGACGACCCCTCCCGCGCGGCGCCCCGGGTGAGCGTCGTGGCGTCCATCGGCTACTGCGCCTTCCTCGGCGGTCCGCCGCTGGTCGGCTTCCTCGGCGACCACATCACGGTGCTCAAGGCACTGACATCCGTGGCCGTCCTCCTGGCGGTCGCGACGGCCATCGCCGGAGTCCTCCGCCCCCTACCGGCCACCGAACCCACAGCTTCGACCGCCGACCAGCCCCAGCCGACCACTCACCGCTAGCCCACCGCCAAGCCCGGTGACTGACGCCGCACCGATCCGCGCAGAACGCCGATCGTCCTTCCGCTAAGCGAAACTTCGCCGCGGCGACCCAGCGTTCACTGCCGGAGTCGACTGCCGCTCGCGTCGATGGCCTCCCCCGGCAAGCGGCGATCTCATCTGACGCCTCGTCACCGGCCCGCTCCTCGAGCTTGCGCACGTACCAGGGACCGACAGAGCTGATCAGCTACAGGAAGCACGCACACACCCCATCACCCCGCGGCACGGCCCCACTTCGCCCGGTACAGATCCCGTAACGTCCCGATCTCCCCACCGTGGTGGAACGTCTCCCGGTTGAGGTGCAGCACCAGCATGGCCATCGGCTCCTCCGCGAAGAACGCCCCGCGCGGACCCAGCGGCTTCAGCAACTCCTCCTCGCTGAGCCCCGCCACCCCGTCGCGCCACCACCGGTAGGACGACTCCAGCAGGGCCACCCCTCCCGCCGCCGTACCCGGGAGCCGTTCCGGCTGATGCCGCGGGTCGAACATGGTCGCGTCCGCCGGCACCCGGCCGTCACCGAAGAACGTGCTCGCCCTCGCGGCGAAGACCCCGACCGCGATGTGCAGGACTCTCCACGCGATGGTCGTCACCGGAGGTGGGTCGGGCGCAGGCTCGGTCCCGTCGAGCCGGTAGCCGCCCTCCGGCTCCGGGCGCAGCTACCAGCATCCCTCGACCGGCTCCCAGAAATACTCCTCGTCGGTCAGCCCGTCGAGGCGCGGGCGCAGGCTCGTCTCCCAGTAGAAGTCCAGCTGCGCCGTCAGGGCGCGTACCCAGTTCATGGGTCCGGTCTATCAGTCACCACCGACATCTTCGGGCGCGCGCAGCGGCCAGGGCGCCCACTGCACCGCCGCGGCGAACCCTTCCCGGCGGGCGTCGCGCGCCTCGCGGTTGTCGAGCTGCACCTGCCGGTTCTTGCGGAGGCCGGGCCCGATGAGTCGCGTCTCGCACCAGGAGCCCGTCACGCCGCGGCGTACCCGTTCCCAGAGTCCGCCTTCCACGTGCGCGGCCGACAGGGCGCGCAGGTCGGCGACCAGCTCGGCCGCGTCCTCGGCGCAGTCGTCGCAGCCGCAGTCCGGTAGCGGTTCGACGAACCAGCGGCCGAGGCGCAGGACGATCCCCGGGAAGTCGGTGAAGGTGACGGCCAGCGGGCCGGCGGCGGGGTGCCTGGGGACCAGGCGGACGGTACGCACGATCTCGGCGTCGGGTTGCGGGCCGACGGCTTCCTTGACCTCGCGCCGGTCGACCACGTAACGCTCGGTCAGCTCGTCGAGCAGGCGCTCCGCGGCGTCGTGGAGCACCTGGAACCGCCCCCGGTCACCGACCCGGACGGCGCGGTGCGGATCCGGCTGTTCCTTCCCGTCGCCCACCTGGGCAGTATGCCGCGCTCGGCCCGCGGCCATGCCGGGATCTCAGAAGCTGAAGTCCCCGGCGCCGGCTCCCTCGAGGAAGGCGGCCCATTCGGCGCGGGTGAACCGGAGCGGTGCCGCTGCCAGGTTCTTGCTGTCGCGGAGCCAGATCTCGTCCCCGACCTCGGCGACTTCCACGCAGGCGTTCGTCGAACAACGGCTGGACTTACGCCAGATGATCGAGTTCTCCGTCCAGTTGGTCATGCTCGCTCCTCCGTGACGGTTTCCCGAACCACGGTACGAGACTCACGCTTCCTCCTCCATGAAGAAAGATGAGTGAAGCGCTCCTTAGTTCATCGTCTTCCCGACTTGCACCGGAAGACACCATTGGTCACGTCGTGCATCACTCGCCCGGTCGACCACTGAGTTGCGTGCGACGGGGGCCGCACGCAAGCCAGCGTCAGTTGCCGTCGAACTCGTTCGCCTTCACCCCGTGGACGAAGGCGGCCCACTCGTCCGGCGTGAAGGTGAGCGGTACGCCGGCGAGGTCTTTCGAGTCCCGGATCATGACGCGGTCAGCGAACTGGGCGACCTCGACGCAGGCGCCGGTGTTGCAGCGGCTGCTCTTACGCCACTGACCTGTCGGAGTGATTTTCACGGTCTGACCTTCCGAATAATGGAGCTTCCGAGTCTTAACCCTTTCGCCTCTGGAAAGTTGCTAGATCATCTCGCCGATCACCGGAGCTCCCTGACTCGCTTCCTGACGAAGTCGACGGTTTCATCCTCGTGCGTTGCTGCTTCCCAGAGCTTTCGATACCGCGCGTAGTGGCGCGTCACCAGCGACTTGTCCTCGACGACCTCGTCGGTCGTCCCGGTCTCGCGGTACATCACCGCGTGGACCTTGTCGCCTGTCTCCGTCTCCTCGTCCTCATCGCCCAGAAAGAGGATGTCGAAACCGGCGTCATAGGACAGTCCGGTGTCCGCAGTGAAGGGGAACATGCGGATGGAGACCAACTGCCGCTCCTCGAGCCGGAGGATCTCCTCCAGCTGGTCGGCGAAGATCTGCGGGCCGCCCACGGCTCGCAGGAAGACGGACTCGTCCAGCACCGCGGTCATCCGCAGGGGACCGATCCGGCTCAGCATCGCCTCGCGGCGGATCCGGCGCGCTTCGAGGCGGTAGTGCCGCTGCTCCTCGGTGACCTCGTCGCGCCACATCTGGATGAGGGCGCTCGAGTACGAGGGGATCTGCAGCAGCGAGGGGATGTGGAACACCGAGTACGTGTGGACGGACGTCGCCTCCGCCTCGTACTCGATGAGCCGGCGGAGCCCGTCGGTCAGGTGCTCCCGGAACTCGGGTTTCTGGTACCAGGCCTGGCGTTGGCGCGTACGCGCGATCTTCGCGGTGGCGAGGAGATCCGCAACCTGGGCGCGGTCCTTGACGTTGAGGAAGTTGAGCAGGGGCCGCAGGTCGTTGGGCGCGATGGTGACGTCGCCGTTCTCGATGCGGATGACCTTGCTGAGGCTCCACTCCATCTGCTCCGCGACGTCGAGCTGGGTGTAGCCGGCAGCCTCGCGGGCCTCGCGCAGCACGAGACGCACGCGCCTGCGTGCCACCGTCGGCGAGTCGCCCTCAGCCATGAATCCTTCAGCGTTGAAGTCGGTCGTGATGGAGCGGTTGACGTCGCTCGCGATGAGCGCCAAGCAGCCACCTCGCTGGTTGCCAGACGGCAGCCAGCGAGGTCGCGCGCCAGCCTACTTCACTGTCCTATCAGAACGGGAAAGCGGCGGCGGAAGGTTCACCGAAAAGAAACAAGTCACCTACCCGAAACTCTCGGTGATCTTTCCTAGGCCGTCGCGAGGCGCTGCACTTCGCGCCCCGGACGGGAGTCCTCGATGGCCCGCATCAATGCACGCGCCACCTGGTTGAACATTTGCTGGTCGGCCGAGGAATAGAGGGTGATCTCCGCGCCCCGGTAGGTGGCGCGCACATGCCACCACCGGTCGTTGCGGCGGCGTACGGACAGCAGGCCCAGGCCCACGGCGACCGCTACGGCGGCCATCGCGTACCCGGCGGCCGGGCCGATCAGCGACCAGCTCGCCGCCGTCAGGGCCACCAGGCCGGCACCGGTGACGAGCATGCCGCCCAGGCGGTCCGGGGCGGCACCGCCCTGCACCCGGACGACGTTGCGAAGGTCTCGGACGGCGAAGACAGCCTCCGCCGTAGGCGTGCGACGGATGAAGTGCTGGTCGGTGACGCGTGCGTCGGGGCCACGGTAGTAGACACGCATTTGCGAGCTCCCTTCCATGCTCCTCCGCGAGAGGGAAAGGGCGTTGCGGAGAGAATCCCGTCTCGCTCGAACGGGCCGGAGAAAGATCGAGAGGCAAAGACGGCACCCGGTTGCCGCCGGGTGCCGTGATGTGTCTCCCCTCGATCTATCCGCCCTGACTGCCTGTGAGCAGTACATCACGGCCACTAACCTGATCGCTACCTCTCAACATGCCACCTTGCAGATTGCGAACAAGCCATCAGGCGGCTGCGGCATCATCCCAGGACGAGGGCGGCCGGGCGTCCTCGATGGCACGGCGGAGGGCGCGGCTGACTTGGTTGAAGACTCGTGCATCCATCGACGCGTACAGGTCGACCGACTGGCCGCGGTAGGTCGCCTCCAGCACCCAGGTCCGGGGCCGGCCGCGCCGGAGCATTGCCGCCGCGGCGATCCCGAAGCCGGCCAGTCCCAGCAGTCCGATCGCATACAGGGGCGAGAGCTTCCACAGTGGCCACGCGGCCACCAGCGCCAGCACCGTGCCACCCAGCGGCAGGGCGGGCGGCGGACCCCCGCTCTCGACGCTGGTGATGCCGACATTGCGCAGGTCGCGTACCAGAAAGGCCTTCGTCGTGGTGGGCGTGCGATGAACGAAATGCTCGCTGGTGACCGTCGCGTCGGGCCCACGGTAATAGATACGCATGACGAACTCCCCCCTCCGACTCCTTGCGAGGAGAGGGAAGGCGAGCCACCATTGGCGCAGAGAGAATTCCCCGCCTCGCTCGTGTGCCGCAGAGCTTCGAGGCCACAACGGCACCCGGTTGCCGCCGGGTGCCGTTGCCCGTTCGCCTCGGCTCCGCCCGTCTTGCCTGCTCTCAGTACAGCACGCCACCCGGCTCTCCGCCACTACTCAACCTGCCACATCGCAGGTTGCGTGCACGCGAAATAGCGCGGTCAGGCCGCCAGCAGCACCGCCGCACCGGCGATCACCGCGGGGATGGCCTGCACGAACAGGATCCGGCGGTTGGCCGTGACAGCGCCATAAATTCCGGCGACCATGACGCAGGACAGGAAAAAGACCTGAAACGCCAGACTGTCCGCGACGAGACTATAGATCAAGCCGGCCGCGAGGAAGCCGTTGTACAGGCCCTGGTTCGCGGCCAGGGTGGCGGTCTCCGCAGCAAACTCGGCCGTGTTCCCGAACACCGCACGCACCCGCGGTGTCCGCCAGAGAAACATCTCGAGCACGAGAATGTAGACGTGGATGAGGGCCACGAGGCCCACGAGGATCTGCGCGGCCCGTTCCATGGGCACACCCTAACGATCAACCTCCATCGACGGACGTAACGGGCGACACCACGCGTTTCATCGACGCAACCACCGGGTAGGCCACACCCGGAACCGGCGAAGAAGCAGCTCAAGGAGGGTGAGGACCACCATGCAGAGCCGACTCACGATCGCCGGCCAGGCGGTCCAGCCCGTCCTGGTCATGTTCCCGCTGGGGCTCTTCGCGATGGCCGTCCTCTTCGACGTCGGCAACCTGCTCGGCGGGCCGGACATCCTCGGCGCCCTCGCGTACTGGAACATCCTCGCCGGGCTGGTCGGCGGCATCCTGGCCGCCCTCGCCGGGGCGATCGACCTGATGTTCATCCGCAACGGCACGCCGGCCAAGCGCATCGGCGTCCTGCAAAGCCTCGCCAACATGGGCGTCCTGATCCTCTTCGCAGTCATCCTCATGCTGCGCATGCGCACCCCGGACCGCGTGGCGGGCGGCGGCCTCCTCGCCGTCGAACTGCTCGCCCTCGCCGGCGCGGTCTTCGGCGCCTGGTACGGCGGCGAGCTCGTGAACCGTCGCGCCGCCACGTTTGCGCGTGCCGAGGCCGGGAACCGCACGTACTGACCGAAGCACAACGCCGAGAGAGAAAAGGAAATCGACCATGGCGACCTCGATCAAGGGCAAGCGCGTCGCTTTCCTCGCCACTGACGGCGTGGAGGAA
Source organism: Actinoplanes sp. NPDC049548 (assembly GCF_040676695.1). NCBI lineage: Bacteria > Bacillati > Actinomycetota > Actinomycetes > Micromonosporales > Micromonosporaceae > Actinoplanes > Actinoplanes sp. NPDC049548. The sequence goes on from NZ_JBFAPM010000004.1 coordinate 240,790, forward strand.
GTCGAGTACACCCAGCCGCGCAAGGCGGTGGAGGAGGCGGGCGGCCAAGCCGAGCTCGTTTCCATCAAGAACGGCCGGATCCAGGCCGTGAACCACATGGACAAGGCGAGCACGTACCAGGTCGACAAGCTGGCGAAGGACGCCGACGCCGACCAGTACGACGCCCTGGTCCTGCCCGGCGGCGTCGCCAACCCGGACTTCCTGCGCACCGACCCCGACGCGGTCCGTTTCGTCCGCGACTTCTTCACGGCGGGCAAGCCGGTAGCGGCCATCTGCCACGGCCCCTGGACCCTCGTGGAAGCCGGCGTCGTCGACGGCCGCACGCTGACCAGCTGGCCGAGCCTGCGCACGGATCTCGCCAACGCCGGCGCGACCTGGGTCGACGAACAGGTCTACGTCGACGGCGGCCTGGTCACCAGCCGCAAGCCCGACGACCTGCCGGCCTTCTGCGAGAAGCTCCTCGAGGAGATCGCGGCGGTCCGGGTCTGAAGGTCGGGTTCGGGCCTGAGGATCACGATCAAATTCTGAAGATACGGACACAGCAAGCCCGAGGGGCGCACGGACGAAGGTCCGTGCGCCACCGGCTTGTCGAGCGGCCGCCGGGCTGAACCGCGGGTCGGCCAACGACCCCCAAACCGAACCACCGTCGACCCACGAACACGGAACCGAACCGCGGGCGGACAACGAACACCGAACCGAACCACCAGCCCGCCAATGAACAGCGAACGAACCGCAGGCCCGCCGACGAACACCGAACCGAACCGCGGCGGGCAACGAACACTGCACCGAACCGGCGGATGGCCGGGCGAACACCGCACGGAACGGCACGCGGGCCAGCGAACACTGAACCGGAGCGCCAGCCCGCCGACGAACAGCGGACCGAACCGCGGGCGGGCGGCGAACGCTGAACTGAACCGCAGGGCGGCGGTGCGAACGCCCGGGTGACTTGGTGGGTCAGCTGGCGAACAAGCCCGAGGCGATGGTCAGGAGGCGGTCCAGTTCGGGTCCGTGCTGGCCGCCGCAGTCCTGGACGCGTGTGGTGAATGACGGGCTGACGATCTCGTACTCGTAGCCGTCGTTGCAGATTCCGCCGCCCGTCGCCTGGTCGGCGAGGTTCGGCGCCGCCAGGAGCTTGCGGAGCTCGGCCATGGTGGCGGGGGGCACCGAGGTTCGTACCTTGGGCCGGCCTCCGCGCGTGACCACCGCCGAGCCGTCCGCGGAGATCGAGGCGTGGTCGTCGACGCCGGCGAAGCCGCCCCGGCGCGCGACCTCCAGCGGGAAGGCCTTGCTCGCCCCCGCCGCGCTCCTCGAGGGGCCAGGCGCGCTGCTGCTCGGTGCACCGGCGGCAGGGGTGACGGGCGCCGAGCCGGCGGGCTCGGAGGCGGCAGGTCCGGTGGGCGTGGAGCCGGGAGGCCCTGAGACCGACGCGGAGCCGACCGGCGCCGAACGGTGTTCGTCGTCGTTGCAGCCGGCCATGCCGACGAGGAGCAGAGCCGCCACGACTACGGATACGTGTGACTGTCGCACCGCGGGTTCCCCATTTCCGTTCGCTCATGAAGACCGGGGTGGCGCGAACGCCACCCCGGTCAGACGCGGTGATCAGGCGGGCGCGTTCCAACCCAGGACAGCGTTCCCCGAACCGGCGTACGACACCACCCGGTATCGGTACGTGCCCGTCGTGCCGGTGTAGGCGATGGCCTCGCGGGACGTCTCCCCGGTGGAGCGGGCCACGGTCGTCCACCGGCCGCCGACGTTCTTGTCCAGGTAGAGGTCGAAGTCGGCCGCGGCGGGCCCTGCCAGGCACGCGGTGTGCCGGCCGCTGCCCGCGGTGAACGAGTCCGTGACGACGGTCTGGCCGGTGGAGATGGTGCCGTTGTCGTGCGAGGAGAACCCGGCCTGGCAGTCGCCCGACGGAGGCTGGGTCGGCGGCGTGGTCGGAGTTGGGCTGCTCGTCGCCGTGGGTCCCGGGGTGGGGTTGCCGCCGCCCGTACAGGCGGGTTCGCCGGCGCTGGCCGGAACGCTGACGGCGTTCCACGCGGCCTTGACCGTGGCACATTCGGTGCCGTTGCCGAACAGCTGGGCCGCGGCCGCGACCGAGGCCGCGCGGGCCTTGACGTGGTTCCAGCCGCTGGTCTTGCGCATCAGCGTGGCCATGTAGATCTTGCCGGCCTTCTGGATGCCGATGCCCGTCACCGAGCTGTTGTTGCAGGTCGGGCTCGACGGCTGGCCGTTCGTCGGCCGGGAGCCCTCGGCCAGCAGGTAGAACCAGTGGTTCTGCGGGCCGGCGGCGGCGTGTACCTCGGTGCTCGGAATGCTTGTCGAGAAGCAATTCGGGTCGCCGAGCTTGGACGGGTCGGCCATGTTCCGGATCGGCCCGTCGCCGGTGAGGTTCGCCAGCTCGCCGACGGTGTAGTCGCCGGCGTCGTTCGGGTTGCGGGCGAAGAACTCGGTCAGCGCGCCGAAGATGTCACCGGTGGACTCGTTCAGGCCGCCGGCCTCGTTGCCGCCGCTGGAGCCGCCCGGCGTGAACTGGTTGATCGCGTGGCCGAACTCGTGGCCGAGCACGTCGATGCTGTTCAGCAGCCGCCGGTTGTCGGAGGAGTGGCCGATCTCGACGCGCGAGCCGTTCCAGAAGGCGTTGACGTCGTTGAGGCCCTGCCGGATCGGGAAGGCGCGGCCGTTGCCGTCGATGCCGTTGCGGCCCAGCCAGTCGCGCAGCATGTTCCACTCCTGCGAGACCACGTACATGGCGTCCACGCAGCCCGTCACCTGGTCGGTGGCGTTGCCGGTGCCCCACGAGTCGGTCGTGCTGGTGAACGCGGCGCCGTTCTGCCCGCCGCACTGCAGGCCCGGACGCGTCGGGTCGCTCATGGTGAACCGGCCGCCCGAGGCCTGGGTGTCGATGGTGACGTTGCCGTAGTAGGCGCCGCGGCCGGTGGCGTCGACGACGTCGTCACGGGTGAGGTCGGGCAGCACCTTGCCCGTACCGGCGTCCACGAAGACGTGCAGGTTGCTCGGCGCCGGGCCCTGCTTGGTCTGCTTGGTGCCGGCGACCACCACCTCATACGCGAGAACGCCGGCACCCTGCGCGACCACCTTCAGCGTCGGCTTGCCCGTCGACCGGACCGTGCTCAGCTGTTTGCGGGCCACCTTGGCTGCGGCGCGCGCGGAGATTTTGGCGGACGTGCCGATCGACAGCGCCTGGTCCTGAGCCACGTAGTTGGCCAGCACCTGGCCCGAGCCGTCGGTGACCACGACCGCGTCGCCGCCCTGCACGGGCAGGCCGTTGTAGGTGCGCTCGTACGCCACGTACTGCAGGCCGTTCTGACTGACCACCTGCCGCCGCACGAGCTTGTCGCGGCCGCTCTTGAAGAAGAGCTTCGGCTTCTTCGCCACCAGGCCGGCCGCCGACGACGTGGCCCGGGAGGTGGCGACGGCCGTCGGCACCGGGCCGGCCGGCGGTGCCACGATCGGGACCGCCGCTGTGGTGGCCGCGTTTCCCTGCGGCATGGTCAGGGCGATGGATCCCGCTACGGTGACGGCCGCTATGCCGGTCGCCACCGCGACTTTGTGCTTCAACGGTGCTCCTTGCGCGAAGACTCGCGGCGCCGATGCCCGGGTCGTGCCCGATCGTCCCGCCGTCGCGAAGTGAGGGGATGCGCTCGTCTGCCGAGCGAGAGCCAGTCTTGGATCGCAAAAGAAAACCGTCAATGCGCTTAAGGAATGCTTAATCCTCGAGAAGGTCTGTCTTCAGCGTCTTACGCTGGGCTTTCGGTAACCTTTATCAAGCCGATGCGGTACGCCGGCCACCAGCGCCGCCGCCACAGCATGAGCAGGCCAGGGACGAGGACGGCGTGCGGGACCGCCCCACCATTGTGACGTCGGTGGCCATTCCGTCGTACGAATCGGACGTCATTCGGCACCATTCCGGGCGGCGACGAAAACACGCGGGCGCTAGACGGAACTCGCTCCTTCGAGGGCCCACGCCGGCACCGCGTCGACGTGCAGGCCGGTCCAGCTCAGACTGCCGGACTCCGCCAGGACGAAGACGGCCGGGAATGCCGTGGTGCCGAACGCGTGCCGCATCGCCTCGTCCACGTCGACGACGATGCGTGCCACCGGGTCGAGGCGGGCGAGGAACGTGGCCGACCCGCTGGGACCGGTGACGACGGCGTACACCCGCTCGGGGCCGCCCGGCCACCGAGCCGCGACCGCTCGCAACCGGTTGCGCTCGCGGCGGCAGGAGGCGCAGGCCGGGCTGAAGAACCCGATCAGCGTGGCCTCCGGGACCTGCGGGGTCACCGGCCGGCCTCGGGTGTCGTGGGCGAGGAAGGGACCGGCGGCCTCACCGCGCGCGAGGGCACTCCCTGTCGTTCTACTTCTGACAGCGGTTCCGACTGGTATCGCAGGCGTCGCACGACGGCGACCAGCAGGGCGGTGTGGGCCGCGCACATGGCGCCGAGGAGCACGGCGCCGATCAGCGGGCCGACCGTCCGCTCGTCGCCCAGGCAGACGGAGGGGAACGAGGAAAGCCCAGGCCGACTGGCCTGGGCTTTCACATGGAGCCGCCTGACGGAATCGAACCGTCGACCTACGCATTACGAGTGCGTCGCTCTAGCCGACTGAGCTAAGGCGGCAACGGTCATTGAGTGTACGGCATCCCGCAGGCGGGTTTCTCACGGGAGGGCCGGGACGCGCCGGAACCGGACGATCGTTGTCATACCTCCGGGATAACCTGCCAAGCGTGACCGATCACGACCCCGCCCGGCATCCGAGCCCGCGGTCTGCCGAGGCCCAGCCGCCCCGCGCACGCCGGCCGGTCAGCATGGATCCCCAGGAGCTCGGGTTCACGCCGCAGCGGCCGGTGGGGTGGCTGGCCCCGTTGCTGCTGCTCAACACCGGTCTGCGAACACTGCTCGCGATTCTGTTCGGCGCCTATCTCGACAAACGGGAGCTGCAGAACGCCCTGTCCGGGGAGTCCTTCGAGCAGCCCGGCACCGATGGCGAGCTGTGGCTCGATTACGTGGCGGACCTCGGCGACGGCTTCAACGCGACCTACTCGGTGGCGTACCTCTTGGCGCAGCCGGGTCTCGAGGTCCAGGGCCGGGTGCTGCCCCGCGGCCGGATGCTGCTGATGGGCGGCGACCAGGTCTATCCGGTCGCCAACGGCGACGGATACGAGAACCGCACCAAGGGCCCCTACCGTGCCGCCCTGCCCGAGCCGCCGGCCGCCGGGCCGCGGCCCACGCTCTTCGCCCTTCCGGGCAACCACGACTGGTACGACGGACTCACCGCGTTCCTGCGCCTCTTCGCCCGCCGTAAGGACGGCCACATCGGGGGTTGGCGCACCCAGCAACGCCGGTCGTACTTCGCCGTGCGGTTGCCGGCCGACTGGTGGCTGTTCGGCATCGACGAGCAGTTCGGCGCCTACATCGACGACCCGCAACTGCTGTACTTCGAGAAGGCGGCGAGCGCGCTGGGACCCGACGACCGGATCATCCTCATGACGCCGTCGCCGACGTGGGTCAAGGCCGCCGACAAGCCTGAGGCGTACGACTCGGTCGACTACTTCATCCGTACGATCCTGGCGCCGACCGGGGCGCAGGTGCGGCTGCTCGTCTCCGGGGACCTGCATCACTACGCCCGCTACACCGGGGCGGATCGGGAGCTCATCACCTGCGGTGGCGGCGGCGCCTACTTGCTGGCGACCCACCAGTTGCCGGAGAAGCTCACCGTGCCACCGAAGGACACGTTGACGCGCAACGCCAGCCCGAGCCGGGACTACCAGCTCGCGGCCCGCTACCCCAGCGCGACCGACTCCCGGCGGATGAGCTGGGGCGTCTTCCGCAGGGTCCCGGCGCGCAACGCGGGCTTCGCCACCATGCTCGGCCTCCTCCACACCCTCACCATGCTCGCGATGGCGGGCGCGGCCAGCCAGGGCGGCATCTTCCAGCGGCTGTTCAGCATCCCGCTGGTCTTCATGCTGGTGGTCCTCCTGACCGGCACGGTGATGTTCGCGCAGCCGCCCAGCGCCAACCAGAACAAGCACGCCCGCCACTGGATCTTCGGCCTGCTCCACGGCTTCGCCCAGATCGGACTCGCGGCGGCCGGCACCTGGGTGTGGTTGCGCTTGCCCTTCCACGACTGGTCCTGGCCGAGCCCTCTGCTGATGGCAGCCATCCTGTACGGCCCGGTGATCGCGTTCCTGGCAACGCAGCTCCTGGCGCTCTACCTCCTCGTCGCCGGCTCCTTCGACGTCAACGTGAACGAGCTCTTCGCGGGCCAGGGCATCGAGGACTCCAAGTGCTTCCTGAGGATGCACATCGCGCCGGACGGCACCCTGACGATCTACCCCCTCGGCATCGACAAGGTCAGCCGCAAGTGGAAAGCCAACCCGGCGGGTCCACCGGACAGCCCCTGGCTCCTCCCCCAGGACCCCCTGTCCCCCCACCTGATCGAGCCACCGATCGTGATCGCCGGTCCGGCGGCGAGCGCCCCGGTCTCCGAAGAAGGTGACGTGGCAACGGCCTGACCAGCAGCAACCGACTGAACGCCGGCCGACCCGGATAGTGCCCGGCGTGGCGCCAGGCGCCGGTCCCCGGTCGGTGGGCCTGCGTGCACGCGCCGCCGACCTGCTAGGCCGGCCCTCGGCTTGCGGCGGCGGACGGACGGACGGTGTTCATATTGATCGACCGCGTTCTCTGCCGTGCGGTTTCGGAGGTTCGGTGCGCCGGCTGTTGTTCTTCCTCAGCTCCGCGGTTCTCGGTGCGGGGCTCGTGATTCTGCTCAGCGCGGGCAGTGGAGCCGGAACGTGGTTCGGCATCGCGTTCTGTTCGCTGCTGGTGGTCGGCGGCGCCGCAGGTAGCCGGTGGGGGCCCGGACCGGTCGCCAGGGGAATACGAGCGCCTCAGCTTTCGCTGATGTCCGGCATTGTTCTCGCGCTTAGCGCCCTGGCCGCACTTCTGCTCCTGTGGCGTCCCTCGATCGGTGCCGGGCTGCCGCTGTATCCGTTCCTGGGTTGCGTCGCCGTCTCGGCGTTGCTGCTGATGCCGGTAGGGCTGATGGGCGACCCTCAATAACCGGTGGAGCAGTCCGGTAGCTCGCTGCTAGCGTCCCCGGATGACCTCCCCCGGCTCCCGATGGCATCTGCCGGAGCTGGGTGGCCTTCGACCACGCTGCATGCCCCGCGCGGTCGAGGCGGTTCAGGCGCCGAACAAGGACAGGCCGTTGTACATCAGCTGAGACATTTCACTGCGCCGAGTAGGCACGCCATGACTTCCGAGGCCGGCACACGGAGCTGAACCCGCTTCCGCCGACGCCTCATTCGAGCATGTCCGCAGCGTGCGACCCGGGCAGACCCTGCTCTTTCGAGCATTGACATCCCGCATCGACCAAAGCGAGCGCGGCGCGCCGTCGTGACACACGGCCCGCCACTCGCTTCTCCGTCATGCGCGGATCTCTTCCGCGGAGCGTCGTCTCCGCACGGGAATGTCGCAGCAGATCGGTGTCCACCGTGACCACGAACGAAACAACACGACGATTCGCGACGCAGTGGCTGGTACGCCCCACTGGCCTGCCTCTCATCCGCCGCCGGTGCCTGCGCTGTAAGTCGGCGCAGTACCGCGCACACGGCAAGTTCCGCATCAACGCCAACCACAAGCTCCTCGACGTCTGGCTGCTAGCGCTGTGCGTCGGGTGCGGGGAGACCATCAAACTGACGGTTCTGGAACGTGCCAACGTCCGTACCGTCGATCCAACGACGCTGGACCGATTCCACGGCAATGACCCGGCCCTCGCGGCGAGCCTGCTGGCCGACCCGGGATTGTTGCGCCGGAACGGCGTCACGCTCGATTGGGATGGTGCGTGGACGGTTCAGAAGACAACGGTCGACGTCTCCGAGGCCGAGGTTGTCGACACATCGGTCCGCTTCATCCAGCGGATTCCGATCAGGCTGATGAAGTTGTTGTCGGTTGGGTTGGACGTGTCGCGATCGGAAGTGGAGAGGCTCGTCGCGGACGGCGCCCTCTCGTCGACGCATCGCCTCAGCGGGAAGTCGTCCAGCGACTTCAGCTTCACCCTCCGCCGAAGGCCGGGCTCGGCGGCCGATGGCCCGGCGACGGAGGGTGAGGTCTGCCGCTGAGCAATGCCGGCCGCGCCTGCGGCCAGGGGCGCCGGCGCCCGAGATGTCGGCGCCCCAAGGCGTCAGCGGCCAGGGGCGTCGGCGTTACCGGGCAAGACCGGCAGGTCGAGGCGTCGAAGGAAGCCTCGATCATGGCGCCCTCGTTCCCCCGCGGCCGCGGCCGGCGGGAGATCTATCGTGCCGCCGTCAGATCCCCACAGCTTCGGCGCGGTCGTCAGTTGTACTGCTCGTCGTGCGCTTGGCGGGGACCGCAGACCGACGCCCGGCTGCACGAGCACCGGGAACCGTCGGCGTCCATGCGTACGACGACGGCGTCCTTCGGGACGCTGTGGCCGACCACTCGTCCGTCGCCCTCCGGGGTGGTGACCCTGCTGCCGATGGCCGGGGCCGACGCCTGGAACTTCTGGTACAGCGGGTGCTCGTACTTGAGGCAGCACATCAGCCGTCCGCAGGCGCCGGAGATGCGCAGCGGGTTGAGGGGCAGGTCCTGGTCCTTGGCCATGCGGATGGTGACCGGCTCGAAGTCGGTCAAGAAGGTCGCGCAGCACAGGTCCCGGCCGCACGAGCCGATGCCGCCCTGAACCCGGGCCGAGTCGCGGGCTGAGAGCTGGCGCAGCTCCACGCGGCAGTGCAAGGTCGCGCCCAGGTCGCGGACCAGGGAGCGGAAGTCGACGCGGTGCGGGGCCGTGAAGTAGATCGTCGTACGTGCGCTGCCCGTGCCGCCCTGCTCGAGGACGTGGTCGACCGCGACGACCTTCATCGGAAGCTCATGCGCTTTGATCAGCTTCTTGGCCGCGACCTTCGCCTCGGCCTTTCGTTTTCTCAACAGTTCGTCGCGGCGCAGGTCGCGGTCATCGGCGAGGCCGGCGACCTTGGGGAAACCGCTCGTGTCCTCGCTGACCCATTGCGCCGCCCAGACGCACTCCGCCACCTCCGGCCCGTCGTCGGTCGGGACCAGCACCCGGTCGCCCACCTGCGGCGAGAACTCGCCTGGGTCGAGGTAGTAGAGGCGGCCGTACCGGTTGAAGCTGACCGCGCACAGCATGCCCATGCACCCACCCTACGGCGACGGACCGGGCGTGCGAAATGGCTCGAACCCACATAGATCCGCGCAACCCCCCGCATCGAACCTCGTTGGGCAGTCCCGTAGACGCCGCTCGCCGCGGCATCCTTGGGGGAGGACACTTTTCATGACGCGCGCCGTGCCCTTACGAGATGATCTTGTGCAGTCCGACCGGCCCGCCCGCTCGCTGCGAAACTGGCTGGCCGGAGTGCCCGCCATCGTCGCGTTCAGCCGCGGATGGCGCCTCGGCAAGCTGGCAGCCGCCGGCCGCGCATCGGGAACCGCCGAGCTCACCGCGATCCGCAGCGAGCCGGCCGCGGTCCGGGCCGAGCCGGGCGGGGGGCGCCCGCGCTCGCATCACGCGGAGCCAGGTGGGGAGCGCTCGCGGTCGTATCACGCGGAGCCGGGTGAAAAGCACTCGCGGTCGCATCACGCGGAGCCGGTCGCGGTTCGGGACGCACTGGCATCGGATCACGCCGCTGCCCTGGCGTTCGATGTCCCGTCGGCCCTGAACCAGGCTGGGCCGACTGCGGGCCATGACGAGCTGATGGTGGATCGCGCCGAGGCGACCGCGCAGCGCACCGAGGCGACCCTGCACCACGCCGAGGCGACCGCGCAGCTCGCTGAGGCGACCGGGGTTCAGGCCGCGTCTGGGAGCAAGCGGCGGAAGGTGGTTGGTGCCGGGGCTGCGGGCGTGGTCGGCATGCTTCTCGTGCCGTTGCCCGCGAGCGCCGCGCCCGCGCCATGTGAGCAGGCCGAACGGTATTCCGCGCAGTCCGGTAGCCAGATTCTTCGGCTTACGCAGTTGGATCTTGGGGAGGCGGGAAAGAACGCTTCCGGGACCGGCACTGACGGCTCGCCGCGCAGGGCCGGCGCGGCCGGATCCAGCGGGGACGCCTCCAAGACCGGGGCTGACGCGCCTGGACCCGGCGGGGACGCCTCCAAGACCGGGGCTGACGCGTCTGGACCCGGCGGGGACGGCTCCGGGCATGGCGGTTCGCAGAGCGGGGACGCTTCCGGGCAGAGTGACGTCCAGGAGGTTCACGTCGGCGAGGCCAAGTCGGCGATGGTGGCTCAGGCGTCGGTGAGCTCGGCTGCGGTGGCTCGCATGATCGACGCCGGTGGCGAGGGGACGCCCGCGGAACTGACCGAGGCTGTGCAGCAGCAGGCGCCCCCGACCAACGCCGAACCCGTGCGCCGGTCGACCGGGGCGGCGGATGTGGGGCCGGTGAGTCTCGGCGCCGGCAAGATGACCACCCATGCGCGGTGGGAGGCCGGGATGGCCTGCGGCGCCACCGTGGGCGACGTCACTCGTGCCACGGCCCGGCTCCGGGGCGCCGGGATCGTCGCTGATGGCGACACGGCGCTTGTGCGCGTACCCGGGAAGGTTGAGAGCGAAAGCACCACGAAGCTGGAGCGGCGCGGTGCGGCCGCGGCGACCGTGGCGACGGCCGGGCTGCACGGCGGTGACCTCGAGTTGCTCGGCGGTGCCGTGAAGGTCAAAGTGATCAAGGCGCCGTCGCTGCGGGCGAGCATGTCCATCCAGGACGGTGGCGAGGTGCGCTACCTGCCGGCGGTGATCGAGGTGTCCGGGCGCGGGTTCAAGACCGAGCGGCTCAGCGCGGCCGGCGACGACATCGAGATCGAGTTCGACGAGCCGGACCGCCGTGCTGCCACCGAATCGAGCTCCGGCGCGGCGACGGACGGTCTGCTGGGCAAGCTGCCCCTCGTCGGCGGGCTCCTCGGTTCCGGGAACCCGCTGCCTCTGCCCGAGGTGCCCGGATTGCCGGAGGTTGCGCAGCCGGGTTCGAAGCCCGCGCCGGTCGCCGAGCCCGGCACCAGGGTGCGCATCTCGCTGGGTGACGTCCGCCAGGCCTCGCGCGGGCGGGCCATCGCGGCCCGGGCGGCCGCCATGTCCGTTGTGGTCACGCACAGTTCGTCGGGCAAGCGCACCAAGCCCGGGTACGCGCAGAGCGCCGCACTCGCGTTCGACATGGGCGTGCTGGAGGCGGCGGCGGTAGCTCCGGAGACGGGGGGCGGTGTGTCGGCGGGTGCCGTGTCGGACGCTACCGGGGGCGAGGGCGGTGGCCTGCCGATCACGGGTCCACGGGTGGACGTGATCGCGCTGAGCGGGGTGGCGCTGATGATCGCGGGAGCGGCTGCGCTGATCTTCGGGCTGCGCGGGCGGTCTCGGCCGTAGCGCGCATTGCCCACCCGGAAGAAGCGGCTGTTCCGCCGTAATCCGCGCCGCCTACCCACGACGCGGGTCCCGGCCGAGACCCGCGTCGTCCGCCCAGGAAGCCGGCGGTCCTCGGCCGCGACCTCCGCGCGGACGTCGGATCCGGTCGGTGGATCACCCATCGTTCGTCTTCGACGCACGGTGTTCGAACGGTGTGAACGAACGTCGATGTTCGTTGCAGGCATGCGGTAGCCGCCGGACGGCTGTTACCAGTACGCCGCTCGTGCCGTCCTGCGTCGACCGAGCGGCCGATTCAGCCCCGTGCCGGGCGACAAAACCAGGGTGGAGGCGTTGAGTGGAGTCAGGCCTGCGGGGGGTGCAGGAGGTGGCGGCGCCGCATCGGGACCGGTATCCGGATGCGGCGCCGTGCCATGTCCAGCCAACACGTTGGTTCTTGAGGCAGCCGCCCAGCGGCATCCCCCGACTGAGCTGATCGGCGGGTCGAGGCCGAACCGGCCCCGATCCCACGACGACGTGTAGCGCGTCGCAGATTTGATGGAAGCGGGCAGCGGGTGACAGCGAAACCCTGGATCACAGCGATCCCGGCCGGCGAGCGAGAACGACTCGATCATCGTGCACACCGACGATCGGGGTATCGGCGGCAGCGAGGGCACGACGACCCGGGTAGCGAAACAGACGCAATCAACCTGCACACCCGGCGATCAAGGCAACGGCCAGGCACAAGTTGATTGAGCCGGCCAAAGCGGACGACGTGCACCGCCAACTAGTGCGTCAGCGGGCGACGGCCAGCGCCGTTGAGCGACGCAGCAGATCGGTGGCTTCGTCGTAGGCGTCGGCGACGGCTTGCAAGACCTTCTCCGCGATGTCCGCCGAGGCGCCGGCTTCCCTTGGCGACGCGATGTCCATCGTGTCCGAGGCGAGGACGACCGCTTCCGTGGAACCGAGTAACTCGGCCAGAATCCAGGCCAGGCCGTCGCGGGTGGTTCGCATCCAGTCGACGAGCGCTTCCGCCAGGTCGGCCGAGGCTTCGAGGCGTTCGGTGAGGCTCGTCTCGCCGCCGCTCAGTCGTTCGGCCGTTCGCTGTCGGGCCTGGTCGTAGGAGTCCGCCGCGGCACCTGACCATTCTCCCGGCGGGGGTAGGTGAGCAGCCAGCAGCGCGCAGGCTCGGGCGTCGGCGCGCAGCTCGGGGCCCGCGTCGCGCAGGTCGGTCGGGCGCAGTGCCGCGACCGCGCGTGCCGCGTCGCCGGGGAGGAGGCGTACGCGGCGCAGTTGGTGCCAGACGCCGTGGTCGGGTGGCGCACCGCCCGCTCGCAGCAGCGCGTCGACGCGGCGCAGGAGTGGGGATGCCGCGCCGAGGAGCTGGTCGAGCCGGTCCATCAGATGCCTCGTCGCACGCGGCGGGCAGTCTCGTCGTCGGTCTCCGCGTATGCCTTCGCTGTGAGGCGTACATCGGCGGCGAGGTCGAGCAGGTGCTTCGCGGTGTCGGCGGCTTCCTGGGAGCGAGCGTTGAGCACCGCACGCCAATGATCGTGCAGTTGCTTGCCGATGCGGCCGGGCACGCCCTCGTCGTCGGCCCCGAAAGCTCCGGGGGAGGCGACATGCACGGGGAGCGAACGGTCCAGAGTGGTCAGGTCGTCGGCGGCGGTCTCGAGGCTGGCGGCCAGGTGTTCCATCAGTGCTCCCCCGGTCCGCGCGCCCGGCCCCACCCGCCCGGCCGACCGTGGCCGCCATGGGTCACGGGCACCGGACCGGCCACCGAGCGATCGACAGTCCCGAGCACAGGAAGGCCCGCCGCCCCACTCCGACCCCAGGAGACACCGTTGCCGCAGCTGGACGCGACCCCGGACAACTTCCGCCCCTGAGGCGGGCCGGGCGCCCGGGCGCCAGAGGTGTGCGGAGCCGTGGACGCCGAGTGCCGATCAGCGCGGCAGCTCGTGCGGGCCGGCGGCGCGGGTGAGGCCGGCGGCGAGGGTAAGGCCGCCCTTCGCCAGGGGGTTGAGCCACCTGAGGCGATCGCCGGGCACCGGGCTGCGGGCCGCATCACCGCTCCCCCAGGCTGCGGAAGGCGCCGAATATCTCGTCGTGGAGTTTCTCGCGGGCCCAGCGGGCTGCTTGTGTTGCGTTCGTGACCACCGCTTGCACCTCCCGGGCCAGCTCCGTTGCGTTGCGGTGTTGCAGGCTTCCTCTGATGCGGACGTCCGTGATGTCGCCCGCCGCCGTGACCAGGACCTCGACCGTGTCGTCCGGGGAGTGGACGGACACGACGTGGGCGGTCACGGCCTTGTCGAACTCCGCCCGGAGGGCGTCGAGGCGGCGGTAGCGCTCGATGGCCTCGTCGATCCACGCCTCGTCGATCTCGCGGGGCATCGTCGGCTCCTTACGGGGCGTACCGCTTTGATGGCGTTACGGCACCGAACCGTACCCGGTCGGGCGACCCCGGCGCATCCCTTGTGGACGCTTGCTGTGGATATCCGACAACTGTGGATAACGTGTCAGCCGCGCCAGAGGCTGAGCATCATTGCCTCTATGGCGATTTTCGGCTTTACGTTCTGTTCGATAGCGTCACGGCAGGCGAGCACGGCTTCGAGGCGGCGCAGGGTGCTTTCGGGCGACCACTTGGCCGCCGCTGCCGACGACTGGGTCGCGGTGTCCGAGTGGACCACTTCGACCGGCGCGCGCAGGGTGGTGACCAGCACGTCGCGGTAGAAGCCGGCCAGGTCCACGAGGGCCCTGTCGAGGGCGTCACGCTGGGAGCGGGTGAGGCGGGACTTCTGGCGCTTCTCCAGCTCCTTGATCTGGCCTGCGGCGCCCCGCATGGCGGTGGTGGCGCCTCTGCCCGTACCCCCGGCTCCCAAGGCTTGTTCGAGGGCCGCCTTCTCGGCGCTGTCGGTTTCGGCGAAGGCCGCGGCCGCCTCCGCCTCGGCTGCCTCGATCAAGGCCGACGCCGCATCGAAGCAGGCGCCCACGCCGGTCAGGCGGCGGGGAACGGTCAGGACCGCTTCGCGACGGGTACGGGCGTCGGCGTCGTTGGCGAGGCGCTTGGCGCGACCCACGTGTCCCTGCGCCGCCGCGGCCGCCCACGCGGCTACGTCGGGGACGATGCCGTCACGGCGTACGAGGACTTCTGCGACGGCCTCTGCCGACGGCTGGCGCAACGGTACGACGCGACAGCGCGACCGGATCGTCACCGAGATGTCGTCGGGGTGGGTCGAGGGGGTGCAGAGCAGGAACACCGTCCTGGGCGGCGGTTCCTCGATGGCCTTGAGCAGCGCGTTCCCGGCCGCCTCGGTGAGCCGGTCGGCGTCCTCGATGACGACGGCCTGCCAGCGTCCGCCGGACGGGGCGCTTCCGGCGCGCAGCACGAGCGCCCGCATCTCGTTGACGCCGATCGACAGGCCCTCGGGGACCACGAACCTGATATCCGCGTGGGTGCCGCCGAGCGCGGTATGGCAGCCATGGCACTCGCCGCAACCGGTGCCGTCGCGTTCGCACTGGAGGGCGGCCGCGAAGGCACGGGCGGCGACGGAGCGGCCGGAGCCGGGTGGGCCGGTGAAGATCCAGGCGTGCGTCATGGCGCCCTGGGCACCGGTGTCCCCGGTGACGATCCGGGCGGCGGCCGCAGCGGCACGGCTCAGGGTCTCGACGGCCTCGTCCTGCCCGACCAGGTCGGCGAACACAGTCATGGCGTCGATTCTCGCTCGCTCATCGTCGCTCGCCCACCTGGTCGTCCTCCGCATCGTCGGCGGCCTGCGACCGGTTGCCGGTGAGATCCTCCAGAACCTCGATCGGGGCGGCCTCCTCCGGCGAGGACGAGGGCGGCAGCACCTGGGTGGCCTCGGGTGAGGACGGCGGCACCACCTGGGTGGCCTCCGGAGAGGAGGACGGCACCACCTGGGTGGCCTCAGGTGAAGAGGGCGACGGCAAGGACGAAGGTGGCAACACCTGAGTGGCCTCGGGAGAAGAGGAGGACGGCAAGGAAGAAGGCGGCAGCACCTGGGTGGCGTCGGGCGAAGAAGGCGGCACGACCTGCGTGACTTCGGGAGAAGAGAGCGCCCCGGCCGGAGAAGAGGGCGTGGCGTCGGCAGAAGAGGGCGTGCCGGCGGGGAGGATGACCGCGGTTTCCTCGGGGCCTCCGGCAGAGCGGACCACTACCGTCTCGTCCGCCCGGATCACCTGCGTCCGCTCCGGATCCGCCCCGCTGGGCACCACCATCGTCGGCGCGAGGTCCGACGCCGGTTCCGGATGACCCTCCTCCGCCGTGCTGAGCAGCGCGGTCACCCGGGCCGCCACCACCGCGGCGATCTCGTCCGCCGGCCGGGCGGCGTCCAGCACCAGGTAGCGCTTCGGGTCGGCGGAGGCGAGGTCCAGGAAGGCGTACCGGACGCGTTCGTGGAAGGAGCGGGACTCGCTCTCCAGGCGGTCCGCGCCCAGGCCGCGGCTGTCCACCCGGCCGAGGCCGACGGTCGGGTCGACGTCGAGGAGCACGACCAGGTCGGGCTTCAGACCGCCGGTCGCCCAGGACGACAGCCAGGAGATCTCCTGGACCGGAAGGGTACGGCCGGCGCCCTGATACGCCAGCGACGAGTCAACGTACCGGTCGCTGACCACGACGGCTCCGCGTTCCAGGGCGGGCCGGACGACCGTGGCGACGTGGTGCGCTCGGTCCGCCGCGTAGAGCAGGGCTTCCGCCCGTGGGGACGGCGAGTCGGCGCCGTCGCCGTGGGCCAGCACCAGGCTTCGGATGCGGGCGCCGACGTCGGTCGCACCGGGCTCGCGGGTCACGACGACGTCGTGGCCGGCCTCGATGAGGGCTTCCGACAGGCGGGTGACCTGGGTGGATTTGCCCGCTCCCTCGCCGCCTTCGAAGACCACGAAGATTCCCGTGCGGGCGAACGACTCGGCCGGCGACAGCGGGCGCCCGCGGATCGCGCCCCAGAGGTCGGCCAGGACGGGTACGCCCTGCTTGTCGTCCATCTGGCGGAACGCGCTGGTGCCGGTCCAGACGCCGATGACGCCGGCGACGAGCAGCAGCACGCGGGTGGACGAGATGTCGACGGCGACGTCTCCGACCCGGATGGTGCGGGAGCTGCCGAGGCCGACCAGCACGCCGGCGAGCGAGATGGCGAGCAGCAGGACGAGCCGGGCGCCGATCTGCACGACGGCGAAGACGCGCCCGCGGACCTCGTCGCCGACCTGGCCGCCGAGCAGCGTCACGCCGGCCAGGAAGGCCATGCCCGCCCCCGCGCCGACGAACAGCGCTCCGAACAGGGCCATCGAGAGGTGGAACGCGACGGAGAGGAAGGCGACCGCGCCGCTGGCGAGCACCAGGCTGACGCCGAACCAGCGGCGGCGGGACAGCTCTTTGACGATCGCCGGGCCGAGGCCGATGCCGATGGCGAGGCCGATGAACAGGGTCGCGAACAGCAGGTAGAACGCGGCGTCGCCGGCGCCGAGGGAGGCGGTGAAGAACCGGGCCGTGCCGACGACGATGCCGGCGCCCGCGAACGCGCCGAAGATGCCCAGGACGAGGCCGCGAACGAACGGTGTACTACCGATGTACTTCCAGCCCTCGACGAACTGCCGGAACATGCTCTGTTCGGCGTTCTTCTGCTGGCGTTCGCGACGGCCGGCGCTGATCTCCTTGATGCCGAAGAACACCACCGCCGCGGTCGCCGCACGGGAGAAGGCGTTGATGTAGAGGGCGATCTGGACGGGTGAGGCCCAGGTGGGCAGGCCGCCGATCGGGCCGCGGACCACGCCGTCGAGGGCGGCGAGGACGAGGGCCGCCAGGATCGGGGTGACGCCGTACGTGGTGATCAGGCTGAGCTGGTTGGACGCCTCGAGGCGGCCCTTGGGGATCAGGTTCGGGACCGCGGCTTCCTTCGCCGGGATCCACATGAGGGTGATCGTCTCGCCGATGAAGGTCGCGATCACCGTCCAGGTCACCGTGAACGCGCCGGAGTCGCTGACGAGGGCGACGACGGGGATCGACCCGTACACGAAGAACCGCAGGATGTCGCAGATGACCATCGTGTAGCGGCGGTCGAAGCGGTCGGCCATGACGCCGGCGATGGGGCCGAGGACCAGGGCCGGCAGCAGGCGGATGGCGATCGTGCTGCTGAAGGCGCTGCCCTGC
Organism: Actinoplanes sp. NPDC049548; assembly: GCF_040676695.1. Classification (NCBI taxonomy): domain Bacteria; kingdom Bacillati; phylum Actinomycetota; class Actinomycetes; order Micromonosporales; family Micromonosporaceae; genus Actinoplanes; species Actinoplanes sp. NPDC049548. The sequence goes on from NZ_JBFAPM010000004.1 coordinate 258,329, forward strand.
GCGACGCTGCCGCTGACCTGCTGGGAGGCGAAGAGGGCGGTGGCGAGGATGCCGATCCAGTCGCCGAACGACGCCACGCTGAGCACGAGCCAGAGCCGCCGGAAGGGGCGGATCCGCAGGACGGAACGCAGCGCCGCGACCCCGGACAGGTCCACCGGGGCGGCGTCCGAGCGCGCCGTGCTCGTTTCGGTGTCGATGGCCCTTACCTCCCGGTCGTCACTGCCCGAAGCACTCTAACGGGCGGAGCAGCTCGGCGTGGGTGCGCTCGTACGGGTGGCGCATAAATGAGAGTGTTTCGCATTCGTCGATGAACGGCTAAGTTGCTCATCGTGTCGGCTGAACGCAGCGTCCTGCAGAAACGCCTCGACCGCGCCACCGCGCACCTCGAGACGCCGCTCGCCGTGGTCGACCTCGCCGCGTTCGACGCCAACGCCGCGGCACTGACCGCCCGCGCGGCCGGCAAGCCGATCCGGGTCGCGAGCAAATCCGTCCGGGTACGCGCGCTGCTCGACCGGGTGCTCGGGCGGCCCGGCTGGGCGGGCGTCATGGCGTACACGCTGCCGGAGGCGATCTGGCTGGTCCGCAGCGGGACGTGCGACGACGTGCTGGTCGCCTATCCGACGGTGGACCGGAGCGCGATCGCCGAGCTCACCGCCGACCCCCGGCTGGCCGCCGCCGTCACCCTCATGGTGGACAGCGCCTCCCACCTGGACCTGGTCGACGCGGTGACGCCCCCCGGCCGCCGTCCCGAGGTGCGCATCTGCCTTGAGCTGGACGCGGCGTGGCGGCCGGCGGGCACGCTGCACGTCGGCGTGCGCCGTTCGCCGGTGCATTCGGCCGCCCAGGCCGGGGCGCTCGCCCGCCGTCTGGTGGCGCGGCCGGGCTTCCGGCTGGTCGCGATGATGGCGTACGAGGCACACGTCGCCGGGCTGGGCGACGCACCGCCCGGCCAGGCCTTGCGCGGCCGCGCCATCCGCGCCATGCAACGCCGCTCGCTACAGGAGCTCGGCCGGCGCCGGGCGGCAGCGGTCGCCGCGATCCGGGAGCACGCCGAGCTCGAGTTCGTCAACGGCGGCGGCACCGGCAGCCTGGCCGCGACGGCCGCCGACCCCGCCGTCACCGAGGTCACGGCGGGTTCCGGACTGTACGGACCGGCGCTGTTCGACGCCTACCGCAGCTGGCGGCCGACCCCGGCCGCGTTCTTCGCGGTGCCGGTGGTGCGGCGGCCGGCGCCGCGTATCGCCACCGTGCTCGGGGGAGGCTGGATCGCCTCGGGGCCGCCCGACCGGACGCGGCAGCCGGTGCCGTGGATGCCGGCCGGCCTGCGCCTACGCCCGGACGAGGGGGCCGGCGAGGTGCAGACGCCGCTGCTCGGCGCGGCAGCCGACGAGCTGCGGCCGGGCGACCGGGTGTGGTTTCGTCACGCCAAGGCCGGCGAGCTGTGCGAGCATGTCAACGAAGTGCACCTCGTCGACGGCGACACCGCGACGCCGGCCCCGACGTACCGGGGAGAGGGATATGCGTTCCTCGGCTAACCGGAAACCCTCACGCCGGGACGTGGCGGTGCAGGTACTCGCGGATGAGGGCCTTGGCCTCGGTGAGGACGGCCTCGTCTCCGGTCACGTCGCGCCGGAACGCGAGCTTGATCAGGGCGTCCGCCGCCTCGACGGCGATCAGCAGCGCGAAGCGCAGCCGCGCACGGTCCATCAGCTGGAACTGGTCGACCAGCAGCTCGGCCAGCCGGTCCCCGATGACCGCGTTGTTGTCCCGCTCCGCGTCGAGCAGGTGCAGATCCACGACGTCACCGAAGTGCAGCGTCCGGAAGCCCGGCACGCTGCGGTGCATGTGGATGTAGGCGTCTATGGCCGCATCGACGCCGTCCCACCAGTGGGCGAACGTCTCGTTGGCGAAGCGGGCGGAGAGACTCTGCAGGTACGCGTCCATGTTGCGCATGGCGAGCGCCTGGACGATGGCGCGCTTGTCCGGGAAGAACTGGTAGACCGAGCCGATGGCCACCTCGGCCCGCTCGGCCAGCAGGGTGGTGGTCAGGCCTTCGTACCCGACCTCGTCCACCAGCTCGGCGCAGGCGTCGAGCATGCGCTGGACCCGGGCAACGCTTCTGCCCTGCACCGGGACCCGCCGCAGCGGTCCGGTGGTGACGGTTGGTGTCGACACGCGTCGCCACTCCCTCTCAGCAGTGAGATGAGACCTGTTCGCGGCGGCGGAAGGACCGCCGGCGGCCGCAAACAAACCTCAAAAAGAACGTTACTCGGATCAACGAGCGAGACGCATCGACGGGACGCGGGGGGCACGCTGGATCCGCAGTTTTGTGCGACTGTCCGCTCGTCGGGAGGACAGGACCGCTATGACCAGTGACAACGCGACCCCCGTCACGGCCCGTCGGTGGCGGAACTGGGGTGGTAACCAGCAGGCCGTCGCCGCCGACGTCCTCACCCCTGGCACTGTCGACGAGGTCGCCGCGCTGGTCAAGGAGGCGGCGTCCGCCGGGCACCGGGTGAAGGCGGTCGGCAGCGGTCATTCGTTCACCGCCATCGCGGTCGCCGACGACCGGCGGCTGACGCTGCACCGACTCGCGGAGCTCGTCTCGGTCGACGGCGATCTGGTCACCGTGCAGGCCGGCATGCCCCTTTATGCCCTGAATGCGGCCCTAGCGGAGCACGGTTTGGCCCTGCCGAGCCTGGGCGACATCGACCGGCAGACCGTCGCCGGTGCGATCTCCACCGGCACCCACGGCAGCGCCCGGAACCACTCGACCCTGGCCTCCTCGGTGGCGGCGGTGACTCTGGTCACGGGCTCGGGCGAAGTGCTCCACATCGACTCTTCGTCCGAGTTGTTCCCGGCGGCGCGGGTCGGTCTCGGCTCCCTGGGCGTCCTCACCGAGGTGACGCTGCGGTGCGTGCCGGCCTTCGTACTGCTCGCGGAGGAACGCCCGCTTGCACTGACGGAGGTGTTGGCCGGGCTGGACGAGCGCATCGCCGGCAACGACCATCTCGAGTTCTTCTGGTACCCGTACACGGACCGGGCCCAGCTCAAGCTCAACAACCGGGTCGAGGTCGCGGACCGGCCGCTGACCCGCTTCCGGAGCTGGATGGACGACGACTTCCTGCCGAACACCGTCTTCGAGGGACTCTGCCGGCTGGGCCGGCGCATCCCGGCGACGGTCCCGCTGATCAGCGCGGTCGCCGCTCGCGGCCTGACGGCCCGGGCCTACACCGACCGGTCCGACCGCGTTTTCTGTACGGCGCGCCGCGTGCGTTTCGTGGAGATGGAGTACGAGCTCCCGCGCGAGTGCGTACCCGAGGTGATGGCAGCACTGCCGAAGCTCATCGAGCAGTTGCCGTTCAAGGTGCAGTTTCCCGTCGAAGTGCGCTTCACCGGCCCGGACGACGTGTGGCTCTCGCACGGTTACGGCCGCGAGTCCGCCTACGTGGCCGTCCACCAGTACGCGGGCACGCCCTACGAGCCGTACTTCCGGGCCGTCGAGGCGTTGTGCGAGCCGCTGGGAGGGCGCCCGCACTGGGGCAAGCTGCACTACCGGGACGCGGAGTCGTTGCGCCGTGCGTACCCGAGGTTCGACGACTTCCTGGCCGTGCGCGAACGGCTGGACCCCCAGCGGGTCTTCGCCAACGCCTACCTGGAACGGGTCCTGGGGAAGTAGTTATCCACAGGCCCGTCCACAGGGTCATTCGGCGCTGGCGGTCGCCTTCGCCGGTGCGGCCTTCTTCGGCGCCGCCTTCTTCGCCGCCGGTGCCGCGTTCGTCGCCTTGCGGGCGGTCGCCTTCTTGGCCGGGGCCTTCTTGGCGGCCTTCTTCGCGGGCTCGGCGCCGTCGGCAGCCTTCTTCGCGACCGCCTTCTTGGCGACCTTCTTCTTCGGGGCCGGGCCCTTCGCGCGCTTCTCGGCGAGCATCTCGGACGCCTGCTCGACGGTCAGCTCCTCGGGCGTCTGCCCGCGCCGCAGGGACGCGTTGAACTCGCCGTCGGTGACATACGGGCCGAAGCGCCCCTCCTTGATCACCATGGGCTTCTGGGTGACCGGGTCGGGACCCATCTCCCGCAGCGGCGGCTTGGCGGCCCCGCGCTGACGCGTCTTCGGGGCCGCCAGCAGGGCCAGCGCCTCGTCGAGCGTGATCGTGAAGAGCTGGTCCTCGCTCTGCAGCGACCGCGAGTCGGTGCCGCGCTGCACGTACGGTCCGAACTTGCCGTTCTTGGCGACGATCTCGGCGCCCTCGGGGTCCTTGCCCACGACCCGCGGCAGGCTCAGCAGCTGCAGCGCCTGGTCCAGGGTCAGGGTCTCCGGGGACTGGGTGCGGAACAGCGACGAGCGCCGCTCCCCGCTCTCCACGTACGGGCCGAAGCGGCCGGACTTGAGCAGCACCTGGCCGCCCGTCGCCGGGTCCTCGCCCAGGCTCTTCTCCCCGCCGCCGCCGAGGAACAGCTCCTTGACCTTCTCCGGGGTCAGCTCGTCGGGCGCTACGCCGTCCGGGATGGAGACCCGGTCGTTCGGCGACTCCTCGGTGGCCTCCGGGAGCTGACGCTGCAGGTACGGGCCGTAGCGGCCGACCCGCACGACGATGAGCCGCCCCTCCTCGTCCTCGAAGAGCGGGATGGAGTTGATCGACCGGGCGTCGATGGCGCTGAGGTTGTCCGTGACCAGCTTGCGCAGGCCGCCGGCCTGGGCGATCGAGTCGTCGGCGTCCGCGGTCTGGCTTCCGAAGTAGAACGCGCTCAGGAAGTCCAGCGAGGCGTTCTCCCCGCCGGCGATGCCGTCGAGGTCGTTCTCCATGGCCGCGGTGAAGTTGTAGTCGACCAGGCGGGGGTAGTGCTGCTCCATCAGCCCGATCACCGCGAACGCGATGAAGGTGGGGATCAGCGCCTGGCCGCGTTTCTCCACGTACCCGCGGTCCTGGATCGTCTGCATGATCGACGCGTACGTCGACGGGCGGCCGATGCCCAGCTCCTCCAGGGCCTTGACCAGCGACGCCTCGGTGTAGCGGGCCGGCGGGCTGGTGTGGTGGCCGACCGCCGCGAGCTGCTCGGCCGTGAGCGGCTGGTCCTTGACGAGGTTGGGCAGCCGGCGCTCGGCGTCCTCGGCCTCGGCGTTCTCGTCGTCGGAAGACTCGACGTAGGCGCGCAGGAAGCCGGGGTCGGTGATCGTCTTGCCGGTCGCCGCGAAGTCGGCCTCCTCCTGCGCGGTGGAGACGGCCCGGATGCGCACGGAGATCGAGTTGCCGACCGCGTCGGTCATCTGCGAGGCGACGGTACGCCGCCAGATGAGCTCGTAGAGCCGGAACTCGTCGCCGGAAAGCTCGTTGGCCAGCTCGCCCGGAGCACGGAAGGTGTCACCGGCGGGCCGGATCGCCTCGTGCGCCTCCTGGGCGTTCTTGACCTTGCCGGTGTAGCGGCGCGGCTCCGGCGGGACGCTGCGCTCGCCGTACAGCTCGGCGATCTGCCGGCGGGCGGCCGCGATGGCCGTCTCCGACAGGTTCACCGAGTCGGTACGCATATACGTGATGTAGCCGTTCTCGTACAGCCGCTGGGCGGTACGCATGGTCTGCTGCGAGGACATGCGCAGCTTGCGTGCGGCCTCCTGCTGCAGCGTCGAGGTGATGAACGGCGCGTACGGCCGGCGCCGGTACGGCTTCTCCTCCACCCGGGTGACCTGGAACGGGCGGTCCTCGAGGCGGGCGGCGAGCCCGCGGGCACCGTCGCCGTCCAGGTGCACGACCGCGGCACCCGGCTTGATCCGGCCGGTGGTCGGCTCGAAGTCCTTGCCGGTGGCGATGCGGTCGCCGTTGAGGGCGATCAGCGTGGCGGAGAAGTTGCGCGGCCCCTCGACCTTGCCCTGCACGGCGAGCTGGGCGTTGATGTCCCAGTACTCGGCCGAGCGGAAGGCCATGCGCTGGCGCTCGCGCTCGACCACGATCCGGGTGGCCACGGACTGGACCCGGCCCGCCGAGAGCTTCGGCATGACCTTCTTCCAGAGAACCGGGCTGACCTCGTAGCCGTACAGCCGGTCCAGGATGCGCCGGGCCTCCTGGGCGTCGACCAGGTCCTTGTCGATCTCGCGCGGGTTGGCGACGGCGGCCTGGATCGCCGGCCGGGTGATCTCGTGGAAGACCATCCGCCGCACCGGGACCTTGGGCTTGATCGTCTCGACCAGGTGCCAGGCGATGGCCTCGCCCTCGCGGTCCTCATCGGTGGCGAGGAAGATCTCGTCGACCTCCTTCGCCAGCTGCTTCAGCTTGGCGATCTGCTGCTTGCGGTCGGAGGACACCACATAGAGCGGATGGAAGCCGTTGTCGACGTCGACGCCGAGCCGCGCCCACGACTCGCCCTTGTACTTCTCGGGCACCTCGTCGGCGTTCTTCGGCAGGTCGCGGACATGCCCGAAGGAGGCCTCGACGAAATAGTCGGGCCCCAGGTAGCCGGCGATCGTCTTGGCCTTCGACGGGGACTCGACGATGACCAGACGGGTCGTCCTGGCGTTGCTCGGCACGGCACTCCCAAACTTCACACTCACTCGGCGGCCCGTCGCGGACGGCGGACACGCGGACGTTCAACGTAACGCGCCGGACGAGCTCCCATTCCCCGGGCACACAGAAGTCGGATGGTAACGGCCCGGCCACCGCACGCGTCCGACGGCGACACCGTACACCGGGAACATGGCGTCATGTCGCACACAATCCCGGAAGATCACGCAGCGGCGCCGCCCGGCCACAGCCGCGCGGGCGCTGCCGGGGGTCGCTCGCCGATCAGCTCGGCGAGCCGGGCGAGACGCCTGCGACCTGCAATCACGTACGCGGGACCGGCCTGGATCGTGCCCGCGAGACCGACCCTTGTCAATGCCGCGTCGACCGCCTTGTCAAGGGAACCGTCGGGATCCAGACCGAGGGCGTACCCGTGCGGCAGCGGCGCACCGGCGGCCGCCACCCACAGGCGCAGCCTCGAGCCGTTGAGGAACAGCCGTCCGGCCGGAGGCGGCCAGCCGCGCGCGAGAGGGTTGAGACGACTGCTGTACGCCGTTCGAACCTCGAACGCCACTGTTCGTTCGTCCTGCTCGCCGGCGTTTCCGAGCTCCGGCGACCGGGGTGCGGGAGCCGGCTCATCGGACTCCTGGTCGACCGGCACCGAGGTGAGCTCCACCACGGGCTCCTCCCGCGGCTGCTCCGAGATCGGGTGCCAGTTGACGACCAGACCGCGGCTGACCAGCTCCTGCACCAGGACGTGCACCCGCCACGCGGCGTCCACCCGTACCGAAACCCGGGCCGTGCCCCCCATCCGGCCGAGCCGTCCCGGGCCCGCCAGCAGCCCGGCCAGGTCGGCCAGTGAGGGGTCGACGGCCTCGACCCCGAAGACGGACAGCTGCCGGCCCGCCGGGGCCGGCGCGGTGCCCCGCCGCGGCCGGGAACGGGCGGGCTGGACCGGCGCGGGCAGCACCTCGCGCGGAATCAGCGGCCACCCGGGCTCGACCATGGTCAGCGGCACTCCGGAGCTTCGTCGAAGGCCTGCTTCAGCTCGACCGACGACAGGTTGCTGGTGTCGAGCTCGCTCGCCTTGTAGTCGGCGTTGAGGGTCTGGACCACGGTGCCGACCTTGGCGTAGAAGTCCTTCGACGGGCTGGTGGCGAGCGCTTCGATCCCGGCCTTCGCCCGGCCGTAGGCGTCGCGCATCGCGCCCAGCGAGGCGGTGAAGCTCTCCGCCACCTTCTTACCCTGGTCGACATCCGGCACGCCGGCATTCTGCACTCCGGCGCGCGCCTTCTCGCTGGCCGACTCCGCGCCGCCGAAGAGCCGCGTCAGGTTCTCCTTCGCCTGCGCGGGGGTCGTCGCGGCGGTCATCTGCTGCTGGGTGCGGGTCGCAAGAGTGCCGATCTCCGTACGCCACGGCGCCAGCACCTTGCAGACGGAGGCGACCCAGGCGCGGGGTGCCGGGCCACTCGAACAGGCACCCAGCGTCACGACGAGCGAGCAGACGATGAGTAGGGGGATGGTGCGGGCCGTGCGCATGGATTGCAGCGTACGGGCAACGCACGGCGGAGGGCACCCGGCGAACGCCGAGTGCCCTCCGCTGCTGTCACCTCAGGCGCTGACGCGCGCCGCCTTCTTCTCCGCGGCCGGAGCCTCCTCGCCCATGGAGATCGGCTTGCGCTTGCTCCAGACCACCGCGGCCACGATGATCAGCGCCGCCACCACGGCGACGGCGATCCTCAGCCCGTCGTTCTTGTCGCTGCCGATGCTCCACGCCACGACCGCCGGAGCGATCAGCAGCGAGACCAGGTTCATCACCTTGATCAGCGGGTTGATGGCCGGACCGGCGGTGTCCTTGAACGGGTCGCCGACGGTGTCGCCGATGACCGTCGCGGCGTGCGCGTCGGAACCCTTGCCGCCGAACGCACCGTCCTCGACCAGCTTCTTGGCGTTGTCCCAGGCACCACCGGAGTTGGCCAGGAAGACCGCCATCAGCGTGCCCGCACCGATCGCGCCGGCCAGATACGAGGCCAGCGCGCCCGCGCCCAGGCCGAAGCCCACCGCGATGGGCGCCATGATCGCCAGCAGGCCCGGGGTGAGCAGCTCACGCTGGGCGTCACGGGTGCAGATGTCGACCACCCGGCCGTACTCGGGCCGCTGGGTGCGGTCCATGATGCCGGGGAAGTCGCGGAACTGCCGGCGTACCTCCATCACGACCGCGCCCGCCGAGCGGGAGACGGCGTTGATCGCCAGGCCGGAGAAGAGGAACACCACCGCGGCGCCGATCAGCAGGCCGACCAGGTTGCGCGGGTTGGAGATGTTCAGCAGGCCGAGGATCTCGGAGCCGATCCGGTCCGCGGAGACACCGGCGTCGGCCAGCGACGACGACAGCGTGTTCGTGTACGAACCGAACAGCGCGGTCGCCGCGAGAACGGCGGTCGCGATCGCGATGCCCTTGGTGATCGCCTTCGTGGTGTTGCCGACGGCGTCGAGTTCGGTCAGGATCTGCGCGCCGCGCTCGTCCACGTCACCCGACATCTCGGCGATGCCCTGCGCGTTGTCGGAGATCGGGCCGAAGGTGTCCATCGCGACGATGACGCCGACCGTGGTGAGCAGGCCGGTGCCGGCGAGCGCGACCGCGAAGAGCGACAGGGTGATGGACGAGCCGCCCAGCAGGAACGCACCGTAGACGCCGGCGCCGATGAGCAGCGCCGAGTAGACCGCCGACTCGAGGCCGACGCTGATGCCGGCGAGCACGACCGTGGCCGGGCCGGTCTGCGACGACTTGCCGATGTCCTGCACCGGCCGGCGCTCCACCTCGGTGAAGTAGCCGGTCAGCGCCTGGATCGCGGCGGCCAGCACGATGCCGATCACGACCGCGCCGATGGCCACCCACTGCGGGTTGCGGCCGCTGGCGAGAACGCCGGGGTCCAGCGACGCGTCCTCGAACCCGGCGAAGGTCTTCGGCAGGTACAGGAAGCTGACGATCGCCACGATGACCGCCGACAGCACGGCCGAGATGTAGAACGCCCGGTTGATGGCGGTCAGGCCGTTGCGGTCCGAGGCGCGCAGCCGGGTGATGAAGACGCCGACGATCGCGATGACCACACCGATGGTGGAGACGATCAGCGGGAACACCAGGCCGTCCTGGCCGAACGCCGCCTGGCCCAGGATCAGGGCCGCGACCAGCGTGACCGCGTACGACTCGAACAGGTCGGCGGCCATGCCGGCGCAGTCACCGACGTTGTCGCCCACGTTGTCCGCGATCGTCGCGGCGTTGCGCGGGTCGTCCTCGGGAATGCCCTGCTCGACCTTGCCGACCAGGTCCGCGCCGACGTCGGCGGCCTTGGTGAAGATGCCGCCGCCGACTCGCATGAACATGGCGAGCAGCGCGGCACCGAAGCCGAAGCCCTCGAGCACGGTCGGGGCGTCGCCGCGGTAGATCCACACCACCAGCGCCGCGCCGAACAGGCCCAGGCCGACGGTGAGGAAGCCGACCACGCCGCCGGTGCGGAACGCGATACCCATCGCCTTCTCGCGGCCACCGGACTCACCCGCCGCCGCGGCCACCCGCAGGTTCGCGCGGGTCGCCAGCGCCATGCCGGCACCGCCGATGAACGAGCTGAAGACCGCGCCCACGACGAAGAACAGCGACCGGCCGATCTTCACGGCGGTCTCGTTGTCGCCGTCACCGTGCACGGGGAGCAGGAACAGCAGCACGACCGCGATGACGACGAAGATCGCCAAGGTCTTGAACTGCCGGAAGAGGTACGCCGACGCGCCCTCCTGCACGGCGCCGGCGATCTCCTGCATGTTGGTGGTGCCCCGGCCGGCCTTCAGCACCGATTGCACGAACATCGCGGCGAACGCGAGCGCAACGAGCGCGAACACCACCGCGACGATGACGTAGGTGACGTTCTGACCGCTCAGGGACGCCCCACCGCTCTCCGCGGCGAGGGGTATCGAAGTCCCGGACATCAATGTCCTCCTGTACACACCGACCGCACCCGGTAGCGGACGAAACTGCCGGGCGCATCCCCGCGGGCGGGGAGACGACAAACCGGGTCCCGCGGACACGGGACCAGGGAGCAGTAGCTGATTACCGGCGTACTGTAGCGGCCGGACGTGGCAGTGGTCACACCTGGTTCCGGCCGTGTCGTGGTGATGTTTACCGCTGTGTTAGCGGTTGGCATAGATGGGCGTCAACCCTTAGGCTGCCCCCTCCACCTGCGGATTTCTCGGGGCGTGCGCTACGGTGCCCATTTTGTTCCCTCAGCGGCGGCTGGCCGTTCCGCGCCACGCGGTGGCGGATATCTTCGTTCAGCGGTTCTTTTCTCGCGGCGCTCCGGGGCCGTTCCTCTCGGCGACTCCGTCGGCCGTGTTCAGTCGGCGGCTTTCGGGTTCGCTCGGCCGCGTTCGGTGAACGGCGTTCGCTCGGCCGCGCGTTCGGCGAACGGCGTTCGCTCGGCGGCGCGTTCGGTGAACGGCGTTCGGTCGGCCGCGCGTTCGGTCAGCCGCGTTCCGTCGGGCGCGTTCGGTGGCCGCGTTCGGTCAGCGGCGTTTCCCCAGCGGCGTCCCATCGGCGGCGTTTTCCTGGGCCGGAGCTTTCCTCAGCGACGGTGGACGGGCCACACCATGCGGACCTCGGTGCCCGCCCCTTCGTCGACCGGGCGCACCTGAAGATCGTCCACGAAGCCGGCGAGCAGCGCGAATCCGACACCGGTGGTCAGCGCCTCGTCCGTCAGCGACTCGTCGGCGAGCTCGTCCGGCGGCAGCTTCGCAAGACCGATGCTGGCCTCGATCGGGGCACGGTCGATCACCCGAACCGTGTACGAGTCCGCGTCCGACATCTCGACCATCACGAGATCGGGCAGGCCGTACTGGTTGTGCAGGGCCACTGCCCGAGTGCACGCCTCACCTATGGCCAGCCGCACCTCGTCGAGCAGTTCCTCGGCGACCCCCGCGCGCCGAGCCACCGCCACGCCGACCAGCCGGGCCGTGCGCACGTGCACCGGGGCCGGGGAGAACGACAGCCGTACCGTCGCCATCACGCTGTCGGAGTGTTGTCGTCGCGATCGCCGGACGGAGTCGAGGTGGCCGCCTCGACGGAGGGGTAGATCGGGAAGACCTGGTCGAGCGCGGTGATCCGGAAGATCTTGAGCAGCGGTTCCTTCGAGCACACCAGGCCGAACGTCCCGCTCGCGGCCCGCAACCGCTTGAGGGCGCCGACCAGCACACCGAGACCGGTGGAGTCGAGGAAGTCGACACGGGCGAGATCCACCACCACGTGGCGTGCGCCGCCGTCGACCAGCTCGACCAGGCGTTCCCGCAGCCGCGGGGCGGTATACACGTCGACCTCACCGCCGACGTCGAGCACCGTGTGCTCGCCGACGGTCCGGGTCGTCAGCGACAGCTCCATCGGTCCTCCTCCCTCCGGGGCAAGCCCTCAGGCAGCCGATCTCCCCAGCGAATCTAACCACCGACCGTCATCCCCCGACGCGTGGGCACCCACCGTCGTACCCGTTTGGGGTTCGGGGCATACCGATGTCAGAGTGCAGGACGTGACCACGACCGTCCCGGACATTCCGGCCGCGCGCGGCGAGGTCGCGACGCCTCGCAGCGAGGTCGCGGCCTCGGGGGTGGGCGTCGTGCGGGGGCTCGAGGCGCTCGGGCCGGCCGAGCTGCTGCACCGGCTGCGGGCACGCCGATCCTCCGCCGACGATTCGCCGGTCACTCACATCGAGCGCGTCGAGGCGCGGGCGGGGCGGACGGTGCCCTGGCCGGAGTGGGTGCCACGGGAGCTGCGGGACGCGTACGGGTTCGAGCCCTGGGAGCACCAGGCCACCGCGGCGTCGCTCGCCCACGGCGGACGGCATGTCGTCCTGGCCACGGGTACGGCGTCCGGGAAGTCGCTCGCGTACCAGACGCCCGCCCTGAGCCGGCTGCTCGCGGACCCGCGCGCGACGGTCCTGTACCTGTCGCCGACCAAGGCCCTGGCGGCGGACCAGCTGCGGGCGCTGGTCCGGCTCGGCCTCGACGGCGTACGCCCGGCCACATACGACGGTGACACGCCCCGTGAGGAACGCGAGTGGATCCGCCAGCACTCGCGTTTCGTCCTGACGAACCCGGACATGCTCCACCACGCCCTGCTGCCGGGTCACGCGAGGTGGGCCACGTTCCTGCGCCGTCTCTCGTACGTGGTGATCGACGAGTGCCACACCTACCGGGGCGTGTTCGGGTCCCACGTGGCCCACGTCCTGCGCCGCCTCCGTCGCCTGGCGGCCCTGTACGGCGGCACCCCGACGTTCGTCCTCGCGTCGGCGACCTCGGGCGATCCTGCCGACGCGGCGTCCCGCCTGACCGGCCTGCCCGTGACGGCCGTGACCGAGGACGCCTCGCCACGCGGGGCGGTGACCTTCGCGCTGTGGGAACCGCCGCTGCTGCCCCATGAGGATCCCGACCTGCCCCCGACCCGGCGCTCGGCCCTCTCCGAGACGGCGGATCTGCTGACGGACGCCGTCGTGGCGGGCACCCGTACCCTCGCCTTCGTCCGTTCCCGCCGAGGCGCCGAGGTCGTCGCGACCATGACACGGCGCTCGCTCGACGAGGCGGTGCCGGGCCTTGGCGAGCGGGTGGCGGCGTACCGGGCGGGCTATCTCAAGGAGGACCGCCGCGCGATCGAACGCGCCCTGATGTCGGGCGAGCTGCTGGCGCTGGCCTCGACCAACGCCCTCGAGCTCGGCGTGGACCTGGTCGGCCTGGACGCGGTGCTGATCTGCGGCTACCCGGGGACCCGGGCGTCGCTGTGGCAGCAGGCGGGCCGGGCGGGCCGGGCCGGCGGCGAGGCGCTCGCGGTGCTCGTAGCCCGCGACGACCCCCTGGACACCTATCTCGTGCATCACCCGGAAGCCCTCTTCGGCCGTCCCGTGGAGGCGACGGTGCTGGACCCGGCCAACCCGTACGTTCTCGGCCCGCAATTGTGCTGCGCGGCCGCCGAGGCGCCGCTGCGGCCCGCGGACCTGGCCCTGTTCGGCGGCGAAGCGGCGGTCGACGACCTGGTCCGCTCGGGCGCGCTGCGCAAACGCCCGTCCGGCTGGTACTGGACTCACAAGGGCCGGCCCGAGGTGGACCTGCGCGGCACGGGCGGGGCTCCGGTGGCGGTGGTCGAGTCGGCTACCGGTCGCCTGCTGGGTACGGTCGACCAGGGCTCGTCGCACGCCATGCTCCACCGGGGCGCGGTCTACCTGCACCAGGGCGCCACTTACTTGGTCGACGACCTCGACCTGGAGGAGGCGGTGGCCCTGGTCCATGCGGCCGAACCGGACTGGTCGACCCACGCCCGCGACGTCACCGACGTGTCCGTGGTCTCGGTCCGCGAGTACGTGGACGCCGGCCCGGTCGGCCTCTTCCTGGGCACGGTGGACGTGTCGAGCCAAGTGGTGTCGTACCAGCGCCGCCGCATCGGCACCGGCGAGGTGCTCGACACCCGCCCGCTGGACCTGCCGGCACGCGAGCTGCGTACGGTCGCCGTCTGGTTCACGATCTCGCCCCAGGAGCTGTTGAGGGCGGGTGTGGAACCGGCGGACGTACCGGGTGCGCTGCATGCGGCGGAACATGCGGGAATCGGCCTCCTTCCACTGATCGCGACCTGCGACCGGTGGGACATCGGCGGGCTGTCGACGGCGAACCATGTGGACACCCAGAGCCCTACGGTGTTCGTGTACGACGGTCATCCGGGCGGGGCAGGCTTTGCGGAACGCGCGTACGGGACGGCATCGGCCTGGCTCCGAGCCACCCGGGAGGCGGTGGCGTCGTGCGGGTGCGAGACGGGATGCCCGTCGTGCGTGCACTCCCCGAAGTGCGGCAACGGCAACAACCCGCTCGACAAGGCCAAGGCGATCGCCGTGCTCGACGCGGTTCTGGCCGCCCTCCCCCACCAGGGCTCCTGACCCCGGAGTGGGAGCCCCGGTCACCCCTGGACCGGGCCGGCCCGGGCGGCGGCTCCGGCCTCGACGGTGAGCCCGGGCAACGGCCTCACCGGCGTCACGACTCCGACGACGATCTCCAGCCCTTCGAGCCGGCAGGTCACCAGACGGCCTCCGTTGGCTGAGACGAGCTCCTCGGCCCGGGCACAGGCCGCCCGCGGCCCCTCGACGGCGCGCATGGCCCCTGCCAATGCCCCCAGATCGGCCGCTGTGCGGGCCGCATGTCGTCCCACCCGGGCCGCGCCGACTGCCGCGCCGGCCACCCCACCGGCGACCAGGGTGAGCCCGACGGCGAGCACGAACACCGACCCGGCTCCCCGGTCCGCCGCCCTACCGAGCCGCCACGAGCGCCGACTCACGAGAGCCCCCTCCGGTGCCTCAGCCACCTCTTCCAGCGACCCATGGGACTCCCTCCGGCCCATGCGCGGCCACGGCCGTGGGCTCATGGGATTCCCTCCGGCTCCCGGGCCGCCACGGCCGTCGACTCGACCGTGAGCATCGGAAGGTGACCGCCGAGTACCGTCACCCGCGCCCGTACCGTGACGGTCACCGTGTCGTCGCCGGGGACGACCGCCACGGCGGCGCCGGGCGGAGCGATCCGGCCGGCATTCTCCGCCCCCGCGCCACCCCGGGCGGCGACGATTGCGCCTTCCCGGGCCGCGTCGACGCACCTGCCCTGCGTCGTCACCGCTACGACGGCCGTGAGACCCGCGAAGAGCAGCAGCATCAGCGCCGGCAGCCCGGCCGCCAGCTCGGCCGTGAAGGAGCCACGATCCCGCCCTCTCAGCAGCCCGGCCAGGGCAGAGGGGCGCCCGGGCCGCCGGCGCCGCCTCACTTCAGGGCCTCGGTGATGACTCTGGTGAGGGCCTGAGCAACGGCGGGACTGTTCAAGATCTTGAACAGCACGCCCGCGAAGGCGACGGCGGCCAGCGTGCCGACCGCATACTCCGCTGTGTTCATTCCTTCGTCGGCGTGAGGCCCGGTCAGGCGGGCTATGAGTCGGTACACGGGCACTCCTAGTTGGTGTGGTTGTCACGGGACGTCGCCGGGTCGGCGACCAGCACCGGTCCGCGGACCGGCGAGCTTGTTGGCGTCACAGCACGTCCCCGAGGACGGCGATGAGCACCGGGAACAGGCCGGCGAGCAGGAACGCCGGCAGGAAGCACAGGCCCAGGGGCAGGACGATCAACACCCCGGCCCGCCGAGCGGCCGCCTCCGCCGCGACCGCCCGATCGGCCCGCAGATCGTCGGCGATACGGGTGAACGCCCCCGCCAGCGCTCCCCCGCTCGCACTGGACCGCACGGCCGCCGCCACCAGCCGTTCAGCGCCGGGAAGGCCACCCGGGAAGCCGGCGGAAGGTCCCGTGGGAAGGCCGCCCGGGAAGCCGGCGGAACGACCGCCGAAAGAGCCGTCGGAAAGGCCGCTCGGAAGGCCGCCGGAAGGGCGGCCGGGGAGGCCGGTCAGGTGCGCCCAAGCCTCGGGCGGATCGGCGCCCAGCCGCAACGACCGCGCGATCCGTGCCAGCCGCTCGCCCAGCGGCCCGCCGAGCGCCTCAGCCACCGCCGACACCGCGCCGTCGACGGGCGTCCCGGCGCGGAGGGCAGCCGCGAGCAGATCGGCGCTCAGCGGCAGGTCGGCCTGAGCGCTGATCCGCGCCGCCCGCACGGCGGCGGGCTCCTGCTTCTTCAGCCACCGATCGATCCCGTACGCGACCAGCAGCGCAGGCGGCACACCCCACCAATGGCCGACGTACCAGGCCACCCCGGCACCGCAGGCGAAGGTTATGAGCACCCGCCGGATCATGCGACCCCCTCCCGGATCGGCGCCGACGTCAGGGCGCACAGATCAGCGCGAAGCGGGCAAGGCACGACCGTGGTCAGCGCCGACGGTCTCGGCGTCCGGGCAGCGCGCAGGAGCGCGGCGACGCAGCAGGGCTGCAGCGGCACCTGCACCGGGCCTCCCCTGCGCAGGATCGACTCGGCACCGCATATCGAGGCGCTCATCCGCGTCGTCCGGCCGACGGCCCACCGGCGAGGCGGTCGGCCCAGAGCAAGCCGGCAGCCTGCAGCAGGACGGCACCGGCCGCGCAGGCCGCGCCCGCCGCGGTGTGGAGCAGGACGTGCAGTGGGTCGACGCCGATGCCGTACCCGAACGCGATGCCTCCGACCGGCAGCGCCGCCAGCAGAACCGCCGTCGCCCGGGCCCCCGCGGCCTGGGCGGCCGCCGTGGCTTCGGCCCTGTCGGCGGCGCGCGCGTCCGCCTCTATCCGTTCGACCAGGTCCGCCGTCGGGGCTCCCGTACGCTCCGACAGCCGTGCCGCGGCTGCCGTCAGCTCCCCTAGCCGCCCGCCGATGGGCGCTGGTGCCCGCGACGTCCCGGCGCGCAGGTCAGCGGCCAGTGCGCTGAGCTCGTCGAGGTCGCGGGCCCGAGCCTCGGCGTACCGGCGGCCGCTTGCCCGGCGGGTGAGTGCCCGGGCCCCGAGCGCCGCGTAGACCGAAGCGACCAGCGCGGCGACCGGGCCACCGAGGACGGCCCCGATCAGCGCCGCCATCACCCCTGATGCGATGACGAAGCGACGCGGTGAGCGTGACGGCCAGTCGCGTGTGGACGCGAGGCTTACGGAGGGCCGCGATCGCACGGCGAGCCGGCTCAGCCCGTGGTTGGCCGGCCAGGCGGCCAGCGCGGCGGCCATGACGAGCAGAACCGCCGCGGTCGTCCAGGTCCACGAAGTCATCGCCGCGGCCCCAGGACCGGAGCGACCCGTACGCCGCGGTCGGCCAGGGCACGGGTGAGCGTCGTCGCGCCGGGTCCGGCTCCCCGAGCCCGCTGCCAGGCCGGGACGACCGTGGCGAGCTGCTGCTCCCCCGCCGGCACCAGCACCCCGATCGACTCGAGAACTCGTCCGCGGGCTTCCCGGCGTACCTCGAGGATGACCTGGATCGCGGCCACGACCTGGGCGTGCAGGGCCGCTCTGGGCAGGCCGCCGAGCAGCCCGAGCGCCTCCAGCCGGGCCGGGACGTCGCCGAGCGCGTTGGCGTGCAGCGTGCCGGCACCGCCCTCGTGCCCCGTGTTGAGCGCACCGAGCAGGTCCACGACCTCCGCCCCGCGGCACTCACCGACGACGAGCCGGTCCGGCCGCATGCGCAGCGCCTGGCGTACCAGGTCCGTGAGGCTGACCGCGCCGGCACCTTCGACGTTCGACGTCCGCGTCTGCAGTGCCACCACGTGGGGATGTGCGGGCCGCAGCTCCGCCGCGTCCTCGACCAGGACGATCCGCTCGGTCGCCGGCACCATCCCCAGCAAGGTGCTGAGCAGGGTGGTCTTCCCCGACCCGGTGCCACCGACGACCAGGTAGGCCAGCCGGGCCTCGACCACCGCAGTGAGCAGCCGGCCGATCTGCGGTGGCACTGTTCCACATCGGACAAGATCTGCGAGCGTGAAGGGTCTCTGCCGGAACGTACGCAGTGACAGGTACGGCCCTGACGTGGCGACCGGCGGCAGCACCGCATGCAATCTGGTGCCATCGGGCAGGTACGCGTCCGCATAGGGCCGGCCGTCGTCCAGCCGTCGCCCGCAACTGGCGGCCAGGCGCTGGGCGAGCCTGCGGACGTCGTCGGGGTGCCCGAACGCCTTCGGGGCGCGGTGCAGGCCCGCGCCGCGGTCGACCCAGACCTCGGTGCCGTTGACGAGGACGTCGGTCACCGCCGGGTCGGCGAGCAGGGACGCGAGCGGGCCGGCACCGACCAGGTCCTGCCGAACCCGGTCGGCGACTCTTCGCACCGCCGTGTCCCCGAGCAGCGAGACGGAAGAATCCTCCTTCACGGCGGTCACGACGGCGTCGGCCGTCGGGGGCACCCCGTCGACCGCGAACCGGTGCCGCACCTTCTCGGTGATCCCGGTGCCGGTGGCCGTGCGGTCGCTACCGGGTCCTAAGAGGACGGGATGAGGGACTGACATGGCGACCTCCGGAGCTGACGGGTAGGTCGCAAACCATCGCGAAGACCAGGACCTCGCCTCAACGGATGGGCGCCGAACCTGTGGATGACGAGCGTCCTTGTGGATAACCGGCGGACGCCCGGGTGGCGGGCTGTCCACTGCTACCGTCGTGATCATGACGCGCCGATTCGGCGACCGAGCTGACTTCGCCGTCGAGATCGGGGTGCAGCAGTCGCCCCAGCTTCGCGTCGTCGATCTGTGGGCCGCCGGAAAGCGGCTGACCACCGCCGACAATGTCGCCTTTGTTCCGTTCCTCGCTCGGGCGATGCGATCAACCGCCGCACAGTTGCGGCGGCGCGATGTCGAGCCCTGCCCTGCTCCAGGCCGCGAACCTGGCGAGATCTTCGCACTGCTCCACGCTGACCAAACCGACTTCAGGGAACGGTTCTGGTTCCTGGAATGGGGCGAAATCGTCGACAACGTGTCGCGGTACGCCTACCGCGACGACGACAATGTCGTCCTCGTCTTCGCGTTCTGGCGAGCGGACCACCCGGCTCCCGAGGACCAAGGCAAGGTGTTCGTCGCCAACCTTCGGCCCGACGCCCTCGCAGCCGTGCTGGAGGGTGCAGCCGATTGCATCGACGACCAGCAGCCGACGTAGCCGAAGCAACTCGCGGGAGAGCAAGTCCCGCAGGGCGTCTGGGCCGAAAGAGGGGTGCTCAGAGAACCAGAAGGACCGGATCGGTGATGACCTCGCCGTCAGGCCGCAGACGTCAGACGGGCGAGGAGTTCCCGGCAGAGGTCCGCCATGGGCCCCTTTCCCCCGGCGGCAGGCGGCTCTCCCTGCTCGAGCCCCTGACACAACGCCTGCTCCGGCCGCAGCGATCCGGCCAGCGGCAGCCCCAGGGACCGGGCGATCTCCCGGGCTCGCAACCGCCCCGGTGCCGGGCCGCGGACCACCACCGAGAGCTGCGGACAGTGCAGCTTCGCCACCGCCGCGACGCGCGCCGCCGAGGCCGTCGCCCTCAGCTCGGCCGGGACGATCATGATCGTGTGGTCGGCGGACGCCAGGGCGATGGCCGCCGCGTCGTCGAGGTGGCGGGGGACGTCGATCACGGTGAGGTCGCGGTTCTCGCGGGCGGTTCGCATCGTCACCGCCATGGCCTCGGGTGGGATGGCGGGCAGATTGTCGCGGGAGAACGACAGCAGGACCAGGTCCCCTCGGTTGGGGAGGGCCTTGAGCAGGGCTGACGGGTCGGCGTGGGGGCCGGCTTCGGCCAGTGCCGGCCAGCGGAGCCCTTGTTCGCTTTCCCAGCCGAGGACGAGGTCGAGGCCGCCGCCGAGGGGGTCCGCGTCGAGCAGAAGGGTGCGCAGGCCCTCGTGAACGGCGGTGACGGCGAGGCCGCCCGCGAGGGTGCTGGCTCCGGCACCGCCTCGGCCGCCCAGGACGGCGAGGATGCGGCCGGCCGGGGGCGGGTCGGAGCGGGCCGCGGCGGCGAACTGCTCGACCAGCCACGGCTCGGCGGCCGGGAGCACGGCGACGTGCTCGGCGCCGAGTGGCTCGGCGAGCTGCCAGGCGGCGTGGATGACCGGTTCGTGACCGGCCACGACCATGCGGGGGCGGCGGGGGAGGCGGGCGCGGAGGCAGGCTGCGGCCTGGTCCGCGCCGATCATGACGAGGGGTGCGCCGGGGTAGCTCCTCCGGGCCGCGGGTGGGTCGGCCGCCACGTCGACCTCCGTGCCGGCGGCGGCCGCGAGGCGGACCAGGTCGTCCAGCAGGTCGGGGTCGGCGGTCACGACCAGCGGCAGGGTGGCGGGGGCGGACATGGCGGCTCCAGCGGACAGAGGGCACGACGAGCGAGGCTCGCGGCCGGGCCGGTTCGCGCTCAAGAGGAGACCGGCGGGCTGTGGATGAACCACCGGGCTGTGTACAAGTCACACTCCAGCGGCTGATCTGCTATGACGAGCGGCGCCGACATCCCCGATCGCGGCGTAGCATCGTCGGGCCCGCGACGGACATGACAGAGCGGATGATGCTGACGTTGGGTATGTTGTTGCCGACACGACCGATGGAGTTGGCATGGAGAACCCGGTTCGGAGCGAGCTCGGCGAGGACGGCGTCGCGCACGTGACCGTGCTCGGCGAGATCGACTTCTCCAACGCCGACGAGGTCGCGCAGGCGATCCGGGATGCCGTCGACGAGTGGTCGCCGCCGGAGATCCGGATCGACCTCTCCGGGGCCACCTTCATCGATTCGACCGGTCTGGGCGCCTTGATCGAGGGCTACCGTGCGGTGACGGAGGCGGAGAGCCGGTTCGTGGTGAGCAACCCGACCCCGAGCTTCCGCCGCGTGCTGACGGTGACCGGGCTCTGCGAGCTGTTCGGCATGCCCGAGGAAGCCGAGCAGGCCGACCTTAGCCAGGCCACAGGAGCCTGACCACCAAAGCCCCAAACCAGGTCCCCGCGGACAGCCCGGACGGTCGCGTCTCCCCGCGCAACCATGCAGCGCCTCGCGGTGTGCGGGCGACACTGTGCTGTGCGCGTACTTGAAAAAGCCAGAACCGGAGAAATAGAGAACGACCCCCGTCGGGGGTGACGGGGGCCGTCCGAGGATTCGGCTCCGGGGGGGTCGAGCCGAATCGGACTCGGCGATCGCGGGGGGCGCAACCACCGAGAATCTTGGTGAGGGAAGTGCGCAACGTGAATCTCAGTCGCAACACAAGCATGCCTCAGGAGCGGGCTACCGTCGAGTACCCACTGTCACCAGAAACCCCACAGGCGCCGCCGTGGGCGTGATCGGGTGCGGCTTGCGGCTACACTTTCGGCCCGTGGGCCAGAGTGCCGCGTTCTTCGACCTCGACAAGACCGTCATCGCCAAGTCCAGCGCGCTGGCCTTCGGACGGCCGTTCTACCGCGATGGGCTGATCAGCCGCCGCGATGTCGTGAAGTCGGCCTACGCGCAGCTGATGTTCCGTCTCGGCGGCACGGACGAGCAGACAATGGCGCGGATTCGTGACTACCTGGCCACGCTCTGCAAGGGCTGGAAGGTCGAGCAAGTTCGGCAGATCGTCGCGGAGACCCTGGAAGAGCTCATCAACCCGTACGTGTACGCCGAGGCCGCCGTCCTCATCGGCGAGCACCAGGCGGCCGGCCGGGACGTCGTGCTGGTGTCCGCGTCGGGCGACGAGATGGTGCGCCCGATCGGCGAGCTGCTCGGGGTGACCGACGTGATCGCCACGCGGATGGGCATCGTCGACGGGCGCTACAGCGGCGAGGTCGAGTTCTACGCGGCGGGCCCCAGCAAGGTGGCCGGCGTGCGCGAGCTCGCCGCCGAGCGCGGGTACGACCTTGCGGAGTGTTACGCCTATTCCGATTCGAGCAGTGACCTGCCACTGCTGGAGGCCGTCGGGCGGCCGAGCGTGGTCAACCCGGACCGCGCGCTGCGGCGGGTGGCGCAGGAACGTTCCTGGCCGGTGCTGGAGTTCCGGCACCCGGTGCCGCTGGGTCGCCGGCTGCGAGATCGTCCCGCCGTGCCGGTGGCCGCCGCCGCCCTCGGGGTGGGCGTCGGCGTGGCGATCGGGATCGCGCTGTACGGCCGGCATCGGCGCCTACGTGCCGCTCTTGCATAGAGCACTGTCACCGTCAAGCGTCTGACTAATTACTGTTCGTAGCTTTTGCCCTGGTGATCAAGGCCGCGGCGGCGTAGAAAAGAACACGCGGGACCACGAAGGAAGACCGAAGGTTCCGTGCACGGCCACCGGGAACCCACGCGCGATCAGCCACGGCAGGCACGTTGCGGCGGGACCCACCGGGGATACCGGCGGGACTGCCGACAACGACCCAGGTGCACGCTTGATAACCCGGTCGGACGCGCAAGCGGCGGCGCCTCATCAGTGAGGCGCCGTCCTTACTGTCTAGACCGTCGCGGCCAGGTGCCGGTTGCGCAGCTCGTGGTAGACCTCGCGGAAGACGTGCGGCCGCCGGTGGAAGTCGACGCCCTGCGCCCACAGCTCGGTGTTGACCATGGACCCGTCGCGGCGCTCGATCAGCACGGTCATGCCGCCCTGGATCTCCCAGCGACCGATCTTGTTGGTGTGCCGGTGCAGGCGGACGTGGGCGATCTCCTCCCAGCGCAGCGTGCGGGAGCGCAGCAGCCCCCGGATGCGCAGCGCGCCCGGGCTGACGTACACGCCCATCTCGAGGATGCGCCAGCCGCCGACCACCCAGACCACCGCCATCAGGACGGCCAGGATGCGTACGCCGACGCCCGTCAGCTCGAAGAGCCCGATGCTCGCCCAGCCCAGCAGCCCGAATGCCACCGCCTCCCACCCGATGACCAGCCACCGGCCGGTTCCGGGCGAGTAGGGGCGAACCCAGTCGTCTCCCACGGGCACGAGTATGCCAACCGACCCAGGGACAAAAGGTGCTTTTTGCGCGACCGCGGCGTCATTTGCCTGAAGGTGCCAGCACCTCATCGGCCACCCGAACCAACTCTTCCGCGCCGGCCGTAACCGCCGCGGCGTAGTGCCGCAGCCAGGACCTGACGCCGTCGGGCGTCCCGGTGGCGTAGGCGCCGGCCGAGCCGACGTACTCGGGCTCGCGGGCGAGGTGGCCCTGCTCGACCCCGACCAGGCCGCGGATGTCGAAGCCGCGCGCGATCAAGGTGAGGCGGGCGGCGGCGCGGGCCACGACGCCCGCCGGCCCGGCGAACGGGCGGAGGGCCAGCAGCTCGGCATGCACGATGGCCGCCAGCAGCAGCGGCGGCGTCCGCTCGTTGCCGGCCACCAGTCCGGCGAGCGCGTCGATCCGCTCGGCCCCGGACACCAGCCGGCCGAGCTCACCGTCGGCGACGGCGCCGCGCGCCGCCAGCACGTGCAGCCGGGCCAGAACCTGCCGGGGGGCCCGGGGCCACAGGTCCGTCAGGCCGTCGAGTGCCTCGGAGACCCGCAGCGCACCCTGCACGACCGGATCGGTGACGGTGCCCGCGCGCACCTCGGCGACGTCGTGCCGGTGGTCCTCGAGGGCCGCGCTCGCGACCGCCGCGTGCAGGCCGATCTCGGCCGCTACCTGACCGCCGTTGCGCCGCAGAGCCCGGTGCCGCAGCGCGGCGTCCACGGCGGCACGCGCGTCGGTGAAAGCAGGCTCGACGTCGGCGAGGGCGAGCAGCGGGGCCAGGGGATCGTTCGTCACGCGCCTAACTTAGCCGGAAAAAGACACGAAACATGGGCTGCACGAACCGGCTCGGAAGTGGCAAGATTCGCGCAGTACCGATCACGTTCTGCCCGATCGGCGCGCACGCCGTGCCACTCGGCGCGAGACGCCTGCAGCTCTCGCCCGCCGCGCCGGGGCGGAACTAGTGTTCACCACAAGAGAGACCGGTCACGGCAGAGGAGCCGCCCTCATGAGTGAGACGCTGGAGAACCTGTATTCGGAGACGCGGCAGTTCCCGCCGCCGGCCGAGCTCGCCGCCGCGGCGAACGTCAAGGCCGAGGCGTACGAGCAGGCCGGCGCCGACCGCCTGGCGTACTGGGAGGAACAGGCCCGGCGGCTCACCTGGGCCAAGCCGTGGGACCAGGTGCTGGACTGGTCCAACGCGCCGTTCGCCAAGTGGTTCGTCGGCGGCGAGCTGAACATCGCGTACAACTGCGTCGACCGGCACGTCGAGGCCGGCCACGGCGACAAGGTCGCGATCCACTGGGAGGGCGAGCCCGGCGACACCCGCACGATCACCTACGCCGACCTGCTGCGCAGCGTCAGCCAGGCGGCGAACACGCTGACCGAGCTGGGCGTCACGGCCGGCGACCGGGTCGCGATCTACCTGCCGATGATCCCCGAGGCCGCGGTCGCGATGCTGGCCTGCGCCCGGATCGGCGCCCTGCACAGCGTGGTCTTCGGCGGCTTCTCGGTCGACGCACTGGCCACCCGCATCCAGGACGCGGACTGCAAGGTGGTCATCACCGCGGACGGCGGCTACCGCCGGGGCAAGCCGTCCGCCCTCAAGCCGACCGTCGACGAGGCCGTCGCGCAGTGCCCGAGCATCGAGCATGTGCTGGTCGTCCGCCGCACCGGTGAGGACGTCGCCTGGAGCGACAAGGACCTGTGGTGGCACGAGACGGTCGAGCAGGCGAGCGACAAGCACGAGCCGAAGGCCTTCGACTCCGAGCACCCGCTGTTCATCCTCTACACCTCCGGCACGACCGGTAAGCCCAAGGGCATCCTGCACACCACCGGCGGCTACCTCACCCAGACGTCGTACACGCACCACGCCGTGTTCGACCTCAAGCCGGAGACCGACGTCTACTGGTGCACCGCCGACATCGGCTGGGTCACCGGGCACTCGTACATCGTCTACGGTCCGCTCTCCAACGGTGCCACCCAGGTCATGTACGAGGGCACGCCGGACACCCCGCACAAGGGCCGGTTCTGGGACATCGTCGACAAGTACAAAGTGACGATCCTCTACACCGCCCCCACGCTCATCCGCACGATGATGAAGTGGGGCGACGACATCCCGGCCAAGTACGACCTGTCCTCGCTGCGCCTCCTCGGCAGCGTGGGCGAGCCGATCAACCCCGAGGCCTGGATGTGGTACCGCGCGAACGTCGGCCGCGAGAACGCCCCGATCGTGGACACGTGGTGGCAGACCGAGACCGGCGCGATCATGATCTCTCCGCTGCCCGGCGTGACCAGCACCAAGCCCGGGTCCGCGATGACCCCGCTGCCCGGCATCTCGGCGGACGTGGTCGACGACGCGGCGCAGTCGGTGCCGGACGGTGGCGGCGGTTTCCTCGTGCTGCGCGAGCCGTGGCCGTCGATGCTGCGCACGATCTGGGGTGACGACCAGCGCTTCATCGACACGTACTGGTCCCGCTTCGGCAAGGGCGCCGGCTCCGGCGACGAGTGGGTCTACTTCGCGGGCGACGGCGCGAAGAAGGACGAGGACGGCGCGCTCTGGCTGCTCGGCCGCGTCGACGACGTGATGCTGGTGTCCGGGCACAACATCTCCACCACCGAGGTCGAGTCGGCGCTGGTGTCGCACCCGTCGGTGGCCGAGGCGGCCGTGGTCGGCGCGACCGACCCGACCACCGGTCAGGCGATCGTGGCCTTCACCATCCCGCGTGGCAATGTGGACACTTCGGGCGAGGCGGGCGAGAAGCTCATCCAGGAGCTGCGCGCCCACGTGGCGAAGAAGCTCGGCCCCATCGCGAAGCCTCGGCAGATCATGCTCGTGGCCGAGCTGCCCAAGACCCGCTCCGGCAAGATCATGCGGCGGCTGCTCAAGGACGTGGCCGAGAACCGGTCGCTGGGCGACGTCACGACACTGCAGGACTCCACGGTGATGGACCTGATCTCCTCCGGAATGCAGGCGGCCAAGTCCGAAGACTGAGATAATCGTCTATGAATGGCGGCAGATCTGCGATCGTCAGATCTGCCGCTGTTTCGTGTGGACGGTCCAATTTCTACCATTTGCCGGTCCTCGCATTATGCCTCATCCATAATGCGTAACCATCCCCGAACAATCCGTGTAGCCCCTTCCAAGACATCGGCGACTTTGCATACCTTCACTGGAGCTCCGAATCCGGGGCGGTTTCACCGCTGTCGCTGTACCCCAGCGCGCGGTCATGCCAACGGAGGTATACGTAGTGCGCAAGGTGGTCGTGGGACTGCTCGGCGCCGCGATGGTCACCAGTGTCGGGATCTCCGTCCCGGCCACGGCCCTCGCAGCACCGCCGGTCGACCCAACGCCGGCGGCCAAGGCCGGCATGACTCAGGTGGACGACCTGCCCAACCCGCTCGAGGACAAGCGCCGCGCTCTGCGCGAGCAGGCTGTCGCCGACGTGGTCAGTGGCAAGGCGAAGGCGATAAAGCGGAACGGCAGCACGGTCGTCAAGGTCGGCCGTACGCAGGGCTCGGGCGTGACCAACCGCAAGGTGGCCAAGTCCGGCACGGACCAGTACGTCGAGCTCGGCCGTGAGCGGACCGACCGGATCTTCGTGATCCTGGCCGAGTTCGGCAACGACCGGCACCCGAGCTACCCCGACGTCGACAGCGACCCGGCGACGCCCGGCCCGACGACGTGGGACGGCCCGCTGCACAACAAGATCCCGGCCCCCGACCGCTCGAAGGACAACTCGACGGTCTGGCAGCCGGACTACAACGCCGAGCACTACCGCGACCTGTACTTCGGTGAAGGCGCCGGCAAGGAGTCGGTGAAGACCTACTTCGAGACCCAGTCGTCCGGACGCTACAGCGTCGACGGGGAGGTCACCGACTGGGTCAAGGTCAACTACAACGAGGCCCGGTACGGCCGCGACTTCTGCGGCAGCCACGTCTGCAACAACACCTGGGCGCTCGTCCGCGACGCCGCGAACCAGTGGGTCGCCGACCAGAAGAAGGCCGGCCGCACCGACGCCCAGATCGCCGCGGACATGAAGTCGTTCGACCAGTACGACCGCTACGACTTCGACAACGACGGCAACTTCAACGAGCCCGACGGCTACATCGACCACTTCCAGATCGTCCACGCCGGCGGCGACCAGGCCGACGGTGACCCGCAGCAGGGTGAGGACGCGATCTGGAGCCACCGCTGGTACGCGTACGGCACCGACCAGGGCCGCACCGGCCCGGCCGGCAACCTGCTCGGCGGCACCCAGATCGGCAGCACCGGCATCTGGATCGGCGACTACACCATCCAGCCGGAGAACGGCGGCCTGAGCGTCTTCGCGCACGAGTACACCCACGACCTGGGCCTGCCGGACGACTACGACACCTCCGGCCTCGGCGACAACAACAACGAGCACTGGACCCTGATGGCCCAGAGCCGGCTCAGCGCGGCCGGCGATCAGGGCATCGGCACCCGGCCCGGCGACCTCGGCGCCTGGAACAAGCTCCAGCTCAACTGGCTCGACTACGAGACCGTCGTCGCCGGCCAGCAGAAGACGCTGAACCTCGGCCCGCAGGAGTACAACACGGCCAAGGCGCAGGGTGTCGTGGTGGTGCTGCCCGACAAGGAGGTCACCACCGACCTGGGCGCGCCGTTCGCGGGTGAGGGCCAGTTCTTCTCCGGCAACGCGGACGACCTGAACAACTCGATGGCGCACGACATCGACCTGACCGGCAAGACCACCGCGGCGGTCACGCTCAAGGGCCGGTACGACATCGAGCAGGACTACGACTACCTGTACTTCGAGGCGTCGACAGACAACGGCGCCACCTGGACGCGCCTCGACGGCACGCTGAACGGTGCGGCGTTCCCGCGGGACGCCAGCAACACGCCGGCTCTGACCGGCAGCACCGGTGGCGCGTGGGCGGACATCGCCGTGCCGCTGAACGCGTACGCGGGCAAGAAGATCACGTTCCGTCTGCACTACCTGACCGATGGCGGCGTGGCCGAGGGCGGCTTCTTCGGTGACGACGTGACCATCACCGCGGACGGCGCAACCGTGCTGGCCGACGGCGCCGAGGGCGACACCTCGTGGCAGCTGAACGGCTTCTCGATCGTCGGGGCCACCTCGACCGAGGAGTTCGACAACTTCTACATCGCCGGCCACCGCAGCTACGTGTCGTACGACCAGTACCTGAAGACGGGCCCGTACTTCTTCGGCTACCTGCCGGCGCTGCCCGACAAGGTGGACCACTACTCCTACCAGGAGGGTCTGCTCATCTCGTACTGGGACACCTCGCAGGTCGACAACAACACCAACGTGCACCCGGGTACGGGCCGCAACCTGTACATCGACGCGCACCCGGCGCCGTTCTACAACCTGGAAGGGCTGCCGTGGCGGGCCCGCATCCAGGTGTACGACGCCCCGTTCAGCCTGAAGAAGGCGGATTCGTTCACCCTGCACATCAACGGCAAGCCCAGCTACATCCGGGGCCAGGCCGCGCAGCCGCTGTTCGACGACACCAAGAAGTTCTTCTACGACGAGCTGCCGAACCACGGCGTCAAGCTCCCGGCGGTCGGTGTCAAGATCAAGGTGGTCGACGTGAACGGCACCTCGATGAAGATCCGCATCAGCTGATCTCGGACATAAGGAACGGCGCTCGGGAAATCTCCCGGGCGCCGTTTCGTTTCGGATAAAGAATTCGTTGCGAAGACTTCCACGCATCTCACTTTTTGCATACGTTCACTGCGGCCTTGATCACAAGGTTGATGCACGCCGATCCGCTGTGACCCAGCGTGTCGGGCATGTCGACGGAGGTACGTAGTGCGAAAAGTAGTCGTGGGACTACTCGGCGCCGCGATGGTCACCGGTGTCGGGATTTCGCTCCCGACCGTGGCCCAGGCGGCGCCTCCGGTGGAGCCGACCGCGGCCAGCAAGCGGACCGCGATGGACGACCTTCCCAACCCGGTCGAGGACAAGCGTCGCGAGCTGCGCGAGGAGGCCATCAACGGCGTCCTCAAGGGCGAGATCAAGACGCAGGAGCGCGGCGGCAGCACCGTTGCGAAGGTGGGCAAGACCCGCGGCGGCGGCCTGAACGACCGCACGGTCAAGGCGGCCGGCCAGGACCAGTACGTCGAGCTCAGCAACGAGCGCACCGACAAGATCTTCGTGATCCTGGCGGAGTTCGGTAACCAGCGGCACCCGAACTACCCGGACGTCGACAGCGACCCGGCTACGCCGGGCCCCACCACGTTCGAGGGCCCGCTGCACAACAAGATCCCGGCTCCGGACCGGTCCAAGGACAACACCACCGTCTGGCAGGCGGACTACAACAAGAAGCACTACGAGGACCTGTACTTCGGCGAGGGCAAGGGCGTCGAGTCGCTCAAGACCTACTACGAGACCCAGTCCTCCGGTCGTTACAGCGTCGACGGTGAGGTCTCCGACTGGGTCAAGGTGCCCTACAACGAGGCCCGCTACGGTCGCGACTGCGACGTCAACGGCACCTGCACCGACACGAACGCCTGGGCCCTGGTCCGCGACGCCGTCAACCAGTGGGTGGCGGAGCGCAAGGCCGCCGGCCGCACCGACGCGCAGATCGCCGCGGAGGTCAAGGAGTTCGACCAGTGGGACCGCAACGACTACGACGGTGACGGCGACTTCAACGAGCCGGACGGCTACATCGACCACTTCCAGATCGTCCACGCCGGCGGCGACCAGTCCGACGGTGACCCGCAGCAGGGTGAGGACGCCATCTGGGCGCACCGCTGGAACGCCTTCCTGAACACGGTCGGCGTCGACGGCCCCTCGTACAACAAGTACGGCGGCACCCAGATCGGCAACACCGGCGTCTGGATCTCCGACTACACGATGCAGCCGGAGAACGGCGGCCTGAGCGTGTTCGCGCACGAGTACGGCCACGACCTCGGCCTGCCCGACGACTACGACACCAGCGGCGGCACGAACAACAACAGCGAGTACTGGACGCTGATGGCCCAGAGCCGTCTCTCCGGCGCGGGCGAGCCCCTCGGCACGCGCCCCGGTGACCTCGGCGCCTGGAACAAGCTGCAGCTCGGCTGGCTCGACTACGAGACCGTCGTCGCGGGTCAGAAGAAGACCCTCGAGCTCGGCCCGCAGGAGTACAACACGGCCAAGGCGCAGGGCGTCGTCGTGGTGCTCCCGGACAAGAAGGTCACCACCGACCTGGGCGCGGCGTTCGCCGGCACCAAGCAGTACTTCTCCGGCAACGCGGACGGCCTCAACAACAGCCTGACCAAGACGGTCGACCTGACGGGCGCCACCGCCGGCTCCCTGGACCTGAAGGGCCGCTACTCGATCGAAGAGGGTTACGACTACCTCTACTTCGAGGTCTCGACGGATGAGGGCAAGAACTGGACCGCGGTCGACGGCACCATCGACGGCGCCCCGCTCGGCAAGGACGGCGGCGAGCCCGGCCGTCCGGCCATCACCGGCACCAGCGGCGGCGCGTGGAAGGACATCCACATCCCGCTCGACGCGTACGCGGGCAAGAAGGTGCAGGTCCGCCTGCACTACCTGACCGACGGCGGCGTCTCCGCGGGCGGCTTCTTCGGCGACGACCTGACCGTCAAGGTCGGCAACACCGTCGTCTCCACCGACGGCGCCGAGGGCACCCCGGAGTGGACGGCCGCGGGCTTCGTCACCATCGGCCAGACCACGACCGCCGACTTCGACAACTTCTACATCGCCGGCAACCGCAGCTACGTGTCCTACGACAAGTACCTGAAGACCGGCCCGTACAACATCGGCTGGGCGAGCACCAAGCCGGACTGGGCCGAGCACTTCTCGTACCAGCAGGGCCTGCTGATCTCGTACAACGACCAGTCGGTGGCGGACAACAACGTCAACGTGCACCCCGGCTCCGGCCGTAACCTGATCATCGACAGCCACCCGGCGCCGATCTACAACCTGGAAGGCGCCCCCTGGCGGGCCCGCGTCCAGCTGTACGACGCCCCGTTCAGCCTGAACAAGGCCGACTCGTTCACGCTGCACATCGACGGCAAGGCCAGCTACGTCCGTGGCCAGGCCGCGCAGTCCACGTTCGACGACACCAAGAAGTACTTCTACGACGAGATCCCGTGGAACGGCGTCAAGCTGCCGGCCGTCGGGGTCAAGATCAAGGTTGTGTCGCAGAACGGCACCTCGATGAAGATCAAGATTTCCTGACCCTCGCATCACCAGACGCCCGGGGACCCGCGGTCCCCGGGCGTCGCCCTTTGGGGAACCAATCACGCTCGGCCCGGGTCTCACTCACCGGAGGTGCAACACCATGTCCCTTTACCGTACGGCCGCAGTCACGTCCCTGGTCCTCGGGTTTCTGACCGCCTGTTCCACCCCGGCCGCGGACGACGGCAACTCCGTGCCCCCCTCGCCCAGCGTCGCCCCCTCGGCAACCGCCCCCACCATCGTCGCCACCCCCACGTCCGCCGCGGCCACTCCCCCCAACTCGGTGGGCACCGGAGCGCCCCCCGGCGCGAAGAAGCCGAGCGGCATCCCGAAGACCCCGACCGACGTGGTGGCGAGCCCCGGCTGGACCGACGGCTTCATCACCCGCGGCGGAAGCGGCCCCTGCTACGGCTTCGCCGACTGGGACGGCAAGCCGTACGCGGTCTACTCCCCGGTGGGCACCCAGCTGAGGAAGGGCGACCACATCCGGGCCCGCTTCGTCCCCAACAAGCTGCGCATCAACTGCGGCGACGGCGCCCAGGTCGTCATGGAGGCCTTCGAGAAGGTCCGCTGACCGGTCGTGCCTTTCTACCCGGCCGCGTACTGGGCGAGGTTGACCTGTCGGGCAGGGCCGTGGCCCTCGGGTGCGGCCCTGTTGACCGGAATATCCCGGCCTGGCCGGGTGCCCGTACCCTGGTCCGCATGAGTTCGCAGGTGGACGAGGCGTGCGTCCTGACGGAGGGCCCCTGGTCCCACCGTTTCGTCGGCGCCAACGGCAGCCGGTTCCACGTGGTCGAGGCGGGCACCGGGCCGCTCGTGCTGCTGCTGCACGGCTTCCCGGAGTTCTGGTGGGCGTGGCACGACATGCTGCCCCGGATCGCGGACGCGGGGTTCCGTGCCGTCGCGATCGACCTGCGTGGCTACGGTGCCAGCGACAAGCCGCCGCGGGGCTACGACGGCTACACCATGGCGGCCGACGTCACCGGCCTGATCCGTGCCCTCGGCGAACGCTCCGCGATGATCGTCGGGACCGGCGCGGGCGGCATGATCGGCTGGACCGCCGCGGCGTTCCACCCCAAGATGGTCAGCCGCCTCGTGGTGCTGGGCGCGGCCCATCCGCTGCGCCTGCGGGCGGCGCTCTTCGCCGACCCCCGGGGCCAGATCGCGGCGACGGCCCCGACCCTCAAGTTCCAGGTTCCCCGCTACGAGCACGTGCTCACCAAGGACGACGCCGCGGTGGTCGGCGAGCTCATCGAGCGGTGGAGCGGCCCGGCGTGGCAGCAGACCCCGGAATACCCCGAGTACGCCGCCCGCTGCCGGGAAGCGCTCCAGATCCCGCAGGCTGCATTCTGTGCGCTGGAGGCATACCGCTGGGTGTTCCGTTCCGCGCTACGCCTGCAGGGGTACCGCTTCGTGAAGCTCATGCAGCACCCGCTCACCACCCCGACCCTGCAGATGCACGGAGCCCTGGACACCGCGGTCCTGGCCCGCACGGCCCAGGGCTCGGGACGCTATGTGACCGCGCCGTACGAGTGGCGCCTCATCGAGGACGCGGGCCACTTCCTGCACCAGGAGGCACCGGACGTCGTGACCGGCGAGATCCTCCGCTGGCTGAAGGCCTGACGCCGGCTCAGACCCGGTGCTCGTACAGTTCGGTCACCTCGTTGGCCGGCGCCCAGCCCTGGTACACCCCGAAGTCGAACTCCTCCAGCCCGAGCGACTGCGCCACCGGAGCCCGGCCGCCCGTGTACTCCACCCGCAGCCAGTTGTCGGCCTCGGCGAGCACGATGAACGGCTGACCGCGCCACGAGCAGGTGGTGCGGACGTACACGAGGTCGCTGAACTCCCCGGGCCGCAGCACCCGCACGTAGCGCCCGGCCCGCACCTCCTCGAAGCCGTCGGCCGGCTCGGGCGCGTAGATCCGCACGTTCTCCCCGTCGGGCGCGGCGTCGTACTCGCGCCCGTGCCAGGTCACGACGTACCCGTCACGCATCGCCGTTCCCTCTCACTCGCCGACCCGACGCCAGACCGGGGCGTCGCAGTCGAAGACGGCGACCAGGCTCTCATGCCCGTCCTCGCCGAGACGCCACAGCTGAGCACCGTGCGGCAGCCGCACACTGTCCACCTTGAACTCGGCGATGACGTCCTTGCCCTCACCCGGCGCGAACCCGTTCCCCCGGAACGGCGGGCGCTCGATCACCCACCCGTCCATGGCCCGCAACGCCTGCTCGCTCTGCCCGCCGTACGGAATGCGGTAGAGACTGGGCCGGAAAGCCGGCCACCGGAGCACGAAGGCCTCCTTGGCGTCAGCCTCGTAGGGCGACCCCTCATAGACCAGCCCGAGCGCCGCGAACAGCTCACCGGGACTGCGCAGATGTTCGACCTCGGCGGCCCGGTGCACGAACCCGGCCACCCGGTCGTAACCCCGCTCGAGGTAGTAGTCGACCTGCTCCGCCGGAACCGCCTTCTGCATGGTCGTGGGCTTCGCCTCAGGCTCACCCCGCTGCGGCAACGCCACCGCCCCGGAGCCGACGTCCTCGACCGGGTCCCCACCGAGCCCGGCCTCGATCGCCCAGTTCGCCAGCGCGATGACCTGTGGCCCCGGGTATTTCGCCCCGACCGCGGTCCCCGGATTGACGGCGAACGACCAGGCCGGATCGGGCCAGTTCCGGATCAGCTCCACGAACCGGACCGCAACGGTACGCGCTGGCTCGGCGTAATGGTCACTCAACCGGTCCCGGCTGGTGAAGACTATGAGGAACCGTTCTCCGTCGATCTCCTCGGTCCGGAAAGCGAACCCGGCCTCCCCGGGCGAACTCCCCGGCCGCGAGTTGTCCGCCACAGGCACGAGAACCGTGGCAAGAAGCAGCGTGGAGAGGAACGCATCGGTGCTGTGATCGAGCGTCGCGTGATAGAGGTCGCGCTCCACCTCGTTGGCGGGGATGAAGTCATCCTCATCCACCCCGCCCTGAGGTAGGGCGATCCGCTCGGTCTGCGCCTGCGACGGCGACACCGGAGGCTCGAAGCGCTGCGTGTCCGCGGCGGAGGACTCGCCCGCACCCCCGCCCGAGGCCGGTTGCCCGCCACCGAGCCCGCTCCCCCCGACCGGCCGCGTGGGAAGCCCACTCCCCCCCGACGAAACACCCGGAATCCCCGGGCGCGTCGCCGGCTCCGGCACGACCGTGCGGTTGGCACCACCGGCACCGGGAATCACGGGCGGAGCGATGCTCGACCGCGGACGGGCTCCGGCGGCCGGCGGGCTCCCCGCCGACGCGGTCGCCTCGGCCGACGTGGTTCCCTCCGGCGACTGGTCGGCCCGTGCACCTGCCTCGCCACGCGCGGCCAGAGCTTGCGCGGCCGCCGCCATGCTCGCGGGACGCTCGGAAGCAGGGGTCACCTGGCGGCGCGGGAGACCTCCGGGGGTGGGTTGCTCGCTCGGCGCCGGGCTCTGGGCGGGGTCCTCGCCGGTGGTGGCGCTCTGGTCCTTGCCTGAATCGCTCCCGGGCCGGCCTGCGGCGATGGCGCCCTTGCCCGCCCCGCCGGCTCCCTGGTCGGCGGCGATGGCGCCCTTGCCCGCGCTTGTTGAACTTTCGGCGGCTGTCGTTGCGCCCTGATCGGCCGCGACGGCGCCTCGGCTGGCGGTCGTCGGGCCTTCGATCGGCGCCTTTTCATCCGTGGCGGCGCCTTGGGGGGTAGCCGTCGGGATGTCCGAGGCCGCTTCGTCCGTTGCCTCGGGGGACGGCTCACCGGACTTGCCGGGCGGTGCGATGTGGCTGGGCAGGGGTGGAGTCTGCGCCATCGGCGTGCGGGTCGGCAGCGGGCCATCCGGCCGCTGCAGCGGCGGAAGGCTGGCGCCTGTGCTGTCGCCTTCTCGTGCGCTGCTCTCACTCGCGGGGCGGGCTTCGGCACCGCCTGCCGGGCGGGCTTCGGCACCGCCCGCGGGGCGCGCTTCGGCACCGCTCGCCGGGCGCGCTTCGGCACCGCCGGGTCGGGCGGTGGCGCCGGCGCGGCTGCCCAATGCGTCGAGGGCGCTCGCGCTGCCCGGCGGGACGGCCGCGCCGGACCTGCTTGCGAGCGCGTCCAGCGCACTTCCCGGCGGCACCGCGGAGCCGGGGTGCTGACCGCGCTGAGGCGATCCACTGGGGCCGGCACCACCCGGACCAGGAGGAACGCTCGGTGGAGTGTAGGAGGCGGGCACCTCCGGCCCGGGTCGCGTGAAGCCGCTGAAGGACGAGGAACTGCCCGGCCCGCCGAGCCCCGGAGGCGTCGCCGGCACGCGGGAAGGCAGTCCGCTGGGAAGGACGGCTCCCGGCGTACGCATCGGAAGCCCACCCGGGCCGATCGGCGGGGATTCGGGCTGGCCGGTGCGCTCCGGGTCGCTGTTCGAGCCGTACCGGCCGGCTGTCGCACTGCTGGCCGCTACCGCGCCGGGATTCGCCGGAACGCCGCTGGAAGGCGCCGACTGAGTCGCTTCCGAGCTCTGCCCAGCGGTGCCCCGCCCGTACTGGCCCGCGCCGTGGCCGCCCGCGCCCTGGTCACCGTCGCCCGAAGCTTGTCCACGGACCGCCGAGCCGCCGGCCCCATACACGCCGCCGGCCGAACCACTCGCGCTGTACGCGCCGCCGGCTGCATACGCGCCGCTCGAGTCTTGCTCGCCGTCCGCCGACGTAGCCGCGCCATAAGCACCGGCATCCGGACCACCCGAGCCGTACTCCCCGGCGCCCGGACCACCCGGGCCGTACTTACCGGCGCCCGGACCACCCGGACCGTACTCACCGTTCGCGGAACCGCCTGCGCCCTGGCCACCGGCTTCGGGGACGCCCGCGGACTCCGTACCGGAAACTGGGTCTCCCGAGACGGGCCCGCCGGAATCGGGCGAGGCGTAAGTCTGAGCGGCAGCCGCGTTGGCGGCCATCGCGGCCGCGTGCAGGTCCTTGATCCGGCTGGTCGCGTTGGCGCCGTCACGCGCCGGCCCGCGCTTCGGAAGCCGCAGGTCGCCACGGCTGAGCTGAGCCACGAACCACGCCGGCAGGTAGCCCTCGATCGGCAGCCCGGGATTGACCGCCAGCCACCATTCGAGGTTGGGCCAGGTCTCCGCGAGCTCCGAGTACGC
The DNA here is from genome assembly GCF_040676695.1 of Actinoplanes sp. NPDC049548. Taxonomy (NCBI): domain Bacteria; kingdom Bacillati; phylum Actinomycetota; class Actinomycetes; order Micromonosporales; family Micromonosporaceae; genus Actinoplanes; species Actinoplanes sp. NPDC049548. Next base: position 294,442 of record NZ_JBFAPM010000004.1, read on the forward strand.
CACCCGCCGCGCCGAGCCCGTGTAATCGGACAAACACGCCTGAAGTGCCGCCGGCGACGTGAACGCGAGCACGTGCGTGCGGCCGCCGGTGCTCCACGTGCCCCACCCCATCGGCGTGAGGCCGGCGAGGGCGTCCGCAGAGACGGGCAAAAGCAGGTCGACGCCGGCGAGAATGCGGAAGTAGGACTCCTGGTCATCGGTGCGCAGGGCGTTGCGCATCGCGACTTCGGCGTCCGTAGCCGGTTCCCACTCGGTCACGTCCACCTCTCCCTTCGCGGCGAACGGGCCACCTCAACGCGTACAACCTACAAGGTCAGGCCCCGATCACAATGGGCGGCTGTATGGATACAGCCAACCAGGCTTCCCCCTCCCACAACAGTCGCGCAACGACACGACGCGATGACGATCAGTAGCGCCGCATCGGGAAGAAGGCGATTGGACACCGGGCGCAGCGACACGATGCGCGGCCGGAAGGTCCTCCCGACGATCCACTACCGGATGGGCGGCCCGAAGAACCTGCCGGCGACTCCCGTCCGCCGCTCCGGGAGCCCGGCCAGCCCGTCCGGACGCCCGTCACCAGACCGCCTACGTCGACAGCTCCCCCGCAACGGCAGCGGCCGGGCACTCCCCAAGGGGAACGCCCGGCCGCACCGTGCAGATCAGCCCGCGAAGCGCTTCTCCGCGTTGCCCTCGGTCGTCGCGTAGTCCTGCGCCGCCTGGTCGACCGCGATCTTGATGTCGCGGAGGATGTTCTTGAGGTCGTTGGACGCCACGGTCCACTTCTGCTGACGCTGGGCGTACGCGTCCTGCGCCTTGCCCTCCCACGTCGCGACCAGCGGGCGCGCGTCGGCCTCGAGCTGGCTCAGCTGCGTCTCGAGCTCGTTCACAGCCTTCTGGATGTCGGCGCCGGCCTGGGCCAGGGCGCCGAAGTTCACGCGGAGCAGTCCGTCGTTCATTGAGTGATCCTCCCCGACGTCAGTTCTCGAGCGGCAGGCTGTAGCCGCCGCCACCGGCCTTGGTCACCGTGCCGGCGGCCGAGCTGTCGGTGTTCTCGTATCCGACGCCCGAGGTCCGGATCGCTTCCGCCGTGTCGGCCAGGGCCTTGTTCAGGTCGGCCAGGTCGCGCTGGTACTGGTGCTTGACCGTGTTGAAGGCGCGCCCACCGGCGCCGACCCACGCGGTCTGCAGCACCGAGAGCTCCGACATGAGCTTGTTGAGCATCGCCGTCAACGAGTTGTTGACCTGTTCGAACTTCGCGGCGGTCTGCGCCATCACCGCGGATTCTGCCTGCGTCTGGGCCACCCCGGACGTCACCCCGCTTCCTCTGTCGTCTGTCGTGCGCCGGGTCCTCAATGGACGGGTCGTGCCTGGTGGACGACGGTCCGGCGCATCGACGTGGCCACCAGGTTAGCCCGTTCCGTCAGACGGCGGGGGGCACCCCTGAGCAGCCGATTGTTCGTTCCAATCGCCGACGGTAACGGTACTTGGGTGGTCAAGGTAGCCCGGATCGTTGACCTGTGGATATCGATGTCGGACTTATCCACAGCCTCCCCCCGCCCCGATCCGCCGCCCCCTACCATGGGTCCCGCACGAAGACGACGGGCACGACCGGAGGGCGGCGCAGGTGACGGCAGAGGTGGCTAGCGGCCGCGGCTTCCCCGAGCTGAGCGGAGCCGGTCAGCGCCTGCCCCAGATCCGGGGCCGACGTGTCCGACATGGACGATTGTTCGGTATTCGCACCGGTCAGCTGGTCAGCACCCAAGTCGCCGCTGTGGCCTTACTTGTGGGCGCCGCCAACGGTCCCTTCGCGCTCGGCGCAGCCGTGTTCTCAGCAATCGTGCTGCTTGCCGCGACATGGCTCCGGCTTCGCGGCAGGTGGGCGTTCGAGTGGCTCGCCACGGCGATGCGCTACACCGGCCGGCGCCATCTCGTGTCGGTTGATGCCCATCCGACTGCTTTGCTGTCATTCGTCGCCCCGGGTTCGCGCGTCGAGCAGACGGAACTCGCCGGAGACCCCGCCGCGATCATCGTCGATGAGCTGGGCCTGACCTCCGTCCTCGAGCTGGGAGACCCGACCGCCCTGCTGGCCGAGGACGCCGGCACCATGCCGTCCCCCGCGGGGCTGCTACCGCCGGCCGGCTCCGAACACCCCCCGTGCCGCATCCAGCTCGTCCTCACGGGCGCCCCCGCACCATCGCTGCGGGCCGGCGGCGGCACGCCCGCGAACTCGTACCGTCAATTGACCGAGGGCCGGCTCCTCTGCCACAGCCGAGCCCACCTGGCCGTGCGCGTTCTGCGCGCCGAGGGCTGGTCGGAGGAGGACCTGCGGCGTGCGCTGTCCGGCCTGGTGCGCAAGCTGGTGCGCCGGCTGGCGCCGACCCCGGCCCGGCCCCTCGGCGAGGCGGCGGCGCTGCGGGTGATCGCCGAGCTTTCCCACGACGACGGCGTCGGCGCCGCCCAGGAGACCTGGCCGGGCCTGCAGGTGGGTGGCATGACCCAGGCCACCTTCCGCCTGCGGCGCTGGCCGGACCTGCGGATCGAGACCTCGCGTCGCATCATCGCCCGCATGCTGGCCCTTCCGGCGGCGGCGACGACGGTCGCGCTGGGTGCCGGGCCACGCTCCTCCACGGGTACGGACACAGCAGCCGACCTCACCATCCGGCTCGCCGCGCCGGACACCACCACGCTGTCGTTCGCGACCCAGGCGCTCCGCAAGCTCCTCGCCGCCGAGCGAGCCACCGCCCGGCGCCTCGACGGCGAGCACCTCGACGGCCTGACCGCGACCCTCCCCCTGGGCATCCCGACGGCACCGGCCGTCCCGGGCCGTCCGGGCCACGACGGCGATCCGGCGGACCAGCTCGACAACCTGGACCTGCCGCTCGGCAACGCGGGCCTGATGATCGGCACGAACCGCCGCGGCGACCCGGTCGTCGCCCGCCTCTTCCGCCCCGAACAGACCCGCGCCCTGCTCGTCGGCGGCGTGCGCTGCGCCCAACTCATGTCACTGCGCGCGATGGCCCTGGGCGCCCGCGTCGTGGTCCAAACGGCACGCCCGCAGGCCTGGGAGCCCTTCGTACGAGGCGCGGCCGTCCCCGGGGAGTCCATCGCGGTCATCCCGCCGGGCCGGGCAGTGGACATTCCCCCGGGTTCGGCCCTGCACCCCCTCCTCGTCGTGGTGGACATCGGCCCGGTCGGCGCGGACAACCGCCCCGGCGCCGGCTGGCAAGCCACCCTCGTCGTCCGCGACGACTTCAGCCCCGCGGACGCCGACGTGGCGTCCCGGGCGGACCTGCTCCTCGTGCAACCCCTGCGCGCGGACGAGGCCCAGCTCGTAGGCGCCACCCTGGGCCTCGGCGAAACGGCCAAGTGGCTGACCCAGATCCGACCGGACATGGTCGGCGTCATCAACCGCCGCGCGGTCCGCTGGGCCGCCCTCTCCCAGACCCCGATCGAAGCCCAACTGATCGGCCCCCCGGTCCGCGGCTGACCCCCCCCCCCCCCGCGGACACCGACCCGCGCCACCCGAGCAGGCACCGACCCGCCCACAAACCCGACCGAGGCGACCAGCCCGCGGCTGACCCACAGGCACCGACCCGCCTCGCAAAACCGACCGGGGCGACCTGTCCGCGCCCACACCACGGCCGACCCGCAGAACAGCCGGCCCGGACCTCAAGCGGCCCACGCTGCGGCCGCGCCTCGTCACCCCGCGCTACATCGCCCGCGCGCGTGGTCACCGACCCCGGGACCGCCGCAACCGTCGATTCGATGACTTTCTCGACGTAGCCGGGCAAGATCGCGGAGTGTTGCTGCTCTTGGTGGCTCGGGCGTGGCACCATCGCGAGCCATGGGCATCATCATCCGGCTGGTGATCACCGCCGTATCGCTGTGGATCGCCACCTTGGTCATCGAGGGCATCCGGCTCACCACTGACTCGGTGACCGGGAAGGCCGGCACGCTGCTGGCCGTCGCGGTCATCTTCGGCATCGTCAACGCGGTGCTTCGCCCGATCATCAAGACGATCGGCTGTGGGCTCTACGTGCTCACCCTGGGCCTCATCTCGGTGGTGATCAACGGGCTCCTCTTCATGCTCACCAGCTGGATCGCGGGCCAGTTCGACCTGCCGTTCCACGTCGACGACTTCTGGCCCGCCGCAGTGCTCGGCGCCCTCCTCGTCGGCGTCGTGAGCTGGCTCCTCAACATGCTCGTCCCCGACGGCGACGACGACTGACCCGAGGACACACCGCCCCCGAGGGCGACAACCCCGGGAACGCACCGCCCCCAAGACACGACACCACGGGAACACACCGCCCCCGAGACACGACACCACAGGAACGCACCGCCCCGAGGCGACGCCAGGGGGCGGTGCGGCGACGAGGCCCCGGACGCAACCCGGCACCGGAAGACCTCCGGAAGCCGCATCACGCCCACCCGAGCCAGGATCGACACGCGGGCCCACCCCTGCGCGGGGTGCAGGTGCCGAGGCAATGCCGTCTTCACCGGCGGGGCGACGACGGCCACGATGACCTCGACCACTTGCCCGGCGAGCCACCCCCCGGCGGGCCCACCACCCGCGTGAGAAATCACTCGCGCCCGCCGCCCGTTGACTCCACTTTCATGCTGAGAGACCGCCGCGACGGCTTCCTCCTGACCGACGATCCCGCGCTGTCGACCACCATCTCGTCCACCGCTGGATCTCCACCGACACCTACCGGGCCGCCGGCCGCGACCGCGACACCATGGATCGCGCCATCGCCGGGTCCGAGGTGGCGGGTATCTACCGGGAGTCCGATCAGCGGCAGGCGGCGTTCGCCCGGGGTCGTGACGGACGGGGCGGTCTTCGCGTACCTGGGTGACCCGGATCTTCGGCGCCGTGGGTGGCGGTTCCTGCTCGTCACGAAGACGGCTCAGCACGTGTACGCCCCGCTGGGCTTCACTCCTGTCGACGCCGCTCGCTGGATGATCTGTGATCCGACAGCCTCGTGAGCTTCGGCATATGCAAGGACCGCTCCCCCATCCGGGCCTTACGGTGGTGCTATGTCTGAGGAACGGCGTGGATACCTGTACGGGCTGGCTGCGTACGGGCTGTGGGGCTTCTTCCCGGTGTACTTCAAGATGCTCAAGCCCGCCACCCCGTTCGAGATCCTCGCCCACCGCGTGATCTGGTCCGTCGTCTTCATCAGCCTGCTACTCGCCGCGCAGCGGAACTGGCGGTTCGTGGGCCGGGTGGTGCGCGACCGGCGGCTGCTGCGCGGGGTGACGGCTGCCGCCCTGCTCATCGGCGTGAACTGGGCCACCTACATCTACGGCGTCAACTCCTCGCGGGTCGTCGAGACCGCGCTGGGCTACTTCATCACGCCTCTGGTCGTCGTTCTGCTCGGTGTCACCGTGCTGCGGGAGCGGCTGCGGGTGTGGCAGTGGGTGGCCGTCGGGGTCGGGGGTGTCGCCGTGGCCGTGCTGACCGTCGACTACGGGCGCCTGCCGTACATCGCTCTGGTGCTGGCCGCGAGCTTCGGGGCGTACAGCCTGGTCAAGAAGCGGTTGTCGCTGCCGCCCGCCGAGGGGTTGTTCGTCGAGTCGTTCGTCCTGGCCGTGCCCGCGCTGGCGTACCTTGCGTGGCTCGGAGGGGATGCGACGTTCGGGCGTGTCTCGGCGTGGCACACCGTGCTGATGGTGCTGTCCGGCGTCGCCACGGCCGTACCGTTGCTGCTCTTCGCCGGGGCCGCCAACCGGGTGCCGCTCGTCGGTCTCGGGATTCTTCAGTACGTGGCGCCCATCCTGCAGCTGGGCTTCGGGGTTCTGCTGTTCCACGAGCCGATGCCCGCCGCCCGTCTCGCCGGCTTCGCGCTGGTGTGGATCGCCCTGGTCATCTTCACCGTCGACGGGCTCAACGGGGCGCGTAAGAGGACGGTGACCGACCCCGCGGCCGCCACCGCGGAGCCGGCCACCGCCCTACCGCCACGCTGACGGTCCCACGGAGGAGACGGACCGTCAGGGGACGTCGTAGGCCAGCAGCGTCCGGCCGTCGTTACGGACCAGTGCCAGCCGGGCCAGCGTGCTGCCGGCGTAGTGCGTGACGCCCGACATGATGAACTCCTTGCCCGGCGACGCGATCCAGGAGCCGAGCTGCTCGCTCTCCTGGTCCGGCCCGTACGCCATCAGCCGGATCATGTACGCCTCGGACTGCGCGTCTCCCCGGTTGTACGCGCAGACCAGGTGGACCTTCGTGCCGCCCGGCGCAGCCGTGAGGTTGATCTGCGCGGTGACCGGGACCTGGTCGTTGGCGGGCGTCATCGCCACCGTCGGGCCCGGTGCGGACGGGTCGGGGGCGTCGCGGCCCGTCCAGAAGACCGCGCCGATGCCGGCCACCAACGCCAGGCAGGCCGCCGCGAGGGCCGCGCCCATCACCCGCCATCGGACCCGTTTGCGTTCCTGGCGCCGGGTGGTCTGCGCGGCCGAGACCAGGTCCGGCATGCTCGTTCGCCGGCGAGGCACGGGTGGCGGCGGGAAGTCGGGTTCCAGGAGCCGTTCGAAGTCGGCCGGGTCGAGGCGGCCCAGCAGTCCCGGCAGCACCGCGATGTCGGCCACCGCCTCGCGGCAGAACGAGCAGGTGGCGAGGTGGCGTTCGTAGGCGGCCCGTTCGGACGGGGACAGGGCGCCGAGGACGTACGCGCCGTCGTCGTGCTCGTGGTCGCATCTCATCCCGTCACCCCCATCTCAGCCAGGACCATGCGCAGCGAGCGCAGGGCATAGTGCGTCCGCGACTTGACCGTGCCGGGCGGTACACCCAGCCGTGCGGCCGCCTCGGCGACCGAGCGCCCCTGGTAGAAGCACTCGACCAGAACTTCACGATGGCTCTGGGACAACCGCCCCAGGGCCTCGGCAACCGTCCACGCTTCCACTGCTCGGTCCGCCTCGTCCGCGCTGGGCGGAGGCTCGGGAATCATGTCCGTGACCACCTCGCCGACCCGTACCGACCGGCGCCGCCAGGCATCGATGGCCAGGTTGCGCGCGGTGGTGAAGAGCCATGACCGCACCGTGCCCCGTTCGGGGTCCAGCGCCTCCGGATATCGCCAGGCCCGCAGCAGGGTTTCCTGCACGAGGTCCTCGGCCCGCTGACGGTCGCCTCCGGAGAGGCGTACGGCGTGCGCGAACAGGGCTTCCCCGTGCTCGTCCTGCAGAGCGCGCAGCAGCTCGGCGTCCTGATCCTCCAAGGCTGCCGACCTCCCCTCGCGCGTTCCACCCTGCTTTACGGGCGCGAGGGGTCCGGGGGTTCAACAGGTCATTGAACGAGCAAGTTCATTCACGCCGTCGCCGCGTCGCCGGTGGACAGCGCCTCGGCGACGCTGCGGGCCGCCGCGGTCAGCTTGGCGCGCACCACCCGGGCCGAGGTGAGCATCTCCGCGGCGGGCAGCGAGCACGCGAGGACGAGACGGCGTTCCATGTCCCGGTCGGTGATGACGTTGACCGCGGCGCAGGCGAGCCCCTGACGGAACTGGCCCATCTCGAGCTGCATGCCGCGCCGCTCACCGGCGGCAAGGTCGGCTTCGAGCGCCTCGGGGGTGGTCAGAGTCGCCGGGGTGAACGCGCGCATGCCCCAGTCGCGCAGGTAGCGGGCGCGTTGGTCGGCGGTCAGCGTGGCCAGCAGCGCCTTGCCGAGCGCCGTGGCATGGCTGCCCTCGTCGAAGCCGGGGACCATGTCGTCCATGAACGGCGAGCGGGCGCCCTCCGCGCAGGCGGTCACCGCGATCCGGCCGCCGACGAACCGGCCGAGGTAGTGGCTGTAGCCCGTGTCGACCGCCGCGCGCCGCAGCGCCTCGCCGACGGATGGCGGGCCACGGAACGCGGACACCAGTTCGCGATATCGGTCCGCGATCTCGAGGCCGACGATGTACGTGCCGTCTTCTCGCCGGATCACGTATCCCTCGTACGCCAGGGTGCGGACGAGGTGATACGTCGTGGCAACGGTCAGCTCGCATCGCCGAGCGATCTGTTTCACGGTGAGTCCGCGCGGGGCCCGACCTACCGACTCGAGCACACGCAGGGCGCGTGACACGCTCCGGATGAGATCTGACGGCTCCGCCAGGGGGTCGCGCACAGCTACCTCCGACGCCGGGGACTTACACCATATGAATAATCTTCCGCCGACGGAATGCCTGGAGCGTGTCGACCATGACCAATCTCTACGCGACGTGTGGCTCTTGACACTCAGGGTCTAGAAAGGGCGGCGCGCGGGCATACGCTCGCCACCGATGACTGACTCCACCATCTCGCCGCAACGCACCACCGTGACCAGCGCGGACGGCGTCAGACCGAGCCGTGCGGCGGCCGGCGCCCTTACCACGACCATCGCCTGTTCGGTGCCCGTGTTCCTCGTGGGCGGCCTCGCCGTGCAGATCGGTGCCGAGCTCGATTTCTCACCCGCGGGGCTGGGCCTGGCCGTCTCGGCGTACTTCGGCGTGACCGCGCTCGCCTCGGTGCCCGCCGGCGCCCTCGTCGAACGCTTCGGCGCCACCGCCGTCGCCCGCGCCGGGATCGGCCTCGCCGTCGCCTCGCTGCTCACCGTGGCGGTCGCGGCGCGTTCACTGTGGAGCCTCGTCATCATCCTGGCCCTCGGTGCCGCCGCCAACGCCATGGGGCAGCTGGCGAGCAACGTGAGCCTGTCGCGGCATGTGCCCGTACGCCGGCAGGGTCTGTCGTTCGGGGTGAAGCAGGCGGCCATCCCGGTGAGCACGTTGCTGGCGGGCGCGGCGGTGCCCGTGGTGGCGCTGACCGTCGGCTGGCGGTGGGCGTTCGTGTCAGCGGCCGTGGGGGCGGCCGCGGCGCTCTTCCTCGTACCGGTGGAGAAGAACGAGGCACGACGGCCGCGCGAGGAACGCGGTGAGCGAGCCACCGCGGCGCTCGTGGTGCTCGGGGTGGCCGCCACCCTCGCGGCGGCCTCAGCCAACGCCCTGGGCTCGTTCCTGGTCGACTCCGCGGTCGCGCGCGGCATCGCACCCGGCCCGGCGGGACTGGCGCTCACGTTGGGCAGCGCGGTGTGCGTCGCCGCGCGGATCGGCGGCGGATGGCAGGCGGATCTCTTTCCCGGACGCCAGATCATGGTGATCGCCGGAATGCTGGCGGCGGGGTCGGCCGGGCTGATGCTGCTCGCCGTGCCGGGCATCGTGACGCTCGTGGTGGGCGTCGTGGCCGGCTTCGGGCTCGGCTGGGCCTGGCCGGGGCTGATGAACTTCGCGGTGGTCCGGCTGCATCCGCAGGCGCCCGCGGCGGCCACGTCCATCACGCAGACCGGCGTCTACGCGGGCGGCTGCATCGGGCCGCTAGGGCTCGGCACGGTGGCGCAGGCGGCCGGATACCCGGTCATGTGGACGATCGCCGGCGCGGCGATGCTGGCCGCGGCGGCGCTGATGGTCGTGGGCAGCCGGATGCTCCGCCGGCACCGGGTCAGCTCGTCCGGTCGGCGATGAAGTCGCAGAGCGACTCCATGGCGCGGCGCGGCGATCCGTCCGGCAGGGGCGCCAGCTGGGTCCGGGCCTCCTCCGCGTAGGTGCGGACGGTCTCCCGGGCACGCTTCATGGCCGCGGACTCGCGCAGCAGGCCCAGCGCCTCGGCGTGCAGCGCGTCGTCCACCAGCGGGCCCGAGGCGAGCAGCTCCCGCAGCCGCACCGCGGACGCGTCCGTGTCGTCGCCCGCCAGCGCGTAGAGCACCGGCAGCGTCGGCACGCCCTCGCGCAGGTCGGTGCCCGGCGTCTTGCCCGACTGCACCGACTCCGACGCGATGTCGAGGAGGTCGTCGGAGAGCTGGAACGCGATGCCGATCGTCTCCCCGTACCCGGCGAGCGCCTCGACGTGCTCGGGCGTCGCACCGGAGAAGAGGCCGCCGAAACGCGCCGACGTCGCGATGAGCGACGCGGTCTTCTCGGCGATGACGTGCAGGTAGTGCTCGATGGCGCCGCTATCGCGCGGCCCGACCGTCTCAGCGATCTGGCCGTGCACCAGCCGGGAGAAGGTCTGCGCCTGCAGGCGGACCGCTTCCGGGCCCAGCGTCGCCGCGATGTCCGCGGCGCGCGCGAAGAGGTAGTCACCCACGAGGATGGCCACGGAGTTGCCCCAGCGGGCGTTGGCGCTGGCCGCACTGCGGCGCACGGCGGCCTCGTCCATGACGTCGTCGTGGTAGAGCGTGGCCAGGTGGGTCAGCTCGACGACCAGCGCCGCCGGCACGATCTCCGGCCGGGTGGGGTCACCGAACTGTGCCCCGAGCGCCACGATCAGCGGCCGGAACCGCTTGCCACCCGCATCCATCAGATGCCGTGCGGCCTCAGCGACCAGGGGGTCGGCGCTGGCCACGTTGCTGCGCAGCGCGTCCTCCACCACGGCAAGCGTCGCCGACACCGAGGCATCGACCGCGGGGTCGATATCGAGGCCGAGCGACGTCAGCGCGCTGTCAGCAGTCACGGGTTTCACGATGCCATACGAGAGTCCCTCCGGCCGCTCCAGGGGGGTTGAGATCAAAATCATTTGATGGTACGGGCACAGGAACGCGGAGTGGCACACGGCGGAGCCGATTGCCTGGTCCAGCCCGGGCCGCGGCCGCCGGGCGGGGAGCTTCTCGGTGCGAACCAGAGGGCACCCTTGACGGCATCTATTCACTCAGTGAATAGTACCCGCCATGATTTTCAGCGATTCGAGCGCCCTCCAGCGGATCGACGCGACACGGCGGCGGCGACCGACCACCTGGCGGGCCATGAGCTTCGCGGTCAGCGCCGCCTTCGCGGCGGGAGTCGCCGCGTTCGCCGGCCAACAGGTGCAGGCATCCTGGGGTCGATGGGCCGTCGGCGGATACGCGCTCGCCGCGCTGATCACCTTGCTGTGGCGACACCCGGCGGCGCGTACCACCGCGACGGCAACCGCGTTCTCCGGCGCCGTCGTGGCGCCCCTGGTCTGGTTGGTCACCGGCGGACGTCACATGTCGACCGTGGGGATGGGCGCACTGACTGTGGTGAAGCGCGCCGGGCGGCTGCTGGTCGAGCACGGCAGCCCGTACCTGCCGCTGGAGCAGCTCACCGATCCCGAGTCGCTGAATCCCTACGGTCCGCCCTTGACGGTCTTCGGCCTGCCGCACGCGCTCGGACTGCACGGCTGGGCCGGCAATCCGCGCACATGGTTCGGGCTCGCCGCCGCACTGCTCGGCTACGCGGCACTCCGGCTTCTGAAGGCCGACCATCCGATACGTACGCTCACAGCGGTCCTCGCCTCACCCGTACTGGCATTGCCTTTCGTGCTCGGCGGCACCGACCTGCCGGTACTCGGCCTCCTAGCGCTCTCGGTCGTCCTGCTGTCCCGCGGCTCGCACATCCGCACGGCCGGCGCCGCGCTGGGATTGGCGTGCGCGATGAAGGTCACGGCCCTGCCCGCGGTTCTCGTGCTCGTACCCATGCTCATGATCCGTGACGGGCGGCGATCCGCGTTCACCTTCGCGGCGTCCGGCTTCCTGGCGGCACTGGCGTCGTTCGTGGTCACCGCGCCGGCCATGGTTCTCGACCCGTACGACCTGTTCCGCAACATGGTGCTGTTCCCGCTGCGTTTCACACCGCAGAAGACCACGGCGGCCAGCCCGCTGCCCGGACACGTCATCGCGACATCCGAGTCGACCGGCGCCACGCTGATGACGGCATTCCTGGTGATCCTCGTGGCGGCCGCGTGCGTCCACCTGTGGCGGCATCCTGCGCGGGACGTGCGCACCGCCGTACTGCAGATGGCGGTCCTGTGGACGTTGATCTTCAGCCTGGCGCCGGCAGCCCGGTACGGCTACTTCATCTACCCGCTGCTCCTGCTGGGCCTGCGCAACCTTCTCGCGGCCGGTCAGTCAACGGCCGCGCGCAGCAGGGAGAAGACGGTCTCCCCCCTTTGATCCGTTGAACTGAAGGAACGACTGCTGCTCGGAGGCGCCCGTGGACTGGTCGGGAAGCCCCCCTCGGCGTGGCCCGGCTGCCGTCGGTGCAGCCGTGGCGACGCTCGGTCTCCTCGCGATGATCTGGCCGGTCGACGGCACCCCACAGCCGCGATAACGCCCGAGCCCGCGGGATGCAGGCGCCGGGAAAGCGAACAGCCCCGGCGAGACGCCGGGGCTGTTTGATATTGACGACTATCTGACGAATTGGGCCGCGTCGTTGGTGAGGTCGAGCAGCGGGGCCGGGACCACGCCGAGGGCGAAGGTCGCGATCACGCCGATGGCCAGCGCCGCCGAGGTGTAGAAGCCCGGAATGGACACGGCAGGCGTGGTCTCGCCCGGCTCCTGCAGCCACATCATCACGATGACCCGCAGGTAGGGGAACGCCAGCAGCATGCTGGTGATCACACCGAAGATGACCAGCCAGGTCTGGCCGCCGTCGATCGCCGCCCCGAAGACCGCGAACTTGCTCGTGAAGCCGCTTGTCAGCGGGATGCCCGCGAAGGCCAGCAGGATGAACGAGAAGACGCCGGCGAACAGCGGGCTCTTGCGGCCCAGCCCGGCCCAGCGGGACAGGTGCGTGGCCTCGCCCTCCGCGTCGCGGACCAGGCTGACGATGCCGAACGCGGCGAGCACGGAGAAGCCGTACGCGACCAGGTAGAACATCGTGCTGGACAGGCCCTCCTTGTTCAGCGCCAGCACACCCACCAGCAGGTAGCCCGCGTTGGCGATCGAGGAGTAGGCCAGCAGCCGCTTCATGTCGGTCTGGGTGACCGCCAGCACCGCGCCCACGAACATCGTCAGAACCGCGATGACGCCGAGCACCGGCTGGTAGTCCCAGCGGACCCCTTCGAAGGCCACGTAGAGCACCCGCAGCAGGGCACCGAAAGCCGCGACCTTGGTGCAGGCCGCCATGAGCGCCGTGATCGGCGTCGGAGCCCCCTGGTAGACGTCCGGCGTCCACACGTGGAACGGCGCCGCCGCGCTCTTGAAGAGCAGGCCGATGGCGACCAGTGCCAGGCCGCCGAAGAGCAGCACCTCGCTGCGGGCCGGGTCGGCGACCGCGGTGTGGATGGACGCGAGGTCCACCGCGCCGCTGAAGCCGTAGATGAGCGCCACGCCGAAGAGGAAGAAGGCCGACGCGTACGAGCCCAGCAGGAAGTACTTCAGTGCCGCCTCCTGGCTCAGCAGGCGACGCCGCCGGGCCAGCGCGCAGAGCAGGTACAGCGGCAGCGAGAAGACCTCGAGCGCCACGAACATCGTCAGCAGGTCGTTCGCCGCGACGAACAGCAGCATGCCGCCGAGCGCGAAGACCGTCAGCGGGTACACCTCGGTGGCACCGGGCTGACCTCCGGCCTGCCGCAGGTCCTTCTGCGAGCCGACCGTGATCGCGGCCTGCGAGACGAACGCGCCGCCGGCCTCGATCGACCGCTCGCCGATCAGCAGCAGCGAGACGATGCCCAGCAGCAGGATCGAGCCCTGCAGGAACAGCGTCGGCCCGTCGACGGCGACCGCGCCGCCGATCGTCACCAGCCGCTTGTCGCGGATCCAGATCACCACGACCAGCGCGGCGACCAGCGACACCAGCGCCAGGCCGAGCTGGACGCCGTGCCGGCGGGTCTTCGGCACCAGGGCCTCGAACAACACGCCCACACAGGCCGCCCCGAAAAGGATCAACATCGGCGCGAGGGCCGCGTAGTCGATCCCGGGCAGTTTGAGGTCTCCCATGGCTACGGCGCCACCTTTCCGTTCGCGACCGCCGTCGGCGCCGGATCGGTCGTGCCGACGTCCTGCATCGTCGCCTGGACCGCCGGGTTGATCACATCGGTGACCGGCTTCGGGTAGAAGCCGAGGAGCAGCAGCAGGAGCACCAGCGGCGCGACGACGACCTTCTCGCGCAGCGTGATGTCCTTCTGCATCGCCGGCACCTCGGTCAGCGCCGGGTTCAGCGTGCCCTGCGTGGTGCGCTGGAACATCCAGAGCACGTACGCGGCGGCGAGGATGATGCCGACCGTGGCGATCACCGCGTAGACCTTGTGCGTGGTGAAGGTGCCGATGAGCACCAGGAACTCGCTGATGAACGGCGCCGTGCCGGGCAGGGCCAGCGAGGCCAGGCCGGCGAAGAACAGCACCCCGGCGAGGACCGGGACCAGCTTGCCCGCGCCGCCGAAGTCGCTGACCAGGGCCGAGCCGCGGCGGGCCACGAACATGCCCACCACGAGGAACAGCAGCCCGGTGGCGAGGCCGTGGTTGACCATGTAGAGCACCGAGCCGGTGCCGGCCTGGGTGGTGAAGGCGAAGATGCCGATGCCGATGAACCCGAAGTGGGCGATCGACGTGTACGACACCAGCCGCTTGAGGTCGTTCTGACCGACCGCCAGCAGGGCCGCGTAGATGATCCCGATGACGCCGAGGATCAGTGCCGCCGGGGCGAACCAGCGCGCCGCCTCCGGGAACAGCGGCAGGCAGTACCGCAGGATGCCGAAGGTGCCGACCTTGTCCAGCACGCCGACGAGCAGCGCGGCCGCGGGCGCCGGAGCGGCACCACCGGCGTCCGGCAGCCAGGTGTGGAACGGGAAGAACGGCGCCTTGACCGCGAACGCGATGAAGAAGCCGAGGAACAGCCACCGGGCGGTGTCCGTCTCGAACGCCGCGGAGGCCTCCTTGAGGTGCGCCCAGTCGAAGTTGTGCCCGCCGACCACCCACAGGCCGATGACGGCGGCCAGCATGAAGAGGCCGCCGACGAGCGAGTAGAGGAAGAACTTCACCGCGGCGTACTGGCGGCGCTGGCCGCCGTACGAGCCGATGATGAAGTACATCGGCACGAGCATGACCTCGAAGAACACGTAGAAGAGGAAGACGTCGGCGGCCGCGAAGACGCCGATCATCGTGCACTCGAGCGCCAGCAGCAGCGCGAAGTACGTCGGCACCGACCGCTGGGTCTCGTCGACGTCGTTCCAGGACGCGAGGATGACCAGCGGGACGAGCACCGCGATGAGCACGAGCATCACCAGGGCGATGCCGTCGGTGGCGAACGTGAACCGCGCGTTCCACGTGGGGATCCACTGGTAGGACTCGCGGAACTGGAAGCGGTCGCCGTCGACCTGGAACGCCACCCACATGCCGATGCTCAGGGCGAGCACGGCCAGCGACCACACCAGGGCGATCGTCTTGGCGAGGCTGCCCTTGCTCTTCGGGATGAAGGCCACCACTGCCGCGCCCACCAGCGGGAGCAGCGTCAGGATGGACAGGAACGGGAAGTCCTTCATTACGCCAACCACCCCAGCTGGATCGCGAGGAACGCGCCGACGACCAGCACGGCGCCGGTGAGCATGGACAACGCGTACGAACGGACGAAGCCGGTCTGGAGCCGGCGCAGGCGCCCCGAGCTCCCGCCGACGGCGGCCGCGAGGCCGTTGACCACGCCGTCGATGCCCTTGTTGTCGAGGTAGACCAGGGCGCGGGTCAGGTAGATGCCGGGCCGCTCGAACACCGCCTCGTTGAACGCGTCGGTGTACAGGTTGCGGCGGGCGGCTCGCACGACCGCGCCGGCCGGCTGCTCCTGCAGGGCGGTGCCGTTGCGGAACAGCGCCCAGCCGAGGCCCGCGCCGATCAGCGTGACAACGATGCTGAGCGTGGTGAGCAGCCAGTGGGCGAGCACCGGCGTGGCCTCCGCCTCCTCCTGACCGAAGACCGGCTCCAGCCAGTCCGGCACGGAGGTCGACATGAGCCAGCCGGCGGCGATCGAGCCGAGCGCCAGCAGCATCAGCGGCACGGTCATGATGTACGGCGACTCGTGCGGCTCCTTGATGTCCTCGGTCCAGCGCTTCGGCCCGTGGAACGTGAGGACGAACAGCCGGGTCATGTAGAACGCGGTGAGGCCGGCGCCGATCAGCGCGGCCAGGCCGTACAGCCAGGCGGTCCAGCCCTCGCGCTCGAACGCCGCCACGATGATCGGCTCCTTGGAGAAGAAGCCGGACAGCGGCGGGATGCCGATGATCGCGAGCCAGCCCGTGGCGAAGGTGAGCCAGGTCCACTTCATGTACTTGCTCAGAGCGCCGAAGCGGCGGATGTCGACCTGGTCGTGCATGCCGTGCATGACCGAGCCGGCGCCGAGGAACATGTTGGCCTTGAAGAAGCCGTGCGCGAGCAGGTGGACGATCGCCAGCGCGTACGCCGCACCGCCCAGCCCGACGCCCAGGAACATGTAGCCGATCTGGCTGACCGTCGACCACGCGAGGACGCGCTTGATGTCGTCCTTGGCCGCGCCGATGATGCAGCCCATCAGCAGGGTGATCGCGCCGACGCTGACCACGATGGTCTGCAGCGTCGCGTTCGCCGTGAAGATGGCGTGCGAGCGGGCGATCAGGTACACGCCGGCGGTGACCATCGTCGCCGCGTGGATCAGGGCCGAGACGGGGGTCGGGCCCTCCATGGCGTCCGGGAGCCAGGCCTGCAGCGGGAACTGGCCGGACTTACCGGCGGCCCCGAGCAGCAGCAGGATGCCCATGATCAGCACGGTGCCGCCGGAGAGCGCGGAGACGCCGTTGAAGACCTCGTCGTACTGGGTGGTGCCGAGCGTGGCGAACATCAGGAAGATGCCGATCGCCAGGCCGGCGTCGCCGACCCGGTTCATCAGGAACGCCTTCTTGCCGGCGGTGGCCGCGGACGGCCGGGTGTACCAGAACGAGATCAGCAGGTACGACGCGAGACCCACGCCCTCCCAGCCGAAGTAGAGCATCACGTAGTTGTTGCCGAGCACCAGCAGCAACATCGCCGCGACGAAGAGGTTGAAGTACGCGAAGAACTTCCGCCGCCCCGCGTCGTGCTCCATGTAGCCGACCGCGTACAGGTGGATGAGCGAGCCGACGCCGGTGATCAGCAGGACGAAGACGCCGGCCAGCGGGTCGAACAACAGCCCGAAGTCGACGTGCAGCTTGCCCACGGCGATGAAGTCCCACAGGCTCACCTCGGCCGAGCGGGCCTCCGCGTCCAGACCCCGCAGGCTGAAGAACATCGACAGGCCGAGGACGAAGGTCGCGGCGACCGCCAGCACGCCGAGCCAGTGGCCCCACTTGTCGGCCTTCCTGCCGAGCAGCAGGAGGACCGCAGCGCTGGCGAGCGGAATGGCGACAAGCAGCCAGATTCCGCTCAGGAGCCCCGTCGCGTGGGCATACTCCACTGTCTGTTCCACGTGAAGGCCCCTTTAGTACTTGAGGAGGTTGGCGTCGTCGACGCTCGCCGAGCGCCGCGTCCGGAAGATCGACATGATGATCGCGAGCCCCACCACGACCTCGGCCGCCGCGACGACCATCACGAAGAACGAGATGATCTGGCCGTCGAGGCCGCCGTTGATCCGGCTGAAGGTCACCAGCGCGAGGTTCGCCGCGTTGAGCATCAGCTCGATGCACATGAACAGCACGATCGCGTTGCGGCGCACCAGCACCCCGGCGGCGCCGATGGTGAACAGGATCGCCGCGAGTACGAGGTAGTAGTCAGGAGTCACTTCTCAGTCCCCTTGGGTGCGGCCTCGCGCTCGGTCAGCTCCCGCTGGGGCAGGATCGGCGAGAGCGTGCGCTCCGATTCCCTGCCGTCGGGCAGACGTCCCGGCACGGCGACGGACATGGTGTTGGCGTAGACACCCGGGCCCGCCTTCGCACCGGGGTAGTTGCCCGGCCGGAAGCGCTCCTTCATCCGCGTCACCTGGTCGACCTTGTCCTCCTTGGCGCGCTCGACGTGCGCAAGCACCATCGCACCCACCGCGGCCGTGATCAGCAGCGCGGACGTGACCTCGAAGGCGAAGACGTACTTGGTGAACAGCAGCCGGGCGATGCCCTGGACGTTGCCGCCGGCGTTGGCCTCGCTCAGGCCGGCCACCGCGGTGCCGCCGAGCGAGCGGGCCAGGCCGGTGGCGACCAGGACGCCGAAGCCCACACCGAGCAGGATCGCCGCCACCCGCTGACCCCGCAGGGTCTCGATGAGCGAGTCGGAGGCGTCGCGGCCGACGAGCATGAGCACGAACAGGAACAGCATCATGATGGCGCCGGTGTAGACGATGATCTGCACCGCGCCGAGGAACGGCGCCGCGTTGACCACGTAGAGGAAGCCCAGGCAGAGCATCGTGACGACCAGCCACAGCGCGGAGTGCACCGCGTTGCGGGCCAGCACCATCCCGAGCGCGCCGACGACCGCGAGCGAGCCGAGGATCCAGAACGCCCATGCCTCACCGGTGGAGACCTGTGCCGCGGCGTCGGCCGCGTACGCCATCATCGCTTCACCTCCGCGGGCTGGTCGCCGGCGTTCTCCTTGCGCAGGGTCCCGGCCGTCTCCGGCCGGCTCCCTGGCGCAGCCGCGGTGGAGGCGTCCTGCGCTCCGTTCTGCGACCACGGCGCCCGCTCCGCGCCGGCCGACGTGCCCGGGTTGGTGAGCGCACCGATGTAGTAGTCCTTGTCGGTGTCGCCGAGGCGCATCGGGTGCGGCGGCTGCTCCATGCCGGGCAGCAGCGGCGCCAGGAGCTCCTTCTTCGTGAAGATGAGGTCCTGGCGGCTGTCGCGGGCCAGCTCGTACTCGTTGCTCATGGTCAGCGAACGGGTCGGGCAGGCCTCGATGCACAGGCCGCAGAAGATGCACCGGGCGTAGTTGATCTGGTAGATGCTGGCGTACCGCTCACCGGGCGAGAAGCGCATCTCCTCGGTGTTGTCGCCACCCTCGACGTAGATCGCGTCCGCCGGGCAGGCCCAGGCGCACAGCTCGCAGCCGATGCACTTCTCCAGGCCGTCCGGGTGCCGGTTGAGGATGTGCCGCCCGTGGTAGCGCGGCGCCGGCTTCGGCGGGGAGAACGGATAGTCGGTCGTGATGACCTTGCGGAACATGTGCGCGAAGGTCACCCCGAAGCCCTTGAACGAGCCCGTGAACGTTCCCACGTCACACCTCCTTGTCTGACGTGTCGTCGGGGGCTGCGTTCGTGCCGCCGACCGTGGCGGGCTGGCGTTCCGCGACCGCGCGGCGGGCGCGCGGGCTGGGCGGGACCTGCAGGTCCATCGGGGGCACCGGGAAGCTGCCCGGCGGGCGGGCCGCCAGCTGCTCCTCGATCGAGTACTCGCGCGGCTTCTTGCTCGCCGGCCAGAGCAGCGCGATGCCGAGCACCACCACCGCCGCGACGATGTACACGAGGTACCGCGCGCCGCCGTCGACCCGGTTGTTGGTGACCCGGACGCCGGCCAGGAAGAGGATCCAGACCAGGTTGACCGGGATCAGCACCTTCCAGCCGAAGCGCATGAACTGGTCGTAGCGCATCCGGGGCAGCGTGGCCCGCAGCCAGATGAAACCGAACAGCAGGATCAGCACCTTGATCAGCCACCACAGCAGCGGCCACCAGCCGGAGTTGGCGCCCGCCCAGAAGCTCGTGACCGGGGCCGGGGCCCGCCAGCCGCCGAGGAACAGCGTGGTGGCGAACGCCGAGACGGTGATCATGTTGATGTACTCGGCCAGGAAGAAGAGCGCGAACTTGAACGACGAGTACTCGGTGTGGAAGCCGCCGACCAGCTCCGACTCCGCCTCGGGCAGGTCGAAGGGCGCCCGGTTCGTCTCACCGACCGCGGCGATGCAGTAGATGATGAAGCTCGGCAGCAGCAGGATCGCGTACCAGCTCGGGGCGGTCGGGTTCCAGCCGAGAATGTCGACGCTCGACTCGCCGTTGCCGGCCTGCGCCTTGACGATCTGCGAGGTCGACATCGTGCCGGCGGTCATGAAGACGGCCACGATCGACAGGCCCATGGCGACCTCGTACGAGATCATCTGGGCGCTCGACCGCAGGCCGCCGAGCAGCGGGTACGTCGAGCCCGACGCCCACCCGGCCAGCACCACGCCGTAGACGCTCATCGAGGAGCAGGCGAGCAGCACCAGCACCGAGGCCGGCACGTCGGTGAGCTGCAGGGCCGTCTTGTGGCCGAAGATCGACACGACCGGCCCGAACGGGATCACCGAGAACGCGGTGAAGGCACAGGTCGCCGAGATCACCGGGGCGATGAAGTACACCGCCTTGTCGGCGGTCTTCGGGATGATCTCCTCCTTGAACGGCAGCTTGATGCCGTCCGTGAGGCTCTGCAGCCAGCCCTTGGGCCCGACCTGGTTGGGGCCCGGGCGGACCGCCATCCGGGCCACGACCTTGCGCTCGTAGTTGATCGTGAACAGGGTCAGCAGCAGCAGGACGACGAAGACGCCGAGCAGCTTGATGAGGACGATCCACCAGACGTCGTTCTCGAACGTCTGCAGCGTCGGGTCCTCGGCGGCCGCGAGAATCGTGGTGTTCATGAGTTATCCCCTTCTACAAGGGTTTTCCCTCGCAGTGCGGCGGAGCCGCTTTCGGTAGGCACAGCGAGGACCGGGCCGGGCTTGCCGGCGCTGAGCCGGACCACCGCACCCGAGGTGACGCCGAGGCTGCGACGGACGGTCGAGCCGGGCGAGTTCGTGGGCAGCCACACCACCTGCGGTGGCAGGTCCGTGATCGCGGCGGGCAGCGTGATCGCACCTCGGTCGGTGCCGACCGTGACGGCGTCGCCGTCGGCCACGCCGAGCGCCTCGGCGAGGTCCTTGCCGAGGCGCACGAGCGGGGTACGGGCCGTGCCGGCCAGCACCTCGTCGCCGTCGAGCAGGGCACCGAGGTCGATCAGGTGGTGCCAGGTGGCCAGGACCGCCTCGTGCTCACCGAGCTTCGGCAGGCTGCCCGCGGTGACCGCCGGCAGCGCCGGGCGCGCCGAGCGGCTCGCCGGCATGGTGCCCAGCTCCCGGCGGATGGCAGCCACATCACCGGTGCCCAGCGAGACGTCCATAGAGGCGGCGATCGCCTCCAGGACGCGGCCGTCGGTCATCGCGCCGGTGGGCAGCACGGCGTCGAAGGTCCGCAGCCGGCCCTCCCAGTCCATGAACGTGCCGGCCTTCTCCGGCGCCGGTGCGATCGGAAGGACCACGTCGGCGCGCCGGGTCACGGCGCTCTGCCGCAGCTCGATACTGACCAGGAACGGCACCGCGTCCAGGGCCTCCTCGGCCAGGCGCGGGTCCGCGAGGTCCGCCGGGTCGACACCGGCGACCAGCAGGCCGCCGAGGGAACCGTCCGCGGCGGCCGCGAGGATCCCGTCCGTGTCGCGGCCGACGGCGGCGGGCAGGGCGCTCGCCTCGACGTCCCAGGCGGCGGCGAGCTCCGCCCGCGCCGCCACGTCGGTGACCGGGCGGCCACCGGGCAGCAGGTTGGGCAGGCAGCCGGCGTCCACCGCGCCGCGGTCGCCCGCGCGCCGCGGCACCCAGGCGAGCCGGGCACCGGTCCGGGCGGCGAGCGCGGCCGCGGCCGAGAGACCGCCGGGCACGCTCGCGAGCCGCTCACCGACGATCAGCAGCGAACCGGGCGCGCTGAGCGCGGCCGCCACCGTGGCGTCGGTGCCCAGCAGCCGGGCCTCGTCGCCGGGCACCGCCGGCACGACCGTCGCGCCGAGCTTCTCGAAGCCGCGGCTCAGGAACGGCGCCACGGCCGTGACCTTGAGCTTCTTCTTCCCATGGGCCTTGCGCAGACGCAAGAAGAGGATCGGGCACTCCTCCTCCGGCTCCAGCCCGACGATCAGCGCGGAGGACGCGTTCTCCACGTCCTCGTACGTCACGTCGGTGACCCCGGCGACCGAGGCGGCCAGGAAGTCCGCCTCCTCCGCCGACAGCGGGCGGGCCCGGAAGTCGATGTCGTTGGTGCCGAGGGCGACCCGGGCGAACTTCGCGTACGCGTACGCGTCCTCGACGGTGACCCGGCCACCGGTGAGCACACCGACGCCCTTGCCCTTAGCGGCCGCGAGGCCCTCGGCCGCGACGAGGAGCGCCTCCGACCAGGAGGCCTCCCGCAGCTCGCCGGTGCCGGCATCGCGGACCATCGGGGTGGTGATGCGGTCGTATCCGGTGGTGTAGCGGAAGCCCCACCGGCCCTTGTCGCAGTTCCACTCCTCGTTCACCGCCGGGTCGTCGCCGGCCAGCCGGCGCAGCACCTTGCCGCGGCGGTGGTCGGCGCGCATGGCGCACCCGGCCGCGCAGTGCTCGCACGTCGTCGGCGTGGAGACCAGGTCGAACGGGCGGGCCCGGAACCTGTACTGCTCGCCGGTCAGCGCGCCCACCGGGCAGATCTGGATGGTGTTGCCGGAGAAGTACGAGTTGAACGCGACGTCGCCCTCGCCCTCGCCCACCTGGCCGTCACCGGTGCCCGTGCCGCCGAAGAAGTCGTCGCGGTAGACGTTGATCTGCTCACCGGACGAGCGGTCCATCAGATCGATGAACTTGTCGCCGGCGATCTCCTCGGAGAACCGGGTGCAGCGCTGGCACAGGATGCACCGCTCGCGGTCGAGCAGCACCTGGCTGGAGATGTGGATCGGCTTCTCGTACTCGCGCTTGTGCTCGTGGAACCGCGAGTCCGCCCGGCCGTTGGTCATGGCCTGGTTCTGCAGCGGGCACTCGCCGCCCTTGTCACAGGTGGGGCAGTCGAGCGGGTGGTTGGCGAGCAGCAGCTCCATCACGCCGCCCTGTGCCTTGGCGGCGACCTCGGACGTGAGCTGGGTCTTGACCACCATGCCCTCGGCCACCGTCTGGGTGCAGGAGGCGACCGGCTTGCGCTGGCCCTCCACCTCGACCAGGCATTGGCGGCAGGCGCCGGCCGGGGCCAGCAGCGGGTGGTCGCAGAACCGCGGGATCGCCGTACCCATCCGCTCGGCGACCCGGATGACCAGCTCGCCCTTCTCGGCCTGCACCTCGACGCCGTCGATGGTGAGGGTGACGGTGTCCGCCTTCTTGGCGACGTCGGTCATCAGTGCGCTCCTACCAGGGCCTTCTCGGACAGCCGCGGAGCGGTCCGGCCCTCGATGTAGTCCAGGTAGTCCTGCCGGAAGAACTTCAGCGTGGACACCACCGGGGTGGCCGCACCGTCGCCGAGCCCGCAGAAGGACCGCCCGAAGATGTTGTCCGCCGTGTCCTGCAGGGTGTCCAGGTCCTGGTAGGTGCCCTGACCGGAGAGGATCCGGCGGTACGTGCGCACCATCCAGTAGTTGCCCTCGCGGCACGGGGTGCACTTGCCGCAGGACTCGTGGTGGTAGAACTCCAGCCAGCGCCAGGTCGCGTACACCGGGCAGTCCTGGTCGGAGAAGATCTGCATCGCCGTGGTGCCCAGGATCGAGCCGGCCGCCGAGACCCCCTCGAAGTCCATCGGGGTGTCGATGTGCTCGGCCGTCAGCAGCGGCGTCGACGAGCCGCCCGGGGTCCAGAACTTCAGGTTGTGGCCGGGCTTCATGCCGCCCGCGAGCTCGATCAGCTCGCGCAGGGTGATGCCGAGGCCGCACTCGTACTGGCCCGGGTTGGCGATCCGGCCCGAGAGCGAGTAGATCATCGGGCCGGACGACTTCTCCGTACCCATGCTCTTCCACCAGTCCGCGCCGCCGAGCACGATGTAGGGCACGCTCGCGATGGTGCCGACGTTGTTGACTACGGTCGGGCTGGCGTAGAGGCCGGCGATCGCGGGGAACGGCGGGCGCAGCCGGGGCTGGCCGCGGAAGCCCTCGAGCGAGTCGAGCAGCGCCGTCTCCTCGCCGCAGATGTACGCGCCCGCGCCGCTGTGCACGACCAGGTCCAGGTCGAACCCGGAGCCCAGGATGTTCTCGCCGAGGTAGCCCTTGGCGTACGCCTCCTTGACGGCGTGCCGCAGGCGCCGGGCGGCGTGCACGGCCTCACCGCGGATGTAGATGAACGCCCGGCTGGCGCGGATCGCGTAGGAGGCGATGATCGCGCCCTCGATCAGCGAGTGCGGGTCGTACGTCATCAGCGGCAGGTCCTTGCAGGTGCCCGGCTCGCCCTCGTCGGCGTTGATGACGAGGTAGTGCGGCTTGCCGTCGCCCTGCGGGATGAAGCCCCACTTGAGACCGGTCGGGAAGCCGGCACCGCCGCGGCCGCGCAGGCCCGAGTCCTTGATGAGCTGGATCAGGTCGTCGGGGTGCACGTCCAGCGCCTTGCGGACCGCGGCGTAGCCGTCGAGCCGCTCGTACGTGTCGATCTTCCAGGCGTCCGGCGACAGCCAGCGCTTGGTCAGGACGGGGGTGAGCTTCTGGAGCACCTCGCGCCGTGGCTGAGTCACTTCTTCTCCTCGGTGCCGCGCTTGTTCTGCGGCTTCGCTCCGCGCTTGCGCGCCGCAGTGCCCTCGCTGACGATGCTCTCGCCGCGCTCGGTGTCGCCGGCGGGCTTGCCGTCACCGGCCGGGGCGTTGCTCGCCGCGCCGGCGGCCTCGGCCGGGCTCGCCGGAACCTGGGCCGCTTCCACCTTGGACGCGTCCGGGGTGGGCGTGGACGCGTCGGGGTTGCGGTCCTCGGCGGCGCGTACCTCCGGGTCCTTGACGTCGCCGGCCTTGACCGGCGCGCCCGCCTTGCGGTGCTCGACGACGTGCTCGGCCTTGTCCACGACGGCGGCCGCCGCGTTCTTGACCGCGTCCGCCGCCTTCTTCGCCACGCTGGCGATCTTGCCCTCGTGCTTCGCCGCGGGCGGCTTGGCGCCGGCCGGAGCCGGGTCCTTGACCGCCTTGGCGGAGTCGTCGCGAGCGGGCTTGGTCGTCGTGATCGGAGTGTCGATGTTGAAGTTCGCCACCGCCACACCGTGTTCCTGCGCCAGCGCCACACCACGCAGAGTGGGGGCACCGGCCACACCGTCCGCGACGGCGCCCTCGCGCTCGTCGGCGAAGCCGGCCAGCTGCAGCTGCATCTCCTTGAGGGAGCAGATCCGCGCCCCGCGGCTCGGCGTGGGCCGCTCGCCGTTGCGCAGCTTCTCGACCAGGCCGACCGCCGCCTCGGGGGTGGCCTCGTCGATCGTGAAGTCGTAGTTGACCGTCACGACCGGCGCATAGTCGCACGCCGCCAGGCACTCCGCGTGCTCCAGCGTGATCTTGCCGTCGGCCGTGGTCTCGTCGTGGCCGACGCCGAGGTGCTCGGTGAGGCCGTCGTAGATCTCCTGGCCGCCGAGCACGTTGCACAGGGTGTTCGTGCAGACGCTGACCAGGTACTCGCCGGTCGGGCGCCGCTTGTACATGGTGTAGAACGTGGCCACCGCGCCGACCTGGGCCTTGTTGATGCCCAGGACCTCGGCGCAGAACGCGACGCCGTTGGGGCTGACGTGCCCCTCCACCGTCTGCACGAGGTGCAGCAGCGGCAGCAGCGCGGAACGCTCCCGGCCCGCGGGGTAGCGGGCGATGATCTCGAGCGCGGGCTCAAGGAGCCTCTCCGCCAGCGGGGAGGCCGCTGGGGAGAAGTCCACCGTGGTTTCGGACATTTAGCGGTCACACCCACCCATCACGGGGTCCAGAGAGGCGCCGCCGGCGATCACGTCCGCCAGCAGGGCGCCCTCGGCCATCGCGGGGATGGCCTGGAGGTTCACGAAGCTCGGGTCGCGGTAGTGCACCCGGTAGGGGTGCGTGCCGCCGTCGGACACCGCGTGCACGCCGAGCTCGCCGCGCGGGTGCTCGATGGCGACGTACACCTGGCCCGGCGGAACGCGGAAGCCCTCGGTCACGAGCTTGAAGTGGTGGATCAGCGACTCCATCGACTGACCCATGATCTTGGCGACGTGCTCCAGCGAGTTGCCCAGGCCGTCGACGCCGAGGGCGAGCTGCGAGGGCCAGGCGATCTTCTTGTCCTCGACGTAGATCGGCCCCGGGCGGAG
Source organism: Actinoplanes sp. NPDC049548 (assembly GCF_040676695.1). Taxonomy (NCBI): domain Bacteria; kingdom Bacillati; phylum Actinomycetota; class Actinomycetes; order Micromonosporales; family Micromonosporaceae; genus Actinoplanes; species Actinoplanes sp. NPDC049548. The sequence goes on from NZ_JBFAPM010000004.1 coordinate 320,108, forward strand.
CCGGTCGAGCGCCTGCTCGATGATCTTCAGCGACTCGCGGATCTCGGCGACCCGGACCAGGTAGCGGCCCCACACGTCGCCCGTCGTCGCGGTCGGCACGTCGAACTCGTAGTTCTCGTAGCCGCAGTAGGGCATGGTCTTGCGCAGGTCCCAGGCGAGTCCCGCGGAGCGCAGCACCGGACCGGTGATGCCCAGCGAGAGGCAGCCGGTCACGTCGAGAACGGCCACGCCCTGGGTGCGCTCCTGCCAGATGACCTGGCCGGTGAGCATGTCCTCGTACTCCTTGAGCTTCTTGGGCATGTAGACCAGGAAGTCGCGGATCTTCTTCAGCGCCGACTCGGGCACGTCCTGCGACAGGCCGCCGGGACGGATGTAGCCGTTGTTCATCCGCAGGCCGGAGGTCTCCTCGAAGATGTCGAGGATGTACTCGCGCTCGCGGAAGCCGTACAGCATCATCGAGATCGCGCCGAGCTCCATGCCCGTGGTGGCCAGCCACACCAGGTGTGACGCGATCCGCTGGAGCTCCATGAACATGACCCGGATCGTGTTCGTCCGCTCGGTGATCTGATCGGTGATGCCGAGCAGCTTCTCCACGGCGAGGCAGTAGCCGGCCTCGTTGAACATGTTGGACAGGTAGTCCATGCGGGTCACGAACGTGACGCCCTGGGTCCAGTTGCGGTACTCGAGGTTCTTCTCGATGCCGGTGTGCAGGTAGCCGATGACCGGCCGGCACTCGGTGACCGTCTCACCCTCGAGCTCCAGCACGAGGCGCAGCACGCCGTGGGTCGACGGGTGCTGGGGCCCCATGTTGACGACGATCTTCTCGTTGCTGAGCGGATCGATGCCCTCGGTGACGGTGTTCCAGTCGCCGCCCGTGACCGTGAAGACGCGGCCCTCGGTGGTCTCTCGCTCGGTGGCGTATCCGGACTGTGTCATTGGTAGACCCTCCGCTGGTCAGGAGGCGGAATCTCGGCGCCCTTGTACTCGACGGGCACGCCGCCGAGCGGATAGTCCTTGCGCTGGGGGTGACCCTCCCAGTCGTCCGGCATGAGGATCCGGGTCAGGTTGGGGTGCCCGTCGAAGACGACACCGAACATGTCGTACGTCTCCCGCTCCTGCCAGTCGGCGGTCGGGTAGACGGAGGTGACACTCGGCAGGCTCTGCCCCACGGCGACCGCGGCCTCGAGCCGCACGCGGCGCCGGTAGGTCATCGAGGTCAGCTGGTACGTGACGTGCAGACGCCGCTCGTCGCTGCCCAGGTAGTCGACACCGTCGACCGAGGAGCACAGCTCGAAGCGCAGCGCGTCGTCGTCGCGCATGATCTGGCACACCTCGGCGATCCGCTCCGGCCGGATGTGCAGCGTCAGCTCACCGCGGTCGACGACCACCTTCTCGACCGCGTCGGCGAAGCCTGGATAGGCCTCCTCGAGCGCGTCGTAGACCTCGTCGAAGTAGCCGCCGAAGGGACGCGGGCTGTCCACCGTGGTGGGCCGGCGGCGCGCGAGGCCGCCGAAGCCCGAGACGTCGCCGGTGCCCTTGACCCCGAACATGCCCTTGTGAGGGCTGGGCGGGACCTGAGCGGGGGCGTCGATGTTCGCGCCGACCGGCTGGGTCGCCGGCACACCGCCGTCGGATCCGGAGTCCGTACTGGTGCTCACTTCCCACCCTCCCGCAGATGCGGCTGCAGCTTCATCCAGTTCTCGATGCGGAGCTGCTCCTCGCGGCCTTCCTTGACCGCCTGCGTCCACTCGGCACGCCGGGCCTTGTCCACCCGGTACGACGACGGCATCGCGCCCGGCGCGACGATCGGCACGTCACCGCGCTCCTTGCGGGCCTCGAGCATCTTGCGGCCGTTCGGGCCGAGCGGCTGGGCCATGACCTTCTCGCGCATCTTGAGGATGGCGTCGATCAGCATCTCCGGCCGCGGCGGGCAGCCCGGCAGGTAGATGTCGACCGGGACGATGTGGTCGACGCCCTGCACGATCGCGTAGTTGTTGAACATGCCTCCCGACGAGGCGCAGACGCCCATCGAGATGACCGAGCGCGGCTCCGGCATCTGGTCGTAGATCTGCCGCACGACCGGGGCCATCTTCTGGCTGACCCGGCCCGCGACGATCATGAGGTCGGCCTGCCGGGGCGAGGCCCGGAAGACCTCCATGCCCCAGCGGCCGAGGTCGTAGTGGGGGCCGCCGGCCGCCATCATCTCGATGGCGCAGCACGCGAGGCCGAACGTGGCGCCCCAGAACGACGACTTGCGGGCCCAGTTCGAAAGCTTCTCGACCGAGGTCAGCAGGATGCCGCTCGGGAGTTTCTCTTCGATACCCATGATTGATCAGTCCCAGTTCAGGCCGCCACGCCGCCACACGTACGTGTAGGCGATGAAGACGGTGACGATGAAGAGGACCATCTCCACGAACCCGAACAGGCCCAAGGCCTCGAAGGACACGGCCCACGGGTAGAGGAAGATGGTCTCGATGTCGAAGACGATGAAGAGCATCGCGGTCAGGTAGAACTTGACCGGGAAGCGCCCACCGCCGATCGGCTGGGGCGCCGGCTCGATGCCGCACTCGTACGCGTCCAGCTTGGCCCGGTTGTAGCGCTTCGGGCCGACGATGGGCGCGACCGACACCGAGAACAGGGCGAAGAGCGCACCGAGAACCAGCAGCCCGACGATCGGTACGTAAGGATTGAGCGTCATGCCGTCTCCTGCTCGACTGTTAGCCGCTTCACACTATTAATGCGCATTTGCCCGGCGTCGACCGGGGTCTGGGCGATTCTCATACCGCAGGTGCAACCTTCGTCAGACCGTTGATGATTCGGTCCATCGCGTCTCCGTCCCGCGGATCCGTCAGATTGGCAAGGAGCTTGAGCACGAAGCGCATGAGCGTCGGGTGCGGCATGCCGTGCTTGGTGGCGATCCGCATGATCTGCGGGTTGCCGATGAGCTTCACGAAGATCCCACCGAGCCGGTAGTACCCACCGAAACGGACCTTCAACTCCGCCGGGTACGCCCGCAGCGCCCGCTCCCGGTCCGGCCCGGCGGCCCGGGCGAGCGCCTGGACGGCGACCTCCGCGGCCAACTCACCGGACTCCATCGCGTACGCGATGCCCTCGCCGTTCATGGGGTTGACCATGCCGCCGGAGTCGCCGACGAGCATCATGCCGCGCGTGTAGTGCGGCACGCGGTTGAACCCCATCGGCAGGGCGGCACCCAGGATCGGCCCGTCGGCGTTCTCCTCGCCACGCATGCCCCAGTCCTCCGGAGTGGAGCCGAGCCAGTCGGTGAGCAGCGCCCGGTAGTTGGTCTTGCCGAACGCGTCGGACGAGTTCAGGATGCCCAGGCCCACATTGACCCGGCCGTCGCCCAGACCGAAGATCCAGCCGTACCCGGGCAGCAGCCGCTCCGGGTTCTGGGCGCTGCGCAGCTCCAGCCAGGACTCGAGGTAGTCGTCGTCGGCGCGGGCCGGCGAGTGGTAGTAGCGCCGGACGGCCACACCGATCGGCCGGTCGTCGCGCTTGGCGAGGCCCATGGCGAGCGGCAGCTTGCCGGACACCCCGTCCGCCGCGATCACCAGCGGGGCGTGAAACTGGACGGGTTCCTTCGCGGGACCGGCCTTGGCCTCCACGCCGATGGCCCGGCCGTCGGCGTCCAGCACCGGCCCGGTGACGGTGACACCGGTACGCAGCAGCGCCCCGGCCTCGACGGCCCGCTGCGCGAGCATGTCGTCGAAGTCCATCCGGGTCCGCACGAGACCGTAGTTGGGGAAGCTCGCGAGGTCGGGCCAGTCGAGGTCGAGCCGGACGCCGCCACCGATCACCCGCAGGCCGCGATTGTGCATCCAGCCGGCCTTCTCGGAGGTGTCCACACCCATCCGGACGAGCTGGCGCACTGCCCGCGGAGTGAGGCCGTCGCCACAGACCTTCTCCCGGGGGAACTCGGTCTTCTCGAGCAGCAATACCCTCAACCCGTGCCTGGCCATGTGGTAGGCAGCGGCGGATCCGCCCGGCCCGGCACCGACCACGATCACGTCCGCCTCGTCGGCGACGATCCCGTCCACGGCTCACCTCCGTCTCGCGCGGGCTCGTGAAACACTTCACAAGCCAGCCCAGTCCGGAGTCTATGACCGGCATCGAAAGGGGTTAGGGTTAGGGAACCCTAACTATTTCCCGCCGGTGAAATTACCGCCGAACTTTCGCTGCCCGTCCCGGCAAGCGCCCGATCCGCCACATCCCGGGTAACTCCGTCAAGGTATTCCCGAAACGTACCGCCCAGGGCACGGTCCAGTTGCACGATCAGCTCATCAACCAGCCGTTGCGCGTGTCCGGGGTCGTAGGCGGCGACCATGCGGATGCGGTCGGCCAGCTCCAGCGCCCGGCGCTCGCCCTCGTCGCGGTCGTCGATCGGCACGTCGATGTCCGAGTCGTCGACGAAGAGGTCGATTGTCGTCATACACCGAGCTAACACCTCGGTGTGGGCGAAATCGGGCGAACGGCGTTTTTTAGCTCTTTGTAGCGCGGTGGAGGGCCACGATGCCGCCCGTGAGGTTGCGCCACCCCACCCGCTTCCACGGGCCGGCCTGCGCGATGCGAGCGGCGAGGGCCGCCTGGTCCGGCCAGGCACGGATCGACTCGGCGAGATACACGTACGCATCCGGGTTGCTGGAGACGCCGCGGGCCACCGCCGGCAGACTCCGCATCAGATAGGACATGTAGACGGTACGGAACGCCGGGCTGGTCGGGCTGCTGAACTCGCACACCACCAGGCGCCCGCCCGGCCTGGTCACGCGCGCCAGCTCGCGCAGCGCGGCACCGGTGTCGACGACGTTGCGCAGGGCGAAGGAGATCGTGACGGCGTCGAAGGCCTCGTCGGCGAACGGCAGCTTGAGCGCGTCGCCGGCGACCAGCGGCACGTCGCGCCGGACCCGGCGGCCCGCCCGCAGCATGCCGGTCGAGAGGTCGGCGCCGACCGCGAAGGCCCCCGAACGACCCAGCTCCGCGGTCGAGACCCCGGTGCCCGCGCCCACATCCAGCACCCGCTCCCCCGGCCGCAGCCCCAGCGCGGCCCGGGTCGCCCGGCGCCAGCCGCGGTCCTGCCCGAAGGAGAGGACGGTGTTGGTGAGGTCGTACCGCTCGGCCACGCCGTCGAACATCTCGGCGACCTCATGCGGCTGCTTGTCCAAGTCTGCGCGCGTCACGCCTACTCACTTTGCCAGGCCCGGCAAACAGAGCGGGCGGGATGGTCACCCATCCCGCCCGTTCCTTGTGCGTTATATATACGACCGCCATCGGTCGGGTCCGAACCCACCGCCGGCGGTCAGATGCCTCGGCGACGCTTCACAGGTGCGGTGCAACATCGGAGTCACCCGGTGTCACGCAGGCACCGTAACCAGCGAGAACACGTCGAGCCAGAGACACGCTGAGCTCGTTACCGAGGAGCAATCCGCACCTCTCCGGTCCGCCGACCCGCACGTGACCGATCGGCCGACCCGCGGGGTCGTACGGCCCATCGACACCCCTCAGCGGGCGTCGACCAGCGGCAGGTTCCTGCGGCCGCCCTCGGGCATCGCGATCGACGAGTAGTGCGAGACCACCCGCTCGTCGGTGGGGTCGTCCGCCGCCGTGTGGTGCACGGCCAGATGCCGGTAGAGCGTGTCGCGCTGGGCCGGGACCCGGTCCGCCGTCCGGATCATCCAGATCAGCTCGTGCAGGTTGGACCGGTGGCGTGCGCCCGCCGAGGAGATGACGTTCTCCTCCAGCATGATCGAGCCCAGGTCGTCGACGCCCAGGTGCAGGGCCAGCTGGCCGACGTCCTTGCCGGTGGTCAGCCAGGAGGCCTGCAGGTGGGCGACGTTGTCGAAGAACAGCCGGGACACCGCGATGAACCGCAGGTATTCCATGGTGGTCGCCTGGGTGCGGCCCTTGAGGTGGTTGTTCTCCGGCTGGTACGTCCACGGGATGAACGCCCGGAAGCCGCCCACGCCGCTGTCCGCCTCGACCGGCGAGTCCACGTACCCGTTGGCGACGGCCAGGTCCTGCACCTCGCGGATCATGCGGATGTGCTCGATGCGCTCGGCGTTGGTCTCGCCCGTACCCATCATCATCGTGGCCGTGGAGCTCAGGCCGTTGCGATGGGCGACGGCCATGACCTCCAGCCAGCGCGCCCCCGACTCCTTGAGCGGCGCGATGGCCGTGCGCGGGCGGTCGGGCAGCATCTCCGCCCCGGCGCCCGCGATGGAGTCCAGCCCGGCGGCCTTGATCCGGACGACCGCCTCCTCGATGGAGACGCCCGAGACCTTCGCCATGTGCAGGATCTCGCTGGGGCCGATCGAGTGGATGGCCAGCTGCGGATAGGCGGCCTTGACCGACGAGAAGAGATTCTCGTAGTACTCGACGCCGTAGTCGGGGTGGTGCCCGCCCTGGAGCATGACCTGGGTTGCGCCGAGGTCGACCGCCTCGCCGCACCGGTGGAGGATCTCCTCCATCGGGTGCGACCAGCCTTCCTTGTGCTTCGGTGCCCGATAGAAGGCGCAGAACTTGCACGCCGTGACGCAGACGTTCGTGTAGTTGATGTTGCGGTCGATCAGGTAGGTGACGATGCCGTCGGGATACCGCCGGCGCCGGACGGCGTCGGCCGCCTCACCCAGGGCATGGAAGGGCGCGTCGGTGTAGAGCAGCAGGGCCTCCTCGGGCGTGATCCGCCCGCCGTCGGCACCCCGCTGCAGAATGCTGTCGATCTCCGCGTTCACCGTCACGCCTCGAAGACTACGTCCCTGCGCCACCCCGGGTCAGCGGCGCGGGTCACTGACTCTGCTTGCTGTCGATCAGCGCGCCCAGGCCGTCGAGCACCCGCTCCAGGCCGAACGCGTACGCGTGGTCGGCGTTGAACGGACCGCCCAGCTCGGCGCCCGCCGCCTCGCCGACCCGGACGGCCAGGGGGTAACGATGGCGGTCGAACACCTTCTCGAGCAGCGGCCCGCTCTCCTCCCACCACTCGGCGTCGGTCTGCGCCGAACGCTCGGCCACGGCCCTGGCCTGCGCGGCCGCGCGCGCGGAGTGCTGCACGAAGCCCAGCAGGAAGGTCAGGGCCGAGTCGGTCTCCACGTCGTCCAGCCCGGCGCCCTCGAACGCCCGCAGCTCGTGCTCGTACTTCGCCATCAGCCCGGGACCGAGCGGAGGCCGGCTCGCCGAGATCTCCGCAGCCCACGGGTGGTCCTCGTAGAGCGCCCGGTTGTCGCGGGCAACCGCACGCACCCGCTCCCGCCACTCCGGGCCGTCGTCCGCCGACCGTGACATGCGCAGGTAGAGCGCATCCACCATCAGATCGAGAAGAGCGGCCTTATCCGGTACGTACGTGTAGAGCGTCATGGGGACCACGCCCAGCTCCTGGGCCACCCGCCGCATGCTGACCGCGTCGAGCCCCTCGGTGTCGGCCAGCGCGATCGCGGCATCCACGACCTGCGTCAGGGACAGGCCCTTCTTGCGGCCCCGCCTGCTGTGCAGCTCCTCCAGCCACAGCAGGTCGATCGTGCGTCGTGCCACTCCGCTGGCGCCCCTTTCTTGTACGGTGTATCTTATACGGCGTCCATAAAAACCGGGGAGGCACCGTGAAGATCACCTCGTCCGCCGTCTCACTCACCGTCGACGACGTTCCCGCCTCCAGCAAGTTTCTCGCCTCGCACTTCGGCTTCACCGAGCGCATGTCCGCCGACGGGTTCGCATCCCTCAGCCGCGACGACGGGGCCATGGATCTCATCTTTCTCCGCCGAGGCCTGGAGGTCCTTCCCGAGAAACTCCGCGACCGCCACGCCGCCGGCACGATCGTCGCGTTCGTGATCGACGACCTGGAAGCCGAGCATCACCGGCTGCGCGCCGAGGGCGTCCGCATCACCCTGCCACCACGCGACGAGCCGTGGGGCGAGCGTCTCTTGCTGGTCGAGGACCCCAACGGCATCGTGTACGAGCTGGTCGAGTGGGTGACGCCATGAGCCGCGGCACACGTCGGTCGTTAGTCTCGAGGGGTCGATCGGAATCGGAGTCGCAGTGCTCGTCGTACATGGCGTCTGGATCGCCGGTGAGTCGGCCCCGGGGCGGCTCGCGCTCTGGGCGGAGGATCCCGCCCTCCCCCTGATCGCCGCCCGGGCACGCCGACGGCCGCACCCCTTCGCGGCCACCGCCTCGGCCCTCGCCGCGGCGCTGACGGGCTCGTCCGACGACATCCGGGAGTCCCTCGCGAAGGCCGACGAGACGACGCTGACCCTCCGGCTGCCCGGCACCGCGAAGGGCCCGCTCCCGTCGCCGGAGACCGGCAGCGAGGCGCCGGCACGGGGTCTGCGGCTGGCGGAGTGGGAGACGCCGGCGCTCGTGCTGGCCGGCGACCAGGCCCTGGGCGCGCTCGGCGCCCTGGCGGATCCCGATCCCGACGGGCCGTGGGTCGCGGCGGCGTCCCTGCGCTACCTGTCCCTGCTCGCCGGGCACGCCTGCGACATGGCGCGGCGCGGCCGGATGCTGCCCCAGCTCGTGCGCGAGGCGGGTGTGCCGGCCGCTCGCTGGCGTCCGGTGCTGACCGGCGCCGACGCCGCCGCGTTCCGTGACTTCGCCGTGGCGATGCCGCCCGTCTGCCACTCGCCGGCGCTGCCCGAGGCCGGCGCGGCCCGCACGCTGCACGACGCACTCAACGCCCTGCTCGACGCCGCGGCGCGGGGCGTGCTGCCCGAGCGCCTCCTGCTCGGGATGCGCCCGGGCTCGAAGGCCGCCCTCGCCGACCGGTGGGTCTCCGCCCTCACCGCACCCGATCCGACCCTGCCGGAGGCCGACCCGGCCGCCGTGGCGGAGCTGGCCGCGCCGCTCGAGGCGTGGCTGCGGGCGGCGCACGACGCGAACGGGCCGGTCCGGGTCAGCTTCCGCCTGGTCGAACCGGAGCCGGGCGAGGACGACTGGGCGCTCGACTTCGCGCTGCAGTCCGCCGACGACCCCAGCCTCTACCTGCGAGCGGAGGACCTGTGGACCGGCGGCCGGCTCCCGGGACTGTCCGACCGCGCCGACGAGACCTTGCTCGCCGGGCTCGGGCGCGCGGTGCGCCTCTTCCCCGCGCTGCACGAGGCGCTGCTGCAGGCCCAGCCCGAGGGCATGACGCTGACCACCGGAGAGGCACACGACTTCCTGCGTCAGGCGGCGCCACTGCTTCAGGCGGCCGGCTTCGGGGTGCAGCTCCCGGCGTGGGCGGGCCGCAAGGCGGTCGGGCTCAAACTGACCACCCGGGCCAAGACGACATCGCCCTCGGGCCGGGCGGCCGCCGACTCCGGGTTCGGGCTCGAGCAGCTCGTCGACTTCCGCATCGACCTGGTCATCGGGGACGGCACGGTCAGCGCCGAGGAGCTGGCCGAGCTGGCCCGCCTCAAGGTGCCCCTCGTGCGGGTGCGCGGCCAATGGGTCGAGCTCGACGAGCGGCAGCTCAAGGCGGCCCTGAAGGCCGTGAGCCGGCGCCGCGAAGGCGAGGTGACCGCCGGCGAGGTGCTGCAGCAGGTCGTGGACGGAGGCGATGAGGATCTGCCGCTCGTGGAGGTGGACGCCGACGGGCACCTAGGCGACCTGCTCTCCGGCAACGCCGCCGAGCGGCTGACACCGGTGCCGACGCCCGCGGGGTTCCAAGGGGTTCTCAGGCCGTACCAGGAAAGGGGTTTGTCCTGGCTCTCCTTCCTGGCTCGGCTCGGGCTGGGTGGCATCCTGGCCGACGACATGGGCCTGGGGAAGACGGCGCAGACGCTGTCGCTGCTGCTGTCCGAGCGCGTCGAGGGCCATCGCCCCGCGCCGACCCTGCTCGTCTGCCCCATGTCCCTGGTCAGCAACTGGCAGAAGGAGGCTGCCCGCTTCGCGCCGGATCTGCGGGTCCACGTCCATCACGGCGGCACGCGCAAACGGGATGACGAGTTCCTCGGCGCGGTTGCGGAGTCCGACGTCGTCATCACCACCTACGGCACCGCGCTCCGCGACCTCGACGTGCTCCGGACCGTCCAATGGGGACGGGTGGTGTGCGACGAGGCGCAGGCCATCAAGAACAGCGGCACCCGGCAGGCGCAGGCGGTCCGTGCGATCCCCGCTCGCACACGCCTGGCCCTGACCGGCACTCCCGTCGAGAACCATCTCGCCGAGCTGTGGTCCATCATGGAGTTCGCCAACCCGGGCCTGCTCGGCCCGGCCAAGCGCTTCCGCCGGCGGTTCCAGGAGCCGATCGAGGTACGCGGCGACGCCGACGCCACCGCCGCCCTGAAGCGGGCGACCGGCCCGTTCGTCCTCCGCCGCCTGAAGACCGACAAGTCGATCATCTCCGACCTTCCCGAGAAGAACGAGATGAAGGTCTGGTGCACCCTCACCCCCGAGCAGGCGACCCTCTACCAGGCCGTGGTCGAGGACATGATGGCGGTCATCGAGGGCAGCGAGGGCATCCAGCGCCGCGGCAACGTGATCGCGGCGATGACCAAGCTCAAGCAGGTGTGCAACCACCCGGCCCACCTCCTCAAGGACGGCTCCCGCCTCCCCGGCCGGTCCGGCAAGCTCGCCCGCCTCGAGGAGCTCACCGAGGAGATCGTCGAGGACGGCGACAAGGCCCTGATCTTCACGCAGTATTCGGAGTTCGGTGCCATGCTCCAGCCGTACCTGGCCGCCCACCTCGACCGCCCGGTGCTCTGGCTCCATGGTGGACTGGCCAAAGCGAGGCGGGACGAGCTGGTCGACCGCTTCCAGACCGACCAGGAACCGATGCTGTTCCTGCTGTCCCTCAAGGCAGCCGGCACCGGACTCAACCTCACGGCCGCGAACCACGTCATCCACGTGGACCGCTGGTGGAACCCCGCCGTCGAGGACCAGGCGACGGACCGCGCATTCCGCATCGGACAGAGCCGCAACGTGCAGGTCCGCAAGTTCATCTGCACCGGCACCCTCGAAGAGAAGATCGACGCCATGATCGAGCGCAAGAAGGCGCTCGCGTCCACAGTGGTGGGCACGGGCGAGGACTGGGTCACCGACCTCACGACGTCCCAGCTCCGCGAGCTGTTCAGCCTCGACCCTCGCGCGGCGGTGAGCTGACGTGGTCCAGTCCTGTATGGAGCTGTCCTCATCGGACTGCGTGCCGTACGAGGAGGTGAGCCACGATGCCCGTTGATCCCGAGGGACGCTGGTTCGAGACGAGCGGCCCCATCCGCGTCGACGGCGGCATCGCGGTGCGCGCCCAGCGCGGCAAGATCGGCGAGCAGTGGTGGTCGCGCCACTTCGTCGACATCCTGGAACGCACGTGCGCTGCCGGCCGGCTCGCGCGCGGACGCTCTTACGCACGCAAGGGCCAGGTCGTCGACTTCACCCTCGCACCGGGCCACGTGGTGGGCCGCGTCCAAGGCTCCCGCCCGGATCCGTATCAGGTCATCGTCGCCATCCCCGCGTTCGATGAAGCACAGTGGACGCTTGCCCTGTCGGCGCTCGCGTCACAGGCCTTGTATCGCGCGGCCCTGCTGGCCGGCGACATGCCGCACGAGATCACCGGACTCTTCGACGAACTGGACCTGCCGCTCTTTCCGTCCACACTCGACATGCGCTGCACCTGCCCGGACTGGGGGGTCCCCTGCAAACACGTGTCGGCGGTCCTCTACGTCCTCGCCGAGGCCTTCGACGACGACCCGTTCCTGGTCCTCGCCTGGCGCGGCCGCAACCGCGACGAAATCCTGACCGCCCTCCGCGGCCTCCCCGAACCCACCGAGACAGTCGATCCCCTGGCGATCGACGAACAGCCGCTGGAGAACCGCCTCACCGACTTCTACACCCCGTCAATCTCCCTGAGCCGCCTCCGCGAACGCCCAGCCCGCTTCACCCCACCCCCGGAACTCCTCCTCCGCGTCCTCGACCCACCACCCATCCGCGTCCGCCACATCCCCCTCGCGGACATCCTCCGCCCGGCCTACCGAGACCTCGCCGGCCCACCCACCTGACTACCACCCACCCCGGCCCCGGCCCCGGCCTCTCGCCGCCTACCGCCCTGCCACCACAATGGACGACGTCTAACCATGGCATCCGGCGTTGGCCACGACGCCGGCCGAACGCCGCGCTGCGACGCAACGTCCGCCGGACGCTGTCGCAGCGCTCGCCCCGACGCGGCCGCGACGCCCGCCCAAACGCCACGACGCCCGCCGAAGCCGTTACCGCCAAACGGCCGCCCGCCGCCGTCGCGACTGCACCGCAACGCCTGCCCGGCGCTGTCGCCGCCACACCACAACGCCCGCCCGACGACACAGCGCCCGCGCGACGCCGCATGACGATGACGCACGCCGGTACCGCTGCCATGTACGAACGACGCCACACCTCTGCTGAGCTTCGGTCGCGGCCATCGCCGCCAACCGGCCACCGCCTTCGGCACGCCACGCGGCAACACCGAATCCGGCACCGCCTCGCCGGCCGCTGTCAGCCATTCACCGTCGGCAGCCGGCCAACCCCACAACACCACTCCACCGGTGACGCAGGCGGCGCTGCGCCATCCGACGTATCCCACACCCACCGTCATGGAGGTCCGAGACCCCGGATCCCATGGTCAGCGCGGGGAGCCGAAATCCTGAGTCCACCAAGGACCGCCATCCGAATCGCGGACGACCCCTACCCCGACGTCCTTGTACCCGCAGTTCAGCATGTTTCCCCGGTGGGCCGAGTCCTCCATCAGGCCCGTGAAGTCGGTCGTCGGGTCGTGCTTGCCGTACATGGCGATTTCCGGCGTGACGAAAGCACCTGGCACGATGTTCTCGGCGACGCCCGACCACGTGTAGCCGCCCGCGGTGATCCGGTCGCCGACCTCCTGCTCGTCCGGGAACTTGTGGCTCCGTTCCTTACGTTCGGCCATCAGCTTCGAATGCGCGCGAGCCGTCGCGGTGAGGACATCGTTCTTGACGACGGGCTGGCACTGGGCCTTGGCACGCTCGACGTTGATCAGCTCGATCATCCGGTCCTCCAACGCGGCGTCGCCAGATGCTTCCGGCTGGTCCTTGGGCTGCGACGGTTCGACCGAGGGCCGCGGGTTCTCCTGCGTCGAAGGCGACGGTGGTGACGCATCCTGCGACGGCGGCGCGGTCTCCTGTGACGGCTGCGGATCTCCCTGCGACGGCTGCGGGTCTCCGGAAGCCGACGGTACGGCGCCCGGCGTGCCCGCGTCCCGGTAGGCGACGCCCGCCTCGGTCAGGGTGCCGTCCTCGCAGTACAGGCCGTACGCCTCCGAATCCGCCGTTGCCGGTAGCGACGAGTACGCGTAGCGCTCCACGTACGGCGTCGCGTCCAGGTTCTTGGTGGCCTTGGTGAGGAACGTGGTCAGCTGCTTCGCGTCCGGGTACCGCGGCTCGCCGGTGAAGTTGGTCAGGCCGAACTGGGTGACCCAGATCGGCATGTCATAGCGCTCGTGCACCCTCTGGACGTAGTCCATGAGCTGGTCCGCGGCCGCGTCGCTGAAGTCGGATCCGAACCAGTGCAGGGCGATGAAGTCGACGCGCAGCTTCTTCTCCCGGGCTCCGCTCATGAAACGGTCGAGCCAGCCGTCGGGTACGTCCGCGCCGGAGGCGACCGCCGGGCTGCCCAGGCGCAGGCCGGTCTCCTCGAGGCGGGGCCACAACTCGAGCGCCTTCTCGACCGTCAGGTCGGCCTGGTCCTTGCTGTCGGGCTCGTGGAAGCCGAGCAGGGATTTGCTTGACTTCTTGGCGGCTGCGAGCTCCGCATCGGTGACCGAGCCGGGGCCCCAGATCGTCGCGACGAACTCGGCCTGCGCCGGAATGTCCTCGTTGTCCGATGACCAGTCGTGGTACCAGCCGGCGCCGACGTCCCGGATGCCGTCGGCCGCGCGGGGGAAGGGCCAGGTGCTCACGCCTTTCTTGGCACTGGCCTGACCCGTGGCTACGCTCGGTGCTTTCCAGGTCTGTGTCGCGCTGGTCGCGCATTTCCAGATCTGCAGGGCCACGCCGTTGTCGTCGCCGTCGTGGGCGTCCAGGCACTTGCCCGATCCCGTGTTGAGCAGCTGTCCGTTGGTGAACCGCCAGCGGCGCGCGTCGGTGTCGGTGCAGTCGAGCAGCTGTACGGCCGTACCGTCTCCCGATGCGCCGTCCGCGACGCCGAGGCACTTGTCCAGGGCGCGGACCGTTCCCTGCTGCTCGTCGACTTCCCAGCGCTGCCGGTCCGTACCGTTGCAGTCCCAGAGCTGGACTGGCAGGGCGCCGGCGCTCTCCGTCTTCGCGACGTCGACGCACTTGCCGGCGACGCCGACGATGGCGGCGTCGTTGCCGGCCGGTCCGGTTTCGGCGCCGGCGTCCGGCATGGCTCCCACGCCGGCCGCGATCACCGCCCCCACGGCCCCCACAATGGCGATGCCGCGCGCCGCACGGCTCCTCCGCAATCGCTGCCAGGTCATCGGCATTGCGTTCCTCCTCCGCAGGGACCACGCCGCGAACCGCGGGCGGTGGGTATGCGGGGAGCAACGGACAGCATTCGGCGCTGGTTCACGGACGAGAAGCAGGGAGGACATGAACGAGGGACCCGCGCGGACGCGAGCCCCTCGTCAGGTTTGTTCGATCAGCCCTTGTGCCACTTCTGGTTGGCACTACCGCCGCAGTCCCACAACTGCAAGCGCGCACCGTCGTTCGCGTTCCAGTCCTTGATGTCGACGCACTTGTTCGCCTGCACGTTCACCAGGTCCCCGGCTCCCGAGAGGACGAACTGCTGGGCACCGGTGTTGTTGCACGTGTAGAGCTGCACCACGGCGCCGTTCGCGGTCGAGCCGTCGGCGACGTCCATGCACTTGCCGCCGGCCTGGACGGTTCCGCCGGTGAACGTCCACTTCTGGGCGCTGCTGTTGTTGCAGGTGTAGGCCTGCAGCGGCGCCCGGTCGACGAAGTTCGCGGCGGGGACGTCGATGCACTTGCCGTTCCAGTCGCTGATGACCGGCACCGCGCCACCCGCCGGGGGCTCCGGAGTGGTCGGGCCGCCCGCGCCGAACGGGGTGAGGATCAGGCCCGCCGAGCGGGGGTCGCCGCTGTGCACCAGCGACTCGAAGTTGCCGACGTCGTCGAAGGCGAACGCGTACGCCTTACCGTCCGCCATGTTCTGGTGGATGATCTTCGCGTACTGGTTGGTGGGGTTGTTCTGGTAGAACTGCGCGGCGTTCGTGCTCGGCTGCGTGTCGATCGTGCCGAGGGTGCCGCGGTTGAGGGCCGCGCACAGGGTGCGGGAGATCGGGCCCACCACCAGGTCGTTCGGGGCCGGCAGGTCGCCGTCGCAGCCCCAGACCGACGCGGACGACGGCTTGTTGAACGAGGCCACCGTCTGGCCGGCCGAGTTGGTGAAGGTCATGACGTTGCCGGACGTACGGCCGAAGTACTTGGTGTTCGGCTGGTCGGCAAACGGCACCACCGTCAGGGTCTTGCTCGTGTACGCGTTCCACGCCGACGTGATGTACGGGTCGAGGTAGTTCGCGCTCATCAGTCCGGCACCGGCGGCCTTGCCCGGTGCGAGCACGCGCAGCACCGTGCCGTCCGAGCGGGTGTAGGCCGTGTTGGTCCAGCCGCCCTGGCCGCGGATCGCGTTGATCACGTTGTTGCGGCCGTTGTTGAGCAGCTCGCCGGTCTTGGTCGTGACGCCGTTCGAGCCGGTCACCGTCACGGCGTGCGGGACCGCGAACATGTCCACCTGGGAGCTGTTGAGCCACAGCCCGTCGTTGTTGTAGGTGAACTCGCTCCAGTCGAACAGGATGTTGTAGTTCGGGTCGCCGCTGGCCCACGGGGCGGGCTGGACGAGGCCGTCGGGGGTGAGGAAGAACTTGAGCTTCTCGCCGAGGGAGAAGTAGACGCGGCCGGAGAATCCGCGCGGGAACTGGACCGTGGTCGTGCCGCCGTTGCCCGGGCCGCCGATGGCGACGTCCGGGGCCGGCGACGGCGGGATGTTGCCGGCGGGCCAGGGGGTGAACGTGCCGCCCTGGTTGACGTAGCCGAGCCGGTTGGTGTTCAGGTTGATGCCGATGACGTACAGGTAGACGGCCTCACCGCGGCCGGTGTTGTTGGTGACGGTGACGGGCAGCAGCGCGGGGCCCACTGCCTGGGCGGGCGCGGCGGCGGAGACCACCATCGGGACGGTCACCGCGAGTGCGGCTAGCGCATGCAGGAGCTTTCTTCTGGTACGCACAGTGACTCCTCGAGGACGGAGCGGAGACAGGGCGGGGGGAGAACCAGGTGGACGAAGCGGGAACGGGGACGGTGGAGGGGACGAAAACGAAATATGAACGACGGTCTGTGCTGGGTGCGCCCCCTGGACCGTGGTGGATCGACCCAGAGAGCGCTCTCACAGCATTAGATGGTTAACTTCGTGTGTCAATAGACAACAGCTAATGTAAGACCACGGATCTTCGCCGGTCGGCTCCGGCATAGGGTCGGACCATGAGTCAGATGAGCTACCGCCGCCTCGGCACGTCCGGGCTGGTCGTCTCCGTCGTCGGCATCGGCTGCAACAACTTCGGCCGCAAGCTGGACCTCGACGGGACGCGCGCCGTCGTCGACGCGGCGTTCGACGCCGGCATCACCCTCTTCGACACCGCCGACATCTACGGCACGCCGCACGGCAGCTCCGAGGAGTGCCTCGGCGCGGCGCTCAAGGGGCGTCGCGACGAGATCGTGCTGGCCACCAAGTTCGGCATGGACATGGAGGGGCTGAACGGCAACGACTTCGGCGCCCGGGGCTCGCGTCGGTACATCGTCCGGGCCGCCGAGGCGTCGCTGCGCCGGCTCGGGACCGACTACATCGACCTCTACCAGCTGCACCAGCCCGACGAGGCCACCCCCATCGACGAGACCCTCGCGGCCCTCGACGACCTGGTACGCAGCGGCAAGGTGCGCTACCTGGGCAACTCGAACTTCGCCGGCTGGCAGATCGCCGACGCCGACTGGACCGCGCGGACCGCCGGGTACAGCCCGTTCATCAGCGCGCAGAACCAGTACAGCCTGCTGCACCGGGAGGCCGAGGCGGAGGTCGTGCCCGCCTGCGAGCAGTTCGGGCTCGGCCTGCTGCCCTTCTTCCCGCTCGACAGCGGCCTGCTCACCGGCAAGTACCAGCGCGGGCAGCAGCCGGCCGAGGGGACGCGGCTGTCCCTCGAGCGCTACCGGCGGTGGCTCGACGGCGCCGACTGGGACACGATCGAGGCGCTCACCGCGTACGGGAAGGAACGCGGTCACTCCCTGCTGGACGTGGCGATCGCGGGCCTGGCCGCGCGACCGGCGGTGACCAGCGTGATCGCCGGCGCGACGACGC
The DNA here is from genome assembly GCF_040676695.1 of Actinoplanes sp. NPDC049548. Taxonomy (NCBI): domain Bacteria; kingdom Bacillati; phylum Actinomycetota; class Actinomycetes; order Micromonosporales; family Micromonosporaceae; genus Actinoplanes; species Actinoplanes sp. NPDC049548. Next base: position 337,415 of record NZ_JBFAPM010000004.1, read on the forward strand.
CGGAGCAGGTGCTGGCGAACGCCGCGGCGGGCGCCTGGCAGCTCACCGCCGAGGATGTCGCGGCCCTGGACGAGGTGCTGGGCGACTGACGATGGACCTGCAGGAGCAGGCGCGGGCCGTGCTGCCCGCGTCTGTCTTCCACTACTACTCCGCCGGAGCCGGCGAGGGCATCAGCCGGGACGAGGCCGCCGCCGCGTGGCGAGCCTGGCGGTTCCTGCCGCGGCTGTTCCAGGACGTCTCCTCCGTGAGCACGTCGACCACGTTGTTCGGCACGCAGCTTGCCGTGCCCGTGCTGGCCGGGCCGACCGCCCTGCACACCCTGGCGCATCCCGAGGGCGAGGTCGCGACCGCTCGGGGCGTCGCCGCGGCCGGGTCGCTGCTCGTGCAGTCGTCGCGGGCCGGGCGGATGATCGAGTCGGACCGGTGGTGGTTCCAGGCGTACGTGCTGCGGGACCGGTCACTCACCGAGGCGCAGGTGCGGGACGCGGCCGGCCGTGGGGCGTCCGCGATCGTGCTGACCGCCGACGCCCCGTATGTGTATCGCAACGCGCTGCCGGAGGCCGGTGACGCCGCGCCTGCGGTCCGGCCCCTCGAGCAGCGGCAGGACCCGGCGCTGGGCGCGGACGCCGTCGGCTGGCTCGCCGAGTTCTCCGGTCTGCCCGTCCTGGTCAAAGGCGTCCTGCGGCCGGAGGACGCCGTCGCCGCCGTCGAGGCCGGAGCCGCAGGGTTGATCGTCTCCAACCACGGCGGCCGCCAGCTGGACCGGGCCGTGGCATCCGCGGATGCCCTCGATGCGGTGGTCGCGGCGGTGGCGGCGCGGGTCCCGGTTCTGGTGGACGGCGGGATCCGCACCGGCGCCGACGTGCTGACCGCCCTGGCGCTGGGGGCGAGCGCCGTGCTCATCGGGCGGCCGGTGCTCTGGGCGCTCGCTACGGGCGGCGCTGAGGGCGTACGGAATCTTCTTGATCTTTATCGGGACGATCTCGCGCGAACGATGGCCCAGGCCGGCGTGCCCTCCCTGGCCGATGTGGACGGATCGCTGGTCACTCGGCGACCGTGACGATCCGGCGGCGCCGGGCGATGACGAAGGCGGCCGCGCCCGCGGCCAGCAGCAGCGCGCCACCTCCCGCGAGAAGTCCCGCCGGCGCGCCGGTCACCGGGAGACCCCCGCCGGAGCCGCCGGCGGTCAGCTGCACCGCGATCTGCGCGACGTCGTTCGACTTCTTCGAATCCTGCTCGCCGCCGTCCACCGTGACCGACCCCGCGGAGGACGCGCCGGTGATCGTGCCGGTGAAGGAGAAGACCGCCTGCTCACCCTTGCCGAGGTTCTCGATCGCGATGCAGACGTAGTCACGGCCGTGCACCTCGCCGCCGTCGTCGCCGACCGGCTTCCCGTCGACCACCGCCATGCAGTCCCGGTCGACCTTGGTCAGCTCCACGCCGGCCGGGATGCGGACCTTGCTGAAGGAGATCCATCCCTGCAGCGGCCCGAGCATCGCCGCCGGGCCGTCGTTGCGCACGCCGACCTTGACGGTACGGGTATCGCCCACGGCACCCGTGAACGTCGCACCGACCGCCACGTTGTCCGCCGGGTTCTTGGACACCTTGACGAAGAACGAGGCGATGTTGTCCCAGTCGTTGAGCTCCCCCTCGGCAGCCGAGGACCGCCGCTGGTTCACCGGCACGAGCTTGAGCGGCGCTTTCGCGGTGGACGCGCGCTCCCGGGCGGCCAGCAGAGCAAGGTCGGAGTCCTCGTCCAGACCGGTGGCGATCGCGCCGGCGAAGTACTCACCCGGGCCGGGGGCGTTCGCGGCGACCTTGACCCGCATCGGCGTCGCGGCGGAGAGGGTGAAGACCTCGTCCGCGCCGAGGGTCTGCTCGAAGACGCAGGCCACGCCGAAGAGCTCATCGACCTTGACGCAGTTGCTGTAGGTGCTCGCGAAGCTGAGGAACGGCGCGCCGGCCAGGATGACGGCGAGACCCTCCACGGGCCTGTTGCCCGCATTGCGCACCACCACCGGCACCGTGGCCGACTTGCCCGGTGCGACCTTCATGTCCTCGATGGTGCCGACCTCCAGGTCGACGCCGGCCTCGGCACGCAGCACCGACACGTGCGCCAGGCTGACCGACTCGCCCGAGCCGTCCCGCGCGCTGACGGTCACGGTCTCGCCGAGCTCCGGCAGGTCGGCGGTCGGCCGCACCTGGAACTTGTACGACTTGCGCGCACCCACCGCCAGCTCGCCCACGTCACAGCCGTCGGGCGCACAGCCCTCCGGCGCGGTGAACCCCACGGAGGCCGGAATCGGCGACCCGTCGTCGTCGGTGAACTCGACCCGTACGCCCTCCGCCGGCACCCCACCGACGTTGAAGACCTGGAACTCGACCGTCTTCGCCTTGCCGTCGAGAGTGACGATCCGGTCCGGGACGAACACCTCGACCTCGGCGCGCTCCTCCTCCGGATCCGCCTGCGCGGGCAGGGCAGAGCCGATCGAGGCGAGGCCGACAAGGGCCAGGGACAGGGCGAACCGGCCCAGGAAGGTGTGCAGACGCATGGCCACCGCTTAGTGATCAAGGAAGAGGTCCGCGGCAGATTAGGGGACCCCCCGGCGTCAGCACCACCCCCGAGCGCCCAGAAAATCAGACCTGAGCGAAGACCGGCCCATCGGCCGGCAGCGGCGGCGCCTCACCCCGTGCGGCGGCGCGCCGGGCGAACTCCCGCACCCCGGCGATCTGACGCTCACCCAGGGAGAAGTCGAGCGCCCGGAAGTACGCGGCGAGGGTGGCCGCGTCGAACGGCTCCCACCGGGCGGCCGCCTCGGCGACCGCGTCCAGCTCGTCGAGGCAGAGATCCCGGGACCGCTGGAACGCCTCGTGCACCTCCTTGACGACCCCCGGCTGCGCGGCAGCGAAGTCCTTGCGCACCGCCCAGACCGCGAAGACCATCGGCAGCCCGGTCCACTCCTTCCACGCCTGAGCCAGGTCGGTCACCTCGAGCCCGAGCCCCGGCGCCTCGTAGAGGGCACGCAGCGCCGGATCGCCGATCAGCACGCCGGCGTCCGCCTCCAGCAGCATCTGGTTGAGCTCGGGCGGGCACCGGAAGTACTCAGGGTCGGCGCCGTACCGCTCGGTGAGGATCATCTGGGCGAGCAGCACCCCGGTCCGCGAGGTGGACCCCAGCGCGACCGGGCGGCCGTCCAGCTCCCCGAGGGGCCGCGTGGAGACCAGGTTGACCGAGAGCACCGGACCGTCGCTGCCCACCGCGAGATTCGGCAGCAACAGCAGCTCGTCGGCATGCCGCAGATACTCCACCAGCGAGATCGGCCCGATGTCGAGATCACCGGCGACGAGCGCGGCGTTCAGCCGGTCGGGCGTGTCCTTCTGCAGGTCGACGTCGAGCAGAGCGCCGGAACGCATCAGACCCCAGTAGATGGGCAGGCAGTTGAGGAACTGAATGTGCCCGACCCGGGGGCGCTGCACTACGTCGTCGCTCATGCTCCGACGCTATCCCCGGCGGCGACCGGATGCGGCCTTCCCAAGGTCTGGGAGGGAGCTATCTCACGTCCGGCCCGGCGTACGGGGGCCACGCAGCACAGGACCGCGACCAGGCCGGCCACTCCCGCGGCGGCGACCAGCGGCCGGGGTGCGAATGCCTCGACCAGGGGTCCGCCCACGAGAAAACCGATCATGCCGGCACCCTGCGTCGCCGAGCTCATCGTGGCGAAGGCGCGTCCCCGCGCGGCGGCGGGAACCCGTTCGGCGACGACGACGCTGGTGTACACGTTCAGGCCGCCGTTGCAGAACCCTCCGGCCAGCCAGAGGGGAACGATGAGCAGCGCGTGCGAGACCCCGGCGGCCGCGACGACAGCGGTGCAGCAGCCGGCCATGAGCAGGAGCGTGAGACGTACCAGGCGTACCGATCCGGCGCGGCCGCGTTCCCTCCGCCCGAGGATCGCCGCGCCGATCAGCGCACCGGCCGACCAGCTCGCCGCGACCAGGCCGAAGATGGTGGTGGAGGCGTGCAGGGTCTCGCGGATGAAGAACACTTCGATGACGTTGATCGCTCCGACCCCGGCGACCGTCGCGGCCAGCGCCCCGATCATGACGGCGATCACGCTGTCATCCCGCACTCTCCACCGCACCTTCGCGGCTCGGGCCGTCGTCGCCCGGCGGGTGCGGATGAGCAGTCCGGCCGCCACCAGCGCGAGATAGCTGCCAGCGTCGATGAGCAGCGGCACCCGGGCGCCGAACTGCCCGACCAGCACGCCGGCGAGTGCCGGAGCGGCCAGCACGCCGATCATGGCGGCGGTCTGGTTGATGCCGCTCGCCCGGGCCATGTCCTCCCGGCGGACCATTGCGGGCAGCAGCGCGGCGAGGGTCGGCTGGGTGACCGCCAGCCCGCAGGCCAGCACGGCCACGAGAGCGATGATCACCGCGGGGGCGGAGGTGAAGGCCAGCATCGCGCAGACTCCGGTCTGCGCGATCCCGGCGACGACCAACACCGTGCGGCTGTCCGCCCGGTCCGCGATCCGTCCTGCGATCGGCGCCAGCAGAGCCAGCGGCGCGCTCGCCGCCAGCATCAGCCCGGACACGGCGAGCCCACCCGCCCCGGCTTGCTGCAGGACCAGGGCGAGCGCCGTGGCAGCGAGGAAGTCACCGCACGCCGAGACGCCTCGGGCCGCGGCGGCCACGTAGACGTCGCGCCACCGGCTCGCAGATATGAAGGACATACTTCGAAAATATTCCTTCACATCTGCGGTGGCAACCCCTCCTCGACGGGGAAGGCCGCGTAATGCACGGCTACCGGCCGGGCGTCCGACGGCGCGCCGGTTATCCGCTCCCGTCGCCGGTAAGGCTCGATCAGCTCCTGGATCCGCACGTTCAGCTCGGTCAGCTCGGCCGCCGTGACCAGCAGCATCGAGTTCGACAGGGTCGCGGCCTCCTGCCAGGCCTCGGGCTCCTCGTGCTGTCGCGCGACCCATTCGCGCAGCCGCGTGAAGTCCCGCGACAGAAAGACGTCGACAAGCGCCTGCTGACTTCTCCGCGTTTCCGGCTCCCCGAGGTCACCCTCGACGCTGAAGCCGGACGTGGTGCTGCGCCACAACCGTTCGCGGCCGTCGCCCCGGCTCGGCGCCTGCTCGACCATGCCGACCTTGGCCAGCTCGCGCAGGTGATAGCTGGTGGCGCTCGGCGACAGACCGACCAGGCCCGCGCACTGGGTGGCGGTCACCGCCTCACCGGTGCTGGTGAGGTGCTCGACGATCGCGATGCGCGCGGGATGCGCCAGCGCCCGCATCACGTGCGGTTCGGTGATCCTGACGCGGGTCTCCTGCTCAGCCATGCCTAGATGATCCCGCGTTAATTCGGTCGTGGGGGCGACGGGCCTTCGCGTACCCTGGTGGGCTCGCCCGCGGGGACCGCGCGCTTTCAACCGGGCACTGCCGACACCGCACCTTGACGGAGCGCCGGGCGGCCCAGGTCAGCCGAACACAGACACCGACGCCGAAAGGTTCCTCGGATGACGCTGCCTGCCCACACCGACCTCGACGACGATCTCGCCGCGGAGCGACGGCATCTGGCCGACTCCCGCGCCGCCCTGGCCCGGATGCGGGGCCGGGCCGAGTCGCTCTTCTCGTCCTCCGCCGACGTCGCCGGCGACGCCTTCGCCGCCGAGACGCTGGGCCGGGCCCTTTCGCGCCGGGTGGCCGAGCTGGCGGACGACCCGACCACTCCCCTGTTCTTCGGCAAGCTCGACATCGAGGAGTCCGCGTACCACATCGGGCGGCGGCACGTCACCGATGATGCCGGGGAGCCGATGGTGCTCGACTGGCGGGCGCCGCTGTCGCAGTCGTTCTACCGGGCCAGTGTGCGCGACCCGCAGGGGGTGTCGACGCGCCGGCGGTTCGGGTTCGTCAAGGGTGAGCTGACCAGCTTCGAGGACGAGCATCTGGACCGCGGCGAGGAACTGGGCACCAAGAGTCGCATCCTCACCGCCGAGATCGAGCGGCCGCGCGTCGGGCCCATGCGCGACATCGTGGCGACCATTCAACCCGAGCAGGACGAGCTGGTTCGGGCCGAGCTCGAGGACTCGATCTGCGTGCAGGGCGCGCCCGGCACCGGGAAGACCGCGGTCGGGCTGCACCGGGCCGCCTATCTGCTGTACGTGCACCGCGAACGGCTGAAGCGCTCCGGAGTGCTCATCGTCGGCCCGAACACCGCGTTCCTGTCGTACATCGCGGCGGTGCTCCCGGCGCTGGGCGAGGTCGACGTGCAGCAGTCCACCGTGGACGACCTGATCGCGCGCGTACCGGTGAAGGGCCGGGACAGCGAGGCGGCCGTGCTGCTGAAGCACGACGTACGCATGGCCGAGGTGTTGCGCCGTGCGGTGTGGAGCAGGCTGGTCAAGCCCACTGAGCCCATCATGGTGTCGGACGGCTCGTACCGGTGGCGCATCGACGTCGAACCGCTGCGCCGGACCGTGGACGAGGCCCGCCGCGAGGGCCTGCCGTACGCGGTGGGCCGCGAGCGGGTCCGCGCCCGCGTGGTCGGCCTGCTGCAGCGGCAGTCGGAGTACCGCACCGGGAACTCGCCGAGCGAGGGCTGGCTGCGCAAGATGGCGAAGGTGGCGCCGGTCCGCGACTTCCTCGACAAGGCGTGGCCCGCGCTCACCCCGGAGGCGCTGGTCGTCGCGGTGCTGACCGACGCGGAGCTTTTGGCGTCGGCGGCGGACGGCGTTCTCACCGCCGAGGAGCAGGCCGCGCTGCTGTGGCCCAAGGCGCCGAAGACGCCGAAGTCGGCCCGGTTCAGCGCCGCCGACCTGCTGCTTCTCGACGAGGCGGCCGGGCTGCTGGAACGTCAGACGAGCTTCGGGCACGTGGTGGTGGACGAGGCGCAGGACCTGTCGCCCATGCAGGCACGGGCCATCGCCCGGCGCAGTGAGCACGGGTCGATCACGTTGCTCGGCGACCTGGCGCAGGGCACCGCGCCGTGGGCGGCCGCGCAGTGGAAGGACACGCTGGCTCATCTCGGCAAGCCGGACGCGGCCGTGGTGCCGTTGACGGTCGGCTTCCGCGTACCGGCGGCGGTCGTGGCGTTGGCCAACCGGCTGCTGCCCGCGCTGGGGGTGGACGTGCCGGAGGCCGTCTCGCTGCGCCGCGACGGCGACCTCGCGATGGTGGCGCTGACCGATCCGGCCGAGGTCGACGGCGCGACGCTCGTGGAGGTGACCGCGGCGCTGGAGCACGAGGGCTCGGTGGCGGTGATCGCGGCGGACGCCACGGTGGACCGGCTGCGTGCTCACCTCGCCGCCGCGGGTCTGCAGGCCGCGACGCCGGACGACGTCGACTCCGAGGCGCGCGTCACGGTGGTGCCGGCCACGATCGTCAAGGGCCTCGAGTACGACCACGTCATCGTCGTCGAGCCCGCGGAGATCGTCGCCGCCGAGCCCCGCGGACTGCACCGGCTCTACGTGGTGCTGACCCGGGCCGTGTCCCGGCTGTCGGTGGTCCACGCCGCCCCGCTGCCGGAGGCGTTGCGGGCCTGAGCTCGTACCCTCGGATGCGGGTCCGCGGCCAGGGCCGGCCGGGCCGCGGCCACCGCCCGGACGAGCGGGTCGACAGGGTCGGCCAGGTGCCGGACCGCGAGCAGCTCGGCGGAGACCGGGCGGTCGGCGTGCATCGTTACAGCGGTTTGACCCAGCGGGACCAGTCGTCCTGGCGGTGGTAGCCGTGGGCCGCCCAGATGGCGTGGGCGGCCTCGTTGTCATCGAGGACCATCGCGTCGATGCGGATGCCGCCGAGGGCTCGGCAGCGCTGCTCGGCGGCCGCGAGCAGGGCGCGGCCGATGCCGGTCCGGCGGCGGGACGGGGCGACGGCGAGGCGGTAGAGGTGGCAGCGCCAGCCGTCCCAGCCCGCGATGACCGTGCCCACGATCTCGTCGCCGTCGACGGCCAGGATGAGCGCGTCGGGATCGCGCAGGTGCAGCGCCGCGACGGCGGCCGGCGTGTCGGCCGGGCGGCTCGCGTTCTCGGCGGCGCCGCCCCAGAAACGCAGGACGGCGCCGAGCTCGCGCGGCTCGGCGGTTCGCAACACCAGGTCCCCCATGGCCGAGATGCTAACCGAGATCAACTTTATGGCACAAAGTTCTTTGACTTTGCGCGGTAAAGTGCTTTGCATGGTCGACGACGAACAGCCACCCCGTGACCCTCTCGTCCTCATCCAGCAGGAGCAGGCCGCCATGGTGCGCAGGATCGTTCCCGATCCCCGGCTCCTGCTCTGGCCGTGGGGGATCGCCTGGCTCCTCGGCTTCACGGTGTTCTTCCTGCGCTACGGCCCCGACGACCGGGTCCTGGTCGCCATGCCGCCGTGGCTGCCGCTGGTCTTCCTGCTCGCTCTGATCGCGACGGCCGGAACGATCACCGGCATCGTGGGCGCCCGCGCGGCCCGGCAGGTCACCGGCCCGAGCTCCCGTCAGGGCGGAATGTACGGGCTCACCTGGGCCCTGGCCTTCGCCGGCATGATCTCCGTCCTCAACCGCATCGGCGACCAGCTGCCGACCGGCCTGGCCAACCTCGTCTACGCCGGCACCATGACCGCCCTGACCGGCGCCCTGCACATGGCCGGCGGCGCGCTCTGGGATGACCGCACGCTGTTCCGCCTCGGTGCTTTCATCAGCGTCATCAATGTCGTCGGCGTGATCCTCGGCGCGGGCTGGCACGCGCTGGTCGTCGGCCTCGTCTCGTGGCTGCGGATGCCGCGATGAGCGACGCGGTGCCGGAGCTCGACCCGGTCATCCACGCCCAGGCCCGCCTGCGGGTCGTCTCGTCGCTGTCCACACTGCGCGAGGGCGACAGCATCGCCTTCCCCCGGCTGCAGGACATCCTGCGGATGACGGCCGGCAACCTCTCCGTCCACCTGCGCAAGCTCGAGGACGCCGGATACGTCGAGGTCGTCAAGACGCATCAGGGCCGCACCCCGGCCACCCTCGTGCACCTCACCCGCCGCGGGCGGCTGGCCTTCGAGGACTACACCGCGGCCGTACGCGCGCTGCTCGAACCGGAGGAGGGCCGATGATGCTCGCCCGCGCGATGGACGTCACCCGGCGGTACGGCACCGTGCTCGCCCTCGACCACCTCGACCTCGACGTCCACGCGGGAGAGCTCGTCGGCCTGCTCGGGCCCAACGGCGCCGGGAAGAGCACGCTGGTCTCGCTGCTCACCGGCGTACGGAGGCCGACCTCGGGCCGCGTCGAGTTGTGCGGCGGGGACCCGCAGGACCCGGCCACCCGGCGGGCGCTCGGCGTCACGCCCCAGGAGACCGGGCTGCCGGGGGCGCTGCGGGTGGGCGAGGTGGTCGACTTCGTCCGCGCGCACTTCCCCGACCCGCTGGGCAAGGCCGAGCTACTCGCCCGCTTCGGCCTGCAGGACCTGGTCAGGCGCCAGACCGGCGGGCTCTCCGGCGGGCAGAAGCGGCGGGTGGCCGTCGCCCTCGCCTTCGTCGGCCGCCCGCGCATCGTCTTCCTCGACGAGCCGACCACCGGGCTCGACGTCGAGGCGCGGCACGCGCTGTGGGACGGCATCCGCAAGTTCCACGCCGACGGTGGCACGGTGGTGCTGACCAGCCACTACCTCGAGGAGGTGGAGGCGCTGGCGAGCCGGGTGGTCGTCATCGGCGGCGGGCGGGTGCTCGCCGACGACACCGTTGCGGCCGTACGCGGAATGGTCGCGATCCGGCGCGTGAGCCTGACTCTGGCCGTACCCGTACCGGATCTTCCCGGGGTGATCGGCACCGAGCGTGACGGGAACCGCACTCATCTGCTGACGCCGGACGCGGACCGCCTGGTCCGCGACCTGATCGCGCACGACGTGCCGTTCCAGGACCTGGAGGTCCGACCCACGTCGCTGGAGGAAGCCTTCCTCACCCTGACCGCCGCCTGAAGGAGAGCCGTGTCGTCCCTCGCCCTGACCCACGCCCGGTTCCAGCTGCTCGAGACCCTGCGCATCCCGATGGCGCTGATCGGCAGCGCCTTCTTCCCGGCCGCGTCGATGATCTTCTTCGTGGTGCCGTTCGTCGGCGACGACCGCACCTACGCGACCTACGCCACCGCCTCGATGGTGACGTTCGTGGTGATGACCTCCAACCTCTTCCAGTACGGCATCGGCGTCGCCGAGGACCGCGCGCAGCCCTGGGACCCGTACGCCCGCACCCTCCCGGCCGGCGCCGCACCCCGCTTCCTCGGCCGCATCCTGGCCGGGCTCGTCCTCATGGTCCTGTCGCTGGTCCCGGTCGTCGTGATCGCGGCGGTGGCGACCGAGGCGAGCGTCAGCGCGGGCGGCTTCCTGGCGGCGCTCGGGGCGGTGGTGGCCGCCGCCGTGCCGTTCACGCTCATGGGGCTGGCGATCGGCTACTCGCTGCCGGCCAAGGCCGCGATCGTGCTGGCCCAGGTGCTGTTCTTCCCGCTGGCGTTCGGCGGCGGCCTGATGACCGCCCCGGGCGGCGCACCCGGGTTCGTCGAGGTCATCGCGCCCTACCTGCCCACCGGCGCGGCCGTACGCCTCATGTGGGCGGCCGTCGGCGACTTCCCGCTGCAACCGGCATCGATCGCGGCCCTGCTCATCTGGACGGCCGCCCTCGCTGGGGTGGCCGCATGGGCCTATCGCCGCGACGAGGGTCGGCGGTTCAGTTGAACTTCCGACTGAGCGGCCTCGTACCAGGCATCGCGGTGCAACGATTCGTCTGTCGTCTGCCGTAGCCCGAGGAGCCCTTCATGACCCATCCGACGCCCGGTGTGCCGAACTGGGTCGACCTGGGCACAGCGGACCTGGAGGACGCGACCCGCTTCTACACCGAGCTGTTCGGCTGGGAGGCCGACGTGTCCGGCGAGGAGTACGGCGGCTACACCACTTTCCGCCTCGACGGACGCGCCGCGGCGGGCGCCGGGCCGCTCTACGGCGAGGGGCAGCCGACGGCGTGGAGCACGTACGTCGCCACCGACGACGCCGACGCGGTCGCGGCCCGGGTCGAGGCGGCCGGCGGCAAGGTGCTCGTCGCGCCCTTCGACGTCATGTACCAGGGCCGGATGGCCGCCTTCCTGGACCAGGCCGGGGCCCCCTTCAGCGTGTGGCAGCCCGGCAGCATGAAGGGCGCCGACGTCTTCGACGTGCCGGGCGCCCTGGCCTGGAACGAGCTCGCCACCCGGGACGTCGAGGGGTCGGCCGCCTTCTACGGCGCGGTCTTCGGCTGGGTGGCGCGCGAGATCTCGGTACAGGGGCTGCCGTACCTCGTCTGGGAGCTGGCCGGCAAGACCGTCGCCGGCATGCGGATGATGGACGCCACCTGGCCGCAGGACCTGCCCCCGCATTGGATGGTCTACTTCGCTACGGCCGACTGCGACGAGTCGGCCGCGTACGCGCAGTCCCTCGGCGCCCAGGTCGCGCGCCCGCCGTCGGATGTGCCCATCGGCCGCTACGCCGTGCTCGAGGATCCCCAGGGCGGCCTCTTCGCCCTGCTGCAGAGCGTCACCGCCTGACCGGTACGACGACCGGCCCGTGCCCGCCGTCGAAGACCTTGACGCGTACGCGGTAGTGCTCGGCCAGCAGCTCCTCGGTGAGGACGTCCCGCGCCGTTCCCCTGGCCACGACCCGGCCGGCCGCCAGCAGCACCATGCGGTCGGCGTACTCGCCGGCGGTCGACAGGTCGTGCATGGTGGCGAGCACGGTAAGCCCCCGCTCGGCCCGCAACCGGTCCACAAGCTCCAGGACCTCCTGCTGATGGCCGATGTCGAGCGCGCTGGTCGGCTCGTCCAGCAGCAGGATCCCGGCGCCCTGAGCGAGCGCCCGCGCCAGGAAGACGCGCTGCCGCTCGCCGCCGGAGAGAGTCTCCAGCCGCCGCCCCGCAAAGGGGTGCAGGTCGAGCGCCCCGAGAACCTCGTCGACCGCCGCCAGGTCGGAGTCGGACTCGCGGCCCAGCGCGGGAATGTAGGGCGTCCGTCCGAGCAGCACGTAGTCGTAGACGAGCATCGCCGGCGGCACGACCGGCGACTGCGCCACGGTGGCGAGCGTCCGGGCCCGCTCCCGCCGCGGCAACCGGTCCAATGCCGTCCCACCCAGCAGAACCGTTCCCTCGTACGCGACGAGCCCGCCGACCGCCCGCAGCACGGTCGACTTGCCGGCACCGTTCGGCCCGATGATCGTGACCCACTCGCCGTCGGCCACGTCGAGATCCACCCCGTCGACGACCAGCGCGCCGCCCAGCCGCACCCGCAGCCCGGAAACCGAGATCATGCCCGCGTCCTCCGCAGCACCACGGCGAAGAACGGGGCACCGAAGAACGCCGTCACCACCCCGATCGGAATCTCCGCCGGGTCGGCCACGGTCCGCGCCACGAGGTCGGTCAGCGCCAGGAACGCCCCGCCGAAGAGCACCGACAGCGGCAGGATCGACCGGTAGCTCGGCCCGGCGAGCAGCCGCAACGTGTGCGGCACGATGATGCCGACGAACCCGATCAGGCCGGAGACCGACACGGCCGCGGCAGTGCCCAGCGAAGCGGCCACCACCAGTAGGTAGCGGCTGCGCTGCGGATGCAGCCCCAGACTGGTCGCTTCCTCGTCCCCGACGGTCAGCACGTCCAGCTCCCGACGGTGGGCGAGCACGATGAGGCCGGTCACCACCGCGTACGGCAGCACGATCAGCACGTCATGCCAGCCCGCGGTGGCGAGGCGGCCGAGCAGCCAGGCGTACACCTCCCGCATCGACTCGGTATGCCGCTGCATGAGAAACGTCTGAGCCGCCGACAAGAACGCGGAAACCGCCACCCCAGACAAGATCAAAGTCGCAGGCGTACGCGCGCGGCCACCGGCCCCACCGAGCAGCCACGTCAGCACGACGGCGCTCACCGCACCCACAAAAGCCGCCAACGGTACGCCGATCGGCAGGCTCCCGGTGACATCGCCGGGCCCCCCTCTTCCGGCGATCACGACAGTGACGCCCAGCCCGGCCCCCGCCGCCACACCGAGCAGGTGCGGATCGGCGAGCGGGTTGCGGAACACCCCCTGGTATGCGGCGCCGGCCAGGGCGAGAAGGGCGCCGACCAGCAGGCCCAGGACGACGCGGGGCAGGCGCAGCTCGGTGATGATGGCTACTTCCCGTGGGGTCAGGCCGCTCTGCAGCCGTACCCCCGGAAGGAGATCGAGAAGCTCGGCCGCGACGCCCGCGAAGGGAAGGGTGACCGGCCCGGCCGCGACACCGACGACCAGCGCGACCGCCACGGCGAGCACGCCCCCGGCCAGCCAGGCGACCCGCAGCCGCGCGGGTCGGACATGGGGTCTCGCCTTGGGCGCACCCACATCCCGCGCGCCCACATCCGGCGCGCCCTCATCCCGCGCGCCCACTTCCCGCGCGCCCTCAACCCGCGCGCACTCTTCCCGCGGGCCTCTTTCCGCCGCGCCGATTGGGCCGGGGTCCGTCACGCCGGGGCCTTGGCCACCGCGTCCGCAACCGCCCGGACCAGGTCGACGACGCGGGGTCCCCAGCGCGAGGCGATGTCGTCGTCGAGCGCCACGATCTGGTTGGTCTTCACCGCGGTCACGCCCGACCAGCCCTTGCGTGCCCGGACCGTGGCCGGCGACTGCGCACAGCACTTGCCGTCCGCCAGAAAGATCATGTCCGGATCGGCCGCGACCAGCGCCTCCTGGGACAGCTGCGGATACGCGGTCTTGGCGCCGTCCGCGACGTTCGTCAGCCCGAACCGGGCGAAGATCGACCCGACGAAGGTCTGCGACGTGACGGTGTAATAGGTCGGATCCAGCTCGTAGTAGTAACTGAGCGGCGCCGACCGGGCCGGCACCCCCTTGACGATCTTGTCGATGTCCGTCCGCATCCGCTCGACCAGGGCCGACGCCTCCGCCGGGTGACCGGTGAGCGTGCCCAGCTGACCGATCTCGGCGTACGAGTCGTCCAGCTTCTGCGCCGCCGGCGCCAGCAGCACCGGAATCTTCAGCTTCCCGAGCTGCTCCACGATCTTGTTGAGATCGTCCGAGATCACGACAAGATCGGGATTCTTCGCCGCGATGGCCTCCGCGTTCGGCTTGAACCCGGACAGGTCCGTCCGAGGCGCGTCCGCCGGATAGGTCGACCGGTCATCGACGGCCACCACCTGCGGCCCCGCACCGATCGCGAAGAGCATCTCGGTAGCGGTAGGCGCCAGCGACACGATCCGCGCGGGCCGACGGTCAAGCGTCACCCCACCCGCCGACGCCGGAAACGCGGCCTCGCTCGCACCCGTACTCGCGGCCGGCTGCGCATCCGACCCGGCGCCCCCGCCACCACAACCCGCGAGCAGCAACGCAGTCACCGCGACCGCGGCACTCCACACCCGTTTCATCCTGGTCCTCCTGCCGGACATCGCCGACCGGGGTCCCGGCCCGCGAGGCGCTCCTCCGTCGAGAGCGCGATATCGCGACCGGCGCGCAGGCGACCTGGCTTGCCTGAGAACAGGACTTCACAGTTGCGGGACAGCGCCGGAATCCCACCGGCTTCGCTGCGACGCGGTCCCCCCGACGCTATCCCACGCGGTCCCCGGAAGCGCGGGAGACGTCGACCACTGAGCTTTCGTTTTTTTCGAATAGGCGTAGGCTTGAGGCATGCCGTCCGCACTGCACGAGCGCACCGTCATGCCGCCTGACGACCTCTCCTCGCTGAGCCGGTTCGCGAGCGGGCTCGCCGAGCCCATCGGGCCCGGCAAGGCACGCCTGATCGGCCCCGACGGCTCTGAGCTTGAACTACCTGAAGAGCTGTACGGCCTCCTCCGTGATGTGGTCCGTGCGCTCTCGCAGGGAGTAGCGATTTCCATCGCCCCCCGGAACACGATGCTCACCACCCAAGAGGCCGCCGACCTGCTCAACATCTCCCGCCCGACACTGATCCGACTGTTGAACGAGGAACAGATTCCGCACACGATGCGTGGACGGCATCGCCGCGTCATGCTTCGCGACGTCATCGATTACCAGGACCGGATGCGGGCCGAACGTCGCCGAACCTTGGACGAGATGACGGCCGATGCGGAGGACATGGATCTGTACACCATCACCAAGACGCCCGGGGACCTCGGATAGCGAGCGTCGTCAATGGCCTTCCCCGCCTTCCTCGATACCTGCGTCCTGTTTCCCGCCAGCCTTTGCGACACCCTGCTCCGTCTCGCCGAAGCGCAAGCGTTCCGGCCGTTGTGGTCCGGGGATGTCATGACCGAACTGCACCGGAATCTCGTGAAGCGGGACCTGCCGGCAGAAAGAGTCGACCGTCGCATAGTGCAGATGACGACGTCTTTCCCTGACGCGATGGTCACCGGGTACGAATCATTGATCGCCGGGATGACCAACGATCTCAAGGACCGGCACGTCTTGGCCGCTGCGGTTCGCGCCCACGCCGAGGTGATCGTGACCTTCAACCTGAAGGATTTCTCGACGGCAGCACTCGAGCCCTATGA
This sequence comes from Actinoplanes sp. NPDC049548, assembly GCF_040676695.1. Taxonomy (NCBI): domain Bacteria; kingdom Bacillati; phylum Actinomycetota; class Actinomycetes; order Micromonosporales; family Micromonosporaceae; genus Actinoplanes; species Actinoplanes sp. NPDC049548. The sequence continues at coordinate 352,891 of NZ_JBFAPM010000004.1, forward strand.
CATCGCAGCGGTCCACCCCGACGACTTCCTCCTGGATCAATTGGATCTTTATCCGGGCGTGACCCTGCATGCCCTTCGCGCTCAGGCTGCAGCACACCGACGGGAGCCGAAGTCAGTGGCCGGCGTACTGGCGATGTTGGAGCGAACCGGCCTGCCGCAGTTCGCCGCAGAGGTGCGCCGACACCTATGACGCGCGCCTACCTGCCATAGCTGGGAGCTATGGCAGGTAGTCGTGGGCGGCCTCAGCAGTACGTGGACTCCTTGCCGATCACCTTGTACGGGCAGTCCGCCACCTCGGCGAGCAGCAGTGCCGCTTCCCGGTTACGAGTGGTCTCGCGGGTGATGACGCTGCCGGGCGGGTAGAAGCCGCCGCCCGCCGAGCTGGTCGGGTACATCTCGAAGGTGTACGCGAAGATCTTGTGCGTGCCCCAGAGGTAGTCGAGCAGGTCGCCGTCGGTGATGTAGAGGTCGCTGGACTGCTCGGGGGTGTAGCCGTTGGTGGCGGCCATCTGGCGGCCCAGCGTCGCGAACGTGTTGTACTGGTCGGCGGTCATGCCGGTGGTGGTGTTCGCCGTGGTGTAGCCGAACGGCCAGAGCACCAGCTCCGAGTACGTGTGAAAGTCCATCGTGGCCTTGATCTGCTGGACGCCGCCGACGACACGGCTCAGCACGAAGTCGCGGACGACCCGGGTCTCGGGGGCCGAGAAGGCCGACGGGCCACGGTAGGTCTCCGAGGACGGGCTGCCGGACGAGCCACCGCAGCAGCCCCAGCGGTAGCTGTAGTTGCGGTTCAGGTCGGTTCCCACGTACGAGGATCCGGTGTTGGGCTGGCGGTTCTTGCGCCACGACCGGTAGCTGCCGGTGGCGATGTCGTACTCGGCGCCGTCCGGGTTGACCGACGGGATGATCCAGATCTCGCGGCTGTTCACGATGTTCCGGATGCGGGTGTCGCTGTTGTAGTTGTCCGTGTAGAGGTGCAGCAGGTAGACGGCCATCTCCACGGTGAGGTGCTCGCGCGCGTGGTGGTTGGCGTCGTAGAGGACCTCGGGCTCGCTCTCGTCCGTACCGACGTTGTCCGAGATCTTGACCGCGACGATGTCGCGACCCTGGTACGTCTTGCCGAGCACCCGCTTGCTCGCGATGGCCGGGTACTGGGCGACGACCGTGTTGACCTCGGCGATCATCTCCGAGTAGTTGTGGTAGGCGGCGTCACGCGACGGGAAGTCCCGGGTGGACACGTCGCCGCTCGCGCCGGTCGCCTCGATCTTCTTGACCGTGAAGCCGAGCGACCGCAGCGCCTTCACCTCCTGCGCGGTGGCGGTCACCTCGACGACGGCGTGCTCGACCGCGTCGATGGCGGCGCCGGTGCTGGCGATCGTGTTGCGCTGCGCGAGGGTACGCACGTCGTAGATCTCGTACTGGGCCGAGCTGTCGGCACGCAGTTCCGCGGTCGCGGGCTGCGCGGTGGCGGCGGATGCGGCGATCAGGGCGAGGCCGGCGGCGGCAGCCGCGGCCAGACCGGTGAGACGTCGTCTCATGAACGACCTCCGGGTGTCAGAGGGGTCCTGGCCCCGTCACTGCACCACCCGGTATCGACGTTTGGCAATCAAACCGGCGCCTGCCGGGTCATGCCAAAGTGCCCCCTACGTCGACATGATGACCGTCACGCGGTCCTGGTGTCACCCTTCCCGGGGAGCTCCGCCGCCGCGCCGGCGCCACCCTCGGCAGCGTCCCCGGCCGGGGTCGGCTCGGCGGGCGCTGCGGCCGACGCAGCATCGGCGGGCGCTGCGGCCGACGCGGCATCGGCGGGCGCTGCGGCGGACACTGCGGCCGGCGCCGCTGCGGCCGGGGCTGCTTCGGCGGCCCGGTCGCCGGCGGCGGCCGCGGCCTCGTCACCGGCCAGGGCGGCCCGCAGGCGCTCCTTCTCCGCCGCCCGCCGCTGCGCGACCGTCCCGAGCTGCTCGGCCATCTCGTTGCGCCACTTCGCCAGCAGGAAGTACGAGAACCCCGCCGACGCGACCAACGCGATCATCGCCGTGACCAGGGGGTTCAGCGGCAGCGGCAGCAGCAGCACGAACACCACGACGAACAGCCCTAGGCGGCCGAGCGTGTACTTGAGGGCGGGACTCATCACAAAACTCCTGTCAGCCCGCCCGGTGGCTCAGCCACCGGAGGCCGTAGAACCAGACCAGGCAGTAGACGACGGTGAGGCCGAGCGCGCCCACCGCCCCGCTGACCAGCGGGGGAAAGACGGGGGCGGCGAGCCCGGCGAGCGTCATTCCGGCAGCGACCCCGAAACCCGCTCCCAAAGCCCCGACCACGATCCGGTACGCCCCGAAGCCGGCCGCCCGGAACTCCTCAGTGAACAACCACACCGGCAGCACAATGGCGATCCACCCGTTGGCCCTCCCGAACTCGGAGGCGCGCACGAGCGACATCACACCCTCGAAGAGCAGCAGGATGACCAGCCCGGCCACCAGTCCACCCAGCGCCACACCGAGCAGGTCCTGAACGGTCGCCAACCGCCCGTCCGCATCTCGGCGCGGAGGGCGCGCACTCTGAGTCTCGGCCATGACAACCACGAGGGTACGCCGCCACGAACGACCCCTCGAAGTCCGGCCCGAGGGCCAGGAGGAACACGAGGCAGCCCCGCCCCGAAGCGGGACGCCAGGAGGCAGAACTCGTCAGCGCATGCCGGTCCGGGACTCCGTCAGGCCCACACCTGCTGCGGTTCGCTGCGCCGCTCGGCCAGGGACGTGGGCTTGTCGTACTCGCGGACGACCTCGTACCTGGTGTTCCGCTCGACCGGCTGGAAGCCCGCGTCCCAGATCAGGTCGAGCAGGTCGCCGCGGTGCATGGTGTTCGGCGTGCCGTACGAGTCGGCGTCGTGGGTGATCTTGTATTCGACCACCGAGCCGTCGAGGTCGTCGACGCCGAAGTTCAGGGAGAGCTGCGCCACCGACAGGCCGTGCATGACCCAGAAGCACTTCACGTGCGGGACGTTGTCGAACAGCAGCCGGGACACCGCGAAGGTCTTGAGGGACTCGGCCGGCGCCGCCATCGTCGTGCGGGCCTGGATGCGGTTGCGGATCTTGCCGTCTGCCGAGTCGACGAAGTCGTGCTGGTAGCGCAACGGGATGAAGACCGCGAAACCGCCCGTCTCGTCCTGCAGCTCGCGGAGGCGCAGCACATGGTCGACCCGGTGGCGATGTTCCTCGATGTGGCCGTACAGCATGGTGGAAGGGGTCTTCATGCCCTTCTGGTGTGCCAGCCGGTGGATCCGGGACCAGTCCTCCCAGTGGCAGTTGTGATCGACGATGTGCTGGCGGACCTCCCAGTCGAAGATCTCCGCGCCACCGCCGGTCAGCGACTCGAGGCCGGCGTCCATGAGCTCGTCGAGGATCTCGTCGGCGGGCAGGCCGCTGATCTTCTCGAACCACTGCACCTCGGTCGCCGTGAAGCACTTGAGGTTGACGTTGGGCAGTGCCGCCTTCAGCTCGCGCAGCACCTTGGGGTAGTAGCGCCAGGGCAGCGTCGGGTGCAGGCCGTTGACGATGTGCAGCTCGGTGAGCTGCTCGTCCTCCATCTCCTTGGCCTTGCGGACCGCCTCGTCGATGCGCATCGTGTACGCGTCCTTCTCCCCCGGCTTGCGCTGGAAGGAGCAGTACGCACAGCTGGCCGAGCACACGTTCGTCAGGTTGAGGTGCCGGTTGACGTTGAACATCACCCGGTCGCCGTTCATCTCCGTGCGCTTGTGATGCGCCAGCCGCCCCAGCCAGGCCAGGTCGTCGGAGTCGTAGAGGGCGATGCCGTCCTCGCGCGTCAGCCGCTCACCGGCGTAGACCTTGGCTTCGAGCTCGCGCTTCAGTCCGACGTCCATCTGGGCCCCTCTCACGTTCGCGGTGCGTCGAGCGTACGTCCTGCCTCTGACAGAAGTGCGGGGCCGTCGGCCGAGGGGCGGCGCAGCTCACGTCCCCGGCATACGATTCACAGGGTCCTTTCAACTCGAATCGATCGACACCGGTGCAGGTGTTGGGGTATGACGTTTATGGGGGACGGCAACCGCCGGCTGGCAAGCGCTCGCGGACGGGGTACGCATGGCCAAGACAGGGCAGGATCGGCGCCGCGCCGCCGTCCGGGTGCGTCCCTGGTGGCGCCCGGTCGGGTGTTCCGCCGCTGCTGCCGCCGCCCTCGCCGCCCTGTTCAACCCGCTGCCGGCCGCCGCGACCCCGGCTGCACCTCCCGCGGCGCCCGGAGCACCGGCTGCCCCTCCCGCGGCGCCGGGAGTGTCCGGAGCGGTCCCCGACACCGGGTCCCGTCCCCTCGCCGTCGGCGCGATCACGCTGCCGGGCCAGAAGCCCGGCACCCCGACCACGCCCGTCACCACCACCCCGATCGCCGGCGCGCCCACCAGCCCGCTGCTGAAGAAGGTCGAGGCCGGCCGCAACGAGATCGCGGCCAAGGGCGAGGAGCTCGCCAAGCTCGACGAGGACCTCAACCTCACCCGCACCCAGCTCACCACGGCCGACCAGAAGGTCGTCCAGAGCCAGGCCGCCGTGACGGCAGCGCAGCAGGAGGTCGAGACCGCGGCTGCCTCTGCGGTACGCGACGCCGCCGCGCTCCCTCCGGGCACCCTCGGGTCCGGGCTTCAGGACCTCGACAGCCTGGCTCGCCTGCAGCGCGGTGAGTCCGCGACCGAGCAGGCCGCCGCCCGGCAGCTGACCATCGTGCAGGCGGCGTACACGGCCGCCATCGCCGAGCAGCAGAGCCTCCGGACGAAGCTCGGCCAGCTCACCGCCGACCACACCAAGAAGAAGGCGGCACTCGACAAGAAGGTCGCCGCCCAGCAGAAGTTCGAGCAGGAGCACGCGGCCGAGATCAGCGCGGCGGACGCCGCCGAGGCCGCCCAGGACGCGCAGGCCGGCGCGGACTACCTCGCGGGCGAGAACGCGGGCCGGGGCGCCGACCCCCGAGCCATCGAAGCCCTCAAGATCGCTCTCGCGCAGCGCGGCGACCCGTACGTCTGGTCCGAAGAGGGTCCGGACGAGTTCGACTGCTCCGGGCTGATGTATTACTCGTATCGCTCCGAGGCAGCAGGCAGGTTCCCGCTCGCCCGGGTGTCGAGGGACCAGTATCTCCAGACCCACCAGAAGACGGTGGACCGCTACTCGCTGCTCCCCGGCGACCTCCTCTTCTTCAGCTCGTCGTCCAGCTGGAGCGGCATCCACCACGTGGCCATGTACGCCGGCAAAGGCCTGATGGTCGAGGCCCCGCGCACCGGCCTGAACGTGCGGCTCGTCCCCGTACGCTGGACCCGGTTGTTCGCAGCGACCCGGATCTACGGCTCGGTGGAGGGCACCGTCGAGGGCCCGAACGTGGGCACCCCGGATCCGGAGACGCCGAGCAACCACTCACCGTCGCCGCGCCCGTCGAGCAAGCCGCCGACGACCGCGCCGACCTCACCAAGCCCCAGGCCGTCGTCCTCGAGCCCGAGCCCGAAGCCCACCACGTCGAGCCCGAGCCCCAAGCCGACCACGTCGAGCCCGAGCCCCAAGCCGACCACGTCGAGCCCCAGCACGCCGCCGACCACGACGCCGCCGACCACCACTGCGCCGCCCGCCGGCACTACGTCGCCGACCCAGTCGGAGAGCAGCCAGCCTTCGACCTCGGCGCCGACCTCGGACTCGACGAAGGCCCCGTCTTCCGCCTCGACGAAGGCCCCCACCTCGGGCTCGACGAAGGCGCCCACCTCAGGCTCGACGAAGGCCCCGTCGTCCGGCTCGACGAAGGCGCCCACGTCGTAGAAGACGACCACGTCGGCCTCAGCCACACGATCGAAGCCGTCGGCCTCCGCCTCGAAGTCGGCCGAGACGCGATCTTTACGCCGGGACGGGTTGACGCCGGGTGCGCTCATGAGCGCTGATATGGCACGGTAGTGACGAACGCCCGGCATATCGGCTTGCCCGGCGTCCGGCAGGTGACGTCGCACACGGCTGGCGGCGATCGGGAGGACCCATGGACAAGCAGCAGGCGGCACCGGACAGCGACGGCACGAAGCCGCCCGCTGCCCCGACGCCCGCCGGCGGTTCCGGGCCACAAAACGATCAAGGGTACGAGCTCCCGCCCCCGCCGGCGGCCGGTGCCCTGTGGGCGTCCTCGGGCCAGGCCGGGTCCGCCAAGCCGGTGTCGGGATCAGCCTCGGGCTCCGCAAAGGTCCGCACCTCGACCGCGCCGGTCTCGGGATCCGCCTCGGTACCCAGCTCCGCACCCGTCTCGGGATCCGCCTCGGTACCCAGCTCGGCACCCGTCTCCGGATCCGCGGCGGTTCCCAGCTCCGCACCCACCAGCGGTCCGGCTGGTCCCGCCGGCGATCGCTCCGCGTTCTTCCCCGACGCCCCCGACGGTTCCCGGAAGGGCAGTTCGGCGCGTCCCGTGTCGGCGTCGCCGAGCGCGAACGCCGCTCGCGCCACAGTTCCCTCCTCTGCCGGGACCAAGCCGGCCGAGAAGAGCCCCGCTTCCCGGTCGGGCGGCGTCTACGGAACCCGCTCGATCGAGAAGCCGAACCGGGAGACCGCCGAAGCGCCCGAAGCTCCCGCGAAGACCGCCGAGGCAGCCGAAACTCCCGCGAAGGCCGCTGAGGAATCCGAGGCTCCCGCCGAGACCGCACCGGGTTCCGCGCCGGACGAGCCGCCCACTCCGGAGCCGGACCTGCCCGAGCCGTCGACCCCGGAACCGCGGCCCGCGAAGCCCGAGCCGCCCAAGCCGACCCGTCCGGAGCCGGCCCCGTTCCCGACTCCTTCGCCGGCGCCGCCCGGTCCCACGCCGTCGCCCGAGCCCGCTCCCGTCCCGTCGCCGACGCCGCCGGGTCCGGTGCCGCCGGGTCCCGGACCGAGCCCGATCCCGCCGGGCCCCGGACCCGACCCGGTCCCGCCGGGCCCCGGGCCCAACCCGGTTCCGCCCGCTCCCGGCCCCAACCCGGTGCCGCCGGGCCCCGGGCCGTCTCCCGTGCCGGGTCCGCCGCCGGGCCCGTTCCCGACACCGCCGACCTTCCCGGCGGCGAGCGGCCTGCCCGCCTACACCGTGCCGCCGTCCAGCGGCCCGGTCAGCACCCCACCGGCCGCTACGAACCACTCCACTCCACCCTCCAGCGGCCCTGCGAGCACTCCACCGGTCGTCATGGGCCACCCCGCCCCGCCGGTCATCAGCCCCTCCGCCGCACCGGCCGCAGCCGACCCCACCATGCCCTTCACCTCCGCCGCCGGCCGGCCCGCGTCTTCGTCGGGCGGGGCCGGGGCGAGCGGCACCACCGGAAGCGACTCCACGATGCCCTTCACGTCAGCCGCGGCAAGCCCTTCCGGGCCGAGCGACTCGACCATGCCCTTCAGCGCGGCCGCCGCCGGCGAAGCTGCCAGCGACTCGACCATGCCCTTCAGCGCGGCCGCTGCCAGCGACTCGACGATGCCGTTCTATGCGGCCGCCGCAGACCAAGCTGTGAGCGATGCCACCATGCCGTTCCACGCGGCCGCCGCGGGCCAGGCCCCGAGCGACGCGACCATGCCGTTCGCCGCGGGCACCGGTCATCCCGCAGCGGCCGTCGGGCATCCGGTCGCACCGGCAGCGGGCGCAGGCCATCCCGCGACGCCGGCCGGGAGCGATGCGACCATGCCGTTCAGCGCAGCCGGCGCGAGCCAGGCCGGTAGCGATGCCACCATGCCGTTCGCGGCGCAGGGCTCGCCGCACGGGTCTTCCTTCGGGGTCGGTGCATCGGGTGGGGCGCGGCAACCGTTCGGCGGAGCCTCTGCGCAGGCCGTCAACCCGTCCGCGGGACCCTCGACGTACGGGTCGGGTTCCGGACAGTCGGCCGCCGTGCCGCAGCAGCGGGGTGAGGGCACCGTCTACGGCGGCCTCGCCGACTACGCGCCCGCCGACATGACGATGCCCGTGATGATGAACCCAGTGGAGAATTCCGGCTCGCTGACCGGCCACATCCTGGCCCAGGGCTGGCGCGACGGCCCCGAGGTGCAGCGCCGCAGCAACGTCAAGGTGGTCGTCGCCATGCTTGTCGTGCTGCTCGTTCTGGTCGGGGTCAGCCTGCTGTTCCTCTTCACCGTCGGGGATGCCTTCAGCGACATGATCGGTGGAGTCTTCAAGGATTAGCTTGTCGCTTCGCGGTTCCGCACCTAAGCTGGCGAGGTTGCGCCGAAGGGTGAGCCTGCCCACTACCGGCGCGGAATGCGGGCGGTGTCTGCGACGTTGCCCCGTACACTGATGGCAGTAATTGACCTGGCGTGCCCACATGGTGCACGCCACGGGCGTTCTTGCGGGCATTTCAGCGGCAGGCTTCCGGCAGCCGCGGCGGGCCATTCGCGAGCATGCGCCCCCGTAGAGAGGTTCTCTTGACCACTTTCGCTGATCCCAGCACGTTCCCGTCCGTTTTCGAAACCCCCTCCCCCGACCAGGAGCCGGCGGCCGACCCGACGACCGCAGACGTCGAGATCGTCGCCACCGCCGACACTGACTCGGCGAGCCTCACCGCCGACGTGGAAGCCGCCGGCGCGGAGCCCGCCGACAACGCGATCCTCCTCGCGGACACCGCAGCCGGCAGCGCGACGCTTTCCGCAGAGGCCGCCGCCGAGAGCGTGACCCTGCTGGTGGACACGGAGAACGCCGACGACGTCGAGATCGTCGAGGCGCGCAAGAGCTTCGCCGACCTCGGTCTCCCCGCCGAGCTCGTCCGCGTGCTCAACCGCGAGGGCATCACCACGCCGTTCGAGATCCAGGCCGCCACCATGCCCGACGCCCTGAGCGGCCGGGACGTGCTCGGCCGGGGGCAGACCGGCTCCGGCAAGACCCTGGCGTTCGGGCTGCCGCTGCTGGCCCGCGTCGCGCAGGGCGGCCGCGCGCTGCCGCACCACCCCAAGGCCCTGATCCTGGTGCCGACCCGTGAGCTGGCGATGCAGGTCGCCGACGCGCTCATGCCGCTCGGCCGGGCGGTCGGCGTCTTCCTCAAGACCGCCGTCGGCGGTGTGCCGTACGACCGGCAGATGGACGCGCTGCGCCGCGGCGTCGAGGTCATCGTGGCTACCCCCGGCCGGCTCGGCGACCTGATCGAGCGGGGCGCGTGCAAGCTCGACAACGTCGAGATCACGGTTCTGGACGAGGCCGACCAGATGGCCGACATGGGCTTCCTGCCCGAGGTCACCGAGCTGCTCGCCAAGACCCCGGCGGACGCCCAGCGCCTGCTCTTCTCGGCGACCCTCGACGGTGACGTCGACGCGCTGGTCAAGCGGTTCATGACCGACCCGGTGACGCACTCGACGGCCCCGGCCGAGGCGAGCGTGTCCACGATGGACCACCACCTGCTGCTGATCCCGCCGCACGACAAGTTCCCGATCACCGCGTCGATCGCCAACCGCGCGGGCAAGACCATCGTCTTCGCCCGCACGCAGATGGGTGTGGACCGGCTGGTCGAGCAGCTCGCCGCGGTCGGCGTACGCGCCGGTGCGCTGCACGGCGGCAAGACCCAGCGGGTACGCACCCGCACGCTGGCCGAGTTCAAGGAAGGCCGCACGAACGTGCTGGTCGCCACGGACGTCGCCGCGCGCGGGATCCACGTCGACGGTATCTCGCTCGTCGTGCACGTCGACCCGCCCAAGGACCCGAAGGACTACCTGCACCGCGCCGGCCGTACGGCCCGGGCGGGCGAGTCCGGTGCGGTCGTGACGCTGGTCCTGCCGAAGCAGCGCCGCAGCACCCAGGCGATGATGCAGAAGGCGGGCGTCGCGCCGGCCGAGGTCCGGGTACGCCTCGGCGACGAGAAGCTGGCCGAGATCACCGGCGCGCGGGAGCCCAGCGGCGTACCGGTGAAGGACGAGCCGGAGCCGCGCCGTGAGCGAGGCGACCGTCCCCGTCGCTTCGGCGACCGCCCGCAGCGCGGCGGCTTCGACCGTCCGCGCGGCGAGCGCAGCTACAGCGACCGGCCGCGCGGCGACCGGCCGTGGGGCGACCGCGACCGCTCGTTCGGCGACCGTCCCCGCGGCGAGCGCACGTACGGCGGCGACCGCCCCCGTGGTGAACGGACCTACGGCAGCGACCGCCCCAGCGGTGAGCAGCGCGGCTACGGTGACCGCCCGGCGGCTGACCGGCCCCGAGGCGAGCGCACCTACGGTGACCGGCCTACCGGCGATCGTACGTATGGTGACCGGCCTGCCGGCGACCGCACGTACGGTGACCGGCCCAGCGGTGACCGGTCGTACGGTGACCGGCCGCGCGGCGAGCGCGCGTTCGGCGACCGCGGCGGCTACGGCGACCGGCCGCGGGGTGAGCGGGGCTTCGGCGATCGCTCCGCCCGCAACTTCGGTGACCGGCCCGGCGGCTTCCGCCGGGAGGGCGGCCGCAACGACCGGCGCGAGCCGGGCCCCGGCCGCTACCAGCAGGGCCGCCCGGCCCACACGCACTGACGGCACCAGCTTCTGACGAGGGCTCCCGGCTTCGGCCGGGAGCCCTCGCGCCGTCCGGGCCATGTCGTTGCCCCGCGCCGTTCCTGCAGGCGCGACGGCCAGGCGACGACGATGCGGTGGAGGGCGGTTCCCAAAATGCGGCGGGCGTTCCCAAAGCGGCGGGCGGTTCGGGACCGGCGGGCGGTTCCGGGAGCCGCCGGCGGGTAAAAGGGGTGGCATGTCCGTCCTGCCTCGTTCGCTGTTCTGGGAGCGCCGGGACACCACCGGTGCCGAACACACGCTGGTCGACCCCCGTACCGGCCTGCATGCGCGTGGCGTCGCGCTGGCCGTGGACCCGATCGCCTACACCGCCCGGTACGAGCTTCGGACCGATCCGTCATGGGTCACCACGTCGCTCGAGGTCACGGCCGAGGGCGCCGGCTGGAGCCGTACCCTTCGGATGGAAGCCGACGGCGGACGATGGCGAGCGACCACCGGCGAGCAAGGCGACCTGGACGCCGCGCTCACGGCCAGCGGGCATGCCGGTGCCGGACTGCCCGGCACCGAGGACCCGGACCTGCTGGTCGGCGCGTACGACGTCGACCTGACCGGTTCGCCGTTGACCAACAGCCTGCCGATTCGCCGCCTGGGGCTGAGCAAGGCCGAGCCGGGGGTGGCGCACCGGGTCAGCGTGGCGTGGGTGCTGCTGCCCAGCCTCGAGGTGATCCAGGCGGACCAGATCTACACGGCGCTGGGCGACGGCCGGGTGCGCTTCGCCAACGAGACGTTCAGCGCCGACCTGAGCGTGGACGACGACGGCTTCGTGCTCGACTACCCGGGGCTGGCCCAGCGCCGGCCCTGACGCGCCGGGCTCGGACCAGCACCATGCCTTGAAGGCACGAGGATGTGGTCGGGTCTCAGGCGCGGTCGCGGATCCAGGCGACGCAGGAGCTGTCGACGGTTTTGAAGGGGCGGCCGAACGCCTCGCGGGATGCCGGGTCGAGGTCGCGGTCCTCGCGCAGGTACAGCCGGACGAAGGTGAAGAGGGCGCGCTGGCCGTACTTCGTGGCGATGCAGTCCGCGGCGAAGTGGCCCAGGCCGTAGAAGGCGTCGCCCTCCTCGGTGCGCGCGTCGGCGTTCAGGGCCTTGAGGGCGATCGACGTGGGCCGGTGGCTGCCGTTCACCGCGTCGCGGACGGACTGGCGGCGCCAGCTGGCCGTGGCCGGTTGGGGGTACCAGCCGATGTATTCGGCGATGCCCTCCTTGAGCCACATGTCGCCCGGGCCGGTGTAGCTGCGCCGGTGTACGCCGCCGACCGTCACCACGTGGCCGAGCTCGTGCTGGATGGTGGTGGCGAGGAGCCGCGTGTCGTTCTTCAGCTCGGCCATGTTGAGCACGACGTCGGTGCCGGCCTCGTTGAGCGGCAGGGCGTAGCCGACGACCCATTTGTCCGTCATGCCGCCGTACCAGGATTTCCACTGCTTGGCGCCGGCCAGGTAGATGCGGTAGCGCTTCTGCGGATTGCCGACGAGGACGGCGAAGCGGTCGTTGATCGTGGCGGCCTGCTCGGCCATCGGCAGCAGGCGGCGGAAGTACTTCTGCTCGCTGCGCATGGCGACCAGCGTGACGCGCTTGCCGTTGGCCGTGACGAGGGCGCTGGTCTCCCAGGGGGCGGGCTCCTGGGCCTGCACACTCGTGCGCGCCGTCTGCGACGTGATGAGCCACTGGCCCTTGATCGACCGCAGCTTGAGGTGCTGAGTGACGGTGGGCGGGCCGTCCGAGCCGACGCTCTTGTCGACGACGCACTGGTGGTCGGCGAAGCAGTACGCGACGTCGGCGTCGACCCGGAACTCCCCAGAGCCGCCCTGCACCGAGTGGGTCTTGTACTCGAAGTAGGTGACCCCGAGCGCGCGCAGTGACCGGTACATGGTGCGGTACTGGCTGCGCAGTTTCGGCTGGCCCGGGTCGACGGCGGCGAGCCAGGCCTTCTCGTCGCCGTGCAGCAGGGCCGCGGTCTGCCGCTTGAGGGTCTGGCTCACCAGTTCGGAAGGGGTGAGCGGACGGCCGGGGGCGGGCTGGGTGGCGGCCTCGGCCCGGCTGTCGAGCGGCTCGCGGTTGGCGACGTAGACCGCCCCAGCACCGACGACCAGCGCGGCGACCAGGGCGAGCGCGCCGCCGACCAGTAGTCCGCGGCCTCGGGCGGGCCGCGGCGGGTTGGCGAACGGCGGACCGGCAAATGGCGGGCCGGCGAAAGGCAGCCCCGGAGCCGACTCCCACGAATGCGGCCCCCGCTGAGCCGGCACAAAAGCCCCACCCTGGCCGGGCGCAAAAGCCCCACCCTGACCGGGCGCGAACGGCCCGGCCGGCCCAGGAGAGGAACCATCCTGGCCCGGCACGAAAGGTTCAGACCCCGGCAGGGGCCCAGCCTGGCCGGGCGCATAAGGCCCAGGCGGGGAGGGAAGGAACGAGACCGGAGGCGGAGCGGCCGGGACGGCCGGCGGATTGGTGACGTCGTCGCCGTCGGGCACGGGCGCTCCTTGGACGTGAATCCCCTTGCAGGAACCCTCATCCTCCCAGGTCGGCCTCCGCAGCGCTGCCCCGGACCGCCGGCGGATGCCAGGCCCCGCCGGCGAGGAACGCATCGATGGTCGCCAGTGGCGCGTCCAGCGACATCCCCTGGTCCTCCACCCAGGCGTCCGAGTAGTACGTGTCCGTGTACCGCTCGCCGCCGTCGCAGATCAATGTCACCACCGAGCCTGTGCAGCGGGCCTCGAGCATTTCTGCGATCAGGGCGAAGGCGCCCCACAGGTTCGTGCCGGTGGATCCGCCGACGCGGCGCCCGAGGACCTTGGAGCCTGCGCGCATGGCGGCCAGTGACGCCGCGTCCGGCACGGGGATCATCCGGTCCACGACCGCGGGCTGGAACGACGGCTCGACGCGGGGGCGGCCGATGCCCTCGATGCGGGAGCCGCGGCCGGTGCGAACCTCCCAGTCCTGATTCCGGTACGCGGGCCAGAACGCCGATCCTTCCGGGTCCACCACGCACAGCCTGGTCGGGAAGCGACGGTAGCGGGCGTACCGGCCGATGGTGGCGCTGGTGCCGCCGGTGCCCGCGCCGACGACGACCCAGGCGGGCACGGGGTGGCGTTCCAGCGCCAGCTGCGCGTAGATCGACTCGGCGATGTTGTTGTTGCCGCGCCAGTCGGTGGCCCGCTCGGCGTGGGTGAACTGGTCCATGAAGTGCCCGCCGAGGCTGGTGGCGAGTGCGCGGGCGGCGGCCACCACCGCGGTCGGGTCGTCGACGAGGTGGCATTTGCCGCCCTGGAACTCGATCAGGGAGATCTTCTCGTGCGAGGTGCTCGCGGGCATGACGGCGATGAACTCGAGGCCGAGCATGCGGGCGAAGTACGCCTCGCTGACCGCCGTGGAGCCGGAGGAGGCTTCCACCACGGGGGTGCCGGGACCTATCCAGCCGTTGCAGAGGGCGTACAGGAAAAGGGATCTTGCGAGGCGGTGCTTGAGGGAGCCGGTGGGGTGGGAGGACTCGTCCTTGAGATAGAGGTCGATGCCCCAGGATGCGGGCAGCGGGAACGGCAGGAGGTGGGTGTCGGCCGAGCGGTTGGCGTCGGCTTCCACCTTGGCGATCGCGTCGCTCACCCAATCCCGCTTCGCCGGGTCACAGCGGTCGAGATGCAGCATGGTTCAACCTACCGCCGGGTCGCGGCCGGGCTGGGGCCGGTTCTCCCACTTCGTCGACAGTGCGATGGCGGTTCGGGTGGAGGCGACCCCGGGTGTCCGGTTGATCCGCACGATGAGCTGCTCCAGCTCGGCGATGGTCCCGACGCGGACGGTCAGTTGGTACGACTCCACGCCCGCCATGAAGTAGCAGGACTCGATCTCCGGCATGACGCGCAATGCGGCGAGCACGTCGTCGGTGTCGGCGCCGGAGTCCTCGATGATGCCGATCAGCGCCGTGACGCCCAGCCCGATGGCTTCCGGCTCGACCTCGGCGCGGTACGCCCGGACCGTCCCGGCCGCCTCGAGCTTGCCGACCCGCTCGTGCACGGCGGGCGCGGAGAGTCCCACCTGGCGGGCCAGCTCGGCGTACGAGGAGCGGGCGTTGTCCCGCAACAGGTCGATCAGGCGCAGGTCGATGGCGTCCATGGCTTCAGAGGTTAGTGCGACCCTTCCGGGTACTTCACGCCCGGTAGCGAGCTACCGGCCGTGGAGCGAGCCAGGATAATGGTCAACGTCGCAATCAGGGCTTTTTCCGCATTTCAGCGACTTGCTGTTTTTCCCGATGCTCTAATGGCTGTACGTCCCGATCGAGCACGCCGAACACGCACCGTGACCACCGGCGCTCCACAACGACGCAGGGAGAGGGCCGTGGACACAGGAGACCGACTGCTGACGCCCGGGGAGGTTGCCGCGCTGTTCCGGGTCGACCCCAAGACGGTCACGCGATGGGCGGCCGCCGGACGCATCGGCAGCATCCGTACTCCGGGTGGACACCGCCGATTCCGCGAGTCGGAAGTGCGGGCGCTGCTCGAGGGCGACGGCGTGGTCGAGGAGATGCGCGAGGACGACGCCGCCAACCGGCCGCGGAACGCCGGACCGTCGAATCCCGGATCGAGCTACGGCCCACCCAACGGGCTGCGCTGACTTTACGGGCGCTGACCGCCGCCCAGCTCGCCGCGCCAGCGCGTGAAGAGCTGGTGCGGCACGGCGAGGGCGTCGAGCACCTTGCCCGCCACGAAGTCGACCAGTTGCTGGGCGGTGGCGTCCGCGCCGGAGCCGTAGAAGCCCGGTGAGGCCGGCAGGACCACGGCACCCGCGTCGTGCAACGCGATCAGATGCTCCAGGTGGCTGCGGGTCACCGGGGTCTCCCGCGGCACGACGACCGTACGCCGGCGCTCCTTGAGGTTGACCTCCGCGGCCCGCTGCAGCAGGTCCTTCGACAGGCCGATCGCGATGCCGGCGCAGGCCGCCGTGCTGGCCGGCACGACGGCCATGCCCTTCGCCGGGTACGAGCCGCTGCTCGGCCCGGCGGCCAGGTCACCGGCGGGCCAGTAGACGAGGTCCGCGCCGCCGAGGTCACGTCCGAGCCACGCGGCCGTGTCGTCCTTCCAGTGCGCGTCGCGGATGCTCGCCCCCGTCTCGTCGAGCAGGGTGAGCCGGGCGGCCCGGGAGACCACCAGGTCCACGGCCTCGCCGGCGTCGAGCAGCGCGCCGATCACGGCCCGGGCATAGGGGGTTCCGGAGGCGCCCGAGACGCCGACGATCCACGGGGTGCGCATCGCCTAAGAATGCAGCACGAGGTCGAGCAGGGCGAAGACAAACAGCGCAATACCGACGAAGCCGTTGGCGGTGAAGAACGCCCGGTTGACCTTCGACAGGTCGTTGGGCTTCACCACGACATGCTGGTAAGCGAACGCGGCCGCGGTCAGTGCGAGCCCGACCCACCACAGCCAGCCGAGGCCCACGAGCTGACCGAACCAGACGAACAGCACGAACGTCACGACGTGCGTGACCGTCGAGATGTGCAGGGCGGTGCGGACGCCGAAGCGGGCCGGGGTGGAGTGCACCCCGATCCGCCGGTCGACCTCGACGTCCTGGCAGGCGTAGATGATGTCGAAGCCGCCGATCCAGAGGCCGACGGCGATGCCGAGCACCCAGGCCGGGCCCGAGCCGGCGAACGTGCCGGTGATCGCCAGCCACGCCCCGACCGGCGCCACCGACTGCGCCAGCGCCAGCACGTAGTGGGGGAAGTTCGTGAAACGCTTCGCGTACGGGTAGACGATCAGCGGGATCACCGCGAGCGGCGAGAGCACCAGGCACAGCGGGTTGAGCAGGGCCGCGGCCGCGAACAGCACGACGAGCGAGATGGCGGCGCCGGTCCAGGCCGTCCGCAGGCTCACGGCCCCGGTGACGAGCTCCCTGTTACGGGTACGCGGATTCTGGGCGTCGATCTTGCGGTCGAGGATGCGGTTGGCCGCCATGGCGAACGTGCGGCCGGACACCATCGCGACCGTGACGAGCAGGAGGTCCACCCAGTGCACGCCGGTGCCTTCGCGGTCCATCGCGACCAGGGCCGAGAGGTACGCGAACGGCAGCGCGAAGACCGAGTGCTCGATGGCGACGAGCCGCAGGAACGCCTTGATCCGGCCCGGCCGTTCCGGTGCGGACGCCACCGCTGTCATATGCCGTATTCCTTCCAGCGCTTGTCCACCAGGGCGACCACCTCGGGCGACATGGTCATCTCCTCCGGCCAGCCGCGGGTGTAGCCCTCGGCGGGCAGCTTACGGGTGGCGTCGATGCCCGCCTTACCGCCCCAGAACTGCTGGTAGGAGGAGTGGTCCAGGTGATCCACCGGCCCCTGGGTGACCAGCAGGTCGCGGTCGTAGTCCACGTTGCCGAACGCCCGGAACGCGACCTCGTGGTAGTCGTGCACGTCGCAGTCCTCGTCGACCACCACGATCAGCTTCGACAGCGACATCAGGTGCGCGCCCCAGATCGCGTTCATGACCTTCTGGGCGTGCTTGGGGTAGCGCTTGCGGATCGAGACGATGACGCAGTTGTGGAAGACGCCGGCCGCGGGCATGTCGTAGTCGACGATGTCCGGGATCATCATCCGCAGCAGCGGCAGGAAGATGCGCTCGGTGGCCTTGCCCAGGCCGTGGTCCTCCTGGGGCGGCTTCGACGTGATGATCGAGTGGTAGAGCGGCTGCTTCCGCATGGTCATGCACTCGATGTGCAGCACGGGGAACGGCTCGACCGGGGTGTAGAAGCCGGTGTGGTCGCCGAACGGGCCCTCCGGCGCGCGCTCACCCGGCTCCAGGTAGCCCTCCAGAACGATCTGCGCCTGCGCCGGCACCTGCAGCGGCACGGTCAGGCAGTCGACCATCTCGACGCGCTCGCCGCGGAGGAAGCCCGCGAACAGGTACTCGTCGATGTCCCCGGGCAGCGGCGCGCTGGCCGCGTAGCTCACCACCGGGTCGCAGCCGATCGCGACGGCCACCGGCAGCCGCTCACCCCGCCGCTCGGCGACCGCGTGGTGCGCGGTGGAGTCCTTGTGGATCTGCCAGTGCATGCCCAGCGTGTTCTTCGAGTGCTGCTGCAGCCGGTAGAGCCCCAGGTTCCGCTTGCCCGTCTCCGGGTGCTTGGTGTGGGTCAGGCCGTAGTTGTGGAAGATGCCGCCGTCGCCGGGCCAGACCTGCAGGCCCGGCAGCCGGTCCAGATCCACCTCGTCGCCCTTGAGCACGACCTCCTGGCAGGGCGCCGCCTTCACCTTCTTCGGCGGCACCGACTTGAGCTGCAGCACCTTGCCGAGGCCCTCGCGGATGCCCGACCAGCCGACCGGCAGCTCCGGCTTGATCAGCGCGCCGATCCGGTCCCCGACCTCGTCCAGCTTGTCGACGCCCAGGGCCATCGCCATGCGCTTCTCCGTACCGAAAAGGTTGACGACGATCGGCATCTCACCGCGCGTGGGCCGCTCGAAGAGCAGAGCGGGACCACCGGAGCGAACCGTGCGGGTCACGATCTCGCTGATCTCCAGGGTCGGGTCCGCCGGCACACGCACCCGGCGCAGCTCACCCGCCGCCTCCAGGGCCGAGACGAAGCTCTGCAGATCGTGGTACGGAAAGCCCTTCGCAGCCATGCCCCCAGTCTGTCACCCGTCACTCGGTGATCTCGTCCGGCGTTGATTCATCGGATCGGTTCGGGTCTTCTCGGGGGGCGGTGGCGGCGTGAAGTTCCGGGTCGTGGCGCGGTGGTGCGCCCTGGCAGGCCTGGTCACGGGGCTGGCAACGGCCGGTCCGGCGGCCTCCCACCGCGGCCACCGGCTGCCGATGTGCAAGCCAGGTCACACCTCGACGACGGCGCCGACGAGCCCGCCGAGCCGCAAGGCACCCGGTGCGTGCCAGGCGCCCGCCCGGGTGCTCGAGTCCGGCGTCCGCATGGACCAGGTACGCGGGCGCAGCACGCCGAGCGGCTACCACCACCTCGGCGCCGGCACGGGCGGCGAGTGGAGCGGCGTCACCGGCCGGATCGAGGTCGTGGACAGCGCGGTCCGGCGCAACACGTACGACTTCGTCGCCGGCCGGTTCATGGTCAAGCGCGACATGGGCGGCGGCAGCATCGCCTGGCTCGAGGCCGGCTGGGCCGAGACGGGCTGGGCCGGCCAGGGCCGCCAGCACATCTACACGTTCAACACCAACACGCAGGCCTGGCAATTCTACGACCAGTACCGCCTGAAGCCGGGCGACCGCCTCTGGCTCGACCTGCACACCGACGCCGACAACGTCTGGCAGGCCTGGCTGTGGTGGGACAACCGCTGGAACCTGCTGACCGCCCAGAAGCTGCCGATCGGCTCCAGCGCGTACGTCGAGCAGTACGTCGAGGTGCACGTCGACGCCGGCCGGCCCGCCCAGCTGCGGGTGCCGCCGGTGACCGTGGACAACGTCCAGCTCCGGCCGCCGGGCGGCGGCCCGGGCCAGTTCTGGCGCGAGGACGTCGCGACGCTCACGGGAGACCCGGCCCAGCAGCGCACGGGCGGGTTCTGCCTGGACTGGATCACGCACTACGACACGTGGACAGCCGGCGACTGCCCCGGCGGCGCGGCCGGAGGCACGGGCAGGCCGCTCCGCCGGCCCCGCGGCTGACCGCGGACCGCCACCCACTCACGGATTCGGGAGGCAGGGTCAGACCCGGGTCCACTTCTGATTGGCACCACCGGTGCAGTCCCACAGCTGCAGCTGCGCCCCGTTGGCGCTCCCCCAGTCTGCGATGTCGACACAGCGGTTGGCCGAGGCGTTGACCAGGTCGCCCGCGGCCGTAAGCGTGAACCGCTGTGCCCCGGTGCCGTTGCAGGTGTAGAGCTGGATCGGCGTGCCGTTGGCGGTGCCGGCGGCGGCCGCGTCCATGCACTTGCCCATCGCCCGCACGGTGCCGTCGCCGCCCAGCGTCCACTGCTGAGCGGCGCTGCCGTTGCAGTCGTACGTCTGCAGCCGGGCACCGTCGACCGGGTCGGCCGCGGGCACGTCGATGCAGCGACCGCTGTGGTTCGAGCGCAGCGCACCGGTGCTGTCCGACGGCGGCGTGGTGTCCACGCCGGCCCACACGTACGTGCCGACCGTCTTGGCGGGCAGGGTGCTGGCGAACTGCTGCGCGCCGGAGCGCACCGTGAAGGTCTGGTTGGTGGTGCTGCGATTGACCACGACGGTGATGAGGCTGCCGTCCGGGTTGAGGAAGGCCACGTTGGTGACCGTGCTCGCCGAGCCGTTGTCGGTGTCGACCCGCTTGGCGCCACGCTGGATGAACTTCGAGAACTGGGCGGTCATGTAGTACTCGGGCAACGCCCAGACGGTGTCAGGATCGGACGGGTTCTGGATCAGCATGGTGGGATCGGGCGCGCCGGACCACTTCTCCGGCTGCCGATTCTTGTCCAGCATGGTCACCCAGTTCTGGTACATGATCGAGTGGTTGCGCAGGTAGTCGACGATGCGGTTGGCGCCGGTCGTACCCCAGACGGCCCGCTCGGTCATCGCGACGTCCTTGCTCGGATAGTTCGCCTTGATCTGACCCATCACCGACGGCTCGCCGGAGTAGTCGTGGAACGCGAGCCCGTCGACCGCGTTGAACGCGTCGCTGGGACTGCCGGGGCTGCCCAGAACGCCGGCGACGTACGAGGGACCTTCGGCGAAGTTGTGGTCGAACGCCCAGATCTTCGTGCCGCCCACGCCGTTGCTGGTGAATTCGGCGCGCATGGCGGCCGCGAGACGTCGCTCCTGGTCGGCGGAGATCAGCGTGCCCGGATAGTCCGGCGGTTCGTACAGCGGCTCGTTCTGCAGCGTCACGGCGTGGATCGGCAACCCCTGCGCCGTATAGGCCTGTACGGCCTTGCGGTAGTAGGCGGCCAGCGTAGGAACGTGCTGGTCGAGCAGGTTGCCGCCGATCAGGCTGTTGTTGGATTTCATCCAGGCGGGCGGGCTCCACACACTGGCGAAGATGAGCAGGTCGGGGTTGATCGCGCGGGCCTGCTTCAGCACGTTGACGATGTTGTAGTCGATGTCTTTCTGGATCGAGAACCGCGACAGCGTCGGGTCGGCCGGACCGTCGTCGTAGGTGTAGAACGTGCGGCTCGTGAAGTCGCTGGTTCCGAAGGCGATGCGGGCGACGTTGAACCGGGCGCCGGTGTTCGGGTCGAGCAGCAGGCGCAGCGTCCTTTCCCGGGCGGTGGCACTCATCCGGGACAGGTTGTAGATGGTGGACTCCTCCAGCGAGGAACCGAACCCCAAGACGCTCTGGTGGCGGCTACCGACGTTCGCCGTGATCGTCGCCGTACCGCTCGCCGCCACGACCGGGACGTCGGCTTGTTGCGCCAACTTGTACGGCGTACCGGCCAGACCTGTCGCCGGGTCGGTGTACCAGTTCCCGTTCACCGGCTCGAAGCCCGCAGTCCGCGACTCCGAACTCCAGTACACCTGCACCGAGGTGGCGGCCGAAGCCTCACCGCCGGTCACGATGACGCCCGCGACACTCAGGAGAGCGGTGGCCGCGACGGCCGCCATCCGCGACAAGGTCCGGCGGGCGGGGACGAGTGCGGTCACGACCAGCTCCTTCGACGGGCTCACATGTAACACGAGGGAAACAGGTTTCAATCATTGATGTCAACGAATCCTGGTTCCGGAACCTATCGAAGGCGAGCACACGTACGCGGCTCTGAAACTTGTTACAAGGACGGTCCTGCGGGACGGCGCGGGCCCTCATCTGCCATCCAGGCCGCGGCTCACTCCTCCGGGGCGCGGTCCGTCGCGTCAGTTGTCGCCGGCGTTGGCGTACGAGTGCAGTCCCTCGAAGAACAGGTTCACGCCGAACAGGTTCATCAGCATCGTCGCGAACCCGATCAGCGCGATCCACGTCGCCGTCGTGCGCTTGACGCTGGGCGTCGCGCGGGCGTGCAGGTAGCAGGCGTACACGATCCAGGAGATGAAGGCCCAGACCTCCTTGGGGTCCCAGCCCCAGTAACGCCCCCAGGACGCCTCGGCCCACAGCGGGCCCGCGATCAGGGCGCCGAAGGTGAAGAGCGGGAAGGCGAACGCGTGCATGCGGAACGTCAGCCGCTCCAGCGTCGCCGCCGGCGGGACCTTGGCGCCGAGGGTGTACGGGAAGCTGCGCTTGCCCTGGTCGTGGCCGCTGCGGATGAGGAACATCGCCGCCGGCACCGCGCCGACCAGGAAGATGCCGCTGGACAGGATGATCGTCGAGACGTGGATGAAGAACCAGTACGACTGCAGGGCCGGGACCAGCGGGCCTACCGGTGTGTACGCGATCAGCCCCGCCGCGCCGAGCAGGACGACGAGGGTCAGCGCGACGAACAGGCCGAGGTGGCGGACGGCCGGCTTGCGGGTCAGCACGCCCA
The DNA here is from genome assembly GCF_040676695.1 of Actinoplanes sp. NPDC049548. Classification (NCBI taxonomy): domain Bacteria; kingdom Bacillati; phylum Actinomycetota; class Actinomycetes; order Micromonosporales; family Micromonosporaceae; genus Actinoplanes; species Actinoplanes sp. NPDC049548. The sequence continues at coordinate 374,749 of NZ_JBFAPM010000004.1, forward strand.
GCCACACCGCGGAGCCGACCAGGGTCACGGCGAGGATGAACTCGTACATGTTGCCCCAGGGCATGCGGTGGGCCGCGATGCCGCGGGTGACCACCGTGCCGAGGTGCAGGGCGAAGGCGAGCCAGTTGAGTCCCACACCGATGCGTCCCAGCAGGACACCGCGGTCGCGTTCGGACGGTTCCACGTCAGCCGGAGGCACCTCGACGGCGGGAGCGCCCGCGCCGACCAGCTGACGGGTGGCGGCGCGGCCGATGTGGCTCTTGTCGCCGAACGCGTACTCGGCCGCGTAGCAGATCATCGCGGCGAGGTAGGCCAGCACCGTGACGGCCATCAACTGGTTGGACAACTCCGCCATCACGGCGTCCCTTCCTGCGTGCCGCGGGCAGCGCCCACGACCTGGCCGAACTCCTCGTCGAAGCCCGGGTAGTCGGTGCGGGGCAGGCCACCGGCCTCCATCAAACTACCGGATCCGTCGCGGGGGACGATCCGGAACCACAGCCGGCGCCGGTGGCCGGCGAGCGAGAGCATGAGACCGAGCAGGCCGAGGACGGCGCCGCCGAGCACCAGCGGCTGCGTGGGGTCGTAGCGGACCGCCAGCGTCGCGAACGGCCGGGTGCCGACGAACTCCAGCTTCGTGCCGTCGTCGAGGGTCCACGTCTGGCCGGGCTTCAGCCGTTCCGGCCGGTCGCCGCTGACCTTCTTGAGCTTGCCGGTCATGATCTGCGAGCGGTCCAGGGCGTAGACCGAGCCGGGCAGGCCGGCGTCGACGCCGAGGTTTCCCCGGTACGCCGTGAGGAACAGCGCCGGGTCGTTCTCGGCCGGGAACACCGAGGTGGTGCCGCCCTGCGGGTCGACCGTCGGCAGGTAGACGCCCTCGAAGCCGACCTGCAGGTCCTCGTCGCGCTTGTTCGTCCTCGGGTCGATGTTGACGTCCGGGAACTGGGCGACGCCCTCGCTGGTGAACATGCCGTCGCGCGGCAGGAACGGCACGACCCTCTCCTGCTTGTCGCCGTACCGGTCGGTGTAGCGCAGGACGACCGCGTAGCCGTGACCGAGCAGGTGGACGTTGGCCTGGGGCAGGCGCAGCGGGTCGTTCACCGTGAAGCGGTCGTGCCGCCACGGTCCGTCCTGGCGGTCCTGCACGTCGACGGTCGCCTCGAAGGTCTTCGGCTGGCCGGTGGGCTGGAACTCGGCCTCGAAGCCGGTCAGCCGCAGGCAGAAGAACGGCAGGTCGGCGGCGTCGACGCGGGGACCGAGCGTGGACTCGTCGTACTGGGTCACCGAGTTGCAGAAGCCCTGGTCGGTGCCCTGGACGAGGAGACGGTTGCCGTGCCACCCGTACCAATGTCCGAAGCCGACCCCGACCAGCACCGCGAGCAACGCCAGGTGAAAGAGCAGGTTGCCGGTCTCTTTGAGGTAGCCCTTCTCGGCCGCGACCGTCCAGGTGCCACCCTCGCCTTCGCGGACCACCGTGCGGAAGCGTCGCTTGCGCAGGGCCGCGGCTGCGGCCTTCGCCGCGGTCGCCGGATCGTCGGGTCGCTCTTCCTGCGCCGCGAACTGCGGCAGGCGCTCCAGCCGGCGAGGAGCATCCGGGGGTACGGTGCGCAGCGCCCGGAAGTGGTCCAGGAGCCGCGGCACCACGCAGCCGATCAGCGAGGTGAACAGCAGCAGGTAGATGGCGGCGAACCAGGGCGACGCGTACACCTCGAAGCCGCCGAGCCTGTTCAGCACCGGCGCGAGATCGGGGTGGGTGCGGTAGTAGGCGGCGACCTCCTCGGCGTTGAGGGCGCGCTGCGGCAGCACCGAGCCGGGGATCGCGGCGACGGCGAGCAGGAACAGCAGGACCAGTGCCGTACGCATGCTCGTGAGCTGCCGCCACGAGTTACGCAGCAGCGCCCACAGCCGGTAAGGCCGGCGTGGTGGCGGCTCGGCGGCCGGAGCCGGCCGTTCCTCGACGACGGTCACAGCAGCGTCCGGTCGAAGGTGAAGGTGGTCTGCAGCCAGATCAGGAAGCTGTCCCAGCCGCCGGTGACCAGAGTGATGCCGACGATGATGAGGAGCGCGCCGCCGATGCGGGTCACCCACCGGCTGTTGCGGCGGACCGCGCGGAACACCCCGAGCAGCCGCCGGAAGAAGAGCCCGAACAGCACGAACGGGATGCCGAGGCCCAGGCTGTACGCGAGCGCCAGGGTGATCGCCCGGTCGGTCTGGCCGGCGGTGGTGGCGAGACCCAGCACGGCACCGAGGGTGGGCCCGACGCACGGGATCCAGGAGACCGCGAACAGCGCCCCGAAGACCGGCGCGCCGATCAGCCCGGCGTTCGGGAGCTTGTGGATGCGCAGCTCGCGTTGCATGCCGGGGACCAGGCCGAGGAAGGCGAGGCCCAGCACGATGACCAGGATGCCGAGCACGATGTTCACGACGTCGCGGTGGGTCAGCAACGTCTTGCCGATGTTGGCCACCAGCGATGCCATCAGCGCGAACACCACGGCGAAGCCGAGCACGAACAGGCTGGTCCCGGCGAGGATCCGACCGCGGGTCCGGGAATCCGCCTCCTCCGCGTTCAGGTCGGACCCGGCCAGACCCGTCACATAGGACAGATAGCCCGGGATCAGCGGCAGGACGCAGGGCGAGAGGAAGCTGACCAGCCCGGCAACCGCCGAGGCCGCAATGGCCAGCAGCAGCGGACCACTCGTGGCCGTGTCGGCGAAGGAACTGCCCATCAGCCGTTCCCCTCGGCGGCGATGCGCTCCACCACCGGCTGGAGGATGCTCTGCACGGTAGCGCCGCGGATGGCGGCGGCGATCCGGCCCTGCCGGTCGAGGATCAACGTCGCGGGCGTCGACACCTGCGTGACGTCGAACTTCAGCGCCACGCTGCCGTCACGGTCGTAGATGCTCGGGTACGTGACCCGGCCGCGCTCGAACGCCTCGGCCGCGTCCCGGTCGTCGCGCGAGTTGACGCCCACGAACGTGACGTTCTTCGCCTTGGTCGCCTGGAACGTCCTCTCGAGGTCGTCCGCCTCGGCCCGGCACGGGTTGCACCACGATCCCCAGAAGTTGACGACCACGACCTTGCCGCGATCCTGCGCCACGTCGTACGTGCCGCCGGCGAGCAGCTCCCCGGTCACCTCCCGGGCCTCCGGGCGCTGCTCAGGCGTGCACTCGATGACCTTGTCCGCGTTGGTCGTGCACTTCTTCTCCCAGCTCTCCTCGCCACACCCGGCCAGGACACCGGCCGCGACGGCGGCGGTGAGGACGACAGCGGCGAGCCGGCGCATCATGCCCCCTTGGCGGTCCTGGCGCCCGGCGACATCGCCACGAGCGCGGCGGCCGGCTCGGAGTAGTCGATGCCGACCACCTTGGAACCCTCGAACCGGAACGAGGTCAGGCTCGCGAGCCCGCACTGGCGGCGGCGCGGGTCGTGCCACAGGCGCTTCTTCTCCACGTACCGGCGCAGCGTCCAGATCGGGAGCTGATGCGACACGCACACGGCCTCGTGCCCCTCGGCGGCGACCCGGGCGGCCTGGACCGCGGCGAACATCCGGTGCGCGATCACCAGGTACGCCTCGCCCCAGCTGGGCGTGATCGGGTCGCGCAGCACCCACCAGTTGCGCGGGTTGCTGAACGCGCCGTCGCCGACCGAGACCTTCTGGCCCTCGAAGAAGTTGGCGCTCTCGATGAGCCGGGTGTCCGTCGCCGTCTCCAGCTTGAACTGCTCGGCGAACGGCTCGGCGGTCTCCTGCGCGCGTTCCAGCGGGCTCGCCACGACGTACGTGACGTCGCGGTCGGCGAGAGCCTCCGCGGCGGTCTTCGCCATCTGCCGGCCCAGCTCGGAGAGGTGGAAATCGGGCAGGCGGCCGTACAGGATCTTGGCGGGGTTGTGCACCTCGCCGTGCCGCAGCACGTGCACGGTGGTCCTGGTCGGCTCGCTCATGTGCTGCTCCCCGCTGCGGCGGCCGCGCGTGCCGCCGCCGGCAGCGCCGCTTCGATGGTCTCCAGGGCGGCGTCGTCCAGCGCGGTCGACACGAACCATGACTCGTACGCGCTCGGCGGCAGGTAGACGCCGCGGCTGAGCATCGCGTGGAAGAACGCCTTGAACGCCGCCACGTCCTGGTTCCTGGCCGAGTCGTAGTCGACCACCTCGGCGTCGGTGAAGAAGATCGAGAACATGTTGCCGGCGGACGAGAGCCGGTGCGGGACGCCGGCGGCGGCGAGCGCCTCGGAGGCGAGCGCGCCCACGGTCCCGGCCACCTCGTCGAGCCGCTTGTAGACGGCGTCGTCGGCGAGGCGCAGGCTGGTCAGCCCCGCCGCACAGGCCAGCGGGTTCCCCGACAGCGTGCCGGCCTGGTAGACCGGGCCGGCGGGCGCGAGCCGCGACATGATCTCCGCCCGGCCACCGAACGCCGCGGCGGGCAGGCCCCCACCCATGACCTTCCCGTACGTGAAGAGGTCGGCGTCGACGGGCTCGAGCCCGGCCCAGCCACCCGCGGAGACACGGAAGCCGGTCATCACCTCGTCGACGATGAGCAGCGCGCCGTGGGCGTGGGCGATCTCGGCCAGCCGCTGGTTGAAGCCGTCGCGCGGGGCGATCACGCCCATGTTGCCGGCCGCGGCCTCGGTGATGACCGCGGCGATGTCGTCCTGCTCGGCGAAGACGGCCTCGACCGCCGCCGCGTCGTTGTACGGCAGGACGATCGTCTCGCTCGCCGCCGCGCCGGTGACCCCGGGCGAGTCGGGCAGGCCCAGCGTGGCGACCCCGGAGCCGGCCGCGGCGAGCAGCGCGTCCACGTGGCCGTGGTAGCAGCCGGCGAACTTCACGATCTTCGAGCGGCCGGTGAAGCCGCGGGCCAGCCGGATCGCCGACATCGTGGCCTCGGTGCCCGAGTTGACCAGGCGCACCTGCTCGACCGGGGTACGCCGGACGATCTCGGCGGCCAGCTCGACCTCGCCCGCGGTGGGCGTACCGAAGCTGGTGCCGTGGGCGGCCGCGGCCTGGACCGCGGCGATGATCGCCGGATGCGCCTGCCCGTGGATCAACGGACCCCAGGAGCAGACCAGGTCGACATAGCGGCGCCCGTCGGCGTCGACCAGCCACGGACCTTCGCCGTGCGCCATGAACCGCGGCACACCGCCGACGGCCCGGAACGCACGCACGGGTGAATTGACCCCGCCGGGCACGATGGCCTTGGCGCGGTCGAACAGGGCCTGGGAAGCCGGGGCATCCTCCGGGTACGGAGTGCCGGCGGCGCGGTATGAGGTGGTCACGGCGGTTCCCATTCTGTCAGCGCTTGCGGGGTGGCGTCCGCCCAGCCCCGGGCGAGGGTTGTTCACATCACCCTGCACCCGGCCGGGGGGCCGCCCGCAACCGCGTCCGGCAGGCCGGATCCGGTCACCCGCGATAGGGTGACGGGGTGGAGCGACCGGAGCTGTCCATCGCGGTTCAGCGCGCCCCCGACGAGGTCGTGTTCCACCTCGCCGGGGAGATCGACGTGCTGACCGTGACGCGGCTGTCCGCGATGGTGAACGAGGTTCTCCAGGAGCCCGAGCTGCCCGCCCGCATCGTGCTCGACATGGCCGGCGTCACGTTCTGCGACTCCCAGGGGCTCGGCACGCTGGTCGTCCTCAGCCGCAAGGCCCAGCACGCCCGCGCGGTGCTGGCGCTGGCGAACGTCGGCGACTTCCTCATGCGGGTCCTCGACATCACGGGGCTGCGCTCGGCCCTGATGATCTCCTCGACCGCCTGACCGTTCCAGGTCATCCCCGGCGCAGGCTGATCGCCTCGGCTTCCAGCACCTCGATGGTCCGGGTGACGAAATCCAGCACGGTACGCAGCTGAGCGTCGTCGTAGCCGTCCACGATCGATGACACCCGCTCGGCGAAGCCGGCGAAGACCTCTCCCAGCACTTGCTGCGCCGGTCCATCGGCGACGGGGTGCACGAGGGTGCGCCGGCCGTCGGCGGGGTCGGCCTCGCGGCGGATCAGCCCGGCTTTCTCCAGGCGGTTGAGCACCTGGGCGGTCGCCGCGGTCGACATCCCGGTCGCGTCCGCTATCCGTCCGGGGTACGTGGGGCCGAGCCGGCGCACGACCTCGGCGCACTTGTAGTCGGACACGTTCAGGCCGATGCGTTCGGCCACCGCCGTGTGGAACTGCACCACCGCGGTGCTGAAGCGGCCGCCGAGCTGGCGGCCGAGGTCGTCTTGCCGGCTCACGCCTTGACACTCCTAAAGAGTTTAGCTAAATCTTTTAGCGAAACTTCGACGGGAAGGATCTCATCATGCGCGTTCTCATCGCCGGTGCCGGCATCGGCGGCCTCTGCCTCGCCCAAGGACTGCACCGCGCCGGCATCGACGTCCACGTCTTCGAGCGGTGCCCCTCGCCGGAGGCGTTCCCCGCCGGCTACCGCATCCACATCGACCCGGACGGCAGCCGCGCCCTGCACTCATGCCTGCCGCCGGCGCGGTTCGCCGAGTTCGTCGCCGCCTGCGGGCCACCACCGCGCACCTTCGCCTTCCTCGACCACCGGCTGCGCGAGCTCCTCACCGTCGACGTGGTGGCGCCGGGCCAGAAGCCCGACCCGATCGGGCAGCACCGCGCGGTGAACCGCTACCGGCTCCGGCAGACCCTCCTCGAGGGCCTCGCCGGCCGGGTCCAGTTCGGCGCCGAGCTCGTCCGCTACGACCAGAACGGCGAGGTCACGGCCCACTTCGCGGACGGCACCCGGGCCACCGGCGACCTGCTCGTCGGCGCGGAGGGCACGCACTCACCGACCCGGGCGCAGCTCCTGCCGCACGCCGAGCGCGCCGACACCGGGGTCGACTGCATCGCCGGGCGGCTGGCGCTGGACACAGAGGTTCGCGCCCTCCTGCCCGCGCAGCTCCTCGACGGCCCGGGGCTCATCCTCGCCCCGGGTGGCCGGAACGTCTTCGCCGCCGTACACGACGACATGCTCGTGTGGGGGCTGAGTGTCCGGCGCTCGGCGGGCCCTCGCGGCGGCTCTCTGCGTACCGATGCCTTGGAGCTTTCGGAGGGCTGGCACCCGGACCTGCGGCACATCATGGAGCTGACCCGGGACTTCTCCTCGTTCACCATCCGCACGGCGAGGCCGGTGCGGGACTGGCCGGCGAGCCGCGTGACGGTGCTCGGCGACGCCATCCACAGCATGCCGCCGTCACGGGGCATCGGAGCGAACACCGCACTGCGCGATGCCGAGCTGCTATGCCGCAACCTCGTCAGTGGCATGGAGCCCGTCGCGGCCGTGGCCGACTACGAGCGACAGATGCGCCGCTACGGCTTCGCAGCGGTCAAGGCGTCCGTCGCGGCACAGAAGCAGGGCGTGATCGTCAACCCGCTCGCCTTCGCGGCGAGCAAGGCGGCGCTGCGGTTCTTCCAGGCCGTCCCGCCGGTGCGGCGGCTGGTGTTCGGCTGACTCAGGTGCCCCAGCGGGCCTTCTCGAGCAGCTCCAAAGCCTCGGCGGAGGCGCTGGGGCTGCCGGCCCGCAGCTTCTGCGCCGCCTCGTCGACCAGGTCGGTCAGCCGCTGCCACTGGGCGTCACGCTCGCGCGCCGCCTCCGCCTGCGCCTTCAGCTGCTGGGTCTTGGTCCACAGCTCGACGAAGATCGACACCTTGGCGCGCAGCACCCACGGATCGAACGGCTTGGTGAGGTAGTCCACCGCGCCGACCGCATACCCGCGCAGCGCCAGCTGGGCGTCGCGGTCGGCGGCGGTGAGGAACAGGATCGGCACGTGCCGGGTGCGTTCCCGGCGCTTGATGTGGCTCGCCGTCTCGAAACCGTCCATGTTGGGCATCTGGGCGTCGAGCAGAATCACCGCGAAGTCGTCGACGAGGAGCTGCTTGAGCGCCGCCTCGCCGCTCTCGACCGCCACCGCCTGCACGGGCAGGCCCTGCAGGATCGCCTCGAGCGCGAGCAGGTTGTCGCGCCGGTCGTCGACCAGCAGGGCTTTCGCGCGGTCAGCCACGCTCACTCTCCGTCCTGGGCACTGTCGGACGCGTTCACCCACCGGGCCATGAGCTCGATGAGCTGGTCCAGGTCGACGGGCTTCGTGATGTAGTCACTGGCACCCGCCGCCAGCGCCGACTCTCGGTCGCCGGGCATCGCCTTCGCCGTCAGGAACACTACCGGTAGGTCGCGGAAGCGCTGGTTCCGGCGAATGCCACGGGTCGTTTCGTACCCATCCTGATCCGGCATCATCGCGTCCATCAGCACGATGTCGACCTCGGGGTGCTCGGCCAGCAGCCGCACCCCGTCGACACCGTTGTCCGAGTACAGGACGTTGAGCCCGTGCATCTCGAGGGCGCTGGTCAGGGCGAAGACGTTGCGCACGTCGTCGTCGACGATCAGCACCGTGGCACCGTCGAGCTGCCGGCTCGCCGGGCTCACCGTGTGCGCCTCCGGCTCCGGCTGCGGTGTGATCAGCGGCAGGTCCAGCGACGACAGGCTTCCGGCCCGCGCCGGCACGGCCACCTCCAGCGGCAGCTGCGGTACGGGCACCGGCACCGTGTCCGGCACCAGGGCGTCCGGCATGTACAGGGTGAAGGTCGACCCCGCCCCGGGCGCCGAGGAGACCACGATCGTGCCGCCGAGCAGCGCGGCGAACTCGCGGCTGATGGACAGGCCCAGGCCCGTGCCGCCGTACTTGCGGCTCGTCGTGCCGTCCGCCTGCTGGAACGCCTCGAAGATCAGGCTGAGCTTCTCGTCGGAGATGCCGATGCCGGTGTCGGTGACAGCGAACGCCACCACCTGCTCCGCCGCCGACAGCGACGGGATGTCGAACTCGGTGTCCGGCTGCGCCGGGAAGATGCTCAAGGTGACGGACCCGGAGTCGGTGAACTTGACCGCGTTGGAGAGCAGGTTCCGCAGGATCTGCTGGAGGCGCTGGGCATCCGTGACGATCGAGTCCGGCAGGTCGGGCGAGACCTCCACCCGGAACTCCAGGCCCTTGTCGTCGGCCTGCGGCCGGAACGCCTGCTCGACATAGCTGCGGATGTGGTCGAAGTCGACCTGGTCCGGCTCGACGTCCATCCGGCCCGCCTCGATCTTGCTGAGGTCGAGGATGTCGTCGATCAGCGACAGCAGGTCGGAGCCGGCGCTGTGGATCGTCCGGGCGAACTCGATCTGCTTCTCCGTCAGGTTCTTGTCGGAATTCTCGGCGAGCAGGCGGGCCAGCAGCAACAGCGAGTTCAGCGGCGTGCGCAGCTCGTGGCTCATGTTCGCCAGGAACTCCGTCTTGTACGCCGAGGCCCGCGACAGCTGCTGCGCCTTCTCCTCCAGGCCGAGCCGGGCCAGCTCGATCTCCCGGTTCTTCGTCTCGATGTTGCCCTTCTGCTCGCTCAGCAGCTGCGCCTTGTCCTCCAGCTCGGCGTTCGTGCGCTGCAGCTCCGCCGACTGGTCCTGCATCTCGCGGGCCAGCCGCTGCGACTGGGCGAGCAGTTCCTCCGTACGCCGGTTGGCCTGGATGGTGTTCAGCGCGATGCCGATCGTCGCGACCAGGCGCTCGAGGAAGGTCAGGTGCAGCCCGCTGAACGCGGCGACCGACGCGAACTCGATGACGCCCAGCATCTCGCCCTCGAAGAGCACCGGCAGCACGACGAGGTCGCTCGGCGGCATGGACATCAGGCCCGACCGCATGGTGAGCACGCCGTCGTGGGTGGCGCGTACGCGGATGGTCCGCCGCGACACTGCCGCCTGACCGACCAGCCCTTCGCCGGGGCCGAAGGTGACCTCGTGGTTGCGGGCGACGTAGCCGTACGCGGCCGCCAGCCGCAGGCGCATCACCGCTTCCTCGTTGTCGACCAGGAAAAACGCGCCGAGCTGGGCGTCGACCAGCGGCGTCACCTCGGTCATGATCATGCGGCAGACCTCCCCGAGGTCGCGCTGGCCCTGCAGCAGGCCGCCGATCCGGGCGAGGTTGGAGTCCAGCCAGCCCTGCTCCGCGTTCGCCTTCGTGGTCTCGCGCAGGGTCACGATCATCTGGTTGATGTTGTCCTTGAGCTCCGCGACCTCGCCCTGCGCCTCGACCGCGACCCGCTGCGTCAGGTCACCACGGGTCACCGCCGTGGAGACCTCCGCGATGGCCCGCAGCTGCGTGGTCAGCGTGGAGGCGAGCTGGTTGACGTTGTCGGTCAGGTCTCGCCACGTACCCGAAACGCCCTTGACCTGGGCCTGACCGCCCAGCTTGCCCTCGATGCCGACCTCCCGGCCGACCCGGGTGACCTCGTTGGCGAACGAGGACAGCTGGTCGACCATCGTGTTGACGGTGTCCTTGAGCTCCAGGATCTCGCCGCGGGCGTCGACCGTGATCTTCTGCGACAGGTCACCCTTCGCCACCGCGGTGGTGACCGACGCGATGTTGCGGACCTGGGCCGTCAGGTTGGACGCCATGTAGTTGACGTTGTCGGTCAGGTCACGCCACGTGCCTGCCACGCCCCGCACCTGCGCCTGGCCGCCGAGCTTGCCCTCGGAACCGACCTCGCGGGCGACGCGGGTGACCTCATCGGCGAACGACGACAGCTGGTCGACCATCGTGTTCACGGTCGACTTCAGCTCGAGGATCTCGCCCTGCGCGTCGACCGTGATCTTCTGCGACAGGTCGCCCCGGGCCACGGCGGTGGAGACCTGGGCGATGTTGCGCACCTGGGCCGTCAGGTTGGACGCCATCGAGTTGACGTTGTCGGTCAGGTCACGCCACGTGCCTGCCACCCCGCGCACCTGCGCCTGGCCGCCGAGCTTGCCCTCGGTGCCGACCTCGCGGGCGACGCGGGTGACCTCGTCGGCGAACGACGACAGCTGGTCGACCATCGTGTTCACGGTCGACTTCAGCTCGAGGATCTCGCCGCGGGCGTCGACCGTGATCTTCTGCGACAGGTCACCCTTCGCCACCGCCGTCGTGACGGAGGCGATGTTGCGGACCTGGCTCGTCAGGTTGGACGCCATGTAGTTCACGTTGTCGGTCAGGTCCCGCCACGTACCGGAAACGCCCTTGACCTGGGCCTGCCCGCCCAGCTTGCCCTCGGAACCGACCTCGCGCGCCACCCGGGTCACCTCGTCGGCGAACGACGACAGCTGATCCACCATCGTGTTCATGGTGTTCTTCAGTTGCGCGATCTCACCGCGGGCGTCCACCGTGATCTTCTGCGACAGGTCGCCCTTCGCCACCGCCGTCGAGACCTGCGAGATGTTGCGGACCTGGTCGGTCAGGTTGGCGGCGAGCTGGTTGACGTTCTCGGTGAGATCCCGCCAGGTGCCGGACACGCCCCGCACCTGCGCCTGACCGCCCAGCCGGCCCTCGGTGCCGACCTCGCGCGCCACCCGGGTCACCTCGTCGGCGAACGACGACAACTGGTCCACCATGGTGTTGACCGTGTCCTTGAGCTCCAGGATCTCGCCCTGGGCCGCCACCGTGATCTTCTGCGACAGGTCGCCCTTCGCCACCGCCGTCGAGACCTGGGCGATGTTGCGCACCTGGCTCGTCAGGTTGGACGCCATCGAGTTCACCGAGTCGGTGAGGTCTTTCCAGGTGCCGGCCACATTCGGCACGTCCGCCTGACCGCCGAGCTTGCCTTCCGTGCCCACCTCGCGCGCCACCCGGGTGACCTGCTCGGCGAAGAGCCGCAACGTGTCGGTCACGCCGTTCATGGTGTCGGCCAGCTCGGCCACCTCACCGCGCGCCGACACGGTGATCTTCTGCGACAGGTCGCCGCGCGCCATCGCCGTCGCCACCTGCGAGATCGACCGCACCTGGTGGGTGAGGTTCGACGCCATGGTGTTGACGGAGTCGGTCAGGTCCTTCCACGTGCCGGCGACGCCCCGGACGTCGGCCTGGCCGCCGAGCTCGCCCTGCGTACCGACCTCGCGCGCCACCCGGGTGACCTCGCTGGCGAACGACGACAACTGGTCGACCATGGTGTTGACCGTGCGGCCGATGCGGAGGAATTCACCCCGCAGGGGTCGTCCGTCCATCTCCAAAGCCATGTGCTGCGACAGGTCGCCCTCGGCCACGGCGACGATCACCCGGGAGATCTCCGTCGTGGGCCGGGCCAGGTCGTCGATCAACGAGTTGACCGAGCGCACACTGTCGGCCCAGGCCCCGTCGAGCCCCTCCTCGTCGAGGCGATCGGTCAGCCGGCCCTCCCGCCCGACCGTCCGGCTGATCCGCCGCACGTCCAGGTTCTGCCGCTCCTGCAGCGACACGACCTCGTTGAACGCCTCCACGAGCTCGCCGAACGCGCCGCCGCGCCGCGCCAGCCGCACCTTGAGATCGCCGCGGCGGACCCGACGCAGAGCGTCGGCCAGCTCGCCGAGCAGGGCGGTCTCGTCGGTCACGCCGACGCCGACCTCTTTCGCCGCAGTCATGCTGTTCCTCACTCGCTGTCCAACGCCCGGGGCGTCCCATCATCCCTCGCCCGGCCGGGTCATTGCGAGATGTGGCTTTGTGCAGACGGGCGCCGACAGGAGAGGATGCATGCGTGTCGGTGGAGGCAGGCCAGACGACGGGCGCCCTGGTCCGGCGCGTCCGGCTGCCCAACGACCGCCGTACGCCGGCCGCCGCCCGCGCCCTGGTCCGCTCGGTGCTCGAGGAGACAGGGCTCGAAGCGCTGGTCAACGAGGCCCTGCTGCTGACCACGGAGCTGTCCACCAACGCCGTCGTGCACGCCGGCACGGAGCTCGACATCGAGGTCTCCGCCGACCCGGGCGGCCTCACCGTGACGGTGACCGACTTCGCACCGGGCCCGGTCGAGGAGCTCGCCGTCGGCCCCCGCAACGACAAGTCCGACATCGGCGAGGTAGCGGAGCGTGGTCGAGGACTCCTGCTCGTCGACCACTTCGCGAGCCGCTGGGGCACGGTGCACGAGGGCACCGGCAAGGGCGTGTGGTTTCGTCTCGAGAGCAAGCCCGGCCCCGAGACGGCCCCGGGACTCCCGGTCGCCGAGGGCGAAGCCGGCCCCAGCGTCGGCGAGCTGACCGCGCTCCTGCAGACCGACCCCGAGCGGTCCGGCGACGAGGCGCTCACGGATTTCGCCACCGAGCTGCTCGTACGGCTGGCCCGGCTCACCGGCGCGACCGGCGGCGTGGTCCGGCTCGACCGGGGCGACAGCGGCGGCCTGCAACTGCTGGCCCGGCACGGCCGGGCACCCCGCGACAACGCCGCCACCATCCGGGTGCCGCTGGCGGTGCAGCGACCGTACGCGGGTGAGCTCGAGCTGGACGCCTCCCCGGACGGCTACGCGTTCCCGCTCGCCACGATCGTCGCCGAACGCCTCTCCCTGCACCTGGAGAACGACCGGCTGCGCCGCACCGACCTGCGCCGGCAGACCTGGCTGACCTTCCTGGCCGAGGCGAGCGAGCTGCTGGCCCAGTCCCTCGACGTCAACCTCACCATGGCCCTGATCCCCCAGCTCGTCGTGCCCCGGCTCGGACAGTGGTGCGCGGTCCACACCACCGACGCCTGGGGCCGCCTGCAGCTCGCCGCCGCCACCCACGCCGACGAGGCGGCGGTGTCCCAGCTCTACGGCACCCTCTCCGAGACCGGACCCGACTCGATCCTGACCCGGCTCGAAGAGGCGTCCCGGCTCGGCCAGCAGGTCATGTTCGGCTCGCCGTCCGAGGGCTTCGCGGTGCCGCTCGTCGCCCGCGGCCAGCGCCTCGGCACCCTCGCGATCGGCCGCCACCTCCGCCACCGCCACGACGTCGACGAGGTGGCGGTGCTCGAGGACGTGGCCCGCCGCGCCGCACTGGCCATCGACAACGCCCGCATCCACGAAGAACGCCGCAAAGTCGCCCGCACCCTGCAGGCCTCCCTGCTCCCCCCGGCCCTCCCCCACGTCGACGGCGTCGGCTTCGCCGCCGAGTACGTCCCCACCGGCTCTGAGGTCGGCGGCGACTTCTACGACGTGGTCCCGGCAAGCGAAGGCTGGATCGTGGTCGTCGGCGACGTCTCCGGCAAAGGCGTCCAGGCGGCGACGGTCACCGGCCTCGTCCGCGACGTCATCCGCATCCTCGTCGACGACGGCAAACCCATGACCGAGGTCCTCTACCGCGTCAACCGGACCCTCGTCCAGCGAGGCGGCGGCCGCTACTGCACCCTCGCCATGGCATCCGTCCAGCGCCGCGGCGACGACCTGGCGGTCTGCCTCCACCTGGCCGGCCACGACCGCGCGGTCCTCGTCCGAGCCGACGGCGCCACGACCTTCGTGGGCGAAGGCGGCACAGCCCTCGGCCTCCTCGAAAGCATCACCTCCCCGGACTGCGAGGTGACCCTCCACCCGGGCGACTCCCTCATCTTCTACACCGACGGCGTGACCGAACGCCGGCGCGGCCGGGAGCTCTTCGGCACCACCCGCCTCCGAGAAGCGGCAACCCCCCTCGCGGGCTACCCGGCCGACGTCATGGCGGCCCGGCTCCGCTCCACGACGATCAACTTCTCCGTCGAGGAACCCCGCGACGACATCGCCATCCTGGTCCTGCGCAACGACGCCTGAACCTGTCGTACCCCCATGGCACGCTGACCGCGTGGCCAAGACGCAGTACTACACGGCGACCAGCATCGACGGCTTCATCGCCGACAAAGACAACTCCCTCGACTGGCTGTTCGAGGTGGAGGACGCGGACAACCCGTTCAGCGCCTTCTTCGACAAGGTCGGCGCCTTCGTCATGGGCGCCACGACGTACGAATGGGTGCTCGAGCACGACGCCCTGCTCGACCAGCCGATCAAATGGGCGGACTACTACGGCGACACCCCGGCCTGGGTCTTCACCCACCGCGACCTGCCCCGCATCCCCGGCGCCGACCTGACCTTCGTCCAGGGCGACGTCCGCCCGGTCCACGCGGCCATGACGACGGCGGCGGCCGGCAAGAACATCTGGGTGGTGGGCGGCGGTGAACTGGCCGGAGCCTTCGCCGACGCCGGCCTCCTGGACGAGATCATCCTCGGGGTCGCACCGGTCACGCTGAACGGCGGCGCGGCGTTGTTGCCTCGGCGGATGGGGTCGTCGCGGTTGCGGTTGGGGGGTGTGGAGCAGCGGGGGCAGTTCGCTTATTTGACGTATGAGGTGGGCAAGCCGACCTGATTCGGCGCTGACCGCCAGGCACGGCTTGGCCGGAGCCGGGCCGCCGCCAGGGTCCGCCAGACCGGGGCCGGCGCGCCGCCGGTCGGGGCCGTGGCCGAGCCACCGCCGGGACCGCCGGGCCGAGGCCAGACCGCCTTCGGGCGAGGCCAGACCGCCTTCGGGCCGCCATGACGGGAGCGGGCCAGGCTGGAGCCTGACCAGGTCGAGCCAGGCCGGAGCCACGGGCCAGGCCCAACCAGGCCACGACCGAGCCAGACCACAGCGGACTCGGCCACCACACCACCGGGACCGGTCACCACCGGGACGGGTCAGAAAGCGGACCTGGCCTCCATCGCTCCTGGCCAACACTGCGCTCGGCCCCGCTACGCCGGACCACCGCAGGCCCGGACCACCGCCACGCCGGACTCCCCGCCGTGTCTGCACTCCGTGCTCAGCGGGACCAAACAGCCGACATCCGTCCCGTTCCGACGGCGCAGCCCGTCGGCCGGGCCTTGGGCCGGTCTGAGTCGTTCGTCGGTCCTGGTCGATCCGACCTATTTGTCGGCTGCGTCATGGCATGGTGTTTGTCGTGGCGAAGACTCAGTACTACACCGCGACCAGCATCGACGGCTTCACCGCCGATCTGGACAAATCGCTCGAGTGGCTCTTCGAGGTCGACGAGGGCACGGACAACCCCTTCGGCGCGTTCTTCTCGAACGTCGGCGCCTTCGCGATGGGTGCCACGACGTACGAGTGGGTGCTGCAGAACGACAACGTCGTGGAGGAGCCCGAGAACTGGCACGAGATGTACGGCAACGTGCCCTGCTGGGTCTTCACCCACCGCGAGCTGCCCCTGGTCCCCGACGCCAACATCTTCATGGTCAGCGGCGACGTCCGCCGGGTGCATCAGGCGATGACCGTGGCCGCCCAGGGCCGCAACGTCTGGCTGGCCGGCGGCGGTGACCTCGTGGCCGAGTTCGCCGACGCGGGGCTGCTCGACGAGATCATCCTGGCGGTCGCCCCGGCCATCCTCGGCGCCGGCACTCCGCTCCTGCCCCGGCACCTGACCTCGCGTCAGCTGGCGCTGACGAACGTGGCGCAGATGGGCCAGTTCGCCTACCTCACCTACGCGGTGGGAGTGCTGGCCGACCTCGGCCGCCACCTGGCCGCCGACGTGCTGCACCGCTCCCCCAGCCCCTCCGAACCCGCCGGCCTTCCGGGCTGAAGGGCCACAACCGACCGCAGGGACACGACCCCGGCCGCCTGCTGCCCAGGGGGCAGACGGGGCGACGTCGAGATGACGGGCTGTGCCGTTGGATCGTCCGCTACCGGGACGCGAACTCCCACTGGCCGATGCGTCCGATCTGCTCCGCGACGTCGTTCCAGCTATAGCCGGTGATCGACCCGACCCTGTGGCGCAGGTACCGCTCCACCTCAGCAGGGTCGAACTCCTGGACGAACAACCAGTGGCGGCCGACGAGGAACGACTCTCCGCCCTCCAGGATCTCGGCGAGCTTGGAGGGCGTACAGACCTGGAGCTCGAACGTCTCCTGGTTGGAGTCGTCGGAAGCGCCGGCGACGATGGTCACCGCCTGGCGGACATGCCGGGTGTCCGATGGCCAGTTGCCGTCCAGGTCGGGGAACTCGATCGCTTCGATCCGTGCGTACATGGCAACCTCCGGCATTTCAGCGCGACCGGCCCAGCTCGTCGCGGGCAGCGTAATCCACCCACACCAGCGGTTGCTATTCAGATCATCGATATGGTTCGGGTCGCACAGGTAGTCAGATCACCGGTATAGTTCCGGGGGTGCAGGAGCCGACGTTCGTCATTCTGACCGTGCTCGCCGACGGTGAGCAGCACGGTTACGGCATCATGCGCGCCGTGGAGGGGACCTCCCGAGGAGCCGTCACCCTGCGGCCGGGAACGCTCTATGCCGCTCTCGACCGCCTGACCCTCGAAGGACTCGTGCGGGTGTCGCGTGAGGAGCACTCGCCCGGTGGCCAACTACGCCGCTATTACGACCTGACCCCGGCCGGGGGCGATGCGCTGCGCATCGAGGCCGAGAAGCGGCGGCAGCTCGCATTGCTTGCGTTGCGGCGCCTGCGGAACGGGCCGGCGACCGGTGCCACCGCCCATCCCGCGTGACCTCGACCGACGACCTCGAGGAGACATTCGTGTCCACACCCTCCGGCGGCCGCCTCGTCGCACGCTATCGGCGACTGCTGCTGGCGTACCCGCGATGGCACCGTGACCTGCACGCCGCCGACATGTTGACGACGCTGATGGACGAGGCGGCCGACGGCCGCGGCGGGCCCCGGGCCGGCCTCACCCTGATCGCCGACGGCATCCGCTGCCGGTTCCGGGTCGGCGGCTGGGCGGCCCTCGTCTTCGCGATGCTGTGTGCCGTTGCCGGCGCCGGTCTGGCCGCAGGGCTGGCCGGCCGGGCCGCCTGGGAGGTCACAAGCAAGCCGTGGCCGACGCAGGCTCAGGCACAGGCGATGGCTGCGCCCGTTCTGCCGGCAGGCGCGCCGGTCAGCGTCACACGTTTCGACGATGCCTTGGGTGGCTCCACCGACGGCGTCGACCGGCTGCTCATTCCGCTGCTCGGCGACCCGGAGTGGCATCCGGGCGGCGTGACGTTGCACTACGTCACCTCGTCCGCCGCCGCGCGGGGCGTCGCCGCGGCTCCGTCGCTGCTTCACGTCGCCGGCTGGCACACCCACTCGGCCCGTGGCGGCCTCGTCGCCGAGAGAGACGATGTCCGGCTCACTTTGCTCGCCGCCGGGAGGGACTTCGGTACGAGCGACGTGGTGGTGCAGGTGTATCCGGCCCCGCCCACGGCCGCCTACACCGCCGCAACAGTCGGCATCGTCGTCGGAGCCGTCGGTGCCTGGCTGGTCGCCGCCGCGGCCGTGGCACGTCAGCGCCGCCAGAGCTTCGCTCGCCGGGTCCGGGCTCGCCTGCTCGCCACAGGCGGGATTCTCGCCGTGCTGCCCGCCACCACCATCAACGTGATCGCCACGGTCCAGGCCGACACCGACGCCTCGGCAGCCCCACCGTGGCTGGGCTTCGGTGTCATCTTCGCCCGCCCCGGGGCTGCCGTCGGCGCGGTCCTGCTCATGGCCGCCCTGGTCACCTCGCGGAACAGGCACGGCGCCGCCGTAGCGCCGGCTCCGTCGCCCCGGACCACCTGAGGTCGACCTAGACGCTGCGGGCGGCGATGACCACGGCCGGCTCCGTAGCCCCGAACCACCCGAGGTTGAACTAGCCGCTGCGGGCGGCGGTGGCCACGGCTGTCAGCGCCGCCTCGACCTGCGACGGTGAGAGGTCCCAGACCGGTGCTCGGAAATAGGCTCCGTACCACTCGTGCAGGAAGGGCGCCGGGTCGTCGTGCCGGGCGGTCAAGGACTGACGCATGGCCTCGTACGCCCAGTCGACCTGCGGCACGAACAGCGGTGTGCCGGACGCCCGGCGCAGCTGCTCCGTACAGTCGTCAGTCCAGAACCGGACCGACCAGCCGGACCATTGGGCGGTGGTGCCGTCGGGCGCATCACCGCCCCAGACCCCGACCGTCCGGGCCGGGAGCTCCAGGTGCACACCGCCGCGGGGGATCGGTGCTGGCAGGTCGTCCGCGGTCAGTGCGGCGGGCAGGGCCGGCACCAGATCCGGTCCGTACGAGAAGACCTCGAGGGGTTCCCAGTCGACAGCATGCGCGGTGACCCGGTCGTCGGAGTGGCCGACCGTCACCAGGCAGAGCGGGGGCCCGTCGGCGGCGGGCGGCGGGCCCGAGGGGGAAGCCCACGACACGGGGGGCGCGGCCGTCCCGACCCGCCGGGCCAGCTCCGGCACCCCGCCGAAGGCCCACTCGACACGCCACCGGCCAGCTCTGCGTCAGCACCCGGGCCGCCGCGGCACGCCACTCGTACGGCGGCCCATCGGCGCCGTACGACAGCAGGTGACGGGCGGATAAGTCGATCACGACACCACCCTCGGCGTACTGCCAGATGGTTGCCGGCTCGCAGGCTCGGATGGCGCGTACTGCGGGGGCAGGGCCGGCGAACAGCCCGAGCGGCAGGTACAGGTTAGAGATGCGGTGGAGCGTCAGCTCGCCGTTCTCGACGATGGCGGCCTGGCCCGGATGCCCCACGCGCGGCATCGTAGCGGGCGGGCGCCATCCGCCCGGCTAGAACAAGTCGCGGCGGTCAGCCATGTCCAGCTCCTCGCTGATCGCTCGCGGCGCCGCGATCACCACGCATCTTCCGCCTCGCGCCAGCAGGACGCCCCGGACCCCGTCGAGGATGCCTTCCACCCGCTCCAGCCCGAGGGTCCCCGGAAGGACCGCGTGCACGACTCCCCGCCCGGCGGACCCGCGCACCGGCACCGGCATGCCCGCCACGTCCCGCAGCGCGAACACCGCCGCCTGCAGGTCGGCCGTCGGCACCGCGATCCGCAGCGCCACGTCGTCCGGGGTGAAGGGGTAGCGGCCCCACCAGGGTGGTGCGAGCGGGGATACGGTGGCGTCGTTGCCGAAGGCGTGCTGGAGGGTGGCTGCTCGGGCCGCCACCTCTTCCGGGTCTCCTTCGAGCAGGACCGCGAGCACTCCGATCGGCGGGGCCGCTGAGAGATCCACCTCGATGGCGCTCGGGGTCAGTCGGCGGGTGACCGTCTCGTGGACGAGGTCATTGATGTCGCGCGGGGTGGTGACGGGTGCTGTGACCCAGCGGCGGGCGGCCGGGAGGGGCTCGAGGCGGACGTGGGCCGACAGGATCACCCCGTCGATCTCCGCTATGCCGGGGCTGCCGTTCTCGCCGTCCGAGGTGTCCGCGTCGCCGTCTCTGGTGACGTACGAAACGTAATTGACCTGGTCGGCCGCCGTGCCGAAGCGGTGGCGCAGGGGGCCGGTCTCGTTGAGGGCGAGCATGCCGCCGAGGGTGGCCGTCGGGGACGGGGGGTCGGCGGCGAGGCGTTGGCCGCGCAGGGCCAGTGCCGCCTGGATGGCCTTGACCGGGGTGCCGGCGCCGATCTCCGCCGTCATCGCGGCGGGGTCGTGGTGCCAGATGCCGTCCAGGCGGCGGGTGTCCAGCAGCAGGTCGACGCCGGGCGGTGGCGTGCCCCAGTCGAGTTTGGACCCGGAGCCGCGCGGGATGACCGCCAGGCCGCGCTGGGCCGCCAGTCTCATCGTGTCGGCGACGGCGTGGGTGGTCGCCGGGGCGGCGGCGAAGCTGGCGAGGCGGCCGGCCACCGTGTCGGCCGGGCCGGCCGGGCGGGCGAAGTCGGGACCGCAGATGTCGATCAGTGCCCGGAGCAGCGGCTCACGTGCGGGAAGACCCGTCCCCATCGCGCCCTCCCCCGCCGTTGATCACCCCGGAGATCGTCCACTCTGGCACATCGTACACATGTTCTAATCGGGCGGGGAGGCCCCAAGGGCGACCACCCCATCGGCGCTGTGACTGAGCACGTTGGTGAGCAATGATTCCGTAGTTGAAGGTTTGATCATGAGAGATGTCGTACGCCGCCTCGCCGTGGCCGCCCGAGGCTGGCGGGTGACCCTTGACCGCCGACCCGACTCAGCGAACCCTCATCGCGTGGCGCGTCTGCGCATCGGCGGGCCGGCCCCGGGTGAGTGCCGGCACCGCCCAGCTGGCGCGGGCTGTCCGGCAGCGGCACACCGACCTACGCCCGGTAACCGGCAACCCGATCAGGCCGGCGAATCTGCGGACCATCAGCCGGGCATTCACCTCGCATGACGTGCGATCTTCGGTGTGGTGTGGTCGTCGTGCGCTTTGCAGGGAACGTCGTAGGGTTGCGGTATGGGCGCTGGTGGGCGGTCGATGGGATGACCCGGCCTGGTGGAGTTCCGGGTTCGTCGCGCCGTACGCCGTGGGGGCCGTTGGCCGACGATGTGGTGTCGTTGGCGGAGGTGTCGGATGACGCAGATCCTGTCGTGGACGCGTTCCTGACGAGGATCGCGGCGACGGCTGCCGAGGTGATCGCCGGTGTGGACTATGCGTCGATCACCGCGTGGCGCGGTGGCGGATACACGACAGTGGCAGCGAGCAGCGACCTTGCCCGGGCGGTGGACGATGCTCAGCATGCCGATGCTGCCGGCCCGTGTGTGCAGGCGGAGCAGTCGGCTGCGCCGGTGGGGGTGCCCGACCTTACGGCCTCGACGATGTCGTGGCCGTGGTTCTTCGAGCAGGCTGCCGAGCTGGGGTTGCGGGCGTCGGTGTCGGTGCCGTTGTTCGCCGGTGGTGGCAGTCCGGTGGCGGTGTTGAATCTGTACACCCGGGAGTCGTCAAGCCTGATCGCGTTGATCGCCGGGGTACACGAGGTCTTCGCCGCGGAGCGGATACCGGCGGGTGGCTTCGGCGCGGATGAAAGCGCCGGTACGCGGCAGTTGCTCAACGGGCTCGGTTTGGCGTTGCAGCTTCGGGTGACGATCCAGCGGGCGGTCGGGATGCTGATGGCCGATGCCGGGTGCGATGCCGCGCAGGCGCAGCGGATGTTGCGGGCCCGTGCCGCTGCTGCGGGCGAGTCGCTGTCCACGACCGCGCTGCGGGTGATCGACGAGTTGGGGCCGGATCCCGGCACCAGCGTGCGGATGACGGTGGGTCCACTCGTCGGCGACGTGGTGTCGGTTGCCGTCAGCGGCGAGCTGACCAGGCCGGTGGATCCCGCGGTCGCCGGGCGGCTGGCCGAGGTGCTTCACGAGCTGGCACTGGTGGTCGAGTGGGATCTGTCCGGGCTGCGGTTCTGCGATGTCGCAGGATTGCGGCTGCTGCTGGATCTGTGGCAACGGGCCGCCAGGGACGGCCGGCAGATGCGGATGGTCGCGGCCTCGGACGCCGTGCGCACCCTGATGCTGCTCACCGAGACGACGGCGTTGTTCAGCTATCCCGCTGCCCCCGAATCGACGGCGGACGGCGACGCGCTGGGCTGAGCGGGCAACGGCCGACGCAGCAGCAACCGCGTGCCCCCGGCACCGCTGGTGATCTCCAGGTCGGGGCATATACGCCGGACCAGCCACAGACCCGCATGCCGGCGGCGGATGTCTGGTAACTCGGTCTGAATATCGAAGCCCGCAGGCAGACCGGGACCGTCATCGCTGATCTCGCACCACACGCTGCCGTGATGCACCCACAGCCACAGCCGGCCACCCCCGGCGTGTTCTTGGGCGTTGGTGGCGGCCTCGTGGATGGCGAGCAGGAAGCTGTCGAGGGCCGAGCCGGACAGTCCCGCGGCGCTCAGCCGCTGCCGGACCAACGCACGCAGTGCGGACTGCGGCGACGCCACGGTGAAGGAGCGCACCAGCAGTGCCGGTGCGGTGCTGGTGCGCGCGCCGGCCGTAGGCAGGTACCGGACCACCTCGCTAGCGGTGGCCTGCAGAGTCCGGTCGGTGCGCACGGCGTGGCGGCGCAGCTCCTGCAGGGCAGCGTCGGTGTCGGTGTCGAGCAGTTCGGCCAGGATGCCGCGGGCGCGTTCGACGGCCACCCGCCCGACGAGGATCTGCTGGGACCGGCCGGCCAGCACCCTGCGGTAGCCGGTGTCGCGTTTGACCAGCAGGCCGACGGTGGCCAGGTTGGCCAGCGCCTGCGTCAGGCGCAGCTCTTCGTTGGAGAACGGGCCGGCCGGGTGGCGCAGCACGCTGAACGTTCCGATGATCTCGTCGCGGATCCGCATCGGCACGGCCGCGACCGACCGGAACCCGTCGGCGCGGGCCTGCTCGGCGAACCGGAGCCATCGCGGGTCCGGATCGTCGAGGTCGGTGTCGACCAGCGTCTGCCCGGTGGCGAAACACCAGTGCGGCGGTGCGGACGGGGCCTCGAACAGCCTGGCCTGCGGCGTGTACTCGGGTGCCGCCGCCAGCAGCCTCAGCACCCCCCGGGCGTCGGCCAGCATGATCCCCGTCGCCTGCCCGGCCAGCAGTTGCACACCGCGCTCGCTCACCCACTGCAGCAACCCGTCGGTGTCGAGGTCGGCGACCAGCGCGTCGGACACCTCCACCAGCAAGTCGATCATCGCCGGATCGTCAGCTGCGCTCATCGGAACTCACCTGCCCTGTCCCCATCGTCGTCCAGGTCGTTGAACCGCACCCGCCGCGCCAGCACGTCAGCAGCCACCTCATCCAGTTCACGCCCGGCCGCGAACGCGTGGGCACGCAGCCGCGCCAACGCGTCCTCGACCGGCACCGCCAGCTGCACACTGATCATCCCGGTCGCCTGGTGCACCGCCGCGCGTTGCAGCAGATGTTCACCGCGGCCGTCGGCGAGCAGCGGATCGCCGTCGTCGCCGTCGGCCAACGTCTCGGCGAGCAGAAGTTCGGTGACCGCGTCCGCCATGATCAGCGCATCCGCCAGGGTCTGCTCGGTCAAAGCGCCCGCGGTGTCGCGATACAGGTCCAACACCCCGATCCGCGCCCCCTCCACGCGCAGCGGCAGCGCGAACACCGCCCCGGCTCCCGCCTGCACCGCCGCCGGGGCGAACGCCGGCCACTGCTGCTGCCACACCGGCGCCCGCAGATCCTCGGCCAGCACCGGACCGGTCCGGGCGTAGGCGTCGCGGCACGGCCCCTCACCGAGCAGGAACTGCAACTGCTCCACCCGGGCACTGACCGCGTCGCTGGCATAACGGACCTGAGACGTGTCCGGCGTCATCACCGTCACACCCCCGCCCCCGATCCCCGCGAGACCGGGCAGGCAGGCATTGCACAGGGCTTCCATATCCGGGCCATGCGCGGCCATCAACTGCTGTACCCGAACCTGACGGTCGGGATCATCCACCTTGATCACGGCCGGCCCCGGATAAACTCGAGCAGCGGTCCACCATGACGGGACCCTCCGACCCTGCCCCGAGGCGTTTCGCCCGCATTCGGACCCAGCGCCACAAGCTGCTGGCATCCCACCGGATACGGCAGATACCCCACAACCCTACGCCGCAGGCGAGAACTCGGCCCCTTCGGCCCACGGAGGGGGTGAACGGGCCCTCCAAGCCGCTGATCAGGAGGTGACTGCCGAAACATCGATCAACCGGCTGCGGCAACACGCGGGAGGCGTCGGTCTCGGTGAGTTCAGTCGCGGTCGGCGATGCGGCCCTTCCGAAGTGGCGGTCCGTCCTGGACGCCTCCCAACTGCCCGGTAACGTGGTCAGGCGTGACGACCGACATGCCCACGACCCCGCCGGCGGTCCGCCAGGTGCCCACCGAGCGCACCTTCCACGGCGACACCGTGACGGACGAGTTCTCCTGGCTCGCCGAGAAGGAGAATCCGGACACGATCGCGTACCTGGAGGCGGAGAACGCCTGGACGCGGAAGGCGACCGCACACCTGGAGGCGCTGCAGGACACGATCTTCGAGGAGATCAAGGGCCGCACCCAGGAGACGGACCTGTCGGTGCCGCAGCGCAAGGGCGGCTACTGGTATTACACGCGCACGGTGCAGGGCAAGCAGTACGGCATCCAGTGCCGGGTCGCGGCCGGGCCGGACGAGGTGGATCCGCCCGCCACGGGTGACGGTGCGCCGCTGCCCGGCGAGGAGGTGCTGCTCGACGGCAACGAGCTGGCCGAGGGGAAGAAGTTCTTCGCGCTGGGCACCTTCGACGTCACGCCGGACGGCTCGCGGCTGGCGTACTCCGTGGACTTCGACGGTGACGAGCGGTTCGTGCTCAAGGTCAAGGATCTGCGGACCGGGGAGACGCTGGCCGACGAGGTGCCGGACACGTTCTACGGCAGCGCGTGGTCGGCGGACGGGTCGACGCTGTTCTACATCACGGTCGACGACGCCTGGCGGCCGCACCGGGTGTGGCGGCACACCGTCGGGCAGCCGGCGTCGGACGACGTCGTCGTCTACGAGGAGGCGGACGAGCGGTTCTGGGTCGGTGTGGACCTCTGCCGCAGCGAGAAGTTCATCGTCATCGACGCCAACAGCAAGGTCACTTCCGAGGTACGGGTGATCGCCGCCGACAACCCCACGGCGGAGCCGGCCGTGATCCGGGAGCGCGTGCAGGGCGTCGAGTACTCGGTCGAGCACCACGGGCACCGGTTCCTGATCCTGCACAACGAGAACGCCGAGGACTTCGCGCTCGCGTACACGTCGGTGGACAACCCGGGCGACTGGGTCGAGCTGATTCCGCACACGCCGGGGACGCGGCTGGAGTCGGTGGACGCGTTCCAGCGGCACCTGGTGGTGTCGTTGCGGCGCAACGGGCTGACCGGGCTGCGGGTGATCGCCGACGGCAGCACCGACTCGTACGACATGGAGTTTCCCGAGCCGCTCTACAGCGTCGGGCTGTCCGGCAACCCGGAGTACGACACGAACCTCGTCCGGATCACGTACACGTCGATGGTCACCCCGGACTCGGTGTACGACGTGGATCTCATCAGCCGCGCGATGGTGCTGCGCAAGCGCAAGGCGGTGCTCGGCGACTTCGACCCGGACGCGTACGAGCAGTTCCGGGAGTGGGCGGTGGCGGACGACGGCACGCGGGTGCCGGTCTCGATCGTGGCGCGCAAGGGCACCCCGCGCAACGGTACGGCTCCGCTGCTGCTGTACGGCTACGGCTCGTACGAGATCAGCATGGACCCGTACTTCTCCATCGCCCGCCTCTCGCTGCTGGACCGCGGCGTGGTCTACGCGATCGCGCACGTCCGCGGCGGCGGCGAGATGGGCCGCCGCTGGTACGAGGACGGCAAGATGCTGTCCAAGCGGAACACCTTCACCGACTTCGTGGCGTGCGCCCGGACCCTGGTGCGCGCGCAGTGGACCAGCCACGACCGGATCGTGGCACGCGGCGGCTCGGCGGGTGGCCTGCTGATGGGCGCGATCGCCAACCTGGCCCCGGAGGCGTTCGCCGGCATCGTCGCCCAGGTGCCGTTCGTGGACCCGCTGACGTCCATCCTGGACCCGTCGCTGCCGTTGACGGTCACGGAGTGGGAGGAGTGGGGCAATCCGCTCGAGAATGCGGACGTCTACGCGTACATGAAGGCCTACAGCCCGTACGAGAATGTCGCGAAGCTGAAGTATCCCGCGATCCTGGCCGTGACCAGCTTGAATGACACCCGCGTGCTGTACCACGAGCCGGCCAAGTGGATCGCCCGCCTGCGGGCGACGGCGCCGGACGGCACCTACCTGCTCAAGACCGAGATGGGCGCCGGGCACGGCGGCCCGAGCGGGCGCTACGACGCCTGGAAGGAGGAGGCGTTCGTGACCGCCTGGATCCTGGGCACGGTCGGCCTGGCCTGATCATCCGGCCCGCAGCTCCTCGAGGTCGGTGCTGGACCGCAGGACGAGCAGGCCGATGCCGGCGGCGACCAGCATGGCGAGGAAGGCTCCGCCGCCGAGCAGGGCCAGCATGTCCACGGGTACGGGCACAGCCACGGTCACGGGCGCCCACGGCGTGAGCACCTCGACCGGATCGGCGGTGCCCGCCTGGCACGCGGCGTCGCAGAGGTAGCCGCTCTCGCCACCCGCCGAGGCCTTGGTGCCCATCAGCCGGGCCAGGCCGAGCCCTGACGTGAGCGCGAGCAGCAGGGCCGGGACGAGGGGCGTGAGCGTCTGCCACAGCACCGCCTCGGAGAGCGTCCGGCGCGGCACGCCCACCGCGGTCATCGCGGCGTACGCGCGGCGCCGCGCCACGATGCTCTCGGCGAGGGTCACGAGGACACCGGCGGCCGCGACGGCCACGCCGATGCCGACTCCCAGCATGATCAGGTCGACGGCGCCGACGTAGAAGTCCTCGTCGGCGCCGAGACCCTGCCCCGAGTCGCCGCCGAGCATCGTGTTGTAAAGGTCGATGGCCCGGAACTCGGTCTGGAACTGGGCGCGGTAGCCCAGCGCGATCGCACCGGCGACCACACTGGCCAGCAGGGCGGCGAGGGTACGGCTGCCACTCCACGGGTCGCCCATGAGCCGCCGCCCGGCGAGCAGCATCGCCGGACGGTTCCCGAAGCGGTGCAGCAGGCGGCCGGTGGTGTGGGCGATCCAGCCGGTGCCGAGCACGACGCCGATCATGGTGAGCGCCACACCCGCCGACAGGAACGTCGCGAAGGCGGTGCCGCTGATCGGGCCCAGCCACCGGGGCGTCGCGAAGAGCAGCAGGCCGGCGACGATCAGCACTCCCGGCCAGGGCCGCGGCCCGCGGGTCCGCAGGCGCCGGACCACGCCGAGCGGGCTGATCACGACCCGGCGCAGCAGTAGCGTGCCGATCAGCCCGGCGATCACGGGCACGGCCAGCAGGATGACCGCGACGGACACCGGAGACGGCAGCACGTCGGTCGGCAGCCACAGCAGTCTCATCTCGTCCCGGCGTTCGAGGAACACCCGCAGCAGCAGGTAGACGCCGAATCCGGTGATCGATCCGAGCAGCGCCGCAGCGACCGTCTCGGCGCCGGCGATCAGCACCGCCTGCCGGGGTGTGGCGCCGGCCAGCCGGATCGCGGCGAGCCGCCGGTCGCGGGCGGGGGCACCGAGCCGGATGCACTGTCCGGCGAGCGCCAGGATCGGGAACGAGAGCAGGATCAGGGCGGCGGCGACTCCGGGTCGCAGGCCGCTCTCGACCAGCAGGGTGGCGGCGTACCGCTCGGCTTCGCCGTGGATGGCGAGGACCGTTGCGGCGGACAGGAGGGTGACCGCGGCGAGGGCGGCGCTGAGCGCGGTCAGCACCGTACGGAGGTGGTCGGTCCGGTTTCCCGCCACCGCGAGCCGGATCAGCGTGGCCGGCCTCATGCGCGGGCTCCGAGTCCGAGGCCCGTCGCGTCGACCACGCCGTCGCGCAGCACGATCTCGCGGTCGGCGTACGCGGCGATCTGCGCCTCGTGGGTGACCAGGACGACCGACGTGCCCTGCTCCCGGACCACGTGCACGATCTCCCGCAGCACCTGCTCGCCGGTGAGCACGTCGAGCGCGCCGGTCGGCTCGTCGGCGAAGAGCACCTTGGGCTCCGTGACGAGGGCCCGGGCCACCGCGCAGCGCTGCTGCTGGCCACCGGACATCGCGCCGGGCAGCTGGTCGGCGAGGTCGCCGACGCCGAACCGCCCCAGCCACATCGTCGCCGCCTTGCGCGCCTCACGCCGATGGGCACCGGCGAGGAGCAACGGCAGGGCGACGTTCTCGGCCGCGGTCAGCTCCGGTACGAGCTGGCCGAACTGGAAGAGCACCCCGAACTCGGTACGCCGCAGCCGCGACCGCGCCGCCTCCGTCCACAGGGCGATGTCCTGGTCGCGGAACCGCACCTCCCCCGAGTCGACGCGCAGGATCCCGGCGAGGCAGTGCAGCAGGGTCGACTTGCCGCACCCGCTCGGCCCGGTGACGGCGACGATCTCGCCCTCGCCGACCTCGATGTCGACGCCCCGGAGGGCCGGTGTGGGGCCGTACGCACGGTGCATCCCGGATCCCCGGAGCACAGTAGTCATCGGTTCACCTCTCGGTGCAGGTCGGCGACGCGCAGCAGAGTGGTCTGCAACCACCGCAGGTCGGCGTCCAGATGGGCGATGGCGTAGTCGGCGGCGACGACGTCACCGACGGTGGAGGCGGGGGCGGTCTTGACGGCGGTCAGCTCCCGCAGCCGCGCGGTGTGGGCGGCCCGCTGGGCGACCAGGTAGTCGGTCGCCGTGCCGGTGTCGGCGGCCAGCAGGCTGACCACCACCTTGGCGAAGAGGGTGCTGGTGACGTAGGGTGCGGGCGGCTCGACGGCGGTGAGCCACTCGCTGAGCCGGGCGCGGCCGGCGTCGGTGAGGGCGTAGGAGGTGCGGTCGGGTCCGCCTTCGCGATCCTGTCCGCGCTGCTCGACGAGCCCGTCGCGTTCGAGCCGGCCGAGGGTCGAGTACACCTGCCCGTACGCGAGCGGCTTGGCCTGTGGCAACCGCTCGTCGTGGGCGCGCTTGAGGTCGTACCCGTGCCGGGGCCCGGCAGCGAGCAGCCCCAGCAGCACATGCGACGTCGACATGGCCGCTACTATTCACCGAGTGAATAGAGCCGTCAAGGGCTCAGCTGCGCCGCAGGGCCACCACCGCGATGTCGTCCGCCTGCTCACCCGCGCCCGCGAGCTGCACCAGAAGCCGCTGGCAGAACGCGTCCAGGCTCGGCTCGACCTCGCTCGCGCAGGCGGCGAGGGCCGACAGCCCGACGTCGATGTCGGTCTCCCGGCGCTCGATCAGGCCGTCGGTGTAAAGGACCAGCGTGCCGCCGCGGGGGATGACGAACTCCATGTCCGGCGGCCGCGAGGCGTTGATGCCCAGCAGCGGCCCGCGCTGGTTGATGTAGCGCGCCCCGGTGGTCGCGACGTGCAGCAGCGGCGGGAGGTGGCCGGCGCTCGCCATCCGGATCCGGCCCGAGTCCGGTTCCAGGGTGAGCAGGCACAGGGTCGCCGACTCCGTCGGCAGGACCGTGCGCATGAAGCGGTTGACCAGCTCCAGGACCGCTCCCGGCGGGTGACCCTCCACCGCGTACGCGCGGACCGCGTGGCGCAGCTCCGCCATCACCGTCGCGGCGTGCAGAGAGTGACCGGCCACGTCACCGATCGCCACGAGCAGGCGGCCGTCGAGCATGGTCAGCTCGTAGAAGTCGCCGCCGACCTCGGTCTGCGCACCCGCCGGCTCGTAGCGCACCGCCAGCTCGAGGCCGGACACGTCGGGGAGGCGGGACTGCAGCAGGCTGCGCTGCAACGTGACCGCGATGCGGTGCTCCTCGTCGTACGAGCGCTGGGCCTCCACGGCCGCCGCGACCGCCTGGGCGAGCTGGCGCAGCACCGGGAAGCCAGGCGTCTGCGAGCTGCTCGGCACCGCCACGTAGACCGGCGTGCGGTCGGCGCGGAGCTTCGCCGAGGCCACCGCCACGGACTCCTGCTCCGGCCAGTCGGTCAGCGCCCAGGCGGACGGCTGCTCCGTGCGTACCGTCGAACCCACCGCCGTCTCATGGTGCTCGACCGTCCAGGGCCGCACCGCGGCGCCGGGGCCGCCGGTCGCCACCGCGGCCAGACCGTCGCCGTCGGCGGTCTCGGCGACCACCACGACCGGGCCGCCGAAGATCTGGTACGCCCCGTCCGCCGCCGCCTGCAGCAGCCCGACCAGCGTCGACGCCGAGTTGATCGCGAGCGTGGTCTCGGCAAGCCTGACCATCCGGGCGGCGAGCGACTCGGCGCGCTGCCGGGCACGGTAGTAGCGCAGCACCGCCTGGGCCGTCGCGATCAGCTCGTCCGGCTCGATCGGCTCCACCAGGTACGCGTCCGCGCCCCGGTTGAGCCCCTGGGTGCGGTCCACCACGTCCACGGCGTGCGCCGAGACGTGGATCACCGGCAGGACGCCGTACTCGGGATCGGTCTTGATCCGCTCGCAGACCTCGAAGCCGCTCATGTCCGGCAGCTTCACGTCGAGGACGACCAGGTCGACCTCGGTCTCGCCGAGCAGGGCCAGCGCGGCGCCACCGCTCTCCGCCTCCACCACCGTGAACCCGGCGCGGGACAGCCAGCTCACCAGGAGGTACCTCTTGGTGGCACTGTCGTCGACCACCAGGACGGTGGCCGGGGTCATGGCGACACCGGCAGCGAGACGACGAAGGTGCTGCCCTGGCCGGGGGTGGACTCGACGCGCATGGCACCGCCCAGGATACCGACGAGCCGGCGGGCGTACGGCAGGCCGAGCCCGGTCCCCTTGCCGCTCAACGCCTGGCTGCCGGGCACCTGGTAGAACTCCTCGAAGATGCGTTCGTGCAGCTCGGGCGGGATCCCGGTGCCGGTGTCGGCGACGGTGAACTCGACGTCGCCGCCGTTGCGGGCCACGCTCAGGCGCACCGACCCCTCGGCGGTGAACTTGATCGCGTTGGTCAGCAGGTTGCGCAGGATCTGGGCCAGCAGCACCTCGTCGGAGCGCAGCCGCGGCACCGCCGGCTCCTCGACGACGAAGTCGACCTCCGGCCGGGTCGTCAACGGCCGCAGAGTGCCGCGGAGCTGCCCGAAGACCGCCTTGAGGTCCACGTCGGACCAGTTCGGCTCGATCCGGCCGGCCTCCGCCTTGGCGAGGTCGAGCAGGTCGTTGACCAGCGACAGCAGATCCGAGGCGGACGCCCGGATGAGCTCCACCTGGCGGGACTGCTCCTCCGTGAGCTCGTCGGACGACTCGTCGGTGAGCAGGCGGCCGAGACCGATGATGGCGGTGACCGGGGCGCGCAGCTCGTGGCTGACGTTCGCCAGGAACCGGCTCTTCGCCTCGCTGGCGGCCCGCAGCTGCACCGACTTCTCGTCCAGCTCGGCATAGAGGGCGACGACGCCCCTGTTGGTCTCCTCCAGCTCGTCGGAGAGCTGGTGGTAGAGCGCCATCACGCCCCGGTTGGTCTCCTCCAGCTCCGCATTGAGCCGGGCCAGGTCGTCGCGTTGCGCCCGCACCTCGTCGAGGGCGGCGATGAGCTGCTGGTTCTGCACCGTGAGCTCGTCGAACGGCGTACCCGGCACGTGGCCGGCGAGGCGGTCGCGGATCTCGTCCATACGGTCCGGGGTCAGGGCCGGTGAGCTCGGCGGCAGACGTCGGGACATCCGCACGACCGTACCGGTCTCCCCATCCCCTACCTCCAAAGTGTCGACCAGGCGTCGCACCTGGGTCAGTTGCGGGCGCAGCCGGGCACCGTCGCCGGGCACCGGGTGGACCATCTCCACCAGCAGAGTAGGTACCCCGTCGGCCGTCGTCGTGAACGCCACGTCCGTATCACGTCCGGCCGTGACAAGTAACCGGCCGACTTCGCTCAGTGCCGTGGCCAGCCGGGTCTGGTCCTGGGACTCGAAGCCGACCTCCCGGGCCACCTCCCGGCCGAGCTGGCGGACGGTGAAGACGTCCTGCTCCACCCGGATCCGCATCCGCATCAACGGTTCGCGGCTCATGGCAACCGTGCCGCGAGCACGCCGGCGTCGTCGCGGCGGGTACCCGCGTCGCGGAGCACAGTGGCCGCCACGACCTGCGGCGAGTGAGACAGCAGGGCGGGATAGTCGGTGGGGTTCCAGCGGTCCACGACGCCGTCCGAGTGCATGAGGACCACCGCGTCGGGCGCCAGCGGGTACTCGTACTCGCGGATCTGCCGCCGCTGATGACCCGCGATACCCGGCAGGGAGACCATGCCACGGCGTCCGCCGTCCGGCGCCAGGACCGTGCCGGAGATGTTGCCGAGGCCCGCATAGCGGACCTGCTGCCGGTCCGGGTCGAGCTCGGCGATCGCGAGGGCGGCTCCGCGGGTGTGGCTGAGCGTACGGTGCAACGTGTCGAGAAGCGCAGCCGGCGGCGTCGCGGGCGCACCGGAGAAGACGCGTACGGCCTCCTGCGCCGCCGCGTGTGCGAGCGGCCCGTGTCCCAGTCCGTCGCACACCATCACCTGATGCCGCCCGTCGGCCACCCGCACCGCGTACGCGTCCCCGCTCACCGGTTCGCCGGTCAGCGGGCGGGTGATCCCGGCTGCCCAGGCCGGCTCGGGCGCGGACCGAGGCCACACCTGCGCGGCGAGCACCGTGCCCCGGCCCGGCACCGAATGCAGATCGGACCAGCTGGCCTGGCGGACGATGGCACCCAGGCCGATGCCCAGCGTGCCGGCGGTGGAGTGCCCGTCGCCGACCGCGTGCCGCACGTCGGCCATCCCGGGTCCCCGGTCGATGGCGACGATCTCCACGCCGGCCTCGCCGCCCGCCCGCACGACGCGCAGCAGCAGCAGCCCCTCGTCGGCGTGCTTGACGAGGTTGCCCGCGGCCTCGGCCACCACGATCGACAGATCGGCGGTCCGCAGCTCCGGCATGCCGATCTCAGCGGCGAGACGCTCGGCGGCACGGCGGGCGGCGGCGGCGGTTCCGGCGGCCTCCACCCGGAACCAGACCCCTCCGTCGAGAAGTCCCTCGGGTAGCGACGCCACCGCGCCTCCGCTCATCGGCACCACTTGGTCACGCTGATGGTCGTACCCCGGCCCACGGCCGTGTCGATGTCGAACTCGTCGACCAGCCGGCGGGCACCACTGAGCCCCAACCCGAGCCCGCCGCCGGTGGTGTAGCCGTCGGTGAGGGCCAGGTCGAGATCGGCGATACCCGGTCCCTGGTCGGCGAAAACGATGCGGATGCCGGCACGCCGGCCGTTCTCCACCCGGGTCACCTCGACGGTGCCCCCGCCGCCGTAGACGAGGGTGTTGCGGGCCAGCTCGCTCGCGGCCGTCACCAGCTTGGTCTGGTCGACCAGCGACAGCTTCACCGCCACCGCGACCGTACGCACGAGCTGACGCACCCGGACGACATCCTGGTCGGAGCTGACCGTGATCCGCTCGGCGCCGCCGCCGGTCATGGCGCGGTGACCGCCGGCTCGTCGGTGTCGTCGTCCTCGTCCTCGCCGTCGTCCGCGAACCGTTCCCTGGCGAGCAGCTCCATGCCCAGCTCGACGTTGAGAGCCGTGCGGATGCCGGGCAGCGAGAGGCCCAGCTCGACCAGGGTGATCGCGACCGCCGGCCGCATGCCCACCACGACGGTCTCGGCGTCCAGGACGCGGGAGATCGAGGCGATGGTGGCCAGCGTCCGCCCCACGAACGAGTCGACGATGTCCAGGGCGCTGATGTCGATGATCACACCGTGGCAGCCGGTGGAGACGATCCGGTCGGCGAGGTTCTCCTGCAGCTGCAGGGCGACCTGGTCCTCCATGTCGATCTGGATGGAGACCAGAAGGATGTCGCCGATCTTCAGGATCGGCACGCGGTCCATCGGCTCAGCCCTCCCGGCGCGGGGACTTCTGGGAGACCTTGTCACCCGTCTTGCGCAGCACGTGCCGGAGCGCGTCGGCGAGCGAGGACTTGGTGGCGATGTCGCCGAACTCGATGCCGAGCGCCACGATCGTCTGGGCGATCTGCGGGCGGATGCCGGAGATGATGCAGTCGGCGCCCATCAGCCGGGCGGCCACGACGGTCTTGAGGATGTGCTGCGCGACCTGGGTGTCGACCGCGGGCACGCCGGTGATGTCGATGATCGCGTACGGCGAGCTGGTCTCCACCAGGGTCTGCAGCAGCCGTTCCATGACCACCTGGGCCCGGGCCGAGTCGAGCGTGCCGACCAGCGGCACCGCGACGACGCCCTCCCAGAGCTTGACGACCGGGGTGGAGAGCTCGAGCAGCTGCTCGGCCTGGTCCGCGATGAGCTCCTCGCGGGCCCGGGCGTAGCTGTCGAACGTGAAGAGCCCGGCCCGGTCCACGAACGCCGAGAAGGTCACGTACGCCCGCAGCGAGCCGTCGTCGTTGCCGAGGACCTTCAGAACCGCTTCCTTGAGCGCGAAGACGCTGACCGCGGTCTCGGTGGCGGTGAAGCCCTGCCGCGCCCGGGTGTTGGAAAGCTCACTCAGCTGGGCCCGCAGTTCGGCCGCGGCGTCGTCGTCGAGATCCCGGGCGCCCCCGCTGAGCGCCGTCTGGAAGCCCTTCTGCAGCTCGAGCGTCTGCCGCTGCAGCTCCGCGTGGCTGAGCCGGCCCCGCAGGGTGGCGGCGACCTCGTCGGTCCAGGACGCGGCGAGCGTGTCCTCGTGCTCCTTCAGCAGGTCGGCGAAGCGACTGCCCTCGTCCGAACTCAGCGCCACCGCTGCCTCCTGGGACTTCCGCCGGACCCGGCCTGCCGCAGGTCGCGGGCGGCCGGGGCGGACTTTACCATCGGCGCCCGCTCTTACTTGTCGTCGGCCAACTAATATCCCATGGTCAGCCGGTCTCCCCGTTCTGCGGACCCCCCGCCGCGTGGAGTAACGTTCTGGCCATAACTGGGAGGTCCTGAATGTCCCTGACGGTACAAACGGAACAGCGCGGCGACGTGGTCGTCGTGTCGGTGGCCGGTGAGCTCGACATGGCTACCGCTCCCCAGCTGCAGGATCAGATCAGCGACCTGCTCGAGAAGGGTCGCACCCGCCTGGTCTTCGACCTGGCGGAGGTCTCGTTCTGCGACTCCACCGGACTGTCCGTCTTCGTCCGCGCCAAGAACAGCACCGACGACGCCGGCGGTGTCGTGCGGCTGGCCGCGCCGCAGCGTGGCGTGCTGCGCATCCTCGAGGTCTCCGGCCTGGTCGAGGTGCTGCACACCTACCCGACGGTGGACGAGGCCGTGACGGCCGAGGAGCCCGCGCTCGACTGAAGCTTTATGGGGCCGAACGGCGTAGTTTGTCGCGGAACGGTCGTGGGCAAGTGCTGCCCTCGAACCCCTCGGCTCTCTCCGCAGGAGTGCACGTGACATCGATGCTCAAAGGCTTCAAAGACTTCATCATGCGCGGCAACGTCGTCGACCTCGCGGTCGGCATCGTCATCGGCGCCGCCTTCACCGCCGTCGTCACCTCCTTCACCAAGGCGTTCCTGGAGCCGCTGATCAAGCTCGTCAGCGGCGGCAATGGGGTGAGCGCCGGCAAACCGTCCATCCGCGGCATCGAGTTCGACATCCCCGGATTCCTCAACGCTGTCATCACCTTCCTGCTGACCGCCGCGGTGCTGTACTTCCTGGTGGTCTACCCGCTGAACAAGCTGGCGGAGCGGCGCAAGCGGGGCGAGGAGCCGCCGCCCGAGGCGCCGAGCGAGGAGGTCAAGCTGCTGACCGAGATCCGCGACGCCCTGGTCCGCCAGCAGGTCGCCCCCGGGGCGGTCAACGACATCCTCGGCCGGCACGGGCAGCAACCACCGCGCTGATTTTCGGAAAAGATCAACCCACCCGGCACTGTTCGAACAGATGTTCGATACAGTGCCGGGATGGAGCAGCGTAAGCACTGGTGGAACGGCAGATGGGGACGCGTCGCCCGCAAGGACGTGTATCTGCGGACGAGCGGCGACCAGTGGTACGTGGAGCAGCGCGCGGGCGGCGCCGACGGGGTCTCCCACTTCTTCGAGTACGACAGCGAGGAGGCGGCGCTGGACATGGTCCGCGCCTTGCTCATCGGGTCCGACGACTGGCGTGAGCTCTCGGTACGCCCCCGGGAGCGCTGACGGAGCGTCAGGCGGCCCGGCGCTCCCCACCCGGCGGTTCATGCGCCGCGGTGGCGGGTCCGCGCGGGACCAGGCGCAGCCTCGGGCTCCGGGGCGTTTCGCCGTACCCCTCGTCCTCCTGCACCAGATGCCAGCGCCCGCCGATGCCGGACCGGTGGCCGGGCGGCCCCACCGGCTCGCCGCCGACCCGCGACAGCGCCACGACCAGCAGGTAACCGGCGATCACGAAGCCGTGGCTGACCAGGCGGGTGGCGTCGACCCGGGCGGCCGAGAGGTCGTTGAGCGACAGCAGCAGGAGCATCCCCACGAACGCCGTCAGCATCGGCACGAGACCGGTCGGCCGGTTGCGCCGGAGCGCGATGAAGAGGAAGCCCGCCCCGACGGCCACGTTCCAGGCGGCCGACTCGTGCCAGAGGTGTCCCGGGGTGGCCTCGGTGCCGGCGTGCACATGAAGGCTGCCGCTCGCGCCGCCGACCTGGTCCAGGCCGAGGATGAGCTGCACCGCACCGACGGCGGCCAAGGCCACGTAGAGCGCGACGGTGACGCGTTCGCGCCACGACACGGCGAACCACTCCCGCAGCCGGGCACGCCACGGCACCCGAGTGGGTGAACCGGCCGGCAGCGCCCCGAGGATCGCCTCGCTGAGGTCGGGCACGTCCGCGACCAGTCCCGTGCGGGTCAGCCGGTTGACCGCCGCCGCCCGGTCGAGCCACTCGCGGCAGCCGGGGCAGCCGGCCAGGTGCTCGTCGATCCGGTCGCGGTCGCCCGGATCGTCCTCGCCGTCCAGTTGCGCGGACAGCATCTCGCGCCACCGTTCACACGCCATGCACCCATAGTCGCTCGGGCCGGCCGCCGGGTTCCCACCGGTCAGGGCAGCTCAGGCCGTTGGACGGCGGAACCCGACCGGCCTCCCGTGCCGCCCATCAGGCGCTTGCGCTCGCGGAAGGCCCGCAGGTTCGCCGTGTTGCCGCAGGTGCTGACGTCGTGCCAGACGCCGCTGTTGTTACGGGAGGTGTCGAAGAAGGCCGCCCGGCAGTCGACGTTGTTGCAGAGCTTCAGGCGCGGCCAGAGCCCCGCCTGCTGAGCCAGGAGCGCCTCGGCCCAGAGGGCGGACGCCAGCCAGCGGGTGCCCCGGCCGGAGGGGATCATCCGGACCCAGCCCTCCGCGTCCGGCACCAGGGTCACCGGCACGTCCGCCGGGGGCAGGGCGTCGTCCTGGCTCGGCCCCCGGCCGCTGCCGGCGAGGATGACGCCCTCGAAGGTGGTCCGCAGCCGGCGCAGCGAGCGCATGTCGGTCGACGAGAGCAGCAACACCGGCGCCGGGAGCCCGGCGACCCGCGACCAGGTGGCCAGCGCGTCGCTCAGCCAGCGCTGGGCGTCGTCCTGCGAGGCCAGCAGGTCCGGGCCGTACGACATGGTGGCCCGGGTGTTGATCAGGTCCTGCAGGAGGGCGAGGCCGGCGGGCGCCTCGCGTACGCCGTGCCGGGCACTTGCCTTCCATGACATAGGCGAAGAGTACTTGATTCTTTTTCACGCCCACATCCGCCGGTCGCCCGATCAGGACCGGAACCCCGGTCGTACGCAGCGCATTCGCCTCCTGACACGGTGTTGATCTAGGGATAGGATCAGGGCTTGAATTAACTATAAGAGTTGTTTACCTTGTGGGCGGTCACATCGATGACCGATGATCCCTACCACCCTGAGGAACCGCCGTGGTCCGAAGAATGCTCCTGGGGCTGCTCATCGTCGCCGCCACCCTCACCGCGCCGCCGGCGGCCGCCGTCGCGGCCACCCCCTTCAAGGTTCTGGCCTTCTACAACGGCACGTGGGACGCCGCGCACATCGACTTCGACAAGGAAGCCCGCGAGTGGTTCCCCCGGGCCGCCGCCGAGAACGGCTTCACGTGGGAGGCCACCACCGACTGGAACCGGCTCAACGCGAGCGAGCTGGCCGCGTACAAGGTGATCATGTTCTTGGACGACGGCCCGCCGGCGTCGCGACGCGCGGCCTTCCAGCAGTACATGCAGAACGGCGGCGCCTGGATGGGCTTCCACGTCAGCGCCTTCACGACCGACGCGAACTCCTGGAGCTGGTACCACAACACGTTCCTGGGCTCCGGCAACTTCCAGACCAACACGTGGGGACCGACCGCGGAGACGCTGCGCATCGAGGACCGCACCCACCCGTCCACCGCCGGGCTGCCGGCGACGATCCAGTCCTCGGTCAGCGAGTGGTACTCGTGGAGCCGCGACCTGCGCCAGAACCCGGACATCGACGTGCTCGCCTCGATCGACGCGTCCAGCTTCCCGGTCGGCACGGATCCCAACCAGCAGTGGCGCAGCGGCTACTACCCGTTGATCTGGACCAACCGCAACTACAAAATGCTGTACGCCAACTTCGGCCACAACGCGATGAACTACGAGACGAACACCCGCACCTCGTCGACGTTCGCCAGCGCGCAGCAGAACCAGTGGCTGATCAACGGCCTGCTCTGGCTCGGCGGCGCGACGGGTACGCCCACCCCGGCCTGGCACTCGCTCGTCAACAAGAACAGCGGCAAGTGCGTCGACGTCCGCGCGGCCGGCACCACCAGCGGCACGCCGATCCAGCAGTACACCTGCAACGGCACGAACGCTCAGCAGTACGAGCTGGCGGCGACCACCGGCGGTTACGTACGGATCAACAACCGGGGCAACAGCGCCCAGGCCCTGGACGTGACCAACGTGTCGGTCGCGGACAACGCCCCGGTCCAGACGTGGGCGTACTCCGGCGGCGCCAACCAGCAGTGGCAGCAGGTCGCCGAGGGCGACGGCTACCACCACTTCGTCAACCGCAACAGCGGCAAGTGCCTGACCGTCCCGGGGGCCTCGACCGCCGACAGCGTGCAGCTCGTGCAGTACACGTGCAACGGCAGCGCGGCCCAGAGCTTCCGCCTCACCTGAGTGCCCGCGTGCGCCGTCGTGGCACTCTTGTGCCCGGATCCGCAACCGTGAGCGGTTTTCGCGTGTGATCATCGGGTAGCGAGGGAGGCGTGGTGCGCAAAGTTCTGACGTACGCCGTGGCATTGGCGGCCACGGCGACTCTGCTCGCCGGCTGCGACACAGCCGGCACGAACCAGGCTGCGCCCGCGCCTTCCGCCGCCACCACCACCGCCCCGGCACCTTCGGCGTCCGCATCCTCGCCGACGCCCGAACCGTCGGCCCCGGCGACGACCAAGCCGCCGGCCCCGAAGCCGCAGAAGCTCAAGAGCGGCGCGAAGGGCCCGAAGGTGGTCGCCCTGCAGCAGCGCCTCACCGAGCTCGGCTACTGGAACGGCAAGGCGGACGGCACCTTCGGCGGCCAGACCCAGCAGGCGGTCTACGCGCTCCAGAAGGCGGCCGGCCTGGGCCGCGACGGCGTCGTCGGCCCCAAGACCCAGAAGGCCCTGGACCGAGGCGTACGCCCGAAGGCGAGGAGCACCAGCGGCCGCGTCATCGAGATCAGCAAGAAGCGCCAGCTCCTGATGCTCGTGAACAACGGCGAGGTGACCGAGGTCTTCAACACCTCGACCGGCTCGAACGAGCACTACGAGCACGAGGGCCAGACCTACCTCGCCGACACCCCCAGCGGACGGTTCAAGGTCTCCCGCCAGATCGACGGCTGGCGCGACGCCCCGCTGGGCATGCTCTGGCGCCCGAAGTACTTCAACGGCGGCATCGCGGTGCACGGCGCGAACAGCGTCCCGCCGTACCCGGCCTCCCACGGCTGCGCCCGGCTCTCCATCTCGGCGATGAACCACCTGTGGTCCAGCGACAAGATCCCGCTCAAGACGAAGGTCTGGGTCTACTGACGCCCTTGAGCTGAAGCGAGGTTGAGGTAGCAGCATGACCGCATGACGGCCACCGATGAGCTACGACAGGCGCTGGACACCCAGCGGACCGTGGAGATCACCACGATCGGCCGCAGGACCGGCCGCCCGCGACGGATCGAGACCTGGCGCTACCGCGCGGACGGCCGCTACTGGCTGACCGGCAGCCCCGGCTCCCGCGACTGGTACGCCAACCTGCTGGCGAACCCCGACTTCACGCTGCACCTGCACCAGCGCGACATCCCCGTACGCGGCCGCGTGGTGACCGACCCGGACGAGCGGGCGCGGGTGTTCCGGGAGATCGTGTCCGGCCTGGGCGGAGCGGGCAGCTTGAAGAGCTGGATCGAGGGCAGCCCCCTGGTCGAGATCGAACTGGGCGTCAGCGGATCGCGCTGAGCAGCGCCGCGATGGCCAGCAGGATCAGGGCCGCCTTCATCATGTTTCCGGCGTCGCGCAGGGAGCGGTACTTCGCGGCGGCGATGCGGGACAGCACCAGCAGCTCGTCCAGTTCGTAGTCCCTGGCCAGCGCCTCCCGCAGCCCCTCCCGGTCGCACTGTGCCCAGCTCAGGAAGCTTCCGCCGCCCGACGCGTCCAGCCGGGGCAGGACGACGTTCAGCAGGAACCAGACGGCCACCGCCGCCAGGAGGCCGCCGGCCACGGCGAGGACCGTGATCGGCCAGGCCGGGTCGAAGAGGATCCTGGCGTTGGCGGTCACCGGGGCCGCCGCGAGGGCCACGGTCGCCAGCGCGATGGACGCCTGGGTGTTGGCGCTGGAGATCTCGCTGCGGACCGTGGCGGACTCCTGCTCGGCGCGGGTCATGACGTGCCTCCCGGGCGTACCCGGCAGGTGGTGGTCACGGTCGCGGCCGGGTCGCTTTCCGAGGTGATGGTGACCGGAACTGTGGTGGCTCGGGCCGCGGCCGCGGTGCGCTGGACGTACACGTCCACGACGGTCGTGCGGCCGGCCTCGGCACCGGCGACGGCGTGGGGCAGCCAGGTCTTCCAGCCCGCCACGGCGGTTGCGGAGATCCGGTAGACGTCCGCGCCGGGGGACGCTGCTGTGTTGCGTACCGGTATCCGGCAGCGCGCCCAGCCGGAGGGCGCGACGGCCGCGGACGATCGGGTGGCCGCGACGCCGCGGGGTTGGGGTCCGGCGCCGTCGAGGGAGCGGACGGCGACGGTGTACGAGAGCACGCCCGCCCGGTCGCGACGCAGGTCGAGGACGTAGAAGTGCAGGCGGTTGGCCGTGTCGGCGTACTCGAACTCGCTGCCGGAGTCGGTGCCCGCGTGGAACAGGGCGTCGGAGAGCTGACGGTAGTCGCCGATGGTCATCTTCTGGGGTGTGCCGTCCGGCAGGACGAAGTCGACCTTGTCGATGTCCTGCGGGTTGGCGTCGATGGTCCAGATGAACGGGGCGGCGTCCACGTTCTTGGTCTTCGCGAGCAGCACGCCGGAGTCGGGGGTGAAGGAGTCGAAGCCCCGGCGGTCGACGACCTCGAGTGTGTAGTTGTCGTAGCGGCCGCCGTCGCAGTAGGGATCGGTGGCCGTGTCGCAGGCCGGCGCCGCGTCGCCGCCGTCGAGGGTGACGTTGATGCCGGCGTACGCATGCGGGCCGGGCCGGCCTTCGCGTGCCGTCACCCGGGCCAGGACGACGCCGGTGTCGGCGAGGGTCCTGCGGGAGAGGCGCAGGACCGTGGCGTCGTCGATGATGCCGAGCTTGAGCTTGTTGCGCAGCATGTGCTGGGCGCCCATGGAGGAGCCGGCCGTGCCGGGGATGAGCCAGCGGCTGTGCGGGCCGCCGGGGCCGTTGAAGGTGCCGCGGCTGAGCATCTCCCAGGGCCCGCTGTAGTCACGGCGGGCGGGCACCGAGTACGGGTTGTTGTAGTTGTCCCCTACCCCGAGGATGTGGCTGAACTCGTGGGCGTAGGTGGACATGCCGGAGCTCTCCGCCTGCAGCGAGCTGCCGCTGCTCGCATTGGGCCAGATGGTGGCCGAGGCCTGCCACGAGGTCCAGTCCACGTAGCGTGTCGCGTTCCAGTTCGGCAGGGCCTCGTCCGGCGGGCCGAACGCGTCGGAGACCTGCTCCTTGGTCGCGAACTTCATCTGGCCGAACTCCTGCCAGGTCGACGACTCGTCCTGGCCGGCGGCGAGGAAGAAGACGAAGTCGAACCGCGCGGCGGTTTCCTCGCCGACGGCGGCGATCCAGGCGGCCTTGGCATCGGTACGCAGATCGCGGCCGCACGTGTCACCGGCCGGGCAGCCCATGCCTCGCTGCATCGAGCTCTCGATGCCGTACTCGTGACTCTTGTGCGGCATCTGGTAGACGCCGAACGAGCTGAGCTCGATGCCGTACCGCCCGCCGGAGTCCTCCCTCCAGTACTCGTGGATGGTGTGTCCCCGGTTGAGGGTGCCGGGCCGGTTGAGGAAGTCGCGATAGAACGCCGGTACGTCCGCACGCGGCAGATCGTGCACCGTGGACGGGTTGCCGAAGATGGTGGAGTTGGCCGGCTGGGTCACCACGAACGGCTGGTTGGGGAAGTCCACGAGCACGAGGGCGCCCTGGAAGTTCCGGACCGATCCGGGCGCCGCGGGGTCCGCCCAGTCGGTGCCCGGCACGCTCTGGTAGTCGTCCCAGGTCATGGTGTCCGGCAGCTCGTAGTTCTGCGGATCGACCGGCCGGGGTGCTCCCGCGGGCCGGGATCGCGGGGAGGGCTGGGACCGCTGCCAGGGCTGGGTCTGCGGCCAGTGCCGCATCCGCCACGGATGGTCCGAGCGGGCGCCGGGTGGCGGCTCGGGGGCAGCCTGGGCCGGGGTGGCGGTCAGCGCGCCGGTCACCATCAGCAGCAGCACGGCACCCAGGGCACTCCTCTGCACGAACATCACCCCTGTGATCGAAGGTGGTCGATAGAACCGCTAGGTCATCCTGGCATGCCGCGGGCTCGGCCGAAACGGTGTCCGGCCCGGCCGAAAGTGGAAGAATGCGGCGTTGTAGCCGGATATCGCCACCCAAGCCTTCACCGTAAGCGGCACTGACCTACCGGCGGAAGCCGGGAGATGATGGCATCGAGGCAGCAGCCAGGTGTCCGGAGGAGGTGGCGTGGTGACAGCAGGCGCCGGCACGCCGCCGGACGCGGAGCTGCTGGCGATGCTCGACAGCGATACACAGGGGTGGGTACTCGCGCGAGCCGTCCGCGATGCCGGCCGGATCGTCGACTTCGAGATCATCTACATCAACGACGCCGGGTGCCGGCTCTCCGGCCGCAGCCGCTCCGAGCTGGTCGGCGGACGCTACCGGGAGCTGTGGCCGGAGACGGTGCACGACGGGACGCTGCCCCTGTACCGCTCGGTCGTCGAGACCCGGCGCCCGGCGACCCGCACGGTCTACTACGACCGGGCCACCGTCGCCGGGCACTTCGAGTTCTGGATCGGCCCGTACGGCGACGGGTTCGGTGTCCGCTTCGTCGACCTGCGCCAGGTCACCGTGACGCCGCAGTCGGCCGGCGGCACCCGGCTCTACGACATGCTCGACGCCGCCTTCGACGGGTTCACGCTGCTGCGCCCGATCCGCGACGACGCCGGCGAGATCGTCGACTTCGGCTGTGAGTACGTCAACCAGATCGGCGCCAAGCTGACCGGGCGCAGCGTCGAGGACGTGGTCGGCAAGCGCCTCAGTGAGGTGTCGCCGGACGCCTGGTCGGACGGCCAGTTCGAGCGCTACTGCATGGTCGCCGACAGCGGCGAGACCTGCCGGGTGGAGCTGACCTATCCGGAGATCAGTCAGACCTGGGAGGTCAACATCGGCCGGGCCAGCTCCGGCTTCGTGGCGGTCTCCTTCCGCGAGGTCACCCAGGAGCACGACCGGCAGCAGCAGCTCACCCTGAGCGTCGCGCGGGCCGAGGAGGCCGCGGCGCGGGCGAGCACCCTGCAGAAGGTCACCACCACCCTGGTCGCGGCCAGCACGACCGCCGAGGTGTACGCGGCCATCGGCGCGGTGCTGCGGCCGTCCGCGGGTGGCCAGGGCCTGGCGCTGCTGCTGCTGAACGACGGTCAGCTGAGACTGCAGTACCACGCCGGATACGAGCCGGACGTCGTGGAGGAGCTCCGCCGGCTGCCCCTCGACCATCCGTACCCGGCCACCGCCGTCGCGCGGACCGGCCGGCCGAGATACCTGACCTCCATCACCGAGTTCGAAGCCGCGCAGCCCGATCCGGCTGTGGCCGTACCGCGCGGGGGCCGGCAGGCCTGGGCGTTCCTGCCCCTCGCGGTCGCCGGCGAGGTGCTCGGCACGCTGGTCGTGGGCTACACCCAGCCGCGCACGTTCGACGCCGAGGAACGCGACACCCTCACCGCCCTGGCGGGTCTGAGCGCGCAGGCCCTGCAACGCGCACTGCTGTTCGAGGCGCGTACGTCCATGGCGGCCGCTTTGCAGCGCGCACTGCTCCCGGCCGAGCTGCCGCAGATCGAGGGACTGCGCCACGCCGCCCGCTACCTGCCGTGGAGCCACGGCATCGACGTGGGCGGCGACTGGTACGACGTCATCGCCCTCGGCAACGGCGTCGTGGGCGTGGTCATCGGCGACATCGCGGGCCACAGCGCCGCCGCGGCCGCCACCATGGGCCAGGTACGCAACGCGCTGCGGGCGTACGCCACCGAACGGCACACCCCGGCGGGGGTGCT
This sequence comes from Actinoplanes sp. NPDC049548, assembly GCF_040676695.1. NCBI lineage: Bacteria > Bacillati > Actinomycetota > Actinomycetes > Micromonosporales > Micromonosporaceae > Actinoplanes > Actinoplanes sp. NPDC049548. The sequence continues at coordinate 419,280 of NZ_JBFAPM010000004.1, forward strand.
GCACCACGCCAACCAGCTGCTGCTCGACCTGCACCTCGACACCATCGCGACGTGCTGCTACCTCGAACTGCACCTCACCGAGGGCACGGTCACCGCGGTCCTGGCCGGGCACCTGCCGCCGGTGCTGCGTACCGGATCCACCAGTGCCATCCTCGAACTACGCCGCGGCATACCGCTCGGCGTCTCCCGCACGGCGGTCTTCCCGGAGACGACCTTCGTCCTGCCGCCCGGGGCAAACCTGGTGCTCTACACCGACGGCCTGGTCGAAGACCACCGGCACCCCATCGACCAGGGACTCGACGAACTGTGCGAGGCCCTGCGGGGCGCCCCGAGCCAGAGCCCGGACGCGATCCTCGACCACCTCCTGAGCAGCCCGGTCGGCCCGCAGCCGCGCAGCGACGACGTCGCGGTGCTCTGCCTGACCAACGACGCCCCGGCGCCGTGCCCACCGACGGCCCGCCGCCGGTTCCGGGGCGAGGCGATCAGCGCCTCGGCAGCCCGTCGCTTCGCGGGCGACCTGCTGGCCGCGTGGCACCAGCAACCGATCGCCGCTGACGCGTTGCTGCTGCTCGACGAGGTCGTCACCAACGCGATCCAGCACACCGTGGGTGACGTGCTGGTCGAGCTGCGGCTGGAACAGGAGCTGCTGGTCGCGGTCAGCGACTCGAGCGAGCGGACCCCGCAGCAGCGCCGCCCGGATGCCGACAGCGAGAACGGCCGCGGCCTGCAGATCATCGACCACCTGGCGTCCGCCTGGGGAACCGAGCCGCTGCCCGGCGGGGGCAAGCGAGTGTGGTTCCGGCTGCCGCTCGCCGGCTGAGACAGGGAACGGCGCCCCATGCCATGGGCCCGGAGCGCCGCGGGGCTCGAATAGCAGAGGATCAATGCGAACGAGCCTCTGACCAATATGGTGTCCTCGTGAGCACGGCGACGGTGGATCAGCTGGCGGGCGCGATCGCCCACATCGGACAGTTGATCGCCGGCATCAAGCCCGACCAGTGGGGCGATCCCACCCCGTGCGCCGGCTGGGACGTGCAGGCCCTGGTCAGCCATCTCGTGCTCGGCAACGCCATCGACACGTCGGCTCTCACCGCGCGTCCGATGACGTTCCGCGCGCTGCAGGCCGGCTTCGACGAGAGCGCCGGCGAGCTGGTCGCGGCCTTCCGGGCGCCGGGAGCGCTGGACCGGACCCTCGAGATCCCGTTCGGCCGGGTCCCCGGCGTCGTCGCCCTGCACCTGCGCCTCACCGAACTGCTGGTGCACGGCTGGGACCTGAGCCAGGCCACCGGGCAGCCGGCCGGATTCGCCGACGACGTCGTCGAGCAGGCGCTCACGCACACGGCCCCGATGCTGACGGCGATGCCCGACGGTCGCCGCCCGTTCGACGCGCCCGTGAAGGCCGCGGCGTCCGCGCCGGCGCTCGACCGGCTGGCCTTTCGGCTCGGGCGCCGGCCGTTCAGCGTCGGCCGATGAGGCCGCCCATGAGCGGGTCGGTGATGCTGTCCTTGCCGTTCTCCACGTGGCCCGCGCAGCGGTACTCGAGGTCCGTGCCCTCGGTGACGGTGAGGTCGTACCAGCCCCGGGTCCGCACGACCGTCCAGGACTTCGTCGCTGTCTGACCGGCGCGCACGGACACAGTGGACCGCTCCGACGTGTACGCGTCCCGTACCGTCACATGCAGTCGCCTGGCGCCCGGGTTGCGGAACGTCAGGGTGATCTTCTCCGCCCGCGAGTCGTAGTCGGTGCGTACGCCGAGCGTGCCGCCGTGGAAACCACGGTGGAACCCGTTGGGACCGTGCACGTCGACGTCGTATCCGCCGCGGGCCGACCAGGTGCCGGCAAGCGTCTTGCCCGGTTCGACGGTGTAGCTGCGCGGACCCTCACCTTCGCGGGTCGAGCGCGCCTGGAACACCGCCGTGGCGTGCCCGGTGTTGCGGAACGTGATGGTGAGGGTCTCGCCGTCGACGTCGCTGTCGGCGTGGAGGGCGTACGGGAGGGCGCGCGCCGGGCGTACCCCCTTCTCCTGGCGCGGCAGCGCCTGCTCCGCCGGCGGAACCGGGACCTCGTCGGGGTGCCGCACCAGAATCTCGGGCTTGAAGTCGTCCGTGCCGGGAAGCCGCGGCGGCCGGGGGCGGTTCGGATCCCGGAAGTCGAAGGCGCTGGTCAGGTCGCCGGTGACGGCCCGCCGCCACGGCGTGATGTTGGACTCGACCAGGTCCGGCCGGCCGCCACCGAACCGCGCCTCCAGGAACCGGATCAGCGAGGTGTGGTCGAACAGCTGCGAGTTCACCCAGCCGCCGCGGGTCCACGGCGAGACGACCATCATCGGCACCCGGACGCCCAGGCCGTAGGGACCGGCCGGGTGGCCGGCATCGCCCGGGAAGATCTCGTACGTCGTGGGCACGGTGGAGACGTCCGGCGTCGGCGGTGCCAGGTGGTCGAAGAAGCCACCCTCCTCGTCGTACGTGACGAAGAGGGCCATCTTGCTCCACACCTCGGGATGCGCGGCCAGGATATCGATGACCTGCGAGATGTACCAGGCGCCGTACGCGGGCTCCCAGTTCGGATGCTCGGTGTACGCCTCGGGGGCGACGATCCACGAGACCGCCGGCAGCCGGCCCTCGCTCACGTCCCGGCGGAAGTCGCTCAGCAACGCCTCCGGGTCGCGGCCCAGCGCGTTGACGTTCGTACCCGTCTTGGCTTTGTCCGCGAGCGGCGTGCCCGGCGCGGCGTTCTGGTACCGGTGGAAGTAGAGCAGCGAGTTGTCGCCGTAGTTGCCGATGTACGGGTCCTGCGTCCAACCCCAGGACCCCTCGGCGGTCAGCCCGAGACCGACGTCCTGGTACACCTTCCACGAGATGCCGGCGCGCTCGAGCCGTTCCGGGTACGTGGACCAGTCGTACCCGGCCTCCGCGTTGGTGATGACCGGCCCCCCACCCGCACCGTCGTTGCCCACCCAGCCGCTCCACATGTGATAGCGGTTCGGGTCGGTGGGTCCGAGCAGGGAGCAGTGGTAGTTGTCGCAGACCGTGAAGGCGTCCGCGAGCGCGTACTGGTAGGGCAGGTCCTTGCGGGTGTGGTAGGTCATGGTGGTGACGCCCTTGTTCGGCACCCACCGGTCGTAGCGGCCACCGTTCCACGCGGCGTGCCCGTCGTTCCAGCCGTGCGGCGGGTCGGGCAAAAAGGTGCGGCCGAGGTCGGGGACGTCGGGCCGGAACGGCAGCAGGTCCGGTCCGCCGGGTTGCGGCTGGTGCCACACGGTCTTGCCGGTGGGCGTACGCATCGGATGCGGGTCGGCGAAGCCGCGCACTCCGCGCAGCGTGCCGAAGTAGTGGTCGAACGACCGGTTCTCCTGCATCAGGAAGATGACGTGCTCGACGTCGGCGATCGTCCCGGTGCGGTGGTGCGCCGGAATGGCGAGCGCCTTGCTCAGGTCCAGCGGCACAGCCGCGGCGGCGGCGGGCAGTCCCGCCATGCGCAGGAATGTACGGCGATCGATTCCACCCATGGCGGCAACGTAGCGGTCCCAGGTGGACGCGGGGTAGCCGTTCGCCGAATCGTGCTACCTTTACGGCAGCCGTGCCCTGGATGCCGGCGGCGACTGCCGCCCCCAGAGGCCCGAACGGCGATCAGTTTCTTCCTCTCGCGTCCCTGTCGACGCTCTTCTGGAGTACCCCATGACGGACAATTCCCGTAAACCTGCCGTCGATGTGCCCGTCGACGCCCTCCTCGACCTCGCCGACGACCGCGCATGGCTACGCGCCGACGGCTACCTGCCCGGCCCGGGCGACATCCCGGTGTCGCTCGACCAGGTCCGCCGCCTCGACCTGCGCCGCGGCGACCGGATCACCGGCACCGCCCGCGTCGACGGCCGCAAGCCGGCCACCCTGCAGGTGCGCACGGTCAACGGCCGTACGCCGGCCCGGCGCACCGACTTCTACCGGCTCACCGCCCTCTACCCGCAGGAACGGCTCCGGCTGGAGACCGAGCCGCACATCCTGACCACCCGCGTCATCGACCTCGTGATGCCGCTCGGCAAGGGCCAGCGCGCCCTGATCGTCGCACCGCCCAAGGCCGGAAAGACCTCGGTGCTGCAGGCGATCGCCAACGCCATCACCCACAACAACCCCGAGTGCCACCTCATGGTCGTCCTCGTCGACGAACGCCCCGAAGAGGTCACCGACATGCAACGCTCGGTCAAGGGCGAGGTCATCGCGGCCACCTTCGACCGGCCGCCGCAGGACCACACCGCGCTCGCCGAGCTGGCGATCGAACGGGCCAAGCGCCTGGTCGAGCAGGGCGAGGACGTGGTCGTGCTGCTCGACTCGATCACCCGGCTCGGGCGGGCGTACAACCTGACGGCACCGGGCCGCGGCCGCACCCTCTCGGGCGGCATCGACTCGACCGCCCTGCACCCGCCGAAGCGCTTCCTGGGCGCGGCCCGCAACATCGAGAACGGCGGCTCCCTGACCATCATCGCCACCGCGCTCGTGGAGAACGGCTCCGCGATGGACAACCTGATCTTCGAAGAGTTCAAGAGCACGGGCAACGCCGAGCTCAAGCTCGACCGCTCCCTGGCCGAGGCCCGCCTCTTCCCGGCGGTCGACCTGGCCTCCTCCGGCACCCGCCACGACGAGAACCTGCTGGCCCCGGCCGAACTGGCGATCGCCGCCCAGATCCGCCGCGCGCTGAACGGCCAGGGCCGAGAGGGTCTTCAGCAGCTCCTGGACCAGCTGCGGACCACCGGCTCGAACCGCGACTTCCTGCGCCGGGTGGCGCACTCCCTCGCCGTCGCCGGCTGACCCGCCCCCTTACTTGGCGAGCCGCCCGAGCTCGGCGATCGCCTGAGCGGCCCGGACATACTTGTTGCCGGCCAGGTCGCCGATGGTCTTGATGTTGAACGCCTTCTGCAGAGCCTCGCCGTCGGCCTCACTCACACCGGAGAGCGCCGAGACGGGCGCGTCGGCCAGCTCAGCCAGCGAGGACGACTCATAGGCCTTGTCGAGAAGCGCGTCGAGGTTCACGGAGATCGGCATGCCGGTGTTCCCTTCCGAGGCGACAGCTGCCGAGCGAATGCCCGGCCACAGCTGCGACCTTTGCCGCTCCTGGCCTGCCTAAACCCATCGAGGCTATCGACGCCACGTACGGGTCATGGTCGTCGTGGCGTCACCGCAGGACACTTGGAAGCATCGATCCGGGCTTCTGTGGGCAACCGGGTCCAGTAGCTCTCGCGTGACACGCCGCTTCGATGCCGTGCCGGCGCGGCCCGTGGTTGGGCCGCCGGCTGCTGAGGCTGCCCGGGCAGGTGCGCCGGCCATCGGTGGCCGACTTCGGCCATCCCACGTGCGCCACACCTGATCCCTCGGGCACCAGCTACGCCTTCAAGAGAAACACGCGGCGGAGTCAACGGCGCGGCTCGTGCTCGACGCCTTGCGCGAGGCACGCCTCGCTGCGCGTGCGGCGCCACAAGCGTCGTTGGCGTGAAGTCATGTTGTCAGGCGATGCCACGGGTGATCGGCAGGTAAGGGTCCGAGCGCGGATACGAGGCGCTGGTGCTCCCGTCGAAGGGACGCGGCGAGCAGATTGTCGTGAGGGCGCTGCTCGAGCTTCCTCACCACATTGCATAACGCAGTGAGGTCCAGATCTTCGGGCGCTTGGACGCCGAGATAGCTCGCGACGGCCTGTACAGCTTGGTTAGTGCGCCGGGCGGCGCGCCTGTAGTTCCGCAGGCTGCTCTGTCGGCCGAATCCTTCGGCAACCACGAGCCTCGGAAGACAGGTAAGCGTGTCACGCAACGGTAGATCCCATGCTTGTGATGCGGCCTCCTCGATCGCTGCGCCGTTGCGGGTCAGGGCCTCGGCCAAGAGCGGAGCGAAGCTGGTCGGGTACAGAAACGCGAGTTGGCCATCGGGGCCAGGGCCCAAGAGGGTAGCCGCGAGCTGAACAGCCGAGCGCCCGACCGAAAAATCGGGAAGGTCTTCCGTTTCGATGGTCCAGATGCTCACCGACGAGTCGAGCGCTGCCGCGTTGACCAAGGCAATGCCGATACGGCTCGCCAGGCCGGCTCCGTGCAGCGGTTTCAGGATCATGGTGACGTGGTTGGAGTCTCTCCGGATGTCGTCGACGACCAAGCTCGCCACGCCGAACACCTTCGCCAGCTCAATATCTCGACTGACCGGTGATGCAACGCTCTCGGCTTGGTCGATGGCCTCGGCAAGTGCCGGGAGTATGCCCCGGGCGATCTGAATCCCTGCTTGGAACCCTCGGCACATGGACCACATGAGGTCGGCTTTCGCCTCAACATCCGGCAAATCGACAGCCGTCTCCCCGAATATCGCCTTCCCGCGTTCGGGATCCCAATGGAGATCCTCGTGTGCTCGCGCGTTCCGCCATGCCGGCTCAATGAGGTAGGCGATCCCTTCGCAGAGAGGAGACTCCGTTCGATGGACGAGCAGCCGGCTCCTGATGTCGTTGAGACCTGCGGTGCTCGGCAGCGATTCACCGAGAAAGCCCAGCGTCTCGACAGCCGCCGATCGCAGAGGTCCCTCACACAACATCCGGTAGAGGTCTGCTACTGCACGTGTTCGCGCGTCCTCATCAGGTGCGGCCGCGATATCACGACGGGTCTTCGAAAGCCCGCGGTGCGTCGAGTAGGACTTCTGCTCTCGCGCTGCAGCGCTGACCACTACGGCGGCTGCCGTCCTCACATCCAGGGCAGCAGCCGCCCTGACGAGATCGCACGCATCACGAGCAGCACGCTGAGCAACCAGCGGGTACGAGTCGGTAGCCAGCGCAAACGGGTGCAACGCGCCATCCAGCTGTTCCGACAGCGGCTGACCCCGGCTAGCGAACCCGACTATGCAGGCGGTGATCTGGCCGAGCTCAACCGGCCGATCACTGAACGCCGCTCGCAGACTCTGCCCAACCGGCAACCGCATATCGTCAAGATCGCCGACCGGGACCCCGTAGATCCGTGCGACGGGATCGTGGTCAGCGGCCTCCGCCTCCACCTCGACCTCGATGAAGCGCTCGAAACCATCGACCAGTTTGAGCAGCGCAGCATCGGACGGATCCGCGCCTTGCTCCAAGCCGTCCAGGAGCTGAGCGATCGCAGCGGAAACCTGCTCGGTATGGTTGCAGAAAGCCGCTCTCCTGTCCCGCTGCGGTGGGTCGAACGCGAGAACATCGGCGGTCGCCAGGTTCATGTCGTGGACTGCCTCGGTCAAGCGCGAGACCGCAAAACGGAGCCGACGACCTACCGATCGCGGACCGCCTTTGATAGCGGCATTGATATCAGCCAACCCGTTGCGCGCCTGCTCCAGGAAGCTCAGCACGTCGCTGTCCTGTAGCACGGTCTGCCACTGGACACCGGTGACTGGAATGGGGGGCTCGGCAGCGGCCATCGGCTGGGACGCTCTCCATGGCTTGTCCAGCGAGCCGAGAGCCGCTCTCACCGCTTGCTGCGTCGCGTCATCCATGTCATCAGTGTCGCCGATCTCTCAACGGTGACGCGGGTTCCGTTTTTGATGAGTCGAGTCGTCTTGCCGCGAATTATCAGGTCCGGGCTCAGCGAGGGTCGGAGGCCGTCTTCGCGGTGCCGGCCCCAAGGAACGGCCAGGATCACAATTCAACGGCTCGCCGGACGGAGGGCCCTCCACAGATCAGAATCCGTGATCGAGCGATGGCCTGCAGCAACTGCGCCTCGTACACGGCGTCCAACTACTCCCGGGCCACCGTTGTCATGCACATACCCCGGCAGTCGCACGCGACCCTACGCCGGCCTGCGCTCGGCTGGCTCGGCAGAGTGCACAGCCTCACGCGGCCGTCGGTTCCGGCGGGTGCGAAGGTGGATACCCGTAGGTGAGTAGCGTGGGCCGCCGGGGACTCGAACCCCGAACCTAAGGATTAAAAGTCCTCAGCTCTGCCATTGAGCTAGCGGCCCGCGACGGCCAGGTTACCCGGACGAGGCCAGGTCATCCTACGCGATACCGGGATTCCGGCCCTGGAGGTGATCGACGACCCCGCTCGGTGTCAGCTACGGCGCGAAGGTGATGACAGAGGATCCTGTCGGACCGTACAGGCGCCCGTTGGCCATCAGCGGCGGGCCCTGGATCATCGAGGTTCCAGCATCCAGCTTGATCGCCTGTCCGGTCTTCGCGTCGAAGGCCGCGATGGGGTGACCGTAACTACGCCAGCCGTAAAGGACGCCGCCGCCGGTCGAGAACATGATGGGTCCTCGGTCGGCGAACTTCGTGGACCAGACCTTGCCTCCGGTGCCGGCGTCGACGGCGAGGACTCCCGAGTCGGAGAGGGTTCCCAGGTAGACCCGCTTCCCGTCGGTGGCGAACCCGAAGATGGTGCCGTAGTACGGGAACGATGCGGTGACCTGGCCGGTAGCTGCGTCGACCACCTGGATGCCGTCGCTGTCGTTGCAGCTCATGTAGAACTTCGCGCCGTCGGGAGAGGCACCGATGGGGCTGTAACATCCGGCGCCGGTGGACCAGAGTCGCTTGCCGGTGGTGATGTCGAACGCCGCGCCGGGCTCGTCATTGCCGAACGCCACGATCCGGCCGCCGGCCGACACCGCTTGACCGGCCATCGACCCCTGCCGTGCCCAGACCAGGGCTCCGTCCGAGATCCGGTACGCCCGCAGGCCGTAGTTGCCGATCGTCGGGTCCCAGAGGCCGCCGACGAGGATGCCCTTGTCCACGAGCAGGTCGTACATCGTGGCGGTGATCTGCTTGGTGTAGAGGGCTTTGCCTGTGCCGACGTTGAACGCGGTCAGGTACGACTTGCCGGATCGACAGTCCCAGTACTGGGCCACCAGGTTGGTGCCGACGATGGCGGCAAGAGTGATGTGTCGCTTTCCGGCCTCGGGCGTCCGCCATCTCAGCGCACCGGTGGTCGCGTCGTACCCGCTGATGCGGTAGGCGGCCGCGGTGACGAGGCGGTTGGCGCCGACCAGCGGTACGGACGGCGACGTGCACTTGGCACTGCCGAGCGGGACGGACCACCGCTTCTTCGCTTTCGGCGCCACCGCCGGGGTGAGTTTCTTCTCGCCGGGGTTGTAGTAGTCGCCGGTCGCGTGGGAGGCCGCTTGTCCCCAGGCATCCCCGTTCGCCGCTGCGGCGGCGGACGGGACAGCGGTGAAGCCCAGAGCTGTTCCGATGACAGTGACGAGGGCAACCGACCACAGGCGTCGGTAGGTCATGGGGCCTCCTCGGAGAAACGTGGAGCTTCAACGTAGGAGCCCGTTGACCGGACCGGCGCGCGCCGTGCGGGCTTGATCACCCGTTCGGTGAGCGCCGGTGATGCGGCCTTCTCAGCGGCGGTACCAGGTGCGGGTCTTGGTGGTCGTGACGTTGCCGGCCCGGTCGTAGACGCGGATCCGAACCTTCATGGTCCGGCTCTGCGTGCCGGTCCTGACCTTGAGCCGGTACGGGAACCGGGTGGCCCGCGCGACCACCTTTCCGTTGATCACGAGTTCAGCGCGGGGAACCACGCCGAAGTCGTCGTCGGGCTGCAAGGTCACGGACACTGTGCCGCGTACGCGGGCCTTGTCCTTCGGGGCCTTGAGCTTCTTGATCTTCGGCGCCTGGGTGTCGACGAAGATGTGGCGTTCGATGCTGGTGAAGTTGCCCGCCTTGTCGAAGACGTTGAACTGGTACCAGGACGCCTGCCGGGTGGTGACCTTGAAGCTGTAAGGGGCGGTGGTGTCGCGGCCCTTGTACACGCCGTCGACGTAGAGCTCGGCTCGCGCCACGCCGTGCGCGTCGCTGACCTTGGCGGCGACGGTGAAGGTGCCGCGCACGTACGCCTTGTGGGCCGGTGTCAGCCCGGTCACCGTGGCTGCGGTCGTGTCGACGACGACCGTGCGGTTGATCTCGCTGCGCTGTCCGAACGCGTCGGTGGCGCGGAGGGTGAGCTTATGGGTGCCGTTGCGGCGTCCGTAGACGTCGAAGTGCAGGTAGTACGGCGTGGCGTTGTCGGAGTCCTCGACTTTGCCGTCGACCAGGAGATCGACTGTGACCTGGTCACTCGCGTCGCTGACCGTCGGCCGGAACGTGGTGTCCTGGTTGAACAGCGTCGTCTTCGTGCCGTCGCGCAGGACCGGGCGGTCGTTGTCGACGAGCACCGTCCGCGACACCGAGGCCGAGGTGCCGTCGCGATAGCTCAACGTCGTGTCGAAGCTCTGCAGGCCGGACGGTCGTCGCGAGAGGTCGACCGTGGTGGTCCACGGCCCGGCGCCGTCGAGGCTGACGACGGGGCCGCCGTCGAGCTGGACGGCCGCGAGGTCAGGGTCGGCAGCGAACGTCACGGCCGTGACGCCGTGGACCGCGCTGTACTCGGCCGGGGCGCTGATGGCCTCCCACCAGGGAACTTGGGCCGCCTGAGCGGGCGCCGCGACGCTTGATGCGGCCACCGTGGCCAGGACTGCGGCTGTCACGAGCCTGCGCATGACACTCCCCCGTTGATCAACGACGGGCAAAGCATAGTCGTACGTCAAAATGTGGTCCGACGCCTTACCCGGCCCTTGTCACCGGGCCTGCATCCTCGACCGCGACTCGATTGCGGGGAGGGCCACGTGACTGCCACCATCGCTGGCCCGCGGAAGCCGGACCGCGCGCATGCAGGATCCCGAAGATTCGACGATGTCGCATCGTCATCGGATAAAGAAGTTGTCGGTTGCCACTCGTCGCGGCGGTCAGCAAGCAGGTGTCGCCGCTCATTACGTGGTGCTGCTGTGGACGCAGGGATGCCGCGAATGAGGATGCAACCCCTCGACGGAGGCAGCGGAAATCTCACACCTTCACTGACGGTAAGCGTACGGTCGCCACATGCGAAAGCTGGCTCTGCTGACGATCTTGCTCGCCTGCATCGGCGGATGCAGCTCGAGCCACTCCTCTACACCGAAGCCGCCTGACGAGCTTGCCCAGGTGTGTGAGCGCTTACAAAACGGCCCAGGCCAAGCCGAGTTGGGTCAACTGCTCGCCGGGATCTTCAGTGGGAAGAGCGCGAGCGCTCGTCGGGAGATACCGGAGCGCTTGCAGACGATTGAACGTGACGTCGCCAGGGGGCCGGCGCCCTTGCGAGAGTCGGCCGCACGACTGAAGAGTCGACTCACGACCTTGCTGGAAGCGAAGGCGCCATCGGAGCATCAGGTAGATGCGACGCAGCAGGCGCTCAATCGGTTCGGTCAGGAGGTTGAGCGGACATGTGGCTGAAAACGACACGGGTGGTTCTCAGTGTGTGCGTCGGCGTCGGCCTTGCCGTATCGGCTGAGCCCTCGTCAGTACTGGCTGGGGGTTTGGACCAGGGACTCTGCCACCACGTCGGCGACCGTGTCGAAGTGGCGGAAACTTTTGCAGTGGACGTTTGTTTCGACGGTTCTCGGGTGTACCTGAGAAATCGGACGGAGTTCGTCTTGGCCGTCTCGAGCTCGGATAGCGCAGGCGAGCCACACCGAATCAAGCCAGAAAGTCCTTCGCTAGCCTCGGCGGTCATCGCATCTGGCGCGCCGGCGACGGTGCTTCCACCCGGCTACGGCGTGTCACTCGCGATAGGCGCGGCGGAGTCGAAGGTCAAGGTTGTAGCCGAGGATGAACGCAACCGTAGGTACGTGTTGGCCCGAGCAGTCAGCGCCTATCTACCTCAGGGTTTCGGGGTGTACGAGGCTTACTCTTCATTGGTTGACGACGTAGACCGCGCTGCTTCTACCGCCCGTAGATGCTGGGATCAGAGCCCCAACTCGTTCGTGAGGGCAGGGTGCGAGCTGCGATTCGGTTGGGACTTCGCCGTTGCCGAGGCGCTGTTCGCGACCCGCGTAGGTGTCGAACTGGCCAGCGATCTGGTTGGTGCGCTGCTGAATTTGATCGAGACAGCGCAGTGGGCAGAAGACGCCGTCAGCGGTGCCCGAGATTTCATCAACGCGGAGAAGACGCTGATCATCCGAGCGGCGCCGCCTGCACAGGCTGCAGGACAACTACCGGCCGAAGAGCGGTCCGGTCGGCCTGCCGATACGCCCCCTGCGGCTCCGGGGATCCGGGCCCCCAACCCGCAGCCTCCCGAAGCACCAGCGGCCCATGGCCTCGTGTCTCATTACGACTGCGTCAACGACAACTCCGATATAGGGCGGTATGTCCCGGCGGGTCGGTACTGGGAAAACGACTTCGTAGCCAGGGGTGCCACAGTCACTGGCGGCTGGGTACTCATCGGCGCTGCTGATGACGGGGCCGACCACCGGGCGCGAGTGGGCATCTACACCGGTACTGGTCGAGCAAGACCCTTGGCCGAGATTGAATTGTCGGCGCGCGGCTACGATGGCGAGTCGTTCGAGTTTCCTAAACCAATCACAGTTGATCCTGGCCAGCGGCTGTGGGTGGCCGTCTCGGGCATTGGTGACTTCACCGCATATGACAACCAGTCAGGTTGCTTCATCGCCAGGGTGAATGGGTACGAATAACCGTCTACTTCTGAGCCCCGTGGTCAAGGGACGTCGACTACGCGGCCGCCAAACGCGGCGGCGAGCTCGCCGCCCAGGCGCTCTTAGAATTCAAGACTATCGATGGTGCCCTGCGTTACGGCCTGAACCGGGTGCGTCCTGAGCTACATGGTTGATCCCTGCAAGATCGGAATGAGGGCCCACGTGGCGAGCAGGTCGTCGACCGCCAACCGGGCGAGGGCGGTGGCGATCCTCACCGAGTCGCCCGTGGTCTCCAGCCCGACGGCGAGTGACCGCAGCACCTCGGCGTCGTATCGGCGGCGGCGGAGCTCGCGCTCATTGAGGGTGGCGAAGGAGGAGATGCGAGCGCGGCGGTACCGGGCAGCACGATGAAAAGTCAGGTAGTGAGCGAACGGCACGCCCAGGGTGCGGACCGACGCCCGGGTCGAAAGCCGGGAGCAGGGCGATACTCACCCGGCGGTGGTGGCGGCCTGGACCGCCGATCAGCTCGCCGCGTTCCTCGGCTCGATCAACGGCCGAACGGGGCATAGCGCGGCGAGGGCCTCATCTCAAGCAGAGCGGACGTCGGTCAGGACTTGGCGTATGTCGGAGGAGCGGTGATGGGACATCCGGTCAGGACTGCTTCATGAACTCCTGCGTCCGGGTCATTGCGCGGATCATGCTCTGCCGGTCGAGGTCCCGGAAGCGCAGGATGTCTGACTCGGTGATCGCCTCGTCGATCCCGGAGGAGCTCTGTCGCAGCAGACGGACCCGGTGCTCGAACAGCTCGATGTGCCGCTCCCGCGCCCTCAGCATGTCGAGTGGTACTCGGGTGACCGCTGCCATCTCAGCCAGCACCCGTTCCGCGTCCGCGTTCGCCTTCGCCACGGCCGCTTCGATCTCGCCGACCGTCGCCCGGCGGGCCTGCTGCGTGGCGATGGCCTCGACCAGGCGGGTGTCCCGGACCTGTTCGTACTCGCCGGCCGGTGTAGTGATCTTCATGATCACCGGGAGAATGTCGACCAGGACAAAGAAGCCGATCAGGAACAGTTCCACCACGAGTACGTGCGAACTGCGTTCCTTGAGCTGGTCCAGCGCCGCGACCCGCGCGAGATAGTCACTGCTGAACCTCGTCTCGATGTCGCGGATGTCCGCCGCGGCCTTCGTCCGGACCCGCTCTACCTCTGCCTCGTAGCGGCCCGCCGCGGTGCCGTCGCCGGTCCGGGCCTTCGCGATCTGCCCGTCTAGTGCGGTGATCTCCCGTTGCACCGCGGTGATCTGCCGCGCGAGATCTTGGCAGCGTGGTCCGCAGTCCGGCGAACCGGAGCTGATGCCGCAGGGCAACGCCTTCTGCACGTTGCTCTGCTCGTACGTCTTGAGCCGGCGCAGGCAGTCCAGCGTCTCGAGCCGGGTGGCCCGTTGGCTCTCCAGCACAGGGATCAACGCTGGCGCCTTCGGGAGGGCCGCCACATCACGGTCGGCTTGCTGTTGGCGGGCGGCCACCGCGTCGCGGCGGTTCTCGGCGATTGTCTGGCTGATGCTGTCGTCGAACCAAAGCAGCACGAGCGGGTGCGCCACGGCGATCCCGACGACCACCGCAAACAACAGCCGCGCGGTGATCGGTACAGTGCGGCCTCGACCTTGCACCGACGACTTGTGCAGCGTCGAGACAAGGTACCGGTCGATCAGCAGCACGACGACGCCCCAGGCCAGGCCGGCCAGGATGTACAGCCAGAGGTTACCGGTCAGCGTCGACACGGCGTACGCCATCGAGAAGGTACCCATGATCGCCGGGATCAGCGTTAGGGCGCCGAGGCCGCCGAACCGGATCAGTTCGGTGTTGGACAGGGCCGTGCAATCCCGCAGGATCGCCGGATCGGCTCCAGAGAGCCACAGGGTGAAGCGGCGCAACGACATCTCCTTGCTCGGGTGGGCCGGCTACTGTGGAACTGAACCGATCTTGCTGCGCAGAGACTGGATGAATCCGTCCAGCAGGGCCGACGTGCTGTCGTAGTAGACCGAAATCTGGTGCAGAAGCGCCTTGTACGCCGGCTTTGCCAGTTCGGGACGGTGCTCGAACCGCTGCACCATCTCGAATTGCGGGTCCATCTCTTTGAGGAAGTTCTCGTGGGCCCGGTTGATGGTCGAGTTGAGATCCTGGATCTTCTCGGTGGCGAATCGCGCCAATTGCGCCTGCAGATGCACCCCCTGGGTAGCGATCAAGGCGTCGGCCTGCTTGCGCGCAATCTCGATCTGGACCTGTGAGCTGATCTCCAGGAGATCCCGCTTCGCGTCACTGAGCTGCCGAAGCGTCTGTACCGCGTTGCGCCGCTCCTCTTTCTCGTACTGGGTGGGGAACAACCGCTGCATGACACCACGGCGGTTCATCGCGTCCAGAGCGGCCTCACGCGACTCGAAGCTCGCCGCCTTGACGTACTCCTGCATCCCGGCGGCCACCTGGTCGAGCTCGTCGAGACTGGCATTGGGCATACGGGAGATCGGCTGAATCGACACAGAGCACCTCTTGTCATCGTGGTTGGGGATCGAAAGCACCGATAGTCAACGTGTGCAGAACGAAGGCCGCGGCGTTGCGGGCCGCCGCGTCGCCCGCGTAATGGGCGTCACGGTCGACACCCCAGTCCGAGATCGCCTTGACGACAGTCCAGCGCACCCGCGCGTCGGCGGCCGCCGCGTACAGACCCTGGGCCTCCATCTCGTAGGCCAGCGCGCGGCTGTGCTCATCCTTGAGACGCTGCCGGTGGTCCTGCGAGTCGAGGAGGGTGCGCGACGACAGGACTAGACCGAGGTGTACGGCCGCGGCACTGAAGTCGGTGGAGGCGGCCTGCATGCGCTGGACGACGGCACTGTCCACACCTGGTCGATCACCCTGCACCTCGACCCGGTCCGCGTACTGGATCCGGTGGTCCAGATCGTCGATCGAGGTAGCCACGACGACGTCGGCCAGCTCCTGCGGTGGGGTCCAGTCCTCCCGCAGGCCACAGCAGATGCCCACCATGATGACCAGGTCGGGCTTCCACTGGCCGATCGCCTCGGTCGCGGTAGCCTGGGCGCCGCCCGGTCCGCCGCCACCTTGGCGCGAGCACTGCACCATCGCGACGGTTGTCCGGCGGATCGTGCCCAATTCGTAGACGACGGCGTCGCCGGCGAAGCTGCGCTCGGGCGTCCGCCCGGTGGCAGGTTCGGCGGCTCTGAGCACGGCGTCGCGCTCGCGGGCGGTGACGGTCATCAGCAGGACTCGAGTGTTCATCAATGGCGCCTTCAGCTCGTCGAAGGTGGTCCGGATCACGCGGTTTCGCTCGACCGCCAGTCGTGCGGAGGTCGCCGCGACCATGACGGTCATGAGGCCGACCAGGCTGAACAACCAGCCGATGATTGAGGTACGGGTGCTGGCCGGCGCGACGCCTGGCGCGTCCTGGAACAGCAGCCGCCAGCCGAGCCACTCGGCCGCGGTCAACCAGGATGCCGGCCGCCCGGCACAGGTCAGCGCCTCGCACGCGGTCCGCTCCCAGCCCGCGACCAGGGCGGCCGAGACGCCCAGGGCGACGGCGACACCCACCACCCAGAGGACAAAGAAGCTGCCGCCCTCCTGTCGGGGTGCTCGGTAGTCGCTCACCGGCCCGGTAGGCAGGCGGACGGCGACCTGGGACCTGGGACCGAACGGCTGCTCGGTGGCTGCCCGGACGATCTCCCGCATCGGCTCCGTGGTCACCCCGCGAAGCAGGATCACCAGCACCTCGCGTACCCGGATTCGGTCCGCCTCGCCGCCCGTCGCTTCGACGACCAGACGAACCTCCCGGCTGACCAGTGTGATCATCCGGTCGGTGGCATCGCGAAGCAGATGCTCGCCCGAATCAGCCGCGGTGTGGTGGCACAGACGGATGGACCAGTTCCACGCCGGGTAAGACTCGGCGGCAAGTTCGTGGAGTGCTGGCGGCCGGCGCCCGAACGTGCGCCGCAGCCAGTCCGACTGGTGTATCACCTGCGCCACCATGAAGACGGCCACGTACGCGACGGCCCCGACCGGCAGCACGGCCAGCGCTGTGGACGGAGCGGTGAGCAGCCCAATCGCCACTGCGACCAGCAGTGCCAGGGCCGGGGGCACCGCGAAGACCAGCAGGTCCCAGCGACGGTCGACGACCCGGAGCACGCGCAGCCACAGACCGCCTCGCGCAGCGGCCGGCAATGCGGTGGTGAACGGCCGCTCGAGCACGACGAAGCTGTCTACCCCGTGCCGGACGAGCCTGCCCTCGGCGTCGGCGACCCGAAGCATGATTGCCAGCGGCCCGCGGGACCGGACGATCCCCAGGACACTGCGCGGACGGGCGACGGCAAGGGCCTGCCGCCCGTACTGGGCGTCGCGAACCGCTCGCGCCTCGGCCCGGTACGAGTTGGCCATCCGTACTCCTTCCGCAGATTCAGTGGGGGCCGATGTCACCCGATCGCTGGTCCATCGGCGCCCCGTCCACCGGGCACAATGAACGGATGCGATCTCCTGCTCCTGATCAGTTGGGAAGATCATGGCGAGCTGTCGTACGCCCTGTCCTGAATGCCGGACACAAACCTGGCCGGAGTCGGGTTTGACCAGCTCAGCGCCCGCTTGTCCGGGGCCTGGACCGGAACAGCACCGGACGCCGATGCGCCCTAGGCGATGACTGTCACGGAACCCGACCGCCACTTCGGCGAGGCGCTGCGCGAGTTCTGCGGGCAACTGCGCCGACTCCAGAGAGAATCCGGGGTTTCCGTCCCCGAGCTGGGAAAGGACCGGACGATTCCGCTCGGCAGGACGCAGGTATACGCGGTCCTGGCCGGAAATATCGAGTCGCCGCCGTCCTGGGATTTCGTCCGTCCATTCGTCCTGTACTGCGTGCAGCGCGGCAGCCGGAAGCCGTCCGTCTCCACCGACCCGGAGTACTGGCGGCGCGAGCACGCCCTCGTGGTCGATCTGTACGACCGGTCGCGTCCAGGCGGCCGGACCGGGGCCGAGGGGCAGACCCGACCCTGCGGACCGACCATGTGCTCACCGTCCAGCACAGCGACGTCCGGACCCTGCCGCCGTCCCGCGACGGCGAGCGACGCAGGATCGGGGTGGTCACCGGTGATCTCCGGCAGGTGCGCGGCGCTGATATCTGGATCAACTCCGAGAACACCGACATGGTCATGGCCCGCGTCCAGGAACGGTCCGTTTCAGCAATCATCCGGTACGAAGGTGCGAGCCGGGACGCCGCCGGTCGTGTGCTTGTCGACCACATCGCCAACGAGCTGGAGGCGAAAGTGGCCGGGCTGCGCCCGATCGGTCCGGGTGGCGTGGTCGTCACCGGCGCCGGTGACCTTTCCCGGTACGGCGTACGCCACGTCATCCACGCGGCCGCGGTGCACGGCGCCCCGGGTGCAGGCTTCCAGCCGATCAAGGAGATGGGCCGCTGCGTGGCCAACGCCCTCGAGGCTGCCGAGACCGTGACGCCCGACGGCCACCCGGCCACCGTCCTGTTCCCACTGCTCGGCTGCGGCGACGCCGGCGGTGCGGTGACCGAGATCGCCCCGACCCTGATCCACACCGCGGTCAACCACCTCCGCGTAGCGGCCAACCGCGTGGGTTGCGTGCTGTTCCTGGCCTGGACCCAGGAAGAGCTGACCGCCTGCCAGGACGCTTTGAACGCGGCTACCGACGCACACGTTCCAGCCCAGCGAGCCACCGCCTCCGCCGCCGCCAACCGATCGGTCCGAGTCAGACCGAAACGCCGCTCTTAGTGGAGTAACCCGCGAGCGGCGGATCGAGCCGGTCAGGGAATCCAGGCCCTCCGAGGTCGCCCGTGCGCACGCGTCGCAGGGCCCTAGTCACGTCCGACCGTGTCCGGGGTACTGCTCAGAACAGCGGGGTGCGGCCCTTGTACCCGGTCGAGACGCGTACGGCGGCGCGGAACCCATTACCCTTGCCCGGGTAGAGATAGAGGTTTCCAGTGCTGCTCTGCACCGCCATCAGGTCGGCGTACCCGTCTCGGTCGAAGTCGCCGACGCCGAGCAGATCCCGCAGGCCCTTACCGGAGCCCACCTTCAGCCGGGCCTTGAAGCCGCTGGACGTGCCGCGGTACAGGTACAGGTTCCCCGTCCTGGTCTCCTTGACCAGCAGGTCCGGGCGGCCGTCCCGGTCGAAGTCGCCGGTGCCGGTGAACTCGCTGCGGTCGTTCCAATCCCCGTACGCGAGTGCCTTCCGCTTGCCGAACTTGACGCCCCTCGCTCCGGGGTACAGGTAGACGTTTCCGTTGTTGATCTGCTGTGCCAGCAGATCCGGGTAACCGTCCTTGTTGAAGTCGCCGATCGCGGTGAGCTCGCGCAGTTTGTGCTGGTCCTTGAAGACCTTCTTGGCGGTGCCGAGCCGGCCGTTGCTCAGACCCGGGTAGAAGTAGACCGCGCCCGAGTCCTGACGGGCGATGACGTCGGGCCAGCCGTCGCGGTTCAGGTCCATGCGGATGATCTGGTTCATCTTGGCGAAGCCGCCGGCGACCTTCACCCGGGACGCCTCGGTGACGGCGGTGCCGTTGCCCGGGTAGGCGAACAGGTTGCCGGTGTTCTTGGTCCGGGCGAGCACGTCGGACCAGCCGTTGCGGTTCCAGTCGGCCTGCTTCGCCGCCGGCAGGACGCGGACGTCCAGGTAGTCGTTGTCGATGTTGATCGATACGCCGCCCCAGGTCTCGACGTGGCCGCCCCGGTACTGCTTCATTCGGCGGCCCGGCGACCAGTGTCCGGCCGGGATCAGGGGGTCGGTCACCGTCACCTTGTTGTCCCAGCGGGCGAAATCGACGTAGTCCGGCCGTACGTATCCGGCTTTGGTGTACGTGGCGACCTGATCGGCGATGCCCGAGCCGGCGCTGCTGTAGTACCCCGAGAGGTAGCCGAGATCGTGCAGCCGGGCGGTCCACGCGCCCATGAAGGCCAGCACTCCGGCCTTACAGGCGGCGTTTCCGCTGTCGTAGGCCTCCATGTCGTAGATCAGCACACTGTCCGGCGACAGCCCGAGCGCTCGGGCCTGCGCGGCGGCGTCGGTCGCGGCGTCCCGGCCCTGCGCGGCCGCCGTGGTGCTCGCGATCACGTTCCGCCGGGTCACGGTGGTGCAGCTCGCCTGCGGCCCGACGTAGATCGGGATCAGTCGCCATCCCCGGGTGACCTGCTCGCGGACCCAGGCCGCGGTCAGGTTCGGCTGTGCGCAGCCACGGTTGACGCCGCCGATGTAGATGCCCGCCGCCCGGTACGGCGACGCCTCCCACCACGCCGCCATGGTGTCGCTGGAGGGGGCGGTGCACGCGTCGAAGCCGTACCCGGTGAAGTTGCCCGGCTGCGGCGGTAGCGCCGCGGCCGCGCCCGCGGTGTTGAGGAACGCCAGCGGAGTGAGCGAGAGCATGACCACCAGGAGCCCGAGAAGGCGCTTGCGGTGTCGCAGAAGCTGGCGGGAACGCATCCGGTGACGCCCGGGCTGGGGCCCGTCGCTCATGGTGGACCTAACGTCGGCGAGTGTGAACCCTGAGATGTAACCAGGTCGATCTCTGCTCGCCAATATCCATTCGGCTGATCGTCGATTGGCCGATCGCCTCGCACCGCCGGGTCATACCTCCCGCATGACACGAAATGGCCGGATGAAGTCTTTCCGGGGCCACGTTTGCCCGCGCGTCCCCGCGCTGTCTTAAGAATCGATGAAGCCCGCTACGGCGCCCCTCGCTCGCACGTACGGTATCGAGGCTTTTGTAGCCACTCCGGGAGGACTCCACCTATGCCGCCTCATCTCTTGACCGGGGACACCGTCCGGCGTCGCCGCGGTGTCGGCCGCGCGGTCGCGCTGGGCGTAGCCCTGGCCGCCGCCGGTACGGCTGCGGCAACGGTGGCCGATGCCGCCTCCAGCCCGGCGCCTGAGGCGGCGCCGGCCGCCACACCCGCCGATCTCGGTGCGAACGTCACCGTCTTCGACCCGAGTACGCCGATCGGCGAGATTCAGACGAAGCTTGATGCGGCTCATCAGCAACAGGTCGACAACGAGATGGGCACCAAGCGGTACGCATTCCTGTTCAAGCCGGGCACGTACGGCACCGCGGCACAACCGCTGAAGATTCAGGTCGGGTACTACACCGAGATCTCGGGTCTGGGCGCGTCGCCGACGGATGTGACGATCAACGGGCGGATCGAGTCGTACAACCGGTGTCTGGACGGGGCGAACAACTGCATCGCGTTGAACACGTTCTGGCGTACCGTTTCCAACCTGTCGCTTCAGATCAACACCGCGGGGCAGGACGACTGCCGCAAGGGCGCCAACTTCTGGGCGGTCTCGCAGGCGGTGTCGCTGCGCCGGTTGAACGTCACCGGCGGCAAGTTCTCTCTGATGGACTACTGCACCAACGGCCCTCAGTTCGCCAGCGGCGGCTACCTGGCCGACTCGAAGCTGCCCGAGGTCGTCAACGGCTCGCAGCAGCAGTGGCTTTCGCGCAACAGCGAGGTGGCGAGCTGGTCCAACGGAGTCTGGAACCAGGTGTTCTCCGGCGTGGTCGGCGCGCCCAGCGAGGCCGAGTTCCCGGCCAAGCCGTACACCACCGTGGACAGAACCCCGCTCAGCCGGGAGAAGCCCTACCTGTTCGTCGATGCGCAAGGCCGTTATCAGGTACGGGTCCCGTCGGCCCGGAAGAGCTCACGCGGTATCTCGTGGGGGAACGGCATCACCCCCGGCCGCACCATCGCGTTGGCGGACTTCTACGTCGCCAAGCCGTCGGACTCCGCGCAGACCATCAACAGCCAGCTGGCCCGCGGTAAGCACCTGCTGCTGACCCCCGGCGTCTACGACGTGGACCGCAGCCTCGAGGTGAAGCGCGCCCACACGGTGGTGCTGGGCATCGGCCACGCCACGCTGACCGCCGCCAAGGGCGCGACCCCGCTCGCGGTGGCCGACGTGCCGGACGTCAGCGTGGCCGGGGTGACCATCGACGCCGGCGCCAAGGAGTCGAAGGTCCTGGTGAGGATCGGCACCGGACCCCACCGCGGCACCACCAGTGCGACCAGCCCGACCACCCTGTCGGACGTGTACTTCCGGGTCGGTGGGCCACACGTGGGCAAGACCGACACCGCCCTCGAGATCAACAGCGACAACGTGCTGGTCGACCACACCTGGGTGTGGCGCGCCGACCACGGCATCGAGAACTTCACGGAGGGCGTCAAGGGCGACACCCAGCGCTGGCGTACCAACATCGGCCGCTACGGAGCCGTCATCAACGGCGACAACGTCACCGCGACCGGCCTGTTCGTCGAGCACTTCCAGCGGTACAACACCACCTGGAACGGGCAGAACGGCACCACGATCCTGTACCAGAACGAGCTGCCGTACGACCCGCCCACGCAGGCCGACTGGACCAACAACGGCGTCAAGGGCTACCCCGGATACAAGGTGAGCGACCAGGTGAAAACCCACCACCTCTACGGCGCCGGCGTGTACGTCTTCAACCAGAACAACCCGTCGATCCACACCGCCAACGGGTTCGAGGTACCGAAGAAGCCCGGCGTCACGCTGCACCACATCATGACCGTCAACCTCGACGCGGGCACCATCGACCACGTGGTGAACGGCGTGGGCGCCGCCGCCGACAAGGCCCAGAGCGGCAAGCCGATCTACGTCACGCAGTACCCGTAGGCGAGGCCGCTCATCCGCTGCCGCTGGGGTACCACACCGTGGTGAGTCCCAGCTCGGGAAGCTCGAGGCGTGAGTCGCAGTGTTGCCAGTGCCGATGGATCGGGCCGACACCCGTGAAACCGGAGGTCAGCGCGGCGCGGTAGACCTTCGCCCGCGGGGCATCGGCCGCGGCGAAGTCCACCGCGGCCGCCACCCGGTGCAGCAGGTTGCCGCAGATCGTGGTTTCGCCGGCCTCGTCCGCTGCCGCGTGGAAGCCGCACTTGACGGTGACTCTGATGTCGCCCAGCTTGCGACGGATCGCCTCGAGCTTGTACATCGTTCGTCGTGCGTTCTCCCGGATCGGGTCCGTGATGACGCGACCGGGGTCGTCGCGCAGCATCTCGGTCCAGTCGAAATGGGCCGTGGACCCGTCCGGGGCCGCCAGCCTGTCGAGCCGTGCCCAGGTCGCCCGGTCGACGATGCCGTGCTGGTCGTCGAGCTGGTATCCGCGCTGGAACCGTCGTACCGCGTCGGCGGTCTCGGCGTCGTAGCGGCCGGTGATCGGCAGGAACCGGGCGGACCGGAGATCGTCGAGGTCCGCGGCCCAGCCCGCGACGCGGATCTGAACCTCGGCGACGTCGGCGCCCTCGCTGCCCGGTCGTAGCGTGCGACGCGGTGCGTTCTGGCGTACGTCGAAGGCTATGGCGGAGGCGGCGATCCCCAGGGCGCCCATGATCTGGGCGCCCCTGACGAGCGCCGCCCGGCGGGTGAGCGAGGGTTCGCCCGGTGTCATGCGAGGTCTTGGGCGGTGACCGAGCCGGCGAGGATGTGCCCGCGCAGGTCGGCGTGCCGGGCCGGCATCTCGGCCTGCCCGGTGATGCAGGCGGCGTACTCGACCGGTACCTGGTTGGCGATCGGCGGGTCGACGAAGAACCGGACCCGCTCGCCGGACTTGTTCGTGACGATGAGAAGCAGGACGTCCCGGACGCCGACCTTGACCGCCGGCCGGATGTTGTACACCACGTCCTTGTTGTTGTTCGCCGGCGTCTCGTTCTCGACGGCGTCGACCAGGACCCGGCCGTCCAAGGTGGTGACCTGGAAACCGATCGGGTGCGGCCGCTCGTCGGCGACGCCGACGATCGCGGACACCTGACTGAGGTACGGCCGGCCCGCCACGAACGCCTGCCGGATCGAGCCGCCGGGGACGATGTCGCGCCCGTCGCCGCTCGCGCTGCCGACCTTGTAGCTGTAGCTCTGCCGCGTAGCGGTGTCGTCGGCACCGTTCGCCGGCTCGGCGGCCGGCGGCAGTCCCGCACCACACGAGTCGGCCAGCGCGGGCTTCACCGTCGCCGCGGCCGCCGGGGCGGGCTTGTCCTCGTCGACGTGGTCCGGGCGGACAACGAGGTAGATGACCAGGGCCGCGACCAGGAGCAGGATCGCCGTCGCGCCCACCGTGCTCGACTTGATGTAGGTGCCGTAGCTTCCGAGGACGATCTGCTTGTTCCACACCGCGCGGCCCGTCATCACCGCCGTGGCGTCGCCGTTGCTGCGGTTGTCCTCCGTGGCCTGGTTGATGTCGCCGATGAGCGTGCGCAAACTGTCGGCGGTCCCCGGTCGGCGCTGCAGCAGCTCGGAGTAGCGCGCCGCCCACCGGGCCAGCTCCTCCGTCGTGACCTCGGCCGCCCCCGGCGATCCGGGCCTCAGGCGGCCGGGCAGCCCGGTGGCCGCGGTACGCAGCTCGGCGGCCTGCGGCTCCTCGTCCGGCGGTCCCCACAGGCGGGCGATCCGCTCGCTGATCGTGCGCCACGCCGCGCCGCCACCGAGCCGGGTGGCTGCCGAGATCGTTGCCTTCGCGGCGTCGGCCGCCAGCGAGATGAGGGTGTCGTTCACGACGGGTTCCTTACGCTCGGGAGGTGGGGAGTGCACGCGTACGCGCACCGCAAGCGGCGCACCGCCGGTGGATGGTGGGCTGGCCGGTGAGGACGCAGCGTCGAGTGACGCAGCGCCGCGGCCGGGCAACCCTCGGGCGCCGCGCGAAGATCACTGCGCGCACGACGACGACGATGCAGACCATGGCGGTGAGGGTGCCGATCAGCGCGCTCACCCTCCAGGGCAGCCCTGCCCTGGAGGGCGTGCGGTGCTCAGAGGCCGGTGACGCTGATCTTGCGGAACCCTGCCGCGCCGTTGAAGACACGAAGGAAGATCCCGGCGTTGTCGCAGGTCGCCGGCAGGCCGGTGCCGCCCGACACCCGGCCGGTGGTGACGGCGACGCCGAACTCGCGGGTCACCTTCACGTCGCCGTCGTCGACCTCGAACGTCCATTGATGCCAGCCGTAGTCGGCCGGTGCGTCGATGGTCGTCCCGTCGTTGACGTCCGGGTTCCGGAAGGTGCCGGAGTTGCCGGAGACGGAACCGTCCATTTTGATCATGGCGTGCTGCAGGCTGAAGCCGAACGGCCGCCCGTTGGTCAGCACATTGCAGGGTCCGATGCCGTAGCCCCAGCCCTCGTCGTCGTTCATCTCCCGTTTCGGCTCGACCATGCGTGCCTCGAGGTCGAGCCGGTAGCTGCACGTACCCCGGGGAAGCTTCAGCATCAGCCCGGCCCACGTGTACTGGTTGTCGAACCGTACGGTCGTGGACTCACCGCTGCTGCTCTGCGTCGCTGCTCCCGCGGGTGAGCTGAAGAGGCTGCGGGTGTACTTGATCGCTTTCCCGGCGGCGACGTGGTGAGCACACAACTCGTCGGGCCGGGCGGGTTGCGCCGGCGTCGTGGTCGGCCGGACGCGGGGCGGAGACGGTGTGCCGGTGGCGGCCGAAGGGCTCGTGACCGGTGAGGCCGTCACGGTGGGCGTAGCCGTCGACGCCGCGGTGAAAGGGCTGGGCGTGGAGGGCGCGCTCTTGCTCCCGGAGACGGCCGGCGGCTGCTCGAAGGCCAGGGCAGCGGTACCTGCGACCAGGATGCCGGCCACGGCTGCGCCCACCACGACGCGCTTGCGGCTCACCCGGGCGCCACGCCGCGCCGATGCGGGTTCGGCGGCCTTGAGCCCGGCCAGGAACGCCGCCGCATCCGCCGGCCGTTTCGCGGGGTCGGGGCTGGTCGCACGGCGGAGCAGGGCGGCCAGCTGAGGTGTGCGACGCGTGGTGAACAGCTCGCCGATCGTACGGCCGGCCGAGTAGACATCCGAGCGGAACGAGGGCGCCTCGCCGGCGACGAGCTCCGGCGCCACGTAGTCGTCGGTACCTGCGGCGTTGTACCGGGTGAAGCCTCCGGCCGGCATGGAGATGCCGAGGTCGCACAGGGCGGCGCGGCCGTTCTTCAGCAGCACGTTCGCCGGTTTGACGTCGCGGTGCAGGTGCCGGCGCCGGTGGACCGCCGCAAGGCCGCTCAGGAGATCGCGGGCGATCCGCCAGGACTCGGGGGCGCCCAGGTGGCCACGCGCGATCCGGTCCGCGAGCGACTCGTCGCAGAGCTCCGTGGCGAGCCACGGACGCTGTCCCGTCGCCGCTTCGGCCCAGTAGAGCCGCACGATGTTCGGGTGGTCCGACAGCTGCCAGTGCAGGCGGCATTCGTCGGTGAACTTGCGCTGCTCGTCCGGCGTGGGCGGCCGGTACCAGCGTTTGAGCGCGACCTCGACGTCGAAGGTCAGGTTGCGGGCGCGGAACACCTCCGCCGAGCCGCCGTCCCCGATCTTCGCGACGAGCTCGAAGTCGGAGAAGCCCTGGTGTGGTTGCGCGCGTGGGAAGTCGTCAGGTGGCTCGCTCACGCCGGGCGCTCGTTCCGCGAGTCCGACAGGGCCGCGATGTCGGCGCTGGTGATGAGACGGCGGCGGACGAGCAGATGCGCCACCTCGTAGTAGTCCGGCAGGGCGAGCGCCTTGCGCCGGATCCGCTGCGAAGCCTCGTCCGAATCCTGCGCCGCGGCCGGGAAGACCCACACGCCTGCGCGCAGCACCGGTTCCGCGCCGACGGCCAACTCGTCCTCCTGCCGGCGGCGCCGCGCGGCGGCTCGGGCCGCGAGCTCGGGACTCTCGTTCTCGTAGAGCCGGCACAGGCGTTCGATGAGGTTGCGGACCTGCCGCAGGGTGGGTCCGCCCAGGCGACGAATGATCTCGCTGTACGCCGCGGGCAACCGTCCACCGTCCAGCAGCGGCTCGCACAGAGCCGCAGCGACCGGGCGCAGGTCGGCCGGCACCGGGGAGACCCGCAGCGTGGTGGCCGTCGTGTGGTCGATCGCCGTGTCGGTGGCCTGCCAGTTCTGTTGGCAGACCAGCAGGCAGCCACGCGGTCCGCGAAGGGAGGCGAGCTCGGCGCCGACCGCCCGGGCGAAGCCGGGGTGATGTCCGTGCCGGACGCCCATCGGCTCGCCGGGCGGCTGCCCGGGGACGTCGATCCACAGTTCGTGGGAGAAGGAGAGATTGCGGACCCACAGCTCGTCACGCTCACGCCAGATCTCCCCGGCCAATCGGGAGAGATCGTTTCCATCGGTACGGATGACGATTTCACATTGATCATCGCGACCGAACGTCATGCGCTGCCGCTCGCGACGGAACTCGAATATCTCAGAATGATCAGGTCGGGACGCTGTCAGGATGGTTGACCGAGACATCAGGTGCCTTCGAGGGGAATGAGATCATCGAGGAGTAAAGCGACCAGCAATTTAGACTGGTCTGCCGTTTCCCGACAAGGTCGGCAGAGTCGCAATCCTGACATCACTGTCATCCGGCAGGGTGGCGGCCCGAGAATGGCACGTTCGTTGCCGCGCATATATTGATCAAGAAGCGCCGGGACACCATTTCCTCACGGAAAGTGATGCCCCGGACCCGGGATCATGCGGTGCCGCGTGGCACCTGGACGTGCAAGTGGTTGCAGGTGTCGGCGAACTCGACGACGCCGGCGGGCAGCGCGGCCCTGTTCGGCCCGCAGGAACGCTTCGTCGTCGACCCGTCTCGGTTCCTGACCAGCTGGTAGGCCTGGCCGAAGCCCGATCCGCGCGGCAACCGCGATGCCATCAGCTCGATGATGACCATCGAGTGGTCGTCCCGGCCGGTCAGGACGTGACCGTCCAGGCGGCCGAAGTCGACCGCGTCGCCGGCGTAATGCAGGCTGTTCGCGCTGTGGCCCGTGCCGCCGCCCTCCAACGCGGTGATCGTGACCGTGTGCTCCCGGCCCACCCTCGCGACCAGGCCCAGCATCGTCGCGCTCAGCGGCGCGCCGGCGGATCCGCTGCGGCCGTTGGCGGCGGCTTGCAGGTCGGCGTTCACCAGCCGGCCGCTCTTGTCGATGTTGCGGTTATTCAGGATCTCGCGGGCGTAGTCGGCTGCCGCCCCGCCGGTCGACCCCGGGTCACCGTTGCCGAGCGATCTGGCGTTTCCGTACGCGTACGTCTGCCCGATCCCGGACATGGCCAGCGTCCCCCGCCCGTCGTCGGTGAGCGCCACCGCCGCCATGCCACCGGTGAAACCACTCGGATTGAGCTGCGGCCGGGCCGAGCCGTACGCGTAGAACTGCCCCGCCGACGACATGGCCATCACCCCGCCGCCGTCGGCGGAGAGGGCGGCGCTCACCATGCTGCCGGTGAATCCGCTCGGATTCTGCTGCGGACGAGCCGTCCCGTACGCGTAGAACTGACCGGTGGACGACATGGCGATCGCCCCCTGCCCGTCGGCCGTGACCGAGACGCTGACCATGGACCCGGAGAACCCCGTCGGATTGGGCCACGCGTGCGCGGTGCCGTACGCATAGAACTGTCCGGCGGACGACATCGCCAGCGCGCCCCGGCCGTCGGCAGTCACCGAGACCCCGACGATGCGCCCGGCGAATCCGGTGGGGTTGGGCCATGACCGTGCGGAACCGTAGGCATAGAACTGCCCCGCGCTGGAGACGGCGAGCGCGCCCTGTCCGTCACCGGTGATGGAGACGCCGGTCATCGCGCCGCTGAAACCGGTCGGATTGGGCCAGGCACGCGCGTTGCCGAACGCATAGAATTCACCGCGGTCCGACATCAGCAGATAGCCCTCGCCGTTCGCGGTGAGGTCCATGCTCGCGAAGGTGCGAGACGTGTTCTGACCGGCGTCCGCCGATTTCATGGTGAGCGTCAGTGCAACCACCAACGCCCCCGACAATCCGAATGCGGCTGCGTACCGGACCGTTTTTCCGAGTTTCCTCATCACCACTGCCTCCTCGGCGAAATCAGCAGGGGCCGTCACAGGCCATGACACGCAACTGCCCTGCCGAGCCGTTCCAGGTGTTCAGATCGACGCCGTTCCACAGGCCGCGCTGCCAGAACGAGTACGTCGGCCACCCGGCCGGCACGGGACCTGGCGCCGCGCCCGGATGCGCCAGCCACAGCGGGCTGTTGGCGGCGATGCTGCTGTCCCCACCGGTGCACGGGTTCCACCAGGTCGCCCGCGTGTAGATGACGGCCCAGCGGCCCGTCAGCTCCCGGTAGCGGTTCACGAAGTCGTGAATCCACGCCCGCATGCCGTCCTGCGTCTTGCCGTAGCAGAAGTCGACGCCTCCGCTGCTCTCAAGGTCGAGGGCTCCCGGCAGCGTGCGGCCGTCGCGCGACCAGCCGCCGCCATTGGCGACGAAGAACTCGGCCTGGGCCGCACCGCCGGCCCGGTCCGGCCGCGCATAGTGGTAGGAGCCGCGGATCATTCCGGCCCGGTAGGAGCCGTTGTACTGCTCCGCGAAACGCGGGTTCCGGTAAGTGGTGCCTTCGGTGGCCTTGACGTACGCGAACGAGATGCCGTTCGCCGTCGCCCCGGTCCAGTCGAAACCGGCCTGGTACGACGACACGTCGACCCCGCGCGGGCGGGTGTCGGTGACCCCGGCCGACGCATCGAGCGCCGTACCGACGCAGAATGTCGCCGCCAAGGCGGCAGCGACCGAGCCGGTGAACAGGCGCGTTCTGGTCATGGTGAACACAGGAAGCCTCCTCGTCAGTTGCCGTGTGCTAACGGAAGGCTGCCTATCTCGTCACAAGATCGCCCGGGCAGGCCTGCCGGCCCTGGTCACAGGAAAGGCCCCGCCGACCGTCCTCCCGGACCGGCCGACGGGGCCTTCGCTCACCGTCTAGAGCGACAACTTCCAGCTGTTGATGTACCCGGTGTCAATCGCGGCAGCGTCCTGCACCCGCAACGTCCACGTCCCGTCCGGCGTCTCCCCGGACAGGTTCACCGCGTACGTCTGGTCGATGTTGTCGGTGCTTCCTCCGGCCCGGTTGTGCAACGTGTACACACTTCCGTCCGGCGCCACCAAGCTCACCACCAGGTCCCCGATGTACGTGTGCACGATGTGCACCTCCACCGCGCTCGTCGACGACGGCGTGATCGTGCATCCGTTCAGTTCCACGCTGCTCGTCACCGTCGTGTTGTCCGGGATCGGCACGTCGGTGTCGTTCGCGGCCGTGCAGCCCTGCGGACTGCGTACCGTCACGGTGAGAATCGTCGAGTGCGCCACCGAGGGCGAGCGACCTGTCAGCGTGATCGGATACGTACCGGTTCCGAGCGTTTCGGGGGTGGTCACCGTGACCGTGGCGGTCTCTCCGGCGGTGATCTCGGCCGGGCTGAAGGAAACCGTCGCCCCGGCCGGCACTCCCGTCGCGCTCAGAGCGACCGTTTCCGGCGTGCCGTT
Organism: Actinoplanes sp. NPDC049548; assembly: GCF_040676695.1. Taxonomy (NCBI): domain Bacteria; kingdom Bacillati; phylum Actinomycetota; class Actinomycetes; order Micromonosporales; family Micromonosporaceae; genus Actinoplanes; species Actinoplanes sp. NPDC049548. The sequence continues at coordinate 449,018 of NZ_JBFAPM010000004.1, forward strand.
CGTGATCGTCGTGGCGAACTCGGCGGTGACCGTTTCGCCGCGGTCGATCGTCACCGTTGCCGGCGAGGCCGCGACCGAGAAGTCGTGGTCCGTCGGGCAGTAGTCGCTGCCCGCCACGTTCACCGCGGTCCACGCCGCCTGCACGGTCTTGTATTCCGTGCCGCAGAGGCCGTAGAGCTCCGCGGCCGCCGACAGCGAGTAGGCGCGGGCGGTGTTCGCCGGAGTGGCCGTGTTGACGTATCGGGTGTTGGAGACGAAATACGCGTCGAGGGCCCGGAACCAGATCTTCTCGGCCTTCTCCCGGCCGATGCCGGTCACCGGTTCGGCCGCCCCGCAGAGCGGCGAGTTCCCGTACGCCGTGGCGCCCGTCCCCTCCGCCAGGTTGAAGAAGAAATGGTTCGCCACACCGGACGAGTAGTGCACGTCCACGCTGTTGGTGCTCGTCGACCAGCACGAGTGGGAGACACCGTCCAGCGCGGGGTTGTACATGTAGCGCAGCGGGGCGCCCGTACCCCGGATGTCGATTTTCTCGCCGATGTCGTAGTCGCCGGGGTCGCTGCTGGTGTGCGCGTAGAACTCGACCATGCTGCCGAAGATGTCGCTGGTGGCTTCGTTCAGCCCGCCGGACTCACCGGAGTAGGTCAGGCCGCCCGGCACCACGTTCTCGGTGACGCCGTGCGACATCTCGTGCCCCGCGACGTCGAGGGCGACCAGGGGCTTCGCGTTGCCCGTACCGTCGCCATAGGTCATTTGGGCGCCGTCCCAGAAGGCGTTGACGTAGGCGTTGCCGTAATGCACACGGGACGGCACGCCGGCGCCGTTGCCGAAGATGCCGTTGCGGCCGTGGACGTCGCGGAAATAGTCGAAGGTGGTGGCGGCCCCGAAGTGGGCGTCGACCGCGGCGGAGGCGCGATCGGTGGTGGCGCCGGTGCCCCAGACATTGTCGGCGTCGGTGAAAGTCGTGCAGGTGGAGGTGCCGTTGTTGAGATCGCACGTACGGCCGTTCCCGCGTTCCGGATCGACCAGGGTGTAAGAGTCGCCGGACGGCGTGGTGTTCACCGCCACGGTGCCCGAGTAGATGCTGTTGCCGGTCCCGTCAGCGGTCTCGATCTCGTCGAACGAGCCGCGCAGCGCATTGGTCGTCGCGTCGGTGATGACGTGCAGCCGCGACGGGGTCTGCCCGTCCTTGGCCCACCCCTTGACGACGGTTTCCCAAGCCAGCACGGGCGAACCGGCGCCCGCGTCGATGAACAGCTCCGGCGCGCCGACCGACGTCACCTTCCCGGAGAAGGCTTTCCTGGCGGCGGCCCGCGCGCTCGCGGTGCCGACCTTCGGGGTGACGCTCAGCGACAGCGGCGCCGACAAGCCGACCGAGCTGCCGGTGAAGGCGCCGTCGGCGCCGACCCGGATGACGAGGTCGCCGCCATAGACCCGCAACCCTTCATGGGTACGCGTATAGCGCACGACGCCGTTCCCCTTGGCGTCCTTCTTGCCGCTGTACACGGTGTAACGGTCCTCGGGCGAGCCCTTCACGGCCGAGGTGTTCTTCTCGAGCGCTGCGCCGGCGGCGGCGAACAGCGAGTTGGACGGTGTGGACGGCGGCGCGGCGGACACACTCGTGGCGGTGACCGCGAGGCCGCTACCGGCCAGCAACGTGATGCCGGCCAGTGCGAGAGCTGATCTCAACCCGTTCCTCCCAGATCCAGGATGCCGAAGCATCCATTGATCTCAATATGATTCCGGAGTACTTGAAGGCTGAATAGTCCATTGGCGAACTTTTTACATGTTCGACATGGCTCCCCGGCCGCCTGTGGATAACCCCCCTCATCCACCGCCGTCGCGGCGTAACGTCGACGACCATGAGAACGTTCATAGGCAGTCGTCTCTCGAAACTCCTCGCCGGCGGCGTCGCGGCGCTGGTCGCCACGGTCGGCACCGTCACACCCGCCTACGCCGGCGGCGCCGCGCCGAGCCCCGGGTCCGCCGGCCTCGGCGACCGGCTCTACCCGCTGCTCGGCAACGGCGGATACGACGTGCAGGACTATGCCCTGCGCGTGCGCTACCCGAAGAAGGATCCGAAGCAGACCGTCACGGGCGACGTCACCATCACCGCCGTCGCCACGCAGAACCTGTCCCGGTTCAACCTCGACTTCGGCGGCGACTCGGTCGGCAAGGTCCGGGTGAACGGCCACTCCACCGCCTTCTCCCGCTCCGGCGACGAGCTGGTCATCACGCCCCGGCACTACCTCGCCAAGGGCAAGCGCTTCTGGGTCACCATCAGCGGCTTCAAGGCGACGCCGATCGAGGCCAACGCCAACTCGCCGGCCGGTTTCGTGACCACTCGGGACGGCACGATCATGGCCGGCCAGCCCGACCAGTCCCACCAGTTCTTCCCCAGCAACGACCATCCCCGTGACCTGGCGACCTACACGATCACGCTGACCGCCCCGGTGGGCTGGACGGCGGTCGCGAACGGCCGGCACCTCGGTGACCGGCGGCAGGGCAACTACGTGTCCTCCACGTACCGCGAGTCCCGGCCGATGGCCAGCGAGCTCATCCAGGCCGCGGTCGGCGACTTCGTGGTCCACGACCGGACCGCGGCGGCCGGGGTGCCGATCCGCGACGTCGTCCCGCGCCGCCTCGCCGACACCCTGCTGCCCAAGGCCGACGTCGAGCGGTCCCAGGTGTCCTGGATGGTCGGCAAGGTCGGCCGCTACCCGTTCGAGAACTACGGCTCGCTCGTCATCGACGCCGACCTCGGCTTCGCCCTGGAGACCCAGAGCCTGTCCCTCTACGACACGGGACTCTTCGCCGCCCCGGCCTTCGTCCTCAACCCGGTCATGACTCACGAGCTGGCCCACCAGTGGTTCGGCGACAGCGTGGCGCCGTGGTCCTGGAGCGACGTCTGGCAGAACGAGGGCCACGCCACCTGGTACGAGCTCACCTACGCCGACGAGACCGGCGTCCTGAAGCAGTACACGGGCTCAGCGACGCTGGAGGACTACTTCAAGCGCGTGTACGCCCGCGGCGACCAGTACCGCCACGACTACGGCCCGGTCGCGCGCCCCGCCGGCTCGGCCTCGATCTGGGACGTCTTCAACCCGAACGTCTACGACGGCGGCGCCCTGGCCCTCTACGCCCTCCGGCAGAAGATCGGCGCCACCAAGTTCCAGCTGCTCGAGCGCCTCTGGGTGAGCAAGTACAGGGGCAAGTCGGTCTCGACCGACGACTTCATCCACCTCGCGTCGAGGGTGTCGGGCCAGGACCTGCAGGCCTTCCTGACCGCCTGGCTCTACGGCACCACGACGCCGCCCATGCCGGGCCACCCGGACTGGACGGTCACCCCGCCCACGGCCTCGGCGAAGGCCGACGCCGCCCGCAGCGCCGCCTCCGAGCGCGGGCTCGCGCCGGCCGGACGCTGACCCTGGTGACGGTTCCGGGCCGGCTCGGGCCGGCCCGGAACGCACCGGTCAGCTGTTCAGGAAGTCCGCCAAGAGCTCGCTCCAGGCCTCCGGCCGGTCGAGGTGGGCGTCGTGCGTCGTTCCCGGAATCGTGACGCAGGAGACATCCGGCCGAAGTGAAAGCATCCGGTGCACCTCCTCGTCCGGCACTTTGCTGTCCTCACCTCGCACCACGAGCGTCGGAGCCGTGATGCGCGACCACTCGTCCCAGCGAGCACGCTCGGCCACCGGACGGATGGCCGCCTCCATGATGTCGGCGTCGAAGCGCGGCCAGAAGCCGTCGTCCCGCTCCTCCAGGTCGGCGGCCCAGGCCCGGCCGAGGCCCGTGTCGCCCAGTAAGTCGACCGCGGCCGTACGGGAAGGGAAGGGAACCGGCCAGGAGGCGAACCACCTGCCGAGCCGCGTGGGGTAGTCGTCCTCGCTGCCGCCCACCCCGCCTTCCAGCATCACCAGCCGGCTGACCAGCGAGGGATACCGAGCGGCCGTCAGCATGGCCGTGTGCGCTCCCATCGACTGGCCCACCAGCGCCACCGGCCCGCCGTCGGCCAGGGTGTCGATCACCGTGACCACGTCCTCGACGTAGGCCGTGCGGGACAGGTCGTCCGGCCGCCGGGTGCTGAGTCCGTGGCCGCGCTGGTCCGGGGCGATCACGCGGTGGCCCCGCAGTCTGAGCGGCGCCTCGGAGGCGCTGCCGGCGAGGCCGTGGAGGAAGACCACCGGCGAACCCGAGCCGGCGACCAGACAGGACAACGGTCCGACCTTTGCACGCTGCATTTGTTCATCCTCCCGGGTGGCACCCGGTGGGGGGTCGACCCCGGACGTTCGGGCACCCCCCGTCCTCGCTGTGGGCAATTCGCCCCACGGCTGGGCGAAAGCAGTGGTGGCTCATTACCCTGCGTGTCAGGCTCGGTGACGTGACAAGCGATTCTTCTCCGAAGACGTGGGACTTCACGAAGGACCAGACCGAGGCCGGGTGGCGCTCGATGTCGCTGCTTGCTCGTCTTGTCCAGCGTGGCGGGCATCCCGCTCCCGTCAAGCCCACCGTGGCGCTCGGCGCCGGCGAGAAGCAGTACGGCGCCTTCCTCGCGAACATGCTGGCTTACTACTCGGCCGACGTCGACTACTCCAGCGGCATCTTCGCCAGTGGCGGGTTCTTCTTCACCAGCGCCAGCAGCGCACCCCGCAGCGGGTGGCGCCTCCAAGGTCGGCAGGCGGTGACTCTCACCAGCCAGCGACTCGTCATGCGCGGCTCCGACGGGGAGCAGGCGTACGAGTTCCGCTCGCTCATCCTCATCCAGCCGAACCCGCTCGACTGGTCCGTGAACCTGTACTTCCAGGGCGCCCAGCCCATGATGTTGCGCGGCCCGTGGGTCCCGTGGATGACCGTCGTGATGTCCGCCGAGCTGTACGGTTCCCCCTGGCCGCCCGGACACGCCCCGACCATGCAGATGCCGGTGAAGGCTTTGTGCGAGAACCCGTAGCGCGGACCGCTTCCCGGCTGCGACGCTGGGCTGGTGAGCGACTACGACCTGGTGGTCCTGGGCTCGGGGCCCAGTGGGCAGAAGGCGGCCATCGCCGCGGCGAAACTCGGCAAGCGGGTCGCGATCGTCGACCGGCGCGACATGATCGGCGGGGTGTGCATCAACACCGGCACGGTCCCGTCCAAGACCCTGCGTGAGGCTGTTCTGTATCTGACCGGCCTCAGCCAGCGTGACCTCTACGGCAGCAGCTACCGGCTCAAGGACGAGATCACCGTCTCCGACCTGGCCGCGCGCACCCAGCACGTGATCAGCCGGCAGACGGACGTGATCCGCAACCAGCTGGCCCGCAACCGGGTCGCCATGATCACCGGCACCGGCCGGTTCGCGGACGCGCACGCGATCTGGGTGGACGGCGGCGACGGCCGGGAGAGCAAGGTCACCGCCGAGAAGATCATCATCGCTGCCGGTACGCGGCCCGCGCGCCCGGACAGCGTGGACTTCGACGACCGGACGATCGTGGACTCCGACGGGGTGATCAACCTCGAGGCCGTCCCGCGCAGCATGGTCGTGGTCGGCGCCGGAGTGATCGGCATGGAGTACGCGTCGCTCTTCGCCGCGCTGGGCACCAAGGTGACGGTGGTCGAGCGCCGCGACAAGATGCTCGACTTCTGCGACGAGGAGATCATCGAGTCGCTCAAGTACCACCTGCGGGACCTGTCCGTGACGTTCCGGTTCGGCGAAGAGGTCGCCGCCGTCGAGCGGCACCAGACCGCAGCCCTGTGCATCCTCAAGAGCGGCAAGAAGATCGTCGCCGACACGGTCATGTACTCCGCCGGGCGGCAGGGGCAGACCGACGACCTGTCCCTGGAGGCGGCCGGCCTGAGTGCCGACCGTCGCGGCCGCATCGAGGTCGACACCAACTTCCGTACGGCGGTGGAGAACATCTACGCGGTCGGGGACGTCATCGGCTTCCCGGCGCTGGCGTCGACGTCGATGGAGCAGGGCCGGCTCGCGGCGCACCACGCCTGCGGTGAGCCCGCCCGGGACATGCACCAGCTGCAGCCGATCGGCATCTACACCATCCCCGAGATCAGCTTCGTCGGCGCGACCGAGGAGCAGCTGACCGACGACGCGACTCCCTTCGAGGTGGGCATCGCCCGCTACCGCGAGCTCGCCCGCGGCCAGATCGTCGGCGACTCGTACGGGATGCTCAAGCTCCTGGTCTCCCCCAGCGACGGCAAGCTGCTGGGCGTGCACGTCTTCGGCACCGGGGCGACCGAGATCGTGCACATCGGACAGGCGGTGATGGGCTGCGGCGGCACGATCGACTACCTCATCGACGCGGTGTTCAACTATCCGACGCTCGCCGAGGCGTACAAGGTCGCGGCGCTCGACGCCTCCAACAAGATCCGCAACATCACCCGCATCGACGGTTGACCGAGCGTTCACCCCGCGGCCACACCGGTCGACGATTGTCGGTGGGCATGCGTACTCTCGCACTCACGATCGCCGGTGCCCTTCTTGTCGCCGGCAGCCCCGCCCGGGCCGGCGGCCACCACCACCGCCCGGTCACCGCCACCACCGAGACGCCCGCCCTCTTCGACGACGAGGCCGGCGGCGACGCGGACGCCGACGACCCCGCGATCTGGGTGCACCCGCGGGACCGCGCCCGCAGCCTGGTGATCGGCACCGCCAAGAACGGCGGCCTGCGCGTGTACGACCTCGCCGGCCAAGAGCTCCAGTCGATCCCCACAGGCGACGGCGGCCGCTTCAACAATGTGGACGTCACCCGCGGCAACCTCGTCGTCGTCACCGACCGGGGCCGCGACCAGCTGCGGTTCTACCGGATCGACCCGCGCACCCTGCGGCTCCGCGACGTGACCGCCGCCGACCCGCCCCTGCTGTTCTCCAGGAACCAGGACGAGGTCGAGGGCCAGGCCACCGGCTACGGCCTGGCCACGTACGGGAACCTCGCCGTCGTCAGCCGCCGCCACACCACCCGCCTCGGCTTTTTCGAGATCCGTGACCGCGGCGGCAGGGTGTCGTACGTCCGCCGCGAGACCCTCGACCTGCCCCGCACCTTCACCCTCAGGGACGGCAGCAGCTGGACGCCGTGCGCGGACCCTGGCGAGGATCCCCAGGTCGAGGGCATGGTCATCGACGCCGAGACGCACGTGCTCTACGCCGGCCAGGAGGACGTCGGCCTCTGGCGCATCGACTTGCGCACGAAGAAGAAGCGCGTGATCGAGCACGTCACCGAGTTCGGCGCCCCGTACAACGCCGACTGCACGATCACCGGCCCGGGCGAGGGCGGCAGAATCCACGCCGACGTCGAGGGAGCCACCATCTACGAGAACTACGTGCTCGTGTCCGGCCAGGGCGACAGCCGGTTCTTCGTCTACGACCGCCGCACCAACGCACCGGTCACGACCTTCACCGTGAGCGACGGCCCGCGCATCGACGGCGTCCAGCACTCCGACGGAGCAGCCGCCACCTCCACCGCGCTGCCCGGCTACCCACGAGGACTGCTGGTCCTGCACGACGGTGAGAACACTCCCGACGAGGGCCGGGTCAGCACAAACTTCAAGTACGTCGACTGGCGCCGGCTGGCACTGCCCCGCTGGACGTCGTCGTGGTGAACGTCGGCCGCCCCGGTTCGTGAGCGCCTGATCGGGGCGCGCCCTAGAGTCGTTGGCATGTCGTTGCCGGCCGACCTGCCTCACCTCGACGTCATCACGGACGCCGACGTCCTGGCCTCGCTGAGCCAAGACGACGCGGAGTGGGCTCCGGTCGGCCGTCCGCTCGCGGCGGTCCGTCCGCGCTCCACCGAAGAGGTCCAGCAGATCGTCGCGGAGTGCGCCAAGCAACGCATCCCGGTGGTGGCGCGTGGGGCGGGCACCGGCCTGTCCGGCGGCGCGAACGCGGTAGACGGTTGCGTCGTGCTCGACACGTCCAGGATGGACCGCATCCTCGAGATCGACCCCGACAACATGATCGCAGTCGTGCAACCGGGCGTGATCAACGACAACCTCAAGACAGCGGTCGCCGAGCACGGTTTCTGGTATCCGCCGGACCCGGCCAGCGCCCCCTGGTCGACGATCGGCGGCAACGTGGCCACCAACGCCGGCGGCCTCTGCTGCCTGAAATACGGGGTGACCCGGGACTACGTCCTCGGCCTGCAAGCGGTCGTGGGTGGTCCGGCAGGCCCCTACGGTACGGAGGTACGCGTCGGGCACCGCACCACCAAAGGCGTCGCCGGCTACGACCTCGTCGGCCTGTTCGTCGGCTCCGAAGGCACCCTCGGCATCGTCACGGAGATCACCCTCCGCCTGCGCCCGGCCCGCGCCGCTTCCCCCCGTACCGTGGTAGGCGCCTTCGGCAGCATCGTGGCCGCCGGCGAGGCGGTCGCCGCAACCACCCGCCGAGGCCTGCTCCCGACGGCACTCGAGTTGCTGGACCGCGCCTGCCTGCAGGCGGTCGAGGACTGGAAACACCTCGGCGTGTCCGCCACAGCCGAAGCCCTGCTCCTGGCCCAGATCGACACCCCGGGCGCGGCGGGCGACGAGGAAGCCACGGCCCTCACGACGATCTTCCGTGAGGCCGGCGCGGAATGGGCCGAGCAGTCAACGGACGACATCGAGGCGGAAGCCCTGTTCGCGGCCCGGCGGCTCGCCTACCCGGCCCTGGAACGCCTCGGACCGGTCCTGACCGAAGACGTCTGCGTCCCCCGATCGGCAGTCCCGACAATGCTGGCCTCCATCGAGCAGATCGCGGCGCGGCATGGAGTCGCCATCCCAACGATCGCTCACGCCGGAGACGGCAACCTGCACCCGTTGATCCGTACACCCGCGGACGATGAGCATGCCCGGGCATCGGCCCAGTCGGCCTTCGAGGAGATGCTGCGGGCCGCGATCGCCCTCGGCGGTACGGTGACCGGCGAGCACGGGGTCGGTCTGCTGAAGCGCAGGGGGTTGCGGCAGGAGCAGTCGGCCGGGGTGCTGAGTATGCAGCAGGCGGTGAAGCAGGCGTTGGACCCGCTGGGAATCTTCAATCCCGGCAAGGTGCTGGGCGACCCGGAGCTCGGCGCCTGACCGGCTCAGCGTCGGCGGTACGCTATCCGGCCGGCTCCGCAATTGATCTCTTATATGCGAAAAGGGCCGGTCCCCTGTCCGGGGCCGGCCCAACTTTGTTTGCGGAACGCGAAAACGCCCACCCCGAAGGGGTGGGCGTTTCCTCACGTTGAGTCCGGCGGCGTCCTACTCTCCCACACCCTCCCGAGTGCAGTACCATCGGCGCTGGAGGGCTTAGCTTCCGGGTTCGGAATGAGACCGGGCGTTTCCCCTCCGCTATAACCACCGAAACACCTATCAGCAGCACCACCAAACATCCCCCAAAACTTCCCGCGGGGTGGTGGTTGTTTGCTGTGAATCACACAGTGGACGCATATCGAGCATAAAATTTGGTGTAGTTAAGCCCTCGGCCTATTAGTACCGGTCGACTGAACCAGTTACCTGGCTTACATCTCCGGCCTATCAACCCA
>NZ_JBFAPM010000005.1:0-385756 GCF_040676695.1 Actinoplanes sp. NPDC049548
AACTCCGCCACATCGGGAAAGAACGTGCCCGGAGCGGACGGGCGCAACGAGGCAGTACCCAGCGCGGCGGCCTCCTCATCACCAGCCCACGCCTTGGCCAATGCAGCCCGGTCCGCACCTACGACCGGGTCCACGGCCACCACCAGCCGAGCCATCCCCACCCCCGGTCACCCGACACAACGTGCCACCACGATGACACAGCGATCAAACAGACAACATGGCACGAACACCCGAGAGTGACCCAAGCCCGCGAACCACCAACTGAGTAACAATGGCCGAGGAGCGCAGTAGACGGCGGCGGACACGATGCGCTGATACCGCAGGTCAGGGGCTTCAAAATTACCTAGCGAACGGTCTACCATTAGCAGTACCTGTCCGACAGCAAGAACCCGGGCGGCTACTGCAACCACGGCCCGACAGGGCTCAGCTACCGTGCCCCTCCGGAACGCTCAGGAGACCCGTCCTGACCAGCGGACAAGCCGCATGACAAGGGGACCGGCGACAAGCACGCGAGTCGCTGGTCCCTTGTCTGCACTTGCCGCTTGCCTTGCTGACCTGCGTAGGTGCACGGCAGCGGACGGTCGGATTTGGCAGTTGGACGCTCAGGTTGCGCCCCGAAGCGCGATAGTGGCAAGGACGACTGGCAGCGTATCGGGGGCAGCGGATGGTCCGGCAACAGCCGAGTACGGTCTCGGCGCTGCGGCGCTCGTCCGGGTCGCTGATCGAGCGGATCATTGCTGAGCGTGCCGTCTATCCGGTATTCCAGCCGATCGTGGATCTCGCCACCGAGGAGGTTGTTGCGGTTGAGGCGCTGGCACGCGGCCCGGCGGGTTCTCCGCTGGAATTTCCCGACGCGCTGTTCGCCGCCGCGATCTCGGCCGGCCTGTTGACGGAACTGGATCAACTTTGCTTTGCACGCGCCTTGGAGACGGCCCTTGAAGCCGGGCCGCTGACGCCGGCTCTGCTCTTCGTCAACGCCGAACCGGCCGGGCTGAGCCGGCCGCTGTCCGCAGACCTTGCCGAACTGATTTACCGCGGCCTGCCGTTCCGTATCGTGCTGGAGTTCACCGAGCGCGCGCTGACCAGCCGCCCGGCAGCGCTGCTGCGCCTCGCTGATCTCGTACACCGAGCCGGGAATGCCGTCGCCCTGGACGACGTAGGCGCTGACCCCGCCTCACTGGCCTTTCTCCCGCTTGTCAAGCCTGAGGTGGTCAAGCTCGACATGCACCTGGTTCGTGATCCGTACTCGGCGGATACACAAGCGACAGCCGCCGCGGTTTCGGCATATGCCGACCGTAGCGGCGCCACCGTACTGGCCGAAGGCGTGGAAACCTCGGAAGACGCGGTGAACGCCGTGGCTCTGGGCGCCCGATGGGGCCAGGGGTGGCTTTTCGGTCGACCGGGCCCGCTGGAGGCCATGATGGGTCGCCACCGTAGTGCGCCCGACTTGGCGAACAGGCCCCAGCCGCACATCCAAGCGGCGCAGCTCGACACACCGTTCGCGATCGCTTCCCGTCGGCACGCCGTACGCACGGCGAACTCGGACATGGCCGACGCGGTAGTCGACCACGTCGTAGCGACAACGCTGGATCGCGGCCGCGGAGGCATCTTGCTGTGCGTCGTCAATGAGCCGGGACAGCCGCCGAGATGGCTGCCTAGGCTCACCGCTGCCGTTGATCGCGTCACCTACCTCGGCCTGCTCGGCGGTTCAGCGTTGACCGACGTAGGTGACGTGCACGCGCAACGGCTCGACGATCGGGACTCCCTCCGGGAAGAGACCACCATCGCCCTACTCACCGAAGACTTCTCCACGGCGCTGTGCATGAGGGCCGCCGGACCGGAGGACTCCGACACACAAGGCCTCATCGAATTCGTGCACTCTCGTGACAGGCAAGTCGTGCAGGGCATCATCCGAAATATCATGCGCCGCTTCGACACCTGGTGAACCCATCAGCGGCCGGGTCAGGGGCCGAACGTCACCCCAGCTTCCACCTTCCTTCGGTACGCGGCGTCGAAGTCGTCGACCCGAAGAAAGAACCCGACTCGGCCGGCCGCGTGATTGCCGACGGCTGCAGCCTGGCGTTCCCCGGGGAGGGTAGGCACGGCCGGGTCACACTTGGCGCCGACAGCCCGCACGCTGAGGCAGTTCATGACCACTGTCCGGTTTCGGGCGGCGGGTGTAACACGTGCGGGTGGAAAAGATCGACAGGCGCCGAAGGCGTCTCACACACTGAATGGACCGACAATTCAGGAGGTAGCCCTCGGGAGGTGCCACCATGCAAGCGATCCACCACGATGACGAGCATGCCGCCTGGCTCCTCGCCGAGTCCCTGATCGAGAAGGCCCGCGCCATGATGCGGAACGCCGAGGAAGCTCTCGAGACGTGGCGGATCGGCAAGGAGATGAACCGGGTCCGGTGCGCGCGGCGCGGGATCAGTGAGTCCGATGCGGAGATTCGGTGGTCCGAGACCGCGCAGGCGAAGAACGCGTTGACCGACAACAGCTTCCACGTGTCGCTGGCGACTATGTACTACGGGGCTGCCGCTGCCCACTATTCGCGCGCGCAGTATCTGCGCAGTCGTGGCGAGGCCCGGGTGTGAGGAATGGCCTGGGGAGCCGGCGCACGCACGGGGGGACGCGCGCCGGGGCTCCCCAGGGGTCTTGAGAAGGATCAGCTAGGAGCCTTCGGCGGGGCGGGCGGGTCCGCGGGGGCCGTGGCGGCCGGCGGGCCCGCGGCGGCGTCGTCGGGTGCGGTGGCGGGCCCGGCCAGCGCCAGTCCGAGCACGGCACCGGCGCTGATCAGCCCGAGGCCGGCGAGGGAGACCTTGCGTCGTTCTGGTTCCTGCATGGCGCAAGGGTGCCTCGGGCTCCTGAGAGGTCGCTGTGCCGCTTCACATCCGCCAGACTGGGGCGCATGCAGACCGCCACGGAGAACGAGCGCAAGTACGACGTACCGTCGGGTTTCGCCCTGCCCGAGGTGGCGGGGGCCGGCGGTGTCAGCGGGGCCGGAGAGGCCGAGACCCATCAACTGGACGCGACGTACTTCGACACCGAGGATCTCCGGCTGGCCCGCAACAAGCTCACGCTGCGCCGGCGTACCGGGGGGACGGATGCCGGGTGGCATCTCAAGACGCCCGGCGACGGTTCTGCGCGGACCGAGCACCGGCTGCCGCTGACCGACGGCGACGAGGTGCCCGCCGAGCTCGTGGCCATGGTCCGTAGCGTGGCCCGGACGCGGCCGCTGCGGCCGGTGGCCACGCTGCGGACGCGGCGGGTGGAGACGCCGCTCTGCGACGCGGACGGCCGGACGCTCGCGCTGGTCGCTCAGGATCAGGTGGAGGCGTCGACCGACGACGGTACCCAGCGGTGGGAGGAGCTCGAGGTCGAGCTGGTCGACGGTGGCCCGGAGGTGCTCGAGGCCGTGGAGGGCCTGCTCGCGGCGGCCGGTGCCACCCGGGCGGCCGGACCCTCCAAGCTTGCGCGCGCGCTCGGCGATCGCCTCGCCGTCCCGAAGACCGGCAAACGGCGCAGGACCGACCCTGTTCTCCGGTACGCCCGGGAGCAGCGCGATGCCATCGAGGCCCAGGATCAGGCGGTACGGGCCGGAGACGCCGAGGCCGTGCACAAGATGCGCGTGGGAACCCGGCGCCTGCGCAGCACGCTGAAGACGTTCAAGGACGCGTTCGATCCCGAGCGCGCGCAGTTCCTCAACGGTGAGCTGCGGTGGCTGGCGCACTGCCTGGGCGCGGTCCGCGACGGCCAGGTCCTCGAGGGCAAGCTGGTGGCGGCCGCCGAGGCGTTCCCCGAGGTGGCCGACCGGATCCGCGCGAAGCTCGACGACGACGTGACCCGCGGCCGGCAGGCGCTGGTCGAGGCGCTGGACAGCGACCGGTATCTCGGCCTGCTGGACGCCGTCGACACGCTCGTCGACGAGGGGCGCCCCGACGACGGGGGTGCGCTGCGCCGGGTCCGCAAGGTGCTGCACCGGGCGGATGCGCTGCTCGACACGGCGGTCGCCGACGGGGTCGACGCGGAGCTGCACGAGGCCCGCAAGAAGTACAAGCAGGCCCGGTACGCCGTCGAGGTGTTCGCCCCGGCGGCCGGGAAACCGGGCAAGAAGCTGATCTCGGCACTGACCGACCTGCAGGACGTGCTCGGCGCGCACCAGGACTCGGTGGTGGCTCGTGAGGTGCTGAGGGAGGTGGCCCGGACGGCGCCGGACGCCTTCGACTACGGCGTCCTGTACGCCCGGCAGCAGCGCGTGGGCGAGGACACCTTCCACGAGCTGCCCGCCGTGATCGCGGCCTCGCGCCATAAGAAGCTGCGTTCCTGGCTCGGCTGAGTCAGACCCTCACGGCGGGGTATGAAATGGGCATGGAGGCCGAGCAGGAACAGCAAGAGCAGGAGCAGGAGCAGGGACAGGCCGGCGAGGACATCACCACGCCGCCTTACAAGGGGCCGATCGCCGAGCTCGGCGGGTACCGGGTGGCCGACGACGATGACGACGACCCGGTGCTGCTCAACGCCGACGGCAGCCCGGTCGACACGTGGCGCGAGGACTACCCGTACCAGGAGCGGCTGTCGCGTCCCGAGTACGACCACCACAAGCGCCTGCTGCAGATCGAGCTGCTCAAGCTGCAGAACTGGTGCAAGGCCACCGGCGAACGGTTCGTGATCCTCTTCGAGGGGCGCGACGCCGCCGGCAAGGGCGGGACGATCAAGCGGTTCATGGAGCATCTGAACCCGCGCGGCGCCTCGGTGGTCGCGCTGGAGAAGCCGAACGAGCGCGAGAGCACCCAGTGGTACTTCCAGCGCTACATCAAGCACCTCCCGGCCGCCGGGGAGATCGTGATGTTCGACCGGTCCTGGTACAACCGGGCCGGCGTCGAGCGGGTGATGGGCTTCTGCACCCGCGCCGAGTACCTGGAATTCATGCGCCAGGCTCCCGACCTGGAACGGATGCTGGTCCGCTCGGGCATCCACCTGGTCAAGTTCTGGTTCTCGGTCTCCCAGGGCGAGCAGCGCACCCGCTTCGCGATCCGCCAGGTCGACCCGGTACGCCAGTGGAAGCTCTCGAAGATGGATCTCGAGTCGCTCGACAAGTGGGACGACTACACCGAGGCCAAGGAGGCGATGTTCTTCTACACGGACACCGCCGACGCCCCGTGGACCGTGGTGAAGAGCAACGACAAGAAGCGGGCCAGGCTCGAGGCCATGCGCTTCGTGCTCGATCGCTTCGACTACGACGACAAGGACGCCGAGGTCGTCGGCACGCCCGACCCGCAGATCGTCGGCCCGGCGTCCCTGGCGGTCGAAGGGACCGAAATGTCCCCCCGGGTATTCCCTCGGCTGTAGTGAGAAATAAGGCGTTGTCGTCGGGCCCTCCCGGTGGTTAACGTGGCCGTACACGTGAAGGGAGGTGGTCCGAAGTTGTATAGCAACGGGACTCGTGAGGTGGCTGTCCGCTAGCCGCTGTCCTCGACAGCTTCGAGAAAGTTTTCTGCAGGACGTCGAGACCGTGTGGCAGCGGTGCGGCGAATACCAGACAGCCACCCGACCCCCGGGGATCCGGCCTTGTCCGACCGGACCACGCACCGCAAGGCGCGTGGAAGTCCCCGGGGGTCGCTTCATTTCCGCCGGCAGGGAGCACCGATGCGCGAGCTGACCATCCTGGGCACGGCCAGCCAGGTGCCGACCCGCCACCGCAACCACAACGGCTACCAGCTGCGCTGGGACGACGAGGTCATCCTCTTCGACCCCGGGGAGGGCACCCAGCGCCAGATGCTGCAGGCCGGCCTCGCCGTGACCCCGCTCACCCGCATCTGCATCACCCACTTCCACGGCGACCACTCGCTGGGCCTGCCCGGCATCATCCAGCGGATCTCGCTCGACAAGGTGCCGCACCCGGTGCGCGTGCACTTCCCCGCGGGCGGCCAGGACTACTTCGACCGCCTCCGGCATGCGACCAGCTTCTACGACATCGCCGACCTGCGGCCCGAGCCGGTGTCCGGCGGCTTCCGCGCGGAGACCTCCGGCGGCACGCTCACCGCGCTGCCCCTCCGGCATTCCATCGAGACGTACGGGTACCGCCTCGCCGAGGCCGACGGGCGCCGCATGGTTCCCGCGTTGCTGGAGGCGTACGGGATGAGCGGCCCGGCGGTCGGCGAGCTGCAGCGGACGGGCCGCTCGGGCACCGTCACCCTCGACGACGTCAGCGCGCCGCGGCCCGGCCAGAAGTTCGCCTTCGTCATGGACACCGGGCTGTGCGACAACGTCTTCGCGCTGGCCGAGGGCGCCGACCTGCTCGTGATCGAGTCGACCTTCCTGGCCGCGGACGCCGAGATGGCCGCGCAGGTCGGGCACCTCACCGCCGGCCAGGCCGCGTCGGTGGCCCGGCAGTCGGGCGTGCGCACGCTGGTCCTCACCCACTTCTCCCAGCGGTACGCCGACAGCACCCGCTTCCTCGACGAGGCCCGGGCGGAGTTCGACGGCGACATCGTGATCGCCGAGGACCTGATGCGGGTGCCCGTGCCCCCGCGCCTAGGCTCGTCGCATGAACGTGCAGCTACGGCCCGCGGCTGACGACGACCTGCCGAAGATCGGAGACCTGCATTTCCGGTCCCGGGCCAGCGCGTACGCCGGCATCCTCTCCCCCGCCGCGCTGACGTTCGGCGGCCCGGGCGCGATGGGCGAATGGTGGGCGGAGCGCTGGAAGTGGGAGCGAGACACCCACCGCCTCACGGTCGCGGTCGCCGGGGATGTCCTGGCCGGCTTCACCTATCTCGGGCCGAGCCTGGACGAGGGCGTCGCCGAGCTGAGCGCCATCCACACCGACCCGGCCTTCGTCGGCACCGGGGTCGGGCGGGCACTGATGCTGGACGCGCTGCCGGCGCTGAGCCGGATCGCCCCGCGTGCGGTGCTGTGGGTGCTGGCGGGCAACAGCCGCGCGCGACGCTTCTACGAGCGCGGGGGCTGGACAGCGGACGGCGTCACCCGCGTCGAGACGATCGGGACCGAGCCGGTGGACCAGGTCCGCTACTCACGAGCGGTCTGAGTCGAAGGGAGGGCGGGAGCGCGTGACCGAGTGAATGCGGGGGAACCTGTGGTCACGCACTCCCGCCTACCGCGCCCGCCCCTGCCGGGTTTGCGCCTGGCCGGAGGCGCCGACCGGCGGAGGCGTGCCGGTCGATCGGCGGGGCGGGTCCGGGTGCGGCACATCGCTCGCGCTGGCGGGGCTACGGCGATGGCACCGCGGTGTGGCGTCGGGTCCGGGCCGAGGAGAGTCGGATCCTTGCCGGGGGACGGTCAAGTTCCCGGCCGACGCCTGGTCGGATCAGTCGAAGCGGCCTCGGTTGAGGTCGTCGGTCTTGCGCGTCTCCCGGCGGACCCGGTTGTCGTCGAACACCCCGGGGATGTCGCGCATGCTGTTGAGGTCGTGGCGCAGGGTCCACGCTTCGCGCCACGGGCGCCGGGAGGCGGCATCCGCTCGCTCGGCGATGCGCCGGGGGGCGCAGGGCCACCGCCATCCGCACCAGACACAGTTGCCGTCGTGGCCCGCTTCGGCGTGGCGCCCCAGCATCCGCTGGGCGTCCTGCCAGAGCAGCCGGTCCACGATGCCGGCCGGTGCGGCCTGGTCGACGATGACCATGGTGTACGAACCTCCGTCCTGCGGTGCGCGGCTCTGTCGTACCCCATACAACCCCCGCCCCCCGGACGCCGATCGGACTGAGTGTGCGACCCTCGCAACTATCTGTGACCGTCTTTGTTCGCCGTGGGCGGACGGGGTACCGACATCAATGGGAGCGGGGGCGATGTTGACAGGTCCATGGATACCGAACACACGGGTGTCGAAACGGAGGCGCTCGATGCCTACAGCCAGGTGGTGACAGGCGTCGCCACCAGCCTTCTTCCTTCCGTCGCCGCCCTCAGCGTCCGTACCGCCCGGGGCGCCGGCGCGGGCTCGGCAGTGACCTTCACCGATGACGGCTTCCTGATCACCAATGCGCACGTTGTCGCCGGCGCCTCCGGGGGCAGCGCCGCGTTCGCCGACGGCACCGAGACGCGGTTCGACGTGGTGGGCGCGGACGCGCTCTCCGACCTCGCCATCGTGCGCGTGCACAACCCGGGCGCGCCCGCTGCCCCGCTGGGCGACGCCGACCGGCTGCGCATCGGCCAGCTGGTCGTCGCGGTGGGCAACCCGATGGGCCTGGCCGGCTCGGTCACGGCGGGTGTCGTCTCCGGGCTGGGCCGCTCGCTGCCCGCCCGCGACGGCCGCCGGGTCCGCATCATCGACAACGTCATCCAGACCGACGCCGCTCTCAACCCCGGCAACTCCGGCGGCGCCCTGGCCGACTCCACCGGCACGGTCGTCGGCGTCAACACGGCGGTGGCGGGCTACGGCCTCGGCCTGGCCGTACCCGTCAACAAGACCACCCGCCAGATCATCGGCGAGCTGGTCGCGACCGGCCGCGTCCGCCGAGCCTGGCTCGGCGTCGCCGGCGTCCCGGTCCCCCTCCCGCCCCCGCTGGCCGAACGCCTCGACCAGAAACTCGGCCTCCGCGTCGTCGAGGTCGTCCCGGGCAGCCCGGCCGGCACCGCGGGCATCTACCTGGGCGACATCCTCATCACCGCCGGCGGCGAACAGGTCCAGACCGTCCAGGCCCTGCAACGCCTCATGCTCGGCCCCGCGATCGGCAAGAACCTCCCGATCACGGTCCTCCGCAAGAACGCCCTGGTGGACGTCGTCTCCGTCCCCACCGAACTCAACTGACGCTCTTGGGGGCGCAACCACTCACGCACGTCGCCGGGGCAGGCCGAGCGTTCCGGGCGCCTTGCGCCCGTGCTCGGCCTGCCCCGGCCCTCGACGGGAGTTGCGGTCCGTACCCACCACACGCTACGACATCCAGAAGTTGACCTTGATCTTGATCCTCAGCTCAAGTGGGCCAGAAGGTCCTGGCGCGTCAACACGCCCGCCGGCTTGCCGTCGATGAGGACCATCGCGGCGTCCGCCTTCTCGAGGAGGGCGACGGCCTCGCTGACCGGCTGGCCACCGCCGATCATGGGCAGCGGCTCGCCCATGTGGCGCTCGATGGTGTCGTGCAGGTGCGCCTGGCCGGTGAACAGCGCGTCCAGCAGCGCCTTCTCCGCGATGGAGCCGGCCACCTCGCCCGTCACGACCGGCGGCTCGGCCTTGAGGACGGGCAGCTGGCTGACGCCGTACTCGCGCATGTAGTCGATCGCGTCACGGACCGTCTCGGTCGGGTGGACGTGCACCAGCGGGGGCATCGCACCGCCCTTGGCCTCGAGCGCCGTGGCGACCGTCGGGGATCCGTCACCCGTGGAGAGGAAGCCGTACCGGGCCATCCAGGTGTCGTTGAAGATCTTGGAGAGGTAGCCGCGGCCGCCGTCCGGGAGCAGGACCACGACCACGTCGTCGGGGCCTGCCTTGCGGGCGACCTCGAGGGCCGCGACCACGGCCATGCCGCAGCTGCCGCCGACCAGCAGGCCCTCCTCGCGGGCGAGCCGGCGGGTCATCTCGAACGAGTCCGAGTCGGACACCTCGATGACCTCGTCGCAGATGCCGCGGTCGTAGGTGGTCGGCCAGAAGTCCTCGCCGACGCCCTCCACCAGGTACGGCCGGCCGGTGCCGCCGGAGTAGACCGAGCCTTCGGGGTCGGCGCCGACCACCCGCACGCCGCCCTGCTCCTTGAGGTAGCGCCCGACGCCGCTGATCGTGCCGCCGGTGCCGACGCCCGCCACGAAGTGGGTGATCCGGCCCTCGGTCTGCTTCCAGATCTCCGGGCCCGTCTCCTCGTAGTGCGAGCGCGGGTTCGCCGGGTTGCTGTACTGGTCCGGCTTCCACGCGCCGGGGATCTCGCGGGCCAGCCGGTCGGAGACGTTGTAGTAGGACCGGGGGTCCTCGGGGGCGACGGCGGTCGGGCAGACCACCACCTCCGCGCCGTACGCCCGCAGCACGTTCTGCTTGTCCTCGCTGACCTTGTCGGGGCAGACGAAGATGCACCGGTAGCCGCGCAGCTGGGCCACCAGCGCCAGGCCGACGCCGGTGTTGCCGCTGGTCGGCTCGACGATCGTGCCGCCCTCCTTGAGGATGCCGGCCTTCTCGGCGTCCTCGACCATGCGCAGGGCGATCCGGTCCTTCACCGAGCCGCCGGGGTTGAAGTACTCCACCTTGGCGAGGACGGTCGCCGCGATGCCGTCGGTGACGCTACGCAGCCGGACGAGGGGGGTGTCCCCGATGATCTCGACGACGTTGTCGTAGTACCGCACGTCTTTGTGCCCTTCTCGGTGCTGACCAGTGTGTTGTCAGGTCAGCCTACGTCTCAGGGCACGACGGTCCCGGGCAGGATGGACGCGCGTTCCCGCTCCCACTCCAGGAACCGGTCCGTCTCGCTGAGCACGGTGCCCGCCAGCCACGCGATCATCGCGGCGTCGTCGACGAGCCCGAAGACCAGCAACAAGCCCTCGGGGATCACGTCGATCGGCGAGATCACGTACGCGGTCGCGGCCGCCATCATCGCCACTCGCAGCCCGCCGTCGTACTCGCCGCGCGTGGTGGCCTTCATCATCCGGGGCAGCGCGGCCAGCCGCTTGCCGATCGAGGGGCCCCCGCGGTTGCCCTTCATCAGGGCCTTCGCGAGGGCGGTGAACGCAGCGGTCCGGCGCAACGTTCTAGCCATGGTCGTCCCCTTTCGCCGTCCTCAGCATGACGTCCATGCGCTAGTTATGCCCCCTCGGCGCGGGGTTCAGCCGCGTGTCGCACACCCGCGTTAATCTCGAAGGCCCCACCATCGCCGGAAGCCGAGCGAGAGCGAGGGACAGCGTGCAGAAGGTGCGCAACTGGACAGAGGCGGATCGTCGCCGGATCAGGCTCGCGGGCCAGGTCGCGGGCGGCGTCACGGGGGCCGCGGCGGGATTCACACTCCTCTCCGCGGGCGTGCTGCTGCGCCAGGCGGCCGACGCCCGCCGGATCATCCCGATGGCCGAGGCCCCTCCCCCACGCGGCGACGGGCTGTACGGCCCGAAGTTCCCCGGCAAGCCGCTGAGCATGGTCATCATCGGCGACTCGACCGCGGCCGGCTACGGGGTGCACCGCCCGCGCGAGACACCGGGCGCCCTGCTGGCCACGGGCGTCTCCCGTCGCCTGCGCCGTCCGGTGCGCCTGCACCGGGTCGCCGTGGTCGGCGCCACCTCCGCCGGGCTGCCGCACCAGGTGGACGCGGCGCTCGAGTACGACCCCGAGGTGGCCGTCATCATCATCGGCGGCAACGACGTCACCCACGCCTCCGTGCGGGCCGCCGCCATCCGCCATCTCAGCGACGCGGTCCGCCGCCTGCGCGCCGTCGGCTGCAAGGTCGTCGTGGGCACGTGTCCCGACCTCGGCGCGATCCAGCCGATCAAGCCGCCGCTGCGCTGGCTGGCGCGCTCCTGGAGCCGCCAGCTCGCGGCCCAGCAGACGGTCGCGGTGGTCGAGGCCGGGGGACGCACGGTCTCGCTCGGCGACCTGCTCGGCCCCACGTTCGAAGCGGATCCGGTACGCATGTTCGGCGCCGACCGTTTCCACCCGTCGGTGGAGGGGTACGCCCGAGCCGCGGCGGTCATCATGCCGACCCTCATGGCGGTGCTCGGTGAGGAACACCGGGAGCCGGCCAGCGGGCCCGACGGGGTGCGCAGCCTGTCGCAGGCGGCGCATGAGGCGGTGCGCGCCGCGGGCACCGAGGTGAGCGCGGCGAAGGTGGACGGCCGGGAGCGCGGGCCGGCGGGACGGTGGGCGCAGCTGCGCCGGCACCCGTGGTTCGGCGAGCCGCACACCTGGTTCGGCAACCGGGCGGCAGCGCTGCTCTCCGGTTCCTCGGGCATCCCCGGGTTGTCCGGTGTTACGCGCGGGACCAGCCGGTCGGCGGCGGGCGCCGTAGGCTGGAGGCCGGAGGATCATCAAGCGGCCGTCGACTGACGGCAGCCGGAGCACGGGTACGGCGGCAGGGAGGCGACATGACGGGCCTGACGGGACGCATCGGCAGGGCGGCGGCCACGACGCTGTTCGCCTCGGCCGTGGGAGGTGTCGCCCTGCTCGCGGGCGAGGCGATCGCCGCGAAGAGCCGGCGGTACGCCAAGCCGACCATGGGTCTCGCGCTGCGCACGTCGATGGGCCCGTCGGCCGCGCCGGCGCTGCGCCTGGTCCTGCTGGGTGACTCGGCCGCGATCGGCGTCGGGGTGGAGTGGCTGTCGGAGACGGTCGGCGGCCAGCTGGCCCGGCTGCTGGCCGACGGCACCCCCGAGACGGGGAAGCGGCACGTGCTGCTGTCCAGCGTGGGTGTGGCCGGTTCCCGCTCGACCGACCTCGCCACCCAGGTGGCCCGGGCGCTGCTCGGCGACCGCCCGGACGTGGCGGTGGTGCTGATCGGCGCCCACGACGCGACCGGTCTGCGCGGGCCCGAGGAGGCGGCCCAGCATCTCGGCAACGCGGTGCGCCGGCTGCGCGACGCGGGCGTGCAGGTGGTCGTCGGCACGTGTCCCGACCTCGGCGCCGTACGCTCCATCGCCCAGCCGTTGCGGCAGCTGGCAGCCTGGCAGGGGCGCCGGACGGCCCGTGCCCAGGCGACCGCGGTGAAGGAGGCCGGCGGCGTGGTCGTGGACCTCGCCGACGAGACGGGTGCCGTGTTCCGGGCCGATGCCGGCACGCTCTGCTACGACGGCTTCCACCCCTCCGCGGACGGATACCGGGTGTGGGCGCACGCGCTCTACCCCGCGGTGCTGGACGCCGCCCAGGCGGCGGGCCGCCGCTCGATCCAGGAGTAAAGGACATTTCGGTGTGACGAAGTAATGCTTCCGCGTTAAGTTACTGGCGCGTTAACGTTGGCTCATGCCGGAAGCTGTCATCGTCGCCACCGCCCGCTCCCCGATCGGCCGGGCCGTCAAGGGTTCGCTCAAGGACCTGCGCCCCGACGATCTCGCCGCCACCATCGTCGACGCCGCCCTCAGCAAGGTGCCCCAGCTCGACCGGACGCTCATCGAGGACCTCTACCTCGGCTGCGGCCTGCCCGGCGGCGAGCAGGGCTTCAACATGGCCCGCGTGGTGGCCACGCTGCTCGGCCTCGACGGGCTGCCCGGCGCGACCGTGACCCGCTACTGCTCCAGCTCGCTGCAGACCACCCGGATGGCCTTCCACGCCATCAAGGCCGGCGAGGGTGACGTGTTCGTCTCGGCCGGCGTGGAGACCGTGTCCCGCTTCTTCCGCGGCAACTCCGACGGCCTGCCGCCGGAGGCCCAGGAGCTCGTCGGCGGCGGCTGGGAGAACCCCAAGTTCGCCGAAGCCCGGGTACGCACCACCGAGGCGGCCAAGAACGGCGGCGTCTGGCACGACCCCCGTGAGGACGGTCAGCTCCCCGACATCTACCTCGGCATGGGCTACACCGCCGAGAACCTCGCCCAGGCGTACGACGTGAGCCGCGAGGACATGGACGAGTTCGGTGTCCGCAGCCAGAACCTCGCCGAGAAGGCCATCGCGAACGGCTTCTGGCAGCGCGAGATCACCCCGGTGACGACGCCGGACGGCACGGTGGTCTCCACCGACGACGGGCCGCGCCCGGGTGTCACGATGGAGGGCGTGGCCGGCCTCAAGCCGGTCTTCCGCCCCGACGGCCGGATCACCGCCGGCAACTGCTGCCCCCTCAACGACGGCGCCGCGGCCGTGGTGATCATGAGCGACACCAAGGCGCGCGAGCTGGGCATCACCCCGCTGGCCCGGATCGTGTCGACCGGCGTCACCGCCCTCTCCCCCGAGATCATGGGCCTGGGCCCGGTCGAGGCGTCCCGCCAGGCGCTCAAGCGCGCCGGCATGACCATCGACGACGTCGACCTGGTCGAGATCAACGAGGCGTTCGCGGCCCAGGTGATCCCGTCGTACCGCGAGCTGAACATCCCGCTGGAGAAGCTGAACGTGAACGGCGGCGCGATCGCCGTGGGCCACCCGTTCGGCATGACCGGCGCCCGCATCACCGGCACCCTGCTCAACTCGCTGGAGTGGCACGACAAGAGCATCGGCCTCGAGACGATGTGCGTCGGCGGCGGCCAGGGCATGGCGATGGTGCTCGAGCGGCTGAGCTGACGCCGCGACTGATCTTCCGCCGGGTCCGGCTGCCGAACGGGGCGCCGGCTCCGGCGGATCTCATTTCAGGCTCTTGCGTACGGCCAGAACGTCGTCCGCGGCGGCCCAGAGCAGATCCTCGGCTGCGTCCGCGGCGAGAAGGTCGTCGGTCATGACGCGGAGCTGGTCCGGCAGGATCATGTCGTGGTCGCGGGGCACCGGCCGCGGCGTCCGGCGCTCGGCCGCCGCGGACAGGTCGGCGAGGCGCTGGACCAGGCCGAACACGAGGTCGCCGCGGGTGCCGTCGCCGGCGGACGCGGCCCAGCGGCCGGTCTCCCAGTGGCCGACCTGGGTCAGCAAGCGCTGGACCGCGACGCGGAGTTCTTCGGCAGCCACCCGGCGACCCTACCGAAAGCGAAACGCCCGGCCCGCCTGAGGCGGGCCGGGCGTCGTGTCGCCTTGATCGTCAGTCGTCGCCTTGCAGGAAGCTCAGCAGGCGCAGGATCTCGATGTAGAGCCAGATGAGGCTCACCAGGATGCCGAACGCCGCGGTCCACGAGTAGCGCTGCGGGAGGCCCATCCGGACCCCCTCCTCGACCTCGTTGAAGCTGAGGATGAAGCTGAGCGACGCCACGACGATGCACACCAGGCTGAAGACGATGCCGAGCGGGCCGTTGTCACGCAGGCCGGTGTTGACGTCGAAGAGCGCCAGCACGAAGTTGATCAGCATGACGGCGAAGAGGCCCGCCATCACCGCGATCATGCCGCGGACGAACTTCGGGGTCGCCCGGATCACCCGGGCCTTGTAGAGGAACGCCATCAGGAAGAAGACGCCGAAGGTGGCGACGACCGCCTGCAGGACGATGCCCTGATAACCGGCGATCACCTGGAAGAACTTGCTGACCAGGCCGACGAAGGCGCCCTCGACCACCGCGTACGTGACAACCAGGGCGGGGTTCGCCATCCGGCTGAACGAGATGACGAAACCGAGCACCAGGCCGACGACCGCCGCACCGATCCAGGCGGCACCCATCAGGCTGTCGGGGATCAGGTTCCAGGCCGCGACGGCGGAGACACCGGTGATGCCGAGCAGCGTCACGGTCTTGACGACGACGTCGTCGATCGTCATGGGCTGCACCGCGGGTGGGGCGGCAGGGTAGCCCGTGGCCGACGGGTACGGCTGACCGTAACCCGGCTGACCGGCGGGCGGTCCGTACGGTCCGTATCCGGCCGCGCGCTCCCGCTCGGCCGCCTGGCCGAGGCGCGAGAGCACCGGGTTCGAAGTCTTCACTGTGTCCAGCTCCCTTGAGTTGAGGCACGCAGGGTCGTGCTCTTCCAGAGTAAGTGCAGTCCCAGCTCAAAGCGGTCATAGGAAGCTGTGAACGACCTGAAAACCCCGCATGACCGGGCTATCTCGCGCACCGGACCATGCTTGTCGCACCCTCAGCGCCTTTCTGTACCGAATGCCCGGATTATTGGGGTCCGCTGGAGGAGAACCTTCGCCGAGGCATTGATCATTGTCGCTTTAGCGGCAGTCCTATGGCGACAGTCCGGCGCGGCAGTACCTGCCCCGATGAGCACCGGGGAGAGTGGGGACCGGACCCACACGTGATCCCGTACGCCGGTCCGGGCGAACCCGGACCCGCTCACCGGGCGCCCGAGGCCGACATCGACGACGTCGTCGTACGTCCGTTCATGCTCACCGGGGGCCGGACCCGGCCGCTGCAGCACGGCCTGCGAGTGGAGACCATGCTGCACGCCGCCCCGGCCGTACTGTCGGCGCCCCTGCGCTTCGAACCCCGGCGCATCGTCGAGCTGTGCCAGGCGCCGATGTCCGTCGCCGACCTGGCCGTGGGCCTCAAGCTGCCGCTCGGCGTGTTGCGGGTGACCGTCGCGGACCTGGTGACCGAGGGCTACCTGCGGATCGAGCAGCAGCTCGGCGAGCTGCCCATCGAATCGATCGAAAGGATCAGGGATCGTGTCCGGGCGCTCTAGGAAGTCCGCAGCGGTGTCTTTGCCGCCAGTGGCGGTCAAGATCGTCATCAGCGGCGGCCCCGCGAAACGGTGGCTCGACAGCCACCGTTCCACCTGGCAACAGTGGCTGCCCCGATGAGGCACGAGTCGTCAGCGTGGTGTCACCCGGGAACGAAAGACGATCCTCGACCCTGGGGATGGCACGCCCGATCCCGTTGCGGGTCCGTTGCGTGCCGCGGGCTTGACTGCGATGAGCACCGCAGTACGACTGACCGCACGCCGGACCCGCGCATGTGTGATGTCCGCCAGGTCGTAGATCTGGCCGATACGGGCCGTAACCGCGTGCGAGTAGCCGACCAGGACCACGCGTACGGGTGGTGCCGCGCACGTCCGTCCACGTCAGAATCGAGAGCATGGCAGGCATGTCGTTGCGAGCGGCCTTGGTGATAGCCGCCGGCGAGCCCGCGCCTCGCTGGGACGAGATGACCGGCACCGTGCTCCCTGACGCGTTCCGGCGGTGTGGCCTCGACTGGCCGGCGACCGAGCGCAGCCGGTCGGCCGCCGACCTGCTGATCATCGCGCACCCCGCGGCCGTCACCGGGCTGAGCCGGCGGTTCGCGCGAGAATTGGCCGCCCTGCTCCCCGATCGGGTCCGGCTGGGGCTCGGCTTGGACGTCGGTCTGTGCCATCGGGACGACTCGGGCTGGTACGGGGACGCGGTGACGTCGGCCCGGCGGATCGCCGTTCCGCCCGGCGCGGATGACCCGTTCACCGTACGTCTGGCGCTCACCGACGGAGCCCACCACCTGGCCCCGAGCGCGGACCTCACCCTGGAGGCCGATCACCGCAGCGGTCAAGCGCTGTGGGTTCAGACGGTGGCGGCCGACGCTTCCCCCTCGGAGCAGACGCTCAGCGTGGCGGCTGAGACGGCGGCTCGCACGTCGCCGGGTGCCCCGGTCCGGCTGGTCGCCGAAGCGGTCGACGCGGTCGCCGCGCCGGTGGCGTCGTTCGCGGAGCGGTTGCCGATGCTGCTGTCGCCGGACGTCGCCCCCTCCGACGTGTTGGCCTGGATGTATCAGGTGCTCGGTGTGGACAGTCCGCGCCTGCTCGACGACCGCAACGGCCGCCGGCTGGTCTCCGGGCTCGTGCGCTGCTATCGCAAGCGTGGCACGGCCCGGGGGCTGGCCGATCTGATCGAGCTCCGGTATGGCGTCGCCGCGGAGATCGTCGATCCGGGCACGGCGACGTGGTCGGCCCGCCCCGAGACGCCGGTCCGGCAGCCACCACAACCGGTTACCGTCCTGCTCGACACGGACGAGCCGCTGAACGGCCTGGACGAGGTGATTCGGTCGGCGTTGCCGGCCGGGGTCGGCTACCGGGTCTCCCGCCGCGCGGCTACGCCCGCCTGATCCCGTCACTACGCCAGATGACATGGCGACGCACCCGCGAAAGGGATACCTCCTCTACGGGTGCGGATTCCCGATGAGGAGAGTGAGGCATGCATGGGCTCGGTGACGCTGGCGAGCCTGGGCCCGCTGGGTGACGAGCTCGGCTCCGGCGGCCAGGGCACGGTGTACGCGTTGCCGCGTTCCTCGTCGCCGCCACTCGTCTACAAGGCGTACACCACTGAGGCACTGGACCAGCTGGACACGGGTGTGCTCACCGACCTGATCGCGCTGCCCGAGCGGCTGTCCGGTGCGGAACGCCAACAGCTTCTGGCGGCAGCCGCCTGGCCGCGTGACGCGGTCACCGATGGCGGCCGTGTCTGCGGGTTCACGATGGCCTTGGTGCCGAAGCGGTTCCACACCTCGATCCGGCTGATGCGCGGCGTACAGCGCAAACTCGGCCAGACCCAGTTGCTGTTGAATCCTCCCGACTATCTGGATCGGGTCGGCATCGAGATCAACGACCAGCTCCGGCTCGAACTGCTCGCCGACATCGCGCGGACGTTGCGCTTCTTCCACGGGATCGGGCTCACGGTGGGCGACCTGTCGCCGAACAACCTGCTCTACAGCCGCAGCGGCACGCCACGCTGCCACTTCATCGACTGCGATGCGATGGGCCTGCACGGCCGGACCGCGTTGCCGCAGGTGGAGACCACCGATTGGGAGGTACCGGCCGGCGGCGGGCTGGCCACCGCGACCAGCGACGCGTACAAGTTGGCGCTCTTCTGCGTGCGCCTGTTCGCCGGCGACCAGAGCACGACCGAGCCGGACGCCCTGCAACGCGCCGGCACCAGCGTGCACTCGCTGGCCGTACGCGCCCTGTCCGGAAAGACGGACGGCCTTCCCAGTCTGAGCGCCTGGGAGAGCGGGCTGCGCAAGGCCGCGATCAAGAGCGGGACCCCGCGGCCGGCTGCCGTGCCTCAGAGCACTGTCCCGCGCCCGCGCGTTGCACCTCCGAGGGCCGCTCCTCCGTTCGTCCCGACGGTGCGGCAACAGCCCGGCCTCCTGGTCCGTCTCGGGCGCCGCATGGCCGGAGTCCGGCGTCGCAGCATGGCCCGCCTGGCCGTGCTGTCTCTGATCCTCGGGTACGGCCTCACCCACACGGACGAGATCGAGTCCTGGATGCGCGAAGCGTCCGCGGCGGTCTCCGAGCTCGGCCACTCGGACGCTCAGGAGCAGGCCGACCGGGTCGCCGCATTGCTCGTCGCCTCGGTGCCGGTGCGGAACAAGGTCAAGAACGCGGTCGGCAGCCTGAAAAACTGCAAACGGGCGAAGAGCGCGGCGGCCGACCTCGGCCTGGCCTCGTCGGCCCGTCAGCGTTCGCTCACCGCGGCGCGGGCGCTGGACGTCACTGACCTGCCCGAGGGCACAGCGCTGAAGAACCAGCTGGTCTTGGCCTTCAAACACTCGAAGGCAGCGGACGACGCTTATCAGCGCTGGGGCGTGAAGATGAGCCGGCACGGCTGCGGGCGCTCGGTGCGCAACGGGCCGGACCGCCGCCTGGGCGACAAGGAGTCGAAGATGTCGAGCCGGTTCAAGCAGGAGTTCGTCAAGATTTGGGATCGGGTCGGGCCGGCGTACGGGCACCCCAAGGTCGAATACCAGGACATCTAAGCGTCGTCGGCGAACCTCGCCAGCTCGGCCGGACGGACCAACACGACGCGGCGGCGGCCGGTGAGGACCAGGTTGTCGGCGCGCCACAGGGCCAGGATGCGGGCGAGCGAGCGCTGCGAGGTGAGCACCAGCCCGGCCAGGTCCTCTTGGGACAGGGCCAGCTCGATGACCAGCTGGCCCTCGGGTTCCCGGCTGCCGTACCGGCGGCCCAGGTGCAGCAGGAGCGCGGCGAGCCGCTGCTGGGCGGACTCGGCGCCGGCCGCGGCCCGGGAGCGGTCGGCCTCACGCAACCGGGCCGACAGCGTACGCCGGATGATGGCCGCCACGTCGGGTTCCGTCCGGACGAACGGCTTGAACGAGGCGGCCGGCAACCGCAGCACCTCCACCTCGGTGATCGCGGTCAGCGTAGCCATCCGCTCGCCGCCGTCCAGGCTGGCCAGCTCGGCGACCAGCTCACCGGGGTCACGCAGACCGAGGATCGCCTGGTAGCCGTGATGGCCGATGGCCGAGACCTTGACGCAGCCCTCAAGCAGCACGAAGGCGTAGTCGGACCGGTCGTCCTCACGGACCAGCACCTCGTCGGCTCGGTAGCGCCGCATCGATCCCATCTTCAGGAGGGCCGCACGCTGGCTCTCGTGCAAGGCATACCAGAACGGCTCACGAGGGTGGCCGGTCATCATTCCCTCATGGTATGTCCGCCCGCGGGCCGCACCGGCGGTCAAAACAGCCCAACGATGTAGACGATCAAGCCAATGACGCACCCCAGGCCGAGAAGGATGACGGCAAAGCCGAGCACCATGGAGAAGACGGAATGATCGTCTTCCGGCCTTCGCTGCTGCGGAACGGCGGCCGTCGGCCTGGCGACCTTCGGCTGTGGCGGGACCGGCGCGATGTACTGGTTGGTGCCGGTAGGCACCGGGAACGTGAAGCCGCGCACCGGCGCCGTCCCGTTCGGTCTCGTCGGCTGAGGCTGAATCCACGGCGGCCGGGGCTTCGTGGGCTGGGGGCTGGTGGGCCGCGACCTCGTCGAGGGCTTCGGCGCCCGTGGCCTCGACGGCGGAAGCGGAGCGACCACGGCCTTCTGCAACGCGCCTCGCCAGTCGCCCAGCGACGGCCGGATGGTGGAGTTGACGTCGAGGCTGCGCCGGGCCATGACCGCGAGCTCGCCGGAGACCCCGGCCAGCACCGACACGTCCTGGCCCATCTGGTCCTGGGCGAAGAGCCGGGCCGCGAGCAGGCCGAACTTGTACGAGTCCGAGGCCTTGGTGGCGATCGGCTCCCGGCCGGGGCGGGGCACGTGCCACTCCGGCGTCTCCACCTGATGCAGCACGTCCTGGCCGCGCAGCCGCATGCCGTCGGCGTCGATCAGGAAGCAGGCCGGGTCGTTGAGGTCGATGAGCAGATTGTTCGGTGACATGTCGCCGACCACCACGTCGAGGCTGTGCAGCCGGGCCATGACGTCCGCGATCGACTCGAGCAGCCGCAAGCGGAGGCGGTAGTCGAGGTGGATCGACTTCCGTTTCAGGTACGCCTCGGGGTTGAGCAGGTACTGCATTGCGGCCGGCACATCGGCGCCGCCGTCGCCCCACGGCATCCGGAACCGCTCCGGGATCTGGCGCATGAGGAACCCGGTCACCCGCCCGCCGGTGCGTACCAGCGCGGCCGGCCAGGCCGTGGTCTCGCACAACCAGCGCCCGCTGCCCTCGTCCAGCTCGGGCACGAAGCCGACCATGCGGCTCAGCACGTCCGGGTCGAACGAGGTGCCCGGCAGGTATTCCTTGTAGGCCGCCGACCACGTCCTGTTTATCTTAATCTTGTCGGTGAGGTAGACGACGCCCTGGCCGCCATCGCCCACGCGGCGCAGCACGCCCAGGACATCCCGATCCACCTCGGGAGCCACGTCGGCCGGCACTGTCTCAGCCCCGGGACCGGTGCGGCCAGAGCGCGAACAGGGTCCGGTCGTCGTCCCAGGTCTCCCGCGAGAAGTCGAGGTCGTTGGCGAACTTCAGGACCGGGGGCAGCTCGTGGAACGCGTCCGCGAAGTGGTCGCCGATCATGTTGTTGCCGTCGCCCAGCGGGTCCCCGAAACCGTCCGTGCCGACCAGCAGGATCTCGCCCTGGTTGAGGAGCCCGTGCTTCACGTCCGTCGGCGGCACCCGGGGCAGCGCGACGACCGAGTTGCTGAACACCTCTTCGCCCTGGCGGAACTTGGTCGGGGTCAGGCACTGGTAGCGCCGGGCCCGGACGTTCAGGATCCACGCGCTCGAGTCGCCGGCCTGGACGAGTTCCACCCGCGGGCCGTCCGGATGGGGAAGCACCATCCCGGCCACCAGCGTGGTGGCCATCTGCTCCTCCGCCGCCTGCTTGTTGATCTCGCGCAGCCCGAGCGAGATCCGCGCCTGCTCACAGATCTGCCACGCGGCGCCCTGCAGCAGGCCGGCCCAGTCCACCCGGCCGGTCGGCGAGTCCAGCCCGGTGGTCATCGCGCTGATCGCGGCCCGGCAGGCCGACGTGGCTCCGACGTGCGACAACGGGGCGTTGCCGACACCGTCGGCGACGGCGAACAGCACCGCACCGCTCGCCTCGTGCCAGGCGACGGCGATGTCGTCCTGCCGGGGATCGCCGGAGACCCGGTGCGAGTAGCCCCGCACCGAGGCCGCCCGCACGACGAAGTCCCGGGTGGCCCACCCGTCGGCGATGTAGTCGGGACGGTAGGCGCTCGCCATCGACGGCTTCGGTGCGAAAGCCGCGGTCGGCTTGCCGACGACCGGCGGATCCCACGGGCGGCGCGGCCGGGTCTCCTGCGGTTGCGGCGCCCGGGCGGCCGGGGGGGACTCCGGCTGAGCGGCGTGCCGCTGCGGCGGAGGGGCCGATGGCATCGGCGGGCCCGGCGTCACCCGCGGCCCCGCCGGCGCTACGAAGATCTGCTCCCGTTGAGGCGGCGCCTCGCTGTCGGGCGGGCGCCCACCGCCCTGGTAGACGCTGCCGTTGGCCGGCACGTGCGGCGGATGGAGGTCGCGCTGCTGCCTTCGGGGCTCCGGGGTCGCGGCCGGCCCGGCTTTCTCGTCACCGTCGATGAACCAGTCGAGCGCGTGGCGCAGGAAGGATGCGAACATCGTCAGACCACATCGATCGCCATCTTGAAGTTCTGCGGCCGTTCCACCACGAGTTCCGGCGCCGCCGACCCGATGGTGCGGCCCGACTTCACGATGCTCTTGGTCAGCGCGGCGCAGAACTTGGCGATCTCCGCGCCCAGGTCGGCGCCGGTCGAGACGAACGCGTACTCCGGCTTGGTCGCCACGTCGAGCATGGTCTGCGCCTCCACTTTGCCGATGCCGCAGGCGATGATGTTCGGCGCCGCCTTGGTCTGGGCCTGGTCGACCAGTTGGTCGCGCACCCGACGCCAGCCGTTGCCGTCGGTCGGCTGACCGTCGCTGAGGAAGAACACGGCCGGGCGGTGCACGGTGTATCCCTGCCCCTTGAGGGACGCCACATCCGCTGGGATCCGCGCGCGAAGATCCTCGAAGACTTTCCCGTACGCGGTCCGGTCGCGCGCCATCAACTGGGGCAGCTGGTTCTCCCGCCGCAGGTCGGCCATCGCCAGCCGCAGTTGCACGTCGTCGGAGAATCCGAGGATCGTGAAACGTACCTTGGCCGCCGCCATCGGCTCGCCGAGAAGCGCGTCGTGGAGCTGAGCCAGTCCTTCGTTGAGGTTGGCGATGTAGTCGTTCATCGAGAACGACTCGTCGGCCACCATGTAAACCGGGAGCAGGTTCCCCGTGTTCTCCGCCATCTTCGCTGTCTCGCTCTCTCCGGCCTGCCGCCGGATGATGTGGGTTGCCGCCAGAAGCCGGCGGTCAGAGCGCTGACGCCACGCGGAAGTGTGGCGGCAGCTCGAACTCCAGGTCCGGGGCACCGGCCAGGATCGTCCGGCCGTACTTGACCAGGCAGCACGTCAACGCGTCCCAGTAGTCGCCGATCGCCGTGCTCACGTCGGCGTCGGCCGTCGCCACGTAGCCGAACTCGGGCTTGGTCGCGATGGCCGCGATCAGCGGGGCGGTGGCGCCGCCCACCCCGCAGGCCACGATGTTCGGCGCGTACTGGTGCGTGCCGGGGTCGGTCAGGCGCGCGTACGGCGTCTGCCACACCCCGTCGTCAGCCGGCGCCGCCGCCGCCAGCAGGAACACCAGCGGACGGCGGACGATGAGGCCCTGGGCCTTGAGCGTGCTCACGTCGGGCGCGATCCGCCCGTACAACGTCTCGAAGGCGTTGGCGTAACTCGCCACCCCGCGTGACGTCAGCCAAGGTACTGAGGTGCTCGGGTCCACCGCGGTCATCGACATCCGGGCGGCGACCTGGTCGGCGTACCCCAGAACCGAAAGCCGGATCGCCGGAGCGATGTCCGCCGCCGTGCGCAGGCCGTCGAAGAGCCGCCGCAGGCCGTCGCCGAGATCGTCCAGATAGGCCGACGCGTCGGCCGACTCGTCGACCAGGAGGTACACCGGCTGTACGCCGTCGGTGGGCGCCCACATACTGGAGGCCGGGTCCGGCTTGAGCACGACCTGCTCGCGCGGCGGCGGGCCGGCCTGAGCGGGGGGCGCCGGCGCGGCGCCGCCGATGGCCGGCAGCACGGGAGCCTGATTCCACGAGGCCGAACCCGGACCGGTGATCGCGGCCGCGGTGCCGGGCAGGCCGTACGCCCTCGCCGCACCCTCGACGAACGGTTGGAACTGCCCAGGCTGCACGACGCCGTTGTCCATCATGAATTGGATGAACTCGGTGGTGCGCTGGCTGTGAGCGTCCTGCGCCTGCAGGAGCGCCCGCTCGTGCTCCAGCAGCATCTGAGTCACCTTCTCGGTGTCCTCCGGATGGCGCATCAAATGCTCACGGGCCATATCGGCCGCGGTCAGGCCGCGCCCGCCCAAAGCCACACGCTCCTTCTCCAGCTCGGCGCGCCGGCCGTCCTGGGCCATGGCCGAAAGCTGGGCCGCCTGCTCGTGCTCCTGCACGTTGACCCGATGCTGAATGTCGTTGGTGGTCAGTGCGCGCCGGGAGTCGCGGAGTTTCCGGAGGTAGTCGGCGGTCGCGTCATCCGGCCGCAGGTGGGGCGTCACCTCGAAGATCGTGATGCCGTCGGGCAGCACGACGGGATTGAGGAACAATGAGCGGATGGCTCGTTCGGCGCCGCTCGGATCCTCGACGACGAAGTCGAAGGCCGCGCCCTCGAGGGTCCGGCCCAGGTAGTTGTAGACCACCGGAAGGGCGTCCTGGATGCCCCGCCGGACCACCTCGCACGGGTCGTGCACGCGGAAGGCGACGTCCACGCTGGCGATGAAGAAGTGGCCGTCGCGGGTCCGCAGCGGCGTGCTGGCGAGTTCCGCCTTGCGGCGGTGATCGCTCATGTCCACGTCGTAGCGCATGCGGCAGTCGGTGAAAAGGCGCTGGCCAAGGGTCATCGTACGACCGGAGAAGTAGACCAGGTCGCCGATCCCGTTCGCGTACACCGCCGCGACGCTGGGATTTCGTGCGGGCTCGGGCTTGAACCCGCGCTGCACGGTCGTCTGGGTGAGGATGAGCGGCACGGAGTTGGTCATCGGGCCCCGTTTCTCTTCGCGAGTTCGGCTTCGACTGCGTACGCGGTCAGCGGTTTGGGCTGCAGGTTGTCGTGCGCCAGCCACCTGGCGAGATGGGTGCGTACCTGCTGCTCGATCGGGTCGAAACGGCCCACCGAGCCGGGTAGCGCGGCCACCGAGCGGGCGAATGCGCTGCGCACGTGGACGTCGGCCTCGGCCAGGTCGGCCCAGCGGTCGAGCACGCGGTTCACCGAGACCTGTAGCAGGCCCGACCGCAGCACCTGGTGCCACATCTCGACCAGCCGGTGGCGCAGGTCGTCGCGCTGATCGGCGAGGAGCAGCAGCATCGGCCACGTCGTGTCGGGTGCGGCGGGATGCTCGGCGGTCAGGTTCTCGGCCAGCCAGAGGAAGACGAACGAGCCGGTCAGGGCACGCCGATCGTCGAACAGCCAGCTTCCGACGCGGTGCAGCACCCGCTTGGCGTTACCCTCCTCGTCGGCCAGGAGCAGGTCGGCCATGCTGTCGCCGATGCCGCGAGCCACCCGGCGGTCGTCGATCGTGGTGAGCCGCTCCAAGAAGTTCAGAGCCCGGTCGGGGCCGTGCTCGCCCAGGGCCACGCCCCACACCCGGGCCGCGGTGGCCTGGCCGAGCCGGTTGTTCCCGTTGCCGAGCCAGCCGGCTGCCACCGCTTCGACCAGCGGGCGCAGGTGCTTGTCGGCGGCCGGAACGCTCAGCGCGGTGGCCGCCACGTCACGCAGCCAGAACTTCTGGTGGATGCCCATCGGCGCCAAGGACAACCGGTACACGTAGTCGAAGGCCTGGGTGGCGAACACGCCCAGCGCGGTGGCGGTCCAGATGCGGACGTCCTCGGAGTAGTTCTCGGCCAGTTCGCTCAGCCAGTTCAGCAGCGGGAGTTGAATCCGGTACTCGTGCCAGACCCTGATCAGCACCGCCGACGCGTAGTCCTCCGCCTCGTACTCGATGACCTCGGCCGGCGCGTTGCCGAACGGCCCGCGCACCGTCGTCGTGCGAATCCGGGCGCGCAGCAGTCTCAGCAACTCGCCTCGGGTGGTGGTGAACGGGTCGCGCCACGGTGGCTGTAGGTCATCGCCCTCGTGCGGGCCGTCCAGACGCTCGGCCAGCAGGCCCGCGGCATGGACGACGTTCTCGTACGGCAGGCCGTTGAGCACCGCCAAGGCGATGGCCAGGCAGCGGGCCTGAACGTCGGGCAGGCCGCCGAACCAGATCTCGAAGTCCTCGGTGGCCCGCTCGGCCCAGCGGCGCTCCAGCCGCACGAGGTCCACGGTGGCACCATCGAGCTCTTGGCCGATCATCACGGCCAGGTCGGCCGCGGCCTTCATCGTCCGATCGACGGTGAACACGCGCTCAACGAACGCGAGCAGGTCCGGGTCGGCGAGCAGCCGCGTGCTCTTCCGCTCGTCGCGGAGCCGCCAGGTCACGTGGGCGGCGAGCACGGCGGACTGCTCCGGCCGGGGCAGATTGACCACGTACGACGTGATCTCCGGATCAGGTAGCGCGGCGTCGGCGGTGACCGTGAGCACGAGGCGCGCGTCGATCAACTCCAGCGTCGGCGTCAGCCGCCGCAACAGCTCGGCGATGCCCGGGCCCCAGGAGACGGGCTCGCAGAGCAGGAACCCGGCCGACCGCGGCAGCGGGTCGTCGCCCTTCGCGTCGGCCTCCAGCCAGTCCCCCAGCCGGTACAGGTCGACGCTCCGGTCGAGGTTGAAGATCCGCCGGTCGGGCGGCGACTGCAGCAGCCGGATCGCGGCGGCGACCTTGCCGTTGCCGGGCTCGGCGCGGAGCACGACAACGCGCCGGTCGTTCATCGCGCCGCGGACCTCGGCCCAGCCGTCCGGATCAACGAACGCCTTGCGGACCGGCAGGATCATCATCGGGTCGAGCGGCTTCAGCGGCGCGGGATCGGCGCCGCCCAGGGCGACGACCAGCTTGTCGCCGCCCACCATGTCGCCGGCGACCTTGACCTTGGCGTTCTCCTGGCGAAGGTGCCGCTGTCGGCCGGCCCGGCCCTCGACCTGGGACGCGTCCGGATCGGCCGAGTCGACCGTGGTCTTGACCTCGGCACCGCCCGCGCTGTCGGCCGCCACCGGCTTGTCGGGCGCCTGCGGCGTCTCCCCCTTGCCGTTGGCGGCCGGCTGGGGGTCCGACGTCGCAGGCGTGGGCGTCGCAGGCGCGGGCGTCGCCGGACCACCAGCGGCGGGATCAGCCGGCCCCGGCGCCCCGGGGGACGGCGCGGGATCGGGTGTCGTCATCGGCCGCCCCCTTTGACGACCTTCTTGTTGACCAGATCACCGCGGACGTCGATGGTGGAGTCGTTGAAGATAATGCCGCTCTGCCGGGCGCGCTTCTCGCTCTTCGGCTTCTCCGCCTCCGGCTCCGCGGCCGGTGTCACACCCGGCGGGTAGGCGTACCCGGGCACCTGGATCCAGGCCGGCTCGTCCCGCAACTCCTTGGCATCGATCGTCACCCGTTCGAAGGTCGACGAATCGACCGACCGGTAGTCGTGCCGGATCACGCCGTCGAAGACCCGGCCGGAGACGATCAGCGCCAGGTTCGCCCGCTCGGCCGCGGCCAGTGCGGCCTTGAGCTGCGGCTCGTCGACGAGCCGGGCAGTCGTGTTCACATCCGCGCCGACCCAGCCCTCGCCGTCCCACTCGGCGAGCCCGAGATGCACCGCCACCCGCAGGCGGATCCGCGCGACCGGGGCGCTGGTCCGCGCCTTCTCCCGCAGGCCGTCGTCCAGTTCGCGGACGAACCTCCCCGCCAGCCGCAGCACCGAGGCGTCCGGGTCGATCATCAGAATGCCGTCGCCGCGGTCCTCCTGGGCAATGCGGGCCGGGTCGAGGCCGGCCTCGGTCAGCGCGGTGCGGACCACCTCGTAGAGGTCGGCTCGGACCTGCCGCTGAACAGGATTGGTCCGCTTGCCGAAGCCTTCGACGTCGACGAGCGCGATCGCGACGACGGCCGGTTCGGACGTAGCGGCGGCCGGTTCGGGCATGCGGAAGCCTCCACGGGAGTAGGGCGATCTCGGATAGCCACTGTGAGCAGTACGCCCCCCCGGTGAACAGGCCATCTGGCATACAGCGCCGTGATGACGGGGAGTGCGTCGACTCAACGTAGGCCGAGGGTCCCGAGTTTGCTCTCCGCTACAAGAACATGACGGTGAGCATGATCGGATGACAAATCACTCTGTCGGGGTGCATCCGAGCGTCCCTTTTGGTTTGTGCGATGTCAGACCTGGACGATCCGCACCCGATGACCGATGGAGAGCGGCAGGGCTGTCGGGATGAGAGAGATGACCGGTTGAGCCGGACTGTGCGCACCGGTCGCCGGATCCACCGGCGACAGGGCGAGGCGCACGACCTCCCGTACGCCGTCGCTCGAGTAGAGCAACTTCTTGATCGTCGACTCGTGCACCGCCTCGCCGAACGGCCACCCCCGGCCGTCGTCGCCGCCGGTCAGCGGGTGCAGGAACGCGTACAGGGCCGCCGTGACCGCGGCCCGGACGGCGCGCTCGTCGGCGTTCTCCGCCACGGCCACCTCGGCCTCGACCTCGATGCCCTGGTAGCTGGGCGGCATCACGTGCAGCCGGCTCGCCAGCAGGCGCCGCTCGTCCAGGTAGGTGCGTACCGCCTCGAAGGTCGCGCCGGACGGCCGGAGATCCTCCAGCGACGGCCGGCTCGCATGCGCGGCCGGCGGCGAGGCCACGAGCAGCAATTGGACGGCGCCGGACGCCTGGTCGGCCACGCACCGCACCCGGGCCAGCGACGCGTCGGCCCGCATCGCGAGCTCCTCGTGGTCGGCCTCGGTGACTGCGCGATCGCCCGCCGCGAGCAGCCGGGGCGCGTGCTGCCAGAGGTCCGCCTCGGACTCGGCGTCGCTGCCACCGCGGGCCGGGTACGGGTTCTCCACGCGTACGCCCGGCAACGGAATCCCCAGCTCATGCAACGCGCCGGCCGGGACGTTGCCGGCCGATCCGCCGCCGGTCCAGTAGTCGCGGACGCGGACTAGGGCGCCCGGCGGCGGCACCGGGCCCGTCGCGCGGCTCGACCCGTCGGGGCCGGGCACGGCAGGCGGGAAGACGATCTCGCCGGCCGCGACGTCGTACCGGACGTGAAGGTCGCCGGGCCGGCTGCGCGCGAACGACTCCACCGGTTGCCAGGCCAGCCACCCGTCGTCGGTGGAGGTCTCCACCACCGGACTCCGGCCGGGCACCACGGCCGGGCTTTCGCGCAGGCGGAACCGCTGGCCGGCGGTTCCGTCGCTGACGCCGAGCGGCTCGTCGGCGACGCGCCGGGCGTGCACCGCGAGCACCACCGCTTCGACCGTGCGCACGTGCGGGTTCTCGGTCAGCCGGGCATCGGGCAGCCGCAGCCACGCGGCCTCGGCACCCATCAGCTCGTGCGGTACGTGGCCGGGCGGAACCTCCAGCCACAAGGCGTCGCCGGGGCTCTGCCGCCGCCGGCAGGGCCGCCACTCCCGGCCGTCCCAGAACTCGCCGCCGGTCGCGTCCACGCCGGTCAGCTCGATGGTGGTGCCGCCGACCGGCTCGGCGAACCCGATCCTCAGCCCGGTCGGGTCCGCGAAGGTGTGGGCCAGCCGCGGCGGGATCACCCGTACGTGATGGACGACGGTGAACGGTGCGCCGGAACCGGATGTGATCTCCGCACCCGCCGGAATCTCGACCTCGCCGGTCAGCGGGTCCTCGAACGTGACACGCACGTGTGTGACCGCGGCCCGGGGACCTCGCGGCCGCAGCCCGAGCAGCTCCAGCAGCGGCGCGTGCAGGCGTCCGGAGAGCGCGCCGAGCCGGTCGTGCAGGTGATCGACCAGCAACGCGGCCGAGGCCAGCAGGGCTTCCTCGTCCGTGCTGATCGGACGGTGGGCACCCGCGTCGGCCAGACGCCGCCGGAATTCCGCTCGGGCCTGGTCGAGAAGGTCGGGGAATCGCCGATCATCGAAGAGAGGCCGCTGGTCGGTCATCCGTTATCCACCTTTTGGAGGCCAAAATCCGGTCCGAGGGGTTCTGTCGAATCACCGACGGGACCGGAAAAGTCACTCTCAGATGATGTAAGCACGCAGGTGATGATCCGTCGACTGTGGGGTGAGGATACGTGCCCGAATCCGTCATACCGGTGGTGCTGACTCCGGAGGACGCCGCGCTGGAGTCCGGCGACTGGCAGTGGGGCGAGGAGAGCCGCCGGCTGCTGCGGCTGCTGCAGGCCAACGACCTCGACGCACGGCTGCGGCCGCTGCCGCCCGAGCCCGGGCAGAAGGGCGCGGCGACCGAGATCATCCTGGCCCTCGGCGGCTCCGGCACGGTCGGCGCGGCCACCACGATCCTGCTCCACTGGCTGAACGGGCGCAGCACCCGGCGGATCGTCCTGACCGTCGGCGAGAGTGCCGGTAAGCGGACGTTGGAGCTGGTCGGCGAGGGTATGAGCGAGGGGTCGCTGCGCGCCGCGATCGTCGCCGCCCTCGGCCCGGCGGACGGCACGGACGACTCGACCGGCGACGAGCGCACAGCGGACGGACGCACGCCGCCGGAGCTGCCGCCCGCCGGCGAATGACCGGCGCCCGGCGCTACCGCGCCCTCATCCTCGGCAACTGGCAGTTCCCTCGCGAGCCGGTCGAGCTGCCGGAGCTCATCGGGCCGCCGATCGATGTGGACCGGCTCCGCGCCGCCCTGACGGACCCGGAGTACGGCCTGCATCGCCCGGAAGACGTCATCGTGCACGAGAACCTCAAGATTTCGGAGATGGCCGCGGCGACCGAGATCTTCTTCAAGGAGGCGGATGCCGATGATCAGCTGCAGTTCTACTACTCGGGGCACGGCTGGCGGGCCGACGACGGCGAGCTGTTCCTGTGCGCCGAGGACACGATCATGCGGGCGGTGCAGAGCACCACGTTGAGCGCCGCCGCCCTGGCCCGGCACGCCCAGGAGAGTCTCGCCGCGGCAAAGATCGTCTTTCTCGACTGCTGCCATTCCGGCAACTACCGCTTCAAGGGGTCCGGCAGCGTCTTCGACGGCAAGGGTGTGGCCGCGATGACCAGCTCGCAGCCCGATCGGCTGAGCCGGGACGCGGTCGTGCCCGGCCACCCGAGCCAGTTCACCGGCCATCTGGTCGCCGGCTTGCGCGGCCAGGCCAAGGGACGGGAGGGCTTCGTCCAATTCGACGACCTCTACCGCTACGTCGACGAGCGCATGCGGGCCGAGGGCGCGACCCGGCCCACCCGCAGCAACAAGCTCATCGGCGTGGTGGCCCTGGGCCGCACGCGCGTCGTCCGGCAGCGGGTGGTGAACTCGGCCCACGCGGCCAGCCGGCTGACGGATGCCCTGCGGCAGGCCTCGGCCAACCGCGTGGCGGCGATACGGTCGCTTCGCACCCTCAGCCGGGAGGGCGGTGCCTGGGGGACGCTCGCGGCCATGCACCTCGGCGAGCTCGTCACCGCCGACGGCGACGACGCCGCCGCGGCCGAGGCATACGGCCGGGTCGTCGCGGACGGAGATCCACGATGGACCGCTGAGGCCGCCTACCGCCGGGGCCTCCGGCTCGCGGCCATGGGTGACGCCGGCGGGGCCACACAGACCTGGCGCGAGGCCGTCGAACTGGACGATCCGCGCTGGTCACCCGCCGCCGCTCGGGAGCTCGGGCGGCTGCTCGTGGCCGATCCGGCCACCCGCGTGGCCGGGCTCGGCTACTACCGCCAGGCGCTCGCTGCTCTGGACGACCCCGCCCTGGCGCTGGAGGCGGCCGACGCCCTGCGCGAGGCGGACCGGCATGACGACGCCCGCGCGCTCTACCGGCGGCTCGCCGGTCGTCGGGACCCGCCCTGGCCGGCGCTCGGCCGCGAGCGGCTGTCCAGACTGCCGCCGCCCGCGCCCGCGCACCGGTGATCGGCTCGCAGTTCACGCACTCGGAGGCTTCATGCTCGTCAGCTTCTCACGCACCGGCCCGCTGAGGCATCGGATCCTCAAGGGCTTCGTCGTCGCGGCGGACGACCCGGCCACGGTGATCGCGGCGGTGGTCGCACGCCGGCCCGACCTCAGCCCGCTGCGCCTCTACACCAACGACCGGATGCCGGGCGCAATCTGGCTGGACACGGGCATGCTCTGGCTCACCGACCCGGTCGCCCGCACCCGGCTGCGACAGACGCTCGCGTCGGGAGCGGCCACGCTCGCCGCCACCGTCCGGGCCGCCGGTGGCCGGCTCGTGCCGGGCGGTTGGCTCGGCGCCCGCGGCCGGGCCGACTGGCTCTGCCCCGATCTGCACGCCGTCGAGACGATCACCGACGTCCAGCGGGAGATCTGCGCCAACCTCCTGCGGGCCTGGGCGCCCGAGCTGATCGCGCTGACCGGTCAGGCCTCCTTCGGCGGCGACCGGGTGCACGGCGCCGGGTCACGCCGGCTGGCCGACTCGGGCGAGCACCTGTCCACCCGGTACCTGGCGTCGGCCAGTCCCCGGCACCTCGGCCGGGTCCGCGACAGCCTGCGTCGCGACGAGGGCGTGTCCCGGCTGGAGCTGATGGACGTCAACCCGGCCGGGCTAGCCGACACGGTGCCCAATGTGGCCGTACGCTGCATCGACGCCCAGCTGTTGCCGACCACGGTGCTCGCCCACGCGCTGCTGGTGCAGGCCCTCGCGGTGGAGGCGCGCAAGCTGGAGCGTGACGGCCGCCGGGTGCCCGCCGTGCCGCAGGCGGTGCTCGACCGCAACCGATCCCGGGCCATCTCGGCCGGGCTCGCCGCCACCTTCGACCCCCTGCAGGACCGCTCCGACAAGGCGCGCCGCGGCCGGTCCGATCGAGCGCGGCCGGACGGCCCCGTGCCGGCCCGGGAGCGGGCCCTCGCCCTTCTGGAGCAGGTCGTCCCGCAGCTGCGGGCGATGCGCGTGATGCCGGACGAGCTCGCGCCGGTCGCCTTCGGGCTGACGCTGGCGGGCACGCACGCGTCGGCCGTCCGTAAGGAGAGCGACCTGCTGCGGCGGTGGGCGCAGGACGGGGCCGACCTGGACCGCGCCGAGTTCTTCGGCGACGCGACCTGGCTCGAGCGGGACCATGTCACCGCGACCAACACGCAGGCCTATCCGGGCGCGACGGCGCTGGCCCGCAGCTACTGGGCGAACCGGCTGCGTCCGGCCCCGCGTCGCGCGTCCGCCCCGCCGTCGCCGCGTCGCCCGTCCACCGACGAACTCTTCGCCAAGGTCGGGGACG
The DNA here is from genome assembly GCF_040676695.1 of Actinoplanes sp. NPDC049548. Lineage (NCBI taxonomy): Bacteria > Bacillati > Actinomycetota > Actinomycetes > Micromonosporales > Micromonosporaceae > Actinoplanes > Actinoplanes sp. NPDC049548. The sequence goes on from NZ_JBFAPM010000005.1 coordinate 32,964, forward strand.
AGCGGTTGTCGGCCCGAGAGGTGACCGCGGCGCTGGCCGATTACGCCCGGGGTGGTGGGACGGCCGATCTGCTGCCGGCGCTGCGCAAGCTGCCCGGCGATCAGGCCAAGGCGATTCGGCGTACGCTGCGCCCCGGTCGAGCGTCGACCCGCCAGTCGGCCGCCGTCCCGCCCGACTGGGAGGGCGACCAGGCCGCCGAGGCGAAGCGGCTGGCCGGCAAGGACGGCCGTGCGCTGCTCACCGTCAAGCTGCCCGCCGCCCAGCGCGACGCCGCGGTCGCCGCCGCCCGACACCACGTCCGCCGCCCGCCCGACGGCCTGGCGGTCCTGCTGCTGACCAACGCGGCCTACCGTGACCCGGCCGGCGGCCAGTGCGCCACGATCGAGTTGCTGCTCGTCGACACCACTGTGGAGGCCGCCCGATGAGGCCGTCCGTCCTGCTCGTGCTCGACCTGCGGGAGTACGCCGACCCACCATCCGACGAGGAGGGTTCCCGCCGGTTGTGGGCCGAGGTCGAGCCCGAGCTGATCGGCCGCGACCTGCGGCCCGATCAGACGATCACGGTGCGGCGGCCGGGCGGCGTCATCGGCGCGACGGTGCTCGAGTCCGATCTCGGTGCCGGCTGGACCGGCCCGGACACCACGTTCGCGGTGTGCGGTGTGCTGGAGCGACCGAAGCTGCTCTACCGCTGCGGCCCATGCGCCGACGCCGGGCAGGTCCGGTACGGCCCGTTCCTCTGCTCCGGATGCGGCTCCACCGACACCCGCCGACGCGTCTGCGACGACCACGTCGTGATCCTCGACCTGTCGTTCGCGAAGGCCACCTGCCCCGCCCACGTGCCGGCCTGCGAATGCGGCCGGACGGCCAGCTTCTGGTGCACGGGACCCGGCTGCGGCAGCGGGAAGGCCTGGTGCGACCAGCATCGCCGGCGCCACCCGGGCGACGAGCTGATCTCGTACTGCCGTGGTTGTTACGACCGGCGGTTCCCCGACTGCTCGACCGGCGGATGCCGGAGCATCGGCACCCTCTCCTGTGAGTTCCAGGCCGGCGCCGGAAGCTGCCGCACCCGGGTCTGCCCCGGTCACGCCTTCCGCTGGCAGGTCTACGGTCCCGCCCGCCGCGGGCTCGTGCTCTGTCCCGCCCATCATCAGCGGCTCCCCTCGCTGGCCGCCGACGAGCTGGTGCGTCAGGTGATCAGCGGCACCCTCGGCCGGCGGCGGGGGCGGTCACGCGTACCCAAACTGCCTCGCCTGTCGCTCTTTCAACACATCTTCATCAACGTGCAAAAGCGGCTGCTGACCGTCCCCCAGCTGTACGACCTGGCCGATCAGGTCTACCGGGCGGACCGATCGCTGACCGCGCTGATCGACGAGCATCGGCCCGGGTGGCAGCGCGAACGCACCGACGCCATCACCGCCGAGCGCGACGGGCAGCACCACTTCGCCCGGCTCGGGCAAGAGCTGACCGCGATGGGTCACGGTGACATGGTCGCGCGCATCTCTTTCTCGATCTTCAAACCGCACGCCGGCGAGCTCTGGGTGCGCGTGCCTCAAGATCTCAAAGGACGGTTCATCGGAACGCGCGGAGCCACCATCAACGCGCTCCGGCAGCGCATCGGCCTGCAGATCAACCTGGAGAAGCTGTGAGTTCCCGCTGGAATTCCGACCGGCACCGCCTGGTGGTCGTGCCCGGGCCGGGTCTCGTCAACGCCGACCGGCTCGTGGTGAGCGACCGCGATCTTCCCGGCGACTCGGCCGGCCTGCTGACTGTCGGCGGGCGGCGGACCGGCGTCCGTCTCTTCGCCCGCCCCGAGCTGCCCTCCGGCACGATCGCGATCGCCGCCGGGCGGGCCGCCGAACTGCTGCTGACCGACGACCAGACCGCCTGGACGCTGACCGCGGACACGGCCGCCGAGGCGGCCCGGATCACGCTGGAGCCGATGACCGACGGCGCGATGCAGGACCTGTCCCGGGCCGTGCTGCATGCCACCGACCTGGCCGGCCGGGTGGTGCACTTGGACGCCGACGACTCGGCCTGGATCGAGATCGCGAGCATGCCGTTCCGCGTACGCGCGGCCACCGCTCGCGACGGCAGCGTCCTGGAAGGCCTGGTCCGCATCGGCCGCGGCACCGAGATCTCCCTGTACGGCAAGAGCGGCCGCACCGGCGTCGACATCGTGGTGCTGGCCGACTGCAGCGGCTCGATGAACCTGGCGGACGTTCCCGCGATCGGCGGCGAGGACCCGTACGCCTGGCAACTGGGCACCCGCTCGGGCGGCACCATCACCCGCGCCGACACCCAGAAGCGGGCGCTGCTGCGCCTGCTCGACGCGCGGCTGTCCGCGTCGGGCCGCCCGTCGCGCATCGCGCTGGTCCGGTTCGGCACGGCATGCGAAGTGATGTTCCCGGTGAGCGAGGGCATGGCCGAGGTGAGCGCCGACAGCGGCCCCGAAGTGGCGCAGACGTTCCGCTCGGCCGTGACCCGCCTCCAGCCGCAGGCCCAGAACACCGACATCGGCGGGGCGCTGCACTTCGCCTCCGAGCTGCTGCACCGCCACGGGGTGCCCGGCAACGAGCGGCTGATCGTGCTGGTCAGCGATGGCGCCGAGTTCAATCCCAAAGGTGACGACAGCACCGGCGAGGCCTTCCAGGTCACGCGCGACGCGGTCTCCCTCATGGACGAGCTGCGCCAGGTGGCCGGCATCCGCCTGCACGCCATCGGCATCAGCGACCGGCAAGCGTTCCAGCGCTGGTGCGACCGCGAGAACGGTGGGTCGTACGAGCCCTGGATGGTGCCCGACCACCGCCTGCTGACCAACCTGGTCCAGGTTGGCGGCGGCGATCCCAGCCGGATCGGCGGTCTCGACGTGCTGGAGGACTACTTCGGCAGCCTCGGCGGTGGCGTGACCACCCGCATCGGTGTGCCGGCCGAAGCCGGCCGGTTGCCCTCCCCGCAGCCCGACCTGGCCACGCTGGCGCAACGCCAGCTGGGCGTGGACACCGCCGAGCGGCAGGAGTTCGCGCGCGGGGCCGACGAGATCTTCGACCGGTACGCCGAATGCCTGACCCTGGCCGGGGTCCGCCCCGACCTACGCCTACTGCGTCAGCAACGACACGTCGACCAGTTCAGCGAGCTGAAGGCGGTCGCACAGACCCGCACGGAGCTGAAGGCGTGGATCGACCTGGTCGAGCAGATCTTCGAGCCCCGTCCGACCGGTCTGGCCCCCGAGCTGGCCCCCCTGGCGACCGATCGTCGCCGCCAATCCCTGCGCCAGGTCCGCGACGACAATCAGGCGCCGCTCGCGGAGGACGACGCCCTCGGCTGGTTTCGGGTCCAGTCCCAGCTGGCGCAAACCGTCTGTGCCCTGCTCGGCGACATCCGAGACGCCCTGTTGGTCGCCGCCCGGTCGGGCGCGCCGTCCCCCGCGCAGTCGGATGAGGAATGGTACGCCGGCTACGACAACTTCGAATGACGCCCGATCTCCCCCTATTCCGAGCGGGACCGTCGGCGGGCCACGTTCGGCCCGGGCCCGATCGCCGCATGGACAGCGGCAAATGAATGCACCCGTCGTCCCGCGGGACGTATCGGCTGACGCTAACCTCCTCGGTCGCCTTTGCGCGCTCGGAGTCAGCGCGGGCCTGCGCCACGATCTGGGTGACAGCAGCCTCAGCCTCGGCGATGCGGTCGGTGGCCTGCTCCTCGGCAAGCTTCAGGATCCCCTCGACTCGGGAACCTAGACCGGCCGGCGAGGGCCTGTCGCGAGCAGGTTCAGGCGCCGAGTCGCTTCCTGTCGTCGTCGTGCGGCGGGATACGCGACCTGACGAAGATCCACCTCGCTACCGCTCACGACATCCGTCACCGCATCGTTCCCATGGTCACCCTGGAACGAAAGGCGATCCTCGACTTCGCGGACGGCACGCCCGATCCCGTTGCTGGTCCGTTGCGTGCTCCCAGCGGGGAACGCAACGGACTCCCACCAACGGCTGACGATCTCCGTGCGGATGCTGAGGGTGCCCGGGGCGGGTCACCCAGAGCACCCCAAACGCCGGCTACGCCCGGGCGAGCTGCCCAGCTCGTCATTCGGGAACAAATCACCCTGCCGGCTCGATAGGCCGACCGAGGGTGGAGGCCTCAGGCCAACGCTCTCGGTGCTAGATGCGTATTCAGTTCAAACAACTCTTCACCACCGAACCATGGCGCCCGAACCGGCAATCTCAAGCTGAATAACAACCTCTTCCCGGTCACCGTGACCGGACTCCATCGCGACGCCATCGACCCGGGCGCCGGCGCACATGTCCGAAGTCTCTTCCCGGTCACCGCGACCGGGGTCCATCGCGACACCCGACCCTGATCGAACATGTTCGCCCGCGCGACTCTTCCCGGTCACCGCGGCCGGGCTCCATCGCGATCTCCGGCGCGGGCTGCTGTGGCATGTGCGCCACCACCTCTTCCCAGTCCCCCACGACCGGGCTCCATCGCGACGCCTTCGTAACGGCGCAGATGCCCAACGCACCCGCAAACAACGCATCGTTGAGCTCAGCAGCTGACCGGGCCGATCAGCCCGGCCCTTCACAAGCCGATCCAGGCGGCTTTCCGCAGTGCGGGCACTGAGTCGCTGTCGGCTGTTCGGCGCCGCACAGCACGTTACCCCGGTCGCGGTCGGCGGTTATCTGAGCGAGCCACTAACAAAGGAGTCGACGCTGAGAACCACCACAGTCACCGGAGCACTTGCCCTGTTGGCGCTTACTGCCGGGTGCGGCAGCGGTCCTGCCGGATCCGCGGCCTCGCCGACTCCGGCGGCCGGGCCGTACTCGTTCGCCAACTTCAATTGCCTGCCGAAGGACGCCGTCAAGGACGCCGGCAAGACCGTTATCTACGACCTCGCGAAGCCGGCGGCGGGCGAGGACGATTTCGCCCACGACTACACGGTCGAGTGCATCAAGATGGTCACCCAGCTGCCGGAAGCCGTCTACACCCAGATGATCCAGACGACGGCCCTGCAGGGCCGACAGAGCGCGGACTGGGAGGTCGACGTCGCCGCCCTGCAGAGCACCATGGCCAAGGCCAGTCTGCCCCCGATGCACGACGCGACCATCTCCGCGTCGTGGACCTACCACCCGGACAACGGCCTCGACGTGATCTTCACCGTGAAGAAATGGGGGTCAGCTGCCGGCTAATCAGTCTCGCGGCGGCTACCAGCTGCTCCCGAGAGGTGATCAGTCCATCAGCCATGCCTTCTTCAAGACGTTGAGAAGCGCGGCCTGACGCTCCCGCAGGACCTCCGGCGTCCACTGGGATTGGAGAAGAACCTGGCTCGTCAGCGCGAATGTGGCGACGCCATTCTTCCCGGCAAAGTAGGCGGACTTCTTCTTCGTGAAGTCAAAGTTGCGGGCCTGCGAGTTCTTCGTCCGATTCAGCAGCACCAGGTTGGCGATGCGGTGTGTCCAGTACTCCCGTTGCTCATCGGTGAACTTAACCTTCCATAGCGAGGCTGCCGCCGGGTTCTGCGGCAGGACGTGCTCGACGGTGATCCGCGCATGCTCGTAGGTGACGCCGGGCGCCTCCGCCAGCAGTTCGTCGAGGCGCAGCAACACGTAGCGGCGAACCTTCTCCTGGAGGTAGAGATCGCCGTTCAGCTTCTGCGCGACCTCCTGCTTCTCAGCTTCGGACAGAGCCAGCGACGGTGCGTCCAGTCCCGTCCCCTCCCTGAGCTCGCGCAGCAGGGTGGCGTAGCGCTGGGCTCGTGGGGTCGCGTAGACCCGGCGGATGAGCATGCTGGCCGCCAGCCGTTCGAGGGCCTTGAAGAAGTCGTCCAGCCAAGCGGCGTCATCACCGTGACGATGGAGTACCCACAATGCGGGCGGCAGCCAGTCGCTGTTGTCGATTTGCGCCAACCTCCGGAACCAGTTGTTGACCTTCTCTGCGCCAACAGGTGCCGCGTAAGCGTAGTCCCGGATCTGGCCGTAGGCCTCGGCGTACGGGGTTAGCACATTGTCGATGAAGTCGGCGCCCTTGCCTGGCAGGTAATCGGTGAGGACCTGCTCGGGGAACTCCTTGAGCAGCTCTTTCTCTGGGCGCTTCATGGCGAAGATCATCCGGATGTGTTGGAAGAGCTCGGCGAAAAGTTCGCGGCCCACCAACTCCTCAGCGCTCTCCCACCTCTCGGCGTAAGCATCTGAGTCGTCCGGCGGCAGAGTGCCGATGATGTTCGATTTGAAGATGTCGGTGGGCAGCAGATCGAGCCCGCGGGCGTTCATCACGCTGAAGATTCGGTGGGCGCTGGCCAGGTCCGGGGTGCTGACCACAACTAGGTAGGTGCGCATGCTCAACATGCGCATGAGATCAAGGCGGCGATGGGGCTGCCATTGGGCGAGGCGGCCATGGAGGGCGTTCGCGTTCTCCTGGATGGCCCTCTGGGCGTCGTTTTTGGCCGCCGTTTCCTTGAGAGTCAGTAGGTGCGTCACGCTGCCGGCGTGCTGGACGTGTTCCGCGAAGAACGCGGAGTCGCGTTTCCGCAGCGTAAGGCGCGGCCGCGATTCCAGTCCTAGGATCTTGTCACCCGGCTCGGAGATCAACTGGCCGAGGCTTGACCGAACCTCGTCGTCATCGGCCAGATCGCGCAGGACCGCGAGCAGAATGGTTAGGGTCGTCAGTCGCTGCTGGCCGTCGATGACCTCGGTCGCCGGATTCTGCTTGTCCTTCACGAGAACGACGGATCCGAGGAAGTAGGGCTCCTTGCTGTCGCGGTCGAGGGCCTCGCTCAGGTCGTCCAAGAGCTGCAACGCTTGTTCCTTACGCCACGCATAGGGGCGTTGATAGTCAGGGATGCTAAAGCTGTAATCGCTGCAGAAGACCTTATGGAGCGGCATTTCATGCGCCTCGAGTTGTGGCATTGGTCCATTATCCCTACCGGATCAGGCGGTTGCCCTCGGCCGGACGGCTACCTGTCACAGGTCTACCGACCATATCGGAGGGATCGATGAAAATTCGATCGAGCCAGGGTCGCCACAAGGCCGAGATAAGACCGTACAGCCGATTGTGGAGTAGTCACGCCGGTTGTGGCGGGTCCATAGAAGCAGCGCGTCGGCGCCAGCATCCCGCGCGGCCGTCCCGTGTAGATCATGGAACTCCCGCACGACGCGGGCGGCCTGTACCCCTGCGGGTGCCGATAACCTCATCCGTTTTGGTTACAGCCATTCCGATTGCCGAGGCGTGCGACCGGACCCCGGGCTGGCTTCAGCGACCAGACCTCGGCGAGGCTCTATGCAGAGCGCTCCGCAAGGATGATCGTTGTGTTGCTTCGGCTGCCTACCTCGGAGTGGCCAACGCCCTGGCTCTGCGACCGCTGCTCCCGATAAGCGACCGCAACAAGGACGTCGGACTCTCGCCCTGCGCCACCAGATCCCCCGTGCTCGAACGGCAACTCCACGGGCGCCATCGCGCCGATGGCAGTCGGCGGAACCCCATTCGTCGCTCTCTGTACGGGTGCCCGGCGTTGTTCACTCTCAGCCGACCACCGGCTCGGCGTCGGCGGACGTCAGCCGCTCAACATCGGCGAACCTGAGAAATGGCCGTTGAGGTGCTGCTGCAGCGGTTGCGAGGCGAAGGAGGACGAGACATCGCCGACATCATCAACGCGGCGGCGGCCGCGGGAGGCTCCATCAGCCGCGAGGAGATTTACGTCCTGTGCGACTACCGTGACGATCGAATGCTGAGAGGCATCACCAGGCCGGCGGCCCGGATCACCGCTAACCTTCAGTCCGAAGGAATCCTTCCGCCTTCTGTCGCGCCGATGATGAAGTCGGTGTAGGTCGACGCCGGTGCGCTGACGGCGATTCGGATTCCGCCGGAGGTCGTGGACCTTCTTGCCTCGGATACCCGGTCGCCAAGCCTTGGCGTGGAGGTCGAGCCGGCCGGCAAGTACCAGCCGCTCACCGAATACCTCCTCGCCTTGGACGTTGGCTCTGTATCCATGACGTTCGGCGAGATCGAAGACGTGATCGGTGAGCTGCTAGCGCCGTCAGCTCGCAAACATCTTCCATACTGGTACTCCTCGCAGAACTCGCTCGGCAAAGCCATCGCGACTGCGGGCTTCAAGGCTAGGGGTGTGCGGACGGAGGCCGAGACCGTCGAATTCATCCGCCGTTCGTAGCGACTCGGAATGCAGCCGAGACGAGCGATCGGCCGTCCCGTGAGGCGAGGTCAGGCCACGGAGACGAACCGGGTCGATTTGGTGAGGATCTGTTGTGCTCCGGTGAGGTCGGCCAGGCGGGCGGCGAGGGTGGCCATGGCGAGGCGTTCGGGCAGGGCGGCGCTGAATTTGAGGCCTTCGAGAGCCTTCTTGCTCACCTCCGGAAGGCAGAGACGATCGGCGGCGTCGGCGACGAGGTGACGCCATGCTGCGGGGGTGAGGTCTTCGCGGAGGCGGATGTACTGGTCGTCGAAGCGTTGGAAGGGGTCGACGACGTCGCTGAGGGTTGCCGCGATGGTGGCGTTGGCGCGGAAGCCGGCCCAGGTCCACCAGCGCAGGTCGTGATTGTCGGCACGGAGGATGACGGTGCCGCCGGGGTGGACTACGGGCGCGTACTTGTCGCGTTGCACGGCGAGCTGGTCGACGGCTCGGCGGGTGAGTTGCACGGGCGGGTCGGCGCCGAGGAGGACATCGCGCATAGCTCGGGTGAGTTCGAAGCCGGTCCCGGCGATCCCGCCGGTGGTCCAGCGTGCTTTGCCGCCGGAGTCGGCGGGTTCGACGAAGCAGCGGCGGCGTTTCCAGTCGATGTAGGTGACCTGCCAGCTGCGTCCGGCCAGCAGGAGGCGGCGGGGGCCGGGTACCTCCTCGGTGAGCAGGCACGGGTCGATCTTGCCGAGTTCGTCGCGGCCGACCAGGACGGTGAATTCCGGCGGGCCGAGGAAGACGGCGGTCATGTCCATGAAGTGCCGGCGGCCGAAGCGTTTCTCGGCTTCCAAGCCGATGTAGTACATGCCGCTGTCGTTGTCGAGGTATCCCTGGTCGGCGAGGGACCGGGCGATGGGTTCGGCGCTGCGGTCGAAGGGTGCCAGGCCGTTCCACCACTGCGGCCACAGCCGGTCTCCGACCTGATGTTCTTGCAGGCACAGCGCCATCAGCTGCTGGGCGACGATGTGCCGCGGCTCGGGCGGAGGGGTGACGGGTTCGACCCAGCCGGCGCCCCAGAGGTGGAGCAGGGCTGCCGCCTCGACTAGCGACTCGCCCCAGACGGTGAGGAACAGGCAGTTGCGGACGGTGTCTGCTCGCCGGCCGGTACGGCCCAGCCGTTGCAGGAAGCTGGCGACGGTGGCCGGGGCATCGATCTGGATGACCCGGTCGAGGTCGCCGACGTCGATGCCGAGTTCGAGGGTGCTGGTGGAGACGATGACGCAGTCGCGGGCTTCGGCAAACGCGGTTTCCGAGCGGCGGCGTTCGTCGGCCGACAGCGACGCGTGGGACAGGAACGTGGTGATGCCGTGGCCGCGCAGGAGCTGGCCAAGCTCTTCGACGGTCTGCCGGGCTTCGCAGAAGACCAGGCGCTTCTCACCAGCGTGCAGGGCCCCGATGACCTTGGCCGCGTTGGGTAGGGAGCCGACGTAGTCGAGTTCGATTTCCCCGGGTGGGACCCGGGCGGTGGCGGTGGTCGGGGTGGTGATCAGGTCGGGTGCGACGACGCTGGCGGGTCGGTGGCCGGCGGCGGCGCCTTGTAGCCAGGTCAGGAGCTGGTCGGGGTTGCCGACGGTGGCGGACAGGCCGATTCGCTGCAGTGGCCTGCCGATGAGGTGGGTGAGTCTTTCCAGTACGGCGAGCAGGTGCCAGCCGCGGTCGTCGTCGGCGAACGCGTGGACCTCGTCGACGATCACCGTCCGTAGGCCGGAGAAGAAGGCACGGTGGTCGACGTTGGTGCTGACCAACATTGATTCGAGGGACTCTGGGGTGGTGAGCAGGATGTCGGGGCGGGCGGCGAGGATGGTCCGGCGTTTTCCAGCGGTCACGTCGCCGTGCCAGAGCGCGACCCGGCGGCCGATCCAGTCGGCGTAGCGTTCCAGCCGGGGTTCGAGGTTGTTGAGCAGCGCCTTGAGCGGACACAGGTAGAGCACCGAGGTGCCGGTCCAGCGTTCGGTGGCCATCCGGGTGAGGATTGGAAAGGTCGCCGCTTCAGTCTTGCCGCCGGCGGTGGGGGCGAGCAGCAGCGCATCGTCGCCGGCGGTCAGCGGGGCAACAGCGTCTCGTTGCAGGGGTCGAAGGTCGGGCCAGCCCAGCGTGTTGACGATGTGGTGCAGCAGCACCGGGTCCAATGCGACGTCCACGACGGCCCCCTACAGCTGGAGGCTGATGTCGTCGGCGGAGGCGGCGTTGCGTTCAACCTCGGTCAGCTCGTCGGAGCGGACGGTCAGCGTGTAATGCTCGCGCGGGTTCCATTCGGCGAACTGGTCGACCCGGTCCAACACGTCCGCAACGAGCTTCTTGAGGTAGACCCGCGGTGCCACCCCGACCTGACCGCCGAGCTTGCCGGTGACCGCGGTGGCCAGCTCCCGCAGATAGGCGTCGTCGATCCGGTCCTCGACGGCCGGGCTGCCGTAGATCTCCCGGACCCGGACGCCCAGCTCGACCAGGGCATCCAGCGAGAAGCCGGGCAGGCGGAGCTGGGTGGCGCGGGGGTTGTCCCAGCGTGGGTCGGCGCCGAAGTCGGTGGCCAGGCGTTGGGCGAGGGGGGCGAGCCGCTGCACGCCTTGGGTGCCGTCGTAGAACGCGGGGGTGCCGGTGATGATAAGCATGAGGCCGGGGAAACGTCCGGCGTAGATCTCGTCGATGAGCTGCCGCAGCGCGTTGAGGGCTTTGTCCCGGGCGTCGGAGCGTACTCGTTGGAGGGTTTCTACCTCGTCGAGCACGAGGAGCAGGCCGGGGTGTCCGCTGTCGCGCAGAACGGTGAGTAGGCCTTGCAGGAAGCTGAGGGCAGCGAAGTGGTCGAGGTCGCCCTTGACCCCGGCGGCGCGGCGGGCGGACGCGGCGACGTGGGGTTGGCCGCCGAGCCAGGCGGCCAGGCCGTCGGCGGTCGGATGGTCGCCGGTGGCTGCGGCGGTCCGGTAGCCGCGCAGGGCCGCGGCGAAGCCGGGTGTGCTGCGGGAGATCTCGGCGAGCCGGGTCTCCAGAAGCGCACCGGCGGCCGCGTCGAGCCCGTCGGTGTCGTCCTCGGCCACCTTGCCACCGGCCAGCACGTCCTCTTCCAGGGCGAAGATCCAGCCGTCGAGGATCGGACGCAGCGCGCTGGGTGGGAACTGCTCGGTGCTCAGGTGTTCCACGAGCCTGCGGTAGACGGTTTCCATCCGGTGCAGCGGTGTTTCCAGTTCGGAGATCTGCACCTCGGCGGCGGCGAAGCCGCGGCGTTTGGCGCGTTCGGCGAGCCAGCGGGTGAAGAAGGTTTTGCCGGCGCCGTATTCGCCACGTACGGCCTTGAAGACGCTGCCGCCTCCGGCGACGCGGTCGAGGTCGTCGTCGAGCGCGGCGTTGAACCGGTCGAGGCCGACGGCGAGCGCGTCGAGGCCGTTCATGGGTACGACGCCGCGGCGCAGGGCGTCGATGATGTCCTTGCGTCGCCGGGCGGAGATGCCGGTGCTCATGAGCCCTTCAGGTGGAACTGATCGGTGAGCAGGATCCGGTCGAGTTTGACCGTGACGCCGTCGGGGTCGACGGTGAGGACCGGGTAGCCCTCGACCTGCAGCACCTTGCGCAGGGCGGTGACGACGCCGACGATCCGGCCGGCGGGGATCCCGGCGTGGGCGGCGAGGGTGTCCATCGTGGCCCGGTCGCCCCCGGCGATGAGGGTGTTCAGCAGTGCGGCGGCGCGCTCGTCGGACAGTGGGGCGCGAGGGTCGCGGCGTTGCTTGTAAAGCTCGCTGGCGAGCAAAGCGGTGACTAGGCCAGATTCCGGTGCGGCGGCCTCGGCGGCCGGGTCGGTGGACGCCAGCGGTGGGTCGAAGAGGCTTTCGGCCTGGGCTTGTGGTTTACGCGAGGTCGTCCGTTTCGCTGGTGCGGGCGCAGGCGTTTTGGCGGGCAAGGTCTCGCGCCACCAGGCCGGGCTGGGCACCGGTGCGGCGCCCCAGCCGTCGAGGGCAGCGTCGTCGCCGTCGGTGAACACGAGCAGCGGGATGACTGCTTCGGCGGGGGCCGCACCGCCGTGGTATCCGGCCTTGCGGGGACCGTAGCGCAGTTCTTCGCGCCAGGGCAGCACGACCGTGCCACCACCCTTGGCGACTCGGGAGCCGCGGACCAGCACTTCGCCGCCGGTGGGCGGCGGGTCGGCCGGCCGCCACCGGTTCTCGCTGCTCGGGCTCGGCCGGTAGACGGCCTCCGGACCGCGGTCGACCACGTGGCCGTGGTCGGACAGGACGATCACGATCCGGCCGGCGGCCAGCGTGAGCAGGTCGCGGATCCCGGGGATGGTGTCGCTGCCCCAGACGGTCGTGCCAGGGTCGCTTCGGTCGAGCGCGTCGTCGATGGTGTTGACGACGGCGGCTACGACCGGGATCGCCGGGTCGGCGAGGGCCGCTGCCACGTCCGGGGCGATCGCGGCGCCGGCGTGCCCGCGTAGCTTGGCCTTGTGCAGCAACGCTCCGGTCGGGTAGCGCTGCTGGAATGCTTGCAGCTCGGCTGCCTGCTGACCGACGGTGATCCGGCCGCTGAGCAGGCTGCACCGGCTGACCTCGGTGATAGTGGGCAGGGCGGCGAGCACTCCGGTGCGCGGGCCACCGCCGGGGGTGAGTTCAGTCCACGTGCCCATGCGGGTCAAAGACTCGGCCAGTTCGGTTGCGGCGGCCACGCTCATCCCGTCCATCACCAGCAGCAGCGCCCGGTTTCCCTGGTCGAGGATCGGTTGCAGCACCCGGTCGAGGACGTGCTCGACGTGGATGAGCTGGCCTGGCTCCGACTCACCCGCGGTGGCGGGAGCGAGCAGGTCGGCGAACTGCTGGTCGTGCCGGGCACGGCGGGCGTCGACCGCCTGGTGCAGCAGGTGCAGCGCCTCGGCGACCTGCGGGTCGGGGTCGCCCGCGAAGATGTCCAGCCGGGCTCGGTCGACCCAGCCATCGTCGCGTACCTGGCGGTGCAGGGCCTCGTGGAGAGTGGCGGGTTCCGCGTCGTCGGTGGCGAGCCAGCGCAGCAGTCGCACCGCCATCTGCATGGTTTTGAGCCGGTCGGGGTCGCCGCCGCGGTGCTCGCCGACGCGGGCCAGCGCGGTCTGGGCGGCTGCGATGCTGGACGCCGTGATCGAATTAGCCGCTGGCACCGCGAGCCGGACGGCGGCGGCGACTTCGCGAAGCCGGTGCACGAACCCGGAGGGCAGTAGGTTGCTGCCGCCGAGCAGGCTCGTGGCCTCGACGTCAGCGGCGATAGCTTCGGCTCGGGCGAGCATCCGGTTGGCCTCGACGCTCCCGTCGCCGGTGCCGATGACCCGGTCCACCCACGCCTCGGCGGCGGCAGCGAACGCCACCGCCTGTTCCTCGACGAGCTTGGCACCGCCGAACCACGGTTCCAGCCTGGCCCGGGCGACGGCGACGGACGTGGCTGCTTTCGAACCGGTCGGTCCGGGCCACAACACTCCGGCGAGCAGACCGAGCGGTACGGCGTCGACACCGTTGCCGGCGCGTGCGGCGGTCAGCACCGGCACGACCGCGCCGCCAGCGACCTCGGCGAGGTATCCGGTCAGACCGTCGAGCACCGGATCGGCAACCTTGCCCAGGCGTAGGACCCGCGCGGCGTCGGTGCTCCACTCCATCAGCCCCGCGCTGTCGATCTCGTCATGGTCCATTCCGAACAGCTCCGCCGCCAGACTTCGCAAAGCGTGATCGCGGGTGAGGACGGTGCCGGATGCCGGGGGCCACTCGCTCGCCGGAACGTGGTCGATCAGCGCGTCGGCCACCCAACGGCCCAGCCCGGCCAGGGTCGGGTCGACCGTGGCGGCGTTGAACATCGCGACGACCACGTCCCACGGCTGCACTGTGCGTACATGGTGCTTACTCAAGTGCGCCAGTAGCCCGTCGCCGAGTTCGTCGTCGGATAGCTCGGTAAGTAACACCAGCCGCTCGCCGTCGACCCGGTCGTGCAGGGCTGCTCGGGCTGCCAGCGGTGTCGGGCACGGCACGATCCGCACGGTCGTGTCACCGGCGGTGAGGGCTGGCTCGTCTTTCCAGACCGGCTCGGCGCGCAGTGCGATGGCGGGTGCGTGGTCATCGTCATCGGACAGCCACGCCTCCACTTTCCGTCTGATCGCGGCCGGCTGGGCCACGGTCACCGCACCTCCCAGGTGACGACGACAGTGTGGCCCTCGCTCAGCTCGGCGCGAAGCTGAGCGGTCAGGTCGTCGAGCTGCTTGTCGTCGGCAAGCACGCTGCGACCGTTCCGGCCGCCGTCTGGCGAAGGCTCAGTGGGATCGGTCACCGGCGGGTGGACCACGGTGGGTCCCACGACGGTCGGCGGATGCCCCACCGCTGGCGGCGGGACCACCGGCGGCTCGACGATGAGGGCGGTGGCCTCGTCAATGGCAGTCCGCAGAGCGGCAGGTAGGTCGGCGGCATTTGCGTCATGGCGAGCGGCGGTGTGCAGCTTCTCGATGATCGCGGCGGCCGTCGGGTCGCTTGCCGCGCGCTTGTTCACCGCTTCGATCAGGCTCCACTGCGTGGCGTCGAGGGCGCGGCGGACCGCGTCGGCGGTCTTGACGACCGTACCCACCGCGACGTCGTCGAGGTCGAACGGGACATCGGCGATGAGAGTGATCAGGACAAGGTCGTCCTTCTCGTTGGCGATGTCGGTGAGCAGGTCGGCGATCTTGCGAGCGTGGTGCAGCCGGCCCTGCGCAAGCTGCGGGTCCAGCCCCAGCGGGCCGGCGTGCCCTACGAGCGCACCGGCCAGGTCGAGCACCGGCTGCCGGTACCGGCCGGCCTGCTCCCGCAGGGTCTGCGCCAGGGAGGCGACACCGGCCGCCGTCCGATAGCCCTGCGTCGCCACGCCGAAGATGCCCTGGGTGCGGCGGCTGCCTCGATTCCACAGGTCCTCGTCGGGAAGCGCGATGTGGTGCAACTCCAGCTGGTCGTCGATGCCCTGCAACGACGAAAGCGGCGCCGCACTGCCGTGCCGGTACCAGGCCAGCTGCTGTTCCTCGGCGAACACCGCGATGATCAGGTTTTGCAGCTCCCGATCGAAACCGCGTGCGGCCGGCTCGTCGAGCAGCTTTCGCAGCACGTGGACGGGGAAACGCTCGGTGTAACCCTCAGCCGCGGCCCGGTGAGTGAGGTGACCGCTCCACCAGCACGTGCCACCGGTGAGCACGTAGCGGTGCTCGACCAGCTCACCGAGACGCAGCGGATTGCAGATTCGCCGCACGGTCTTCTGGTCAGCCTGGTCGACCGCCACGCCCTTGGTCTCGTCGGCGACGGCAAGCTTCGCGTACTTGAGGATCTTCGCCAGTTCGGTGCGGGTGGGCACCTTCTCGTCGTCGGGCAGTGCGGGCGTACCCGGGTAGGCCCAGGCCAGCAACTCACCGGTGAGGTTGACGAAGGCGTCACGCAGCACGCCGCCGCGCGGGTCGCCGGGACGGAACCCCTCGGTCAACGAGTGCAGGATCGCCACGTCGTCCGGCTCGACGACGCTCGGGTCGGGCACTGTCGCACCGTACGCCTGCTTCAGCGCCGTCAGCAGCGCGGAACGCAGCTGCTGTTCGCGTTGCTGGAAGTACGCCTTCGCACCTTCCCGCCATGCCTTGGACTGGTCGGCGGCGAGCGTTTCGATCCGGCTGCCGTCCGGCCCGTACAACACATAGTTGACCTTGGCGAGGGTGGCGACCCGTGCCATCGACTCGTTGCTGAGGAACAACGGCATCCAGAAGATGGTGCGCGAGCCCTTCGGTAGGGTCTCGATGCGGGCGAAGTCCTCGTTGCGCCGGTGCCCGGGGTCGAACGGGTAGTCGATCACCACCCGCCACGCGTCGCCGTCGGCGAGCAGCGCGTTGTCGGGCATGTTGTCCTTGTCGCGCACGTTGCCGAACCGCACGTGAAGCACATGCTTGCGGCCCCGCCACTCCCGCTGGTACGGATACTCACCCAGAGTGCCGGCGCGGCTGTCCAGCCCGAGCTCGTCGCAGACCAGGTCACGCACGAGCTGCTGAATCACGACGGTCGCGGTCTCGCGCGGCGGGACCGAGTCGATCAGCCGCTCGTAGTCGTCGTCCGCGATCTTCACCTGGATGACCGGGTCGGGCCCGTCGGAGATATACAGGTCGCCGACGTCTGCGTTGAGCCGCCGCAGCCGGTCGAGAACGATCTGGCTCTCGTAGTTGGGCAGCGGCGACGCGATCGACCCGAAGTTCAGCGCGTGGAGCTTCGCCGCCGTCAGGTTATGCAGCGCCGGTACCTCGCTGACCAGGTACCCCAGGATCAACGTCTTGATGAGCTGGTCGTCGATCTGGAAGTCGGCGTGCCCGGCAGCGTCCTCCTCGGTGATGCCGTGCAGGTTGAGCAGGAACGGCCGGAACCGGGTGCGGTAGGCCTCGCGGGCGTTGGCGAACTTCTGCCGCAGCTGCGGCCGGTCGGGCAGCTCCCCGCGCAGCACTAGAGGCTCAAACAGAGCGGCCACCCCGATCAGGTCGTTGACCTGCAGCGTGTCACGCCGCTCGACCAGAAGCTCGGTCATCACCTTGATTGCGGTGCGCTCGCGCTGCAGCGCCTGCGACAACGCCACCAACGTGGCGACCAGGGCCGGAGAGAAGGGATAGAGCCGGCGGAACGCGGTCGCGTCGGAGCCGATGCCGGCATCCCCGAACTGGGCACCGAGCAGCAGCACATCCCACACGTCACGCCGGTTACGCACCTGCGCGAACGCCTCGTCGATCACCTTGCGGGCCGCGTCGTCCTGCTTGAGCAGCCGCTTCTCGGTGATCTCGGGAAGGTTGGTGTCGGCGAGCACGATGTCGGAGCCGAGCCGGCCCTGCACGCTGCGCATCACGTCGGCGAGGGCTGCCCGCTCGGTGCCGCCGACCTGCGGGCCGAGGAACTCCTCCAGGTTTCGCTGCCGGGCCACAAACGAGACGATCGGTAGCGGCCGGGTCGAGTCGGACGACTCGACCAGCTTATTGAGCTTCGCACCCTCAGTCTGCACGAACGTGTGATCGGCGATCTTCGTGGACAGCCAGAGGATCAACTCGTCGAGGAAGAACACCATCGCGTCGTAGCCCAGCGACTTGGCGTGCCGGGTGATCACCGCGAGGCCGGTATCGAAATCCAGATATTCCGCGCTCTGCACCGCACCGGTGAAGAACGTGCTCGTCAAGGCGCTGACCAGCTTGTCACGCAGGGGCGTGCCCGGCGGCTCGGCCACCGCCTGGGCGTAGGTCTCCGCCGACCACGCCACCGTCTGTGCCCGCTGCACGGCCAGCCCACCACCGGACGCCCCGCTCGGGCCACCCCGCAACGACGCGAAGAACCGCTCGTCGCCGAGGCTCTGCCGCAGGCGGTCAGCGTCGGCGATCAATGCATCCGAGCGGTGCACCGCCGGAGGAGGCTCATCGGGGTGCAGCACCCGGATCTGGCGCAGATAGCCCTCCAGGACTGCCTGCTCCACCGTGCGCGCGTCGAGCATGTGGAAACTCAGCGTGAGGAACTTGCGGCCCTTCAGCACCGGGTCGGTCTTGTCGATCGGCTCGCCCAGGCCACGCACGGACCGGGCATCGGGGTTGTGCCGCAGGATCTCCCGCAGCACCGCCATGAAATGCGACTTGCCGGAGCCGAACGAACCGTGCAGGAACTTCGCCTGCGACCGGCCCGACTGCACCGCGTGGGCGACCATGCTTAGCGCCTCGTCGAAGTTGCGCTTCAGATCGTCGGTCACCACATAGCGACCGAGGTCGGCGCCCTGCGACGCCGTGACCACGAAGTCCGAATCCCCCACCGACACCGGAATGTCGATGAGGTCGCGCAGCAAGGTCACCTTTAGCTCCTAACCGATCGCCCACCGCTTCGACCGAGTACGCAGATCCTATGCCTGGGCTCCGACGGAAACGGCCCGCCGCCGCTCCCCCGAACGGTCATGCTGGCTCGCGGAACTGACGTAGGTCGGCACGGTCGGCACCAAGGTTCGCCAGCTGCCCGTCAAGGAAGGTGGTAAAAAACTTCGCCGGCGAGCCGGGAAACCCGGGACGCGGCTCGTCGTACCACTGTTTCAGCCACGGTTCCAGCTCGGCCACCCCCGCCAGCAACGGGAGCAGCGCCTCCTTACCCCATCCGGCCTGCGTCCGCTCCAGGTAGATGGTCGCCAGCGCCTGCACCTGCGCCACGTGATCCCAGCCCGCCCACCCCAGCAGCAGCGTCGAGTCACCATCACGAGAGGCACCCGGATAAGAGACGAACCGTTCCTTCGGTACGTCGAGTTTGCCTCGGTTACGCCAGTAGCTCGCTTTGAGGAAGTCCCCGGACCCGTACTTCGGCGGCACCGGGATGTCGACCTTCTCCCCGGCATCCTCCCGCCGTTGTAACTCCCACGTCCGCTCCCACTGCACCCGCTTCCGCAACCCGGCAGGCTTGTACCGCATTGACGGCAGATACGGCACAGTCTCATCCGCAACGAGCTTGGCCAGAGTCCTGGTGACATCATGCTGGTCCGAACCCACCCACAGGCTCAGCACCGATTGAAAAACCTCGTCGTGTCGGACCCGTTCAGCAAGCTGCACCATCGACAGCGGCTCCGGAGCGCCACTCCAGATATCGGCCGACTCAAGGCGATCAAGCAACCATTCATACAAAGCTGCTGACTGCTGCGCGGCCCAATCCCAGGAAACCTTGTCTTTCTTCATCGACCAACGGCGCTTACAATCGGGTCGCTCGATTAAGGCGAGCCGCCGGTCGGCGGCAATCAGTTCGATTCGGCGTTCGACCATCTCGCGGTATGCGGTCGGCCAGTACGATGGCAGCTCGGTGATTGGCTCAGATCCGTGCCGCGCGAACCATTGAGTCTTCTGCCGCCCTAGATCAACTCCTCGGGCAAGCGCAATCTCGAAGGCTCGCTCCCCAAGGCACAGCTCCGGCGGCTCGGCAACCGTAAGATCTTCATCAACTAGGCCGTAGAGCCTATACACCGCCCAGTCCAACTCTTCCTGCAGGGCGATCATTCGATGCCGGATTGATGTCCATTCCAGGCACGCCTTTTCTAGATCCCCCTTCCTCGGCGTTGAAGCGGCAACCAACGAGGAAGGACTGGTAGCAGCGAGCATCGTTGCCAACTCATCTAGCTGTCTGCTCAGCTCGAGCGGATACGCCGACGGGAGCGGAAACTCCGCCAACTTGGTGCCGGTGAACTCGTAGCGCTCCTCCCATCCTTCGTCTTGCATGCCCCGCCCAACCCCGCCACCAGCCTTGGGCTGACTGACCTGCTTGAGCCAGAAGCAGGCGGTCGAACTGTTGAGCACCCCGAGCAGCCGCAGATGATCATCTTCCGTCGCCCCCTCCGGCAACTTGATCACCGGTGCATGCTGGTTGAAGGCCTTATGGCCCCGCGAGAATACGAAATGTGGATGCGTAGAAACGTGCGAGAAGGCGATAGCGTTGGGCGTTTCGTAACGCCGTTGCACCCATCGATACCAAGACCACCAGGGAAGACCCAGGTCCTTCCGGGTTCGCCTGGAGAAGTCCGTTAGTGAGCCCAGTATCTGCTTTGCTCGCCATAGGTGCCTGCCCCATTGTTCGCCCAAGCCAGGCTCAATAAGCTTTCCGTTGGCGTCATACGGAATGAGGGCGTCGAACTCTGGAGTCGCTTGCCAATCGCGCAGATCTTCGCCGGTCACCATTGGCCGTATTATCTCACCGGGAATATTGTGGCGTCGATGCCACGAAGGAGGGAGGTAGAAAATTTCATCGACGCCAGAAAAGCTGGCAAAGCCGATCTCTCCGTCGATCACATCCCGAATCAGTTGGTTGCCGCTTTCCTTTAGAGCCAAGAGTAGATCGGCCGAGCCGCCGCCACTCAGGCTCCACGGATGTTTTTGCAGCCGTTGGCGATCGAGGGAGATTGCGGTGATCCACTCGGACTCTGTGCCTGGATCGTCGATCTGACGAACGATCGCCGACCATACCTCACCGCTTTCCGGGTTCGCTGGCTGAGTCGGCTCGCCCCGAACTCCGAAAAGCGTATTTATGCGACGGCTGTACCTGCCGCTCACAAGGCAATTCCGGCCAATTAGGATAACCGTTGGAGTTCCGTGACCTGGAATGTACGCGCCAGATGTATCGATTACTTCTGTAAGCTCCACCGCGCCGGCAAAGAATTCGCTTACCAACCTCTTGCCAAACTCTCGCTTCATGAAAGAGTTTGCTGTGATCTGGCCAACGTATCCTGCGCCATCGCCGTTTTTGTCGCCGCGTCGGGCGAGTTTGAAGAAGAGCTGCGCGAACGGCACGGTCAACGCGTATTTTCCGGAGCAGGCCGAGTACCGCTTGCGGTAGAGATCGTTGAGGGCTTTGTCCTTGACGGTGATGTACGGGGGGTTTCCGACGACGACCGTGTACTGGCTTGCACGTAGGTACTTGGAGAGGTCGTCGAAGTCTTCGCTGAAGTAGGCGAAGGTCTTTTCCTCGTCCTGGCCGCCGTTCAGATCAAGCTGGCCCTGGTGGGTCGATTGCTCCCGGCCCCAGCCGAGTAGTGAATCACCTGTGGCCAGGCGGAGGTCGAAGGCAGGTGCTGTCTCCAAGTCGTTCAGGCCGCAGGCTTTGAGGGCGGCGATCATCAACCGGAAACGAGCGATGGCCACCGCGAACGGGTTGATGTCCACGCCGGTGACCTGGTCGAGTGCCCGCTGCACTCGCACCCGTACGTCCGTAGCCGGTTCGCGGTCCTTCCAGCGCTTCGCCAAGCGGTCGAAGGCGCCGAGCAGGAAGTGTCCGGATCCGCACGTCGGGTCGATCACCTTGGTTTCAGCGAGGCCGAACTCCTTATAGGCCGGCTCGAAGGTGCGGTCGAGGATGAACTCCTCGACGAACTCCGGCGTCTGCAGCAACGCGTACGTCTCACGGGCATGTGCCGAGAGGTTCTGGTAGAGATCTCCTAGGAAGCGGGTGTTCAGACCTGGTGACTCCAGGGATGCGTACCCGTCGCCGCGCCGGAAGAAGTCGGAGAGCTTTTCGGCCGCGAGGCCGGAGATCGGGAACCGCCACACCGGGTTGTGCTTGTCGAAGATCTTGCCGGTCGGGCGGAGCCCGCCTAGATAGCTGAACGCCTCTCGCAGCCAGTCCCGGTCGTTGTGCCGCGGGTTGGCAACCAGGTAGCCCTGCCGTTCCTGCACCGCCAGCTCTGCAGGCGCCACCCCGGTCGGGCCGCCGATCCACACCTTGCGGATCAGGTCGTTGTCCTCGCAGAAGCGAACGAACACACAGCCCAGCACCCACGCGACGGCAGCCTGGTCGAGCGCGTCCTCCAGCCACGACTCGAACGTTCCCGCGGTGCGTTGCGCAGCGCGGGCCGCCTTCCACTCGCTCTGGAGGGAGGATCGCAGCTCGTCGTTCGCCGCGACGACGTGGCGGAGGTCGTCGACCAGGTCTTTCACCTGGCCTTGCAGCGCCTTGAGCTCGATCATCGGGTGGTCCTTTCCGCGCGCGCGGCGTGCGTGATCCAGGTGTCGGGTAGCCAGAGGGACTGGCTGGCCGGTGATGTCAGGGGTATCTGTTCGGTGTCGAGCATCGGCGGTTCGAGCCGTCTGGCCGCCGCGAGCAGCAGGCGGGCGCCGGGCCGCGGCCTAGTCGGGTCGGCGAGGTGTTGCAGCACTCGCATTTGGCCGTAGCGGGCCAGCGGCGCTGCTTCAGTGATCAGCACCGGCCGGTCGGTGGCCAGCCGCTGTTCCAGGGCGGGTACGACGTCGTGCTGCACGATCTCCGCGAGGGCGCGAAAATCCGGGTCGCTCGGCTTGCCCGTGTCGGCGGCCACGATGGTTTCCCAGGAGAACTCGGCCTTGCGCAGGCGCTCCACCAGCAGGGCCGTGACGTCGACTTCGGTCAGGCTAAGCCTTTTGACCAACGCCCGGCGGGCGGTGGTGAGGGTGCTAAGGGAGGTCAGCACCGCGAGGTAGCCGCGCCGGTCCAGGACGGTCTTGAGTTTGTCGTCGGTGTCGGCGACGGCGGACGGACCGGCGAGCGGCGCGGTCGTCGAGGTGGCCATCCGGGTGCTGCTGAACGACAGGCTGCCCGCCGGGGGCATGTACTGCTGGGTGGTGCCATCCCAGCGGATCGGCACGTTCAAGTTTTCCAGCAGGGCGGTGAGGCGTACGCGGTCGGGCAGCGGCTCGGCGTGCGGGAACCGGGCGCGCACGCGATCGCGCAACGCTTCCACCGTCAGTACTTGGCCGACGATGCTGCCCATGGCCAACTTCAACGCCCGCTCGGCATGCATCCCGACCGGGTAGAGCTGCCCCTGGGCGTTGACGTCGGCCACGCCGTGGGTGGCGGCGGCGGCGAGTTGCAGCAGCCGCTGGTCGCTTAGCGCCGGCATGCCTTCCTCGCCCTTGACGGCACGGAGCCGTTCCACCGCCCGCTGCCGGGTCGGCAGCGGCTCCTCACCGCTCATCTCGGCGGCGGCCTTGCCGAGCTGGACGGCGTACGCAAGCAGGTCCGCCGCCCGGATCTCCGAGGTCGGGTCGTCCGGCTCGCGACCCACCAGCACTGTTGTCGACGTGCGGAAGCGGTGGATGTCGATCCGGGCGTCGCCGCCGCGCTGCAGTTCCGCCTCGATGGCGGCGCGGACCAGGCCGGTGGTCTGGGCGGTGCGTCTCGGCTCGGGCGACCAGGAGCCACGGTTGGCGATGAGTGCTTCGGCGATCTCCTCGGCCGACATGATCAAGCCGCGGGCGTCGAGCAGCTCAACGATCTCGTTACGTACGGCGGTGATCGCCGGATCGTCCCGCCAGTTCTTGACGTGTTTGCGCAGCAGGGTGGAGACCTGCGGCTGGGTTTGGCCGATCGCGGTGGCGGCCTCGGACTGGGCCAGCCAGTGCAGGAACCGTCCGTCCGCCGTGGGCGCCTGGCCGAGCAGCATGGCCAGCGGTTCGTGGTCTTTGGACCGGCTGGACGGCAACAGCCGTTCGCAGACCGCTTCGATGCCGCGCGGCAAATCGTCGTCGTCGGGCGCGGGCGTGCCCGAGCTGCCCAGCTCGGTGCGCAACTCGCGGACTCGGGCGAGGATCTCCTTGCGGGTCGCGTCCGGCACTCCCTTGGCCCGGGTCAGCGCGTACGACTCGTAGTCGAGCAGCTCGCCGACCGTACCGACGCCGAGCCGGTCGAGAGCGGAGCGAGCGCGGGCGGTCAGCCCAACGGTTTCCAGCGATGACGCCCGCGACAGCGGCTCGCGCAGCGGCGGGACCTCACCCGGTCCGGTGTCGCCCGGTTCCGGGATCTCGTGGAAAATCAGCCGCCAGGCGTCGGCCATGTGCTCGGCGGTTTCGAAGCGATTCCGCGCGTCGCGAGCCAGGGCCTTGCTGAAGAAGGCCATGAGGCGGTCGGCGATGGCATGCTCGAACATCGCCGGGTCGAGTGTTACTTCATCCTTGACCGTGGCGGGGTTCGCGCCCTCGCCCCAGCTCGGCAGCGTGCCGGTGGCCATTTCGAACAGCGTGACGGCGGCGGAGAAGCGGTCGGCTGCGGCGTCGTAGCGCATCCGGCGAGGTGGACCGAGGAACGGGTCGAGATAGGGCGGTGTGCCCGCGCCGAGCTGCTCGACCGGGCCGGCGGACAGCGAGAAGTCGAAAATGCATAGGTGGGGCTGCCGGTCGCTGCGTCTCGGCCGGGCGGCGAGGTTCGCCGGCTTGATGTCGCGGTGCCGGACGCCCTCACCTTCCAGGAAGCTGACGATGTCCAGCAGGTCCCGGCCGTAGCGTTCGAGCAGGTCCAGGGCGAGGCGGCGGCCGCCCTGCAGATCCTCGGCGAGCGTGCGCTCGCCTGCGTTCTCCAGGACCAGAGCAGTGCGCCCGCCGATGGTGACCGGGCCGTCGAGCAGCGCGGCGACCTGCCAGTGCTGGTGCATCTTCCGTAGCACGCCGGCTTCGGCGGTGAGACGGTCGGCGTACTGCTCGTCGCGGGCGACCTTGAGGACCACCTCCCGGGTACCGTCCGGCGTTTCCTCCGTGACCAACAGGGCGGTGGCGGTAGCACCACTGCCCAGCCGGCTACGCACCACCCGGCCGCCTTCCAGGGCGTCGCCCTTGTGGGCTTCGAGCGGGTCGATGAAGACCTCGGGCTCGGGCGCGGTGAGTTGGTCCCACACCGTCTCCAGCTGCTCGCGGAACTTCGCGACGCTGGGCATCCGCCGGCTGGGGTCGCCGAAGGTGGCGTCGTAGACGAGCAGGGCCAGGCTGCCCGGGATGCCGTCGGCGGCGGCCGACAGGTTCAGCCCGCCGTCGCTGACGGCGGCGACGAGTTCCTCCGGCGTTTCGGCCGGCGGACGGCCGGTGAAGATCCGGTACGCGATGGCGCCCAGTGAGAAGACGTCCAGCGGGATGCCAGCCACGTCGATCCGATGGGCGGCTTCCGGTGCCTGGTAGCGGCGTACGTCGTCATCGAAGAAGAGCTCGAGGCCGGCACCGTCGGTGGAGCTGGGCCGGGTCAACCGGGTGGTGTCGGCCAGTCGGCCGCCAGCCTGCCACTCGGTCACCAGCAGCTGTGGCCGGGAACTTTCCGGCTTGCGGACGTAGATGGCCTGCGGGTTGAGCGCCCGGTGCGCCAGGCGACGGCTGTGCGCGTACGCGATGATCTCGGCCAAACCACCGACAAGCTGCAACCGCTGCGCCATGGTCATGGTGGCCTCATGCTGCAGCAGCCACTGGTCCAGCCGTACGGACTCCGGGTCGTGACTGAAGATGACCGCCGGGCCGAAGGCGTGGTCGGCGATGTCGAGGGCCTGGGCGACGCCGGGATGCTGGATGCCCTGCAGCAGCCGGAATTCACGCTCGGCGGCCCGCTTGATAACCGGCACGTCGTCGCTAGCGGCCCGGCTTGTCAGGTAGAACCGGACCCGGCGGGTCGTGTTCTGGTCGATGACGTGCTTGGCGAGGAAGTCCTGCCAGCCGATGCCCTCTGCGAAGGGTTTCGCAAACAGCAGCAGTTGACCGATCTTCCGGTCGGCGACCGACGGACGGATCTTCGCACCGCGAACCAGGTCGACGACCTGCTGACCGCGCACTGGGTCAATCGCGTGACCCGGCCGGGGCCGCTCCAGCAGCAACTGCCGCAGGCTCGGCAGGCCCGACTCGGGATGATTGTCGAGCCCGTAGATGTGCTGTGCGCCGATCTGATCCAGGCGGGAGCGCATGCCGCGGGCGTGCAAGAAGACAGCGGCGCCCACGAACGGCACCAGGTGCTCCCTGCCGTGCTGCTTGGCGTAGTACTTCAGCAGGCTCGCCAGCCGCTTGGCCTTACGGTTGGCCAGGATCAGCGGGTTATCCCACGGTTCGAGGCGGCGGCCGGGCATCCGGCGTACCCATTGGGTGCCGCCGCCCTCGATCTCGCCCTCCCAGTGCTTGAGCTCAACGATGTAGAGAGCGCTGCGGGTCAGCACCAGTGCGTCGATCTCGTTGAGGGAGCCGTCGGTGGCGACGAACTCGACGTTCGCCCATACGTGGAACGGGTCCTGGTCTGGCAGATAGGAGGCCAGCTCGCGTAGGCCGTCTTTCTCCCATTGGTAGCCGCTGGGGTTGATCTCCTCCCAGCGCGGTGAATCCAGTCGCACCACAGCCCCCATCTGCTTGGCGACGCGTAACCGCGACGTCACGCCAAGGGCATAAGGCTAGCGTCCGGCCCGACCCCGGCAGCGGGTAACCGTATCGAGGGAAACTGGGGCCGTACTACCCAGCCACGCCGCCGCCCACGAGACGGGCACGTTCGTCGAGCGGTTTGATCTGATCGTCGGACCTGGTGGATCACCAGGACGGGTTGGGTGGCACTGTGGCGAGGACTCCCAACAGTCGCGAGGCGCTTGCCGCCTCGGAGTCATCCTCGTCGTCGACCGGCACCTCTTGTACCACCCGCTCGGCGGAGCTTGAACTCTCCCATGCCTTCAGCACTTCGGCTGTTTCGTGGCCGCTCCGTCGCCCGACCGCGAGGACTTCGCCGGCTCCGCTCTCCGCGAGCGAGACCAGCTCTCGCAGCGCCTCGTCGCTGACGTCGATCCCGTCACAGGATCGGAAGTCGATCGTCAGCACCCCCGGTCGAGGACGGAGCAGCGTCCGTAGGGTGACAGACCCTTTGAGGTTGGGGCCCTCTGCCCTGAAGCGGAACCGGTTTACCAGGTCGACCCCTCGAAGCCACTCGTCGAAGGTCGCCTTCGTGTCGACCGGAACGACGTCCCATCGGCGGTGGCCGTCGAAGGCCCGTAGGACGATTCGCAGCCCGGTCGCGAAGTCCTGCTCCGACATGCCCGCCCGACGCCGTTCGTAGACGACAGCAAGGTCGGCCAGTCGGACGACGAAGGTCACGGTCCGCCCGCGGAGCACCGCCTCATGTTTGAAGTCGCCGAGGTCTGGGTCGTACAGATCGGAGTCTTCGGCCGTCTCCCAGCCCAGGCGCGCTACGACGTGTTCGTCGTCGGAGTGCACTCCGCCGATCCTCCAGATCCGCGTCCGTGCCAGGTGTCGTTGGCCGGCAACCAGGATCGTCCGGATCGATTCAGGTGGGCTCGGGAAGAGTATGGGCGGTTCGGGAGGCATGACGCGAGCTCGAGCAAGCCGACTGATCAAGCCAGTACTCATACATCGAAGGTAATCGAAAGTAGTTGGGCGGCTACTTTAGGTTAGTGACAGATCTTGGACTGTGATGGTGTCGGTGCAGCGCGCGCCAGGCCGGCGTCCTCAAGCACGCTCCGGTAGGCGTCGAGCTCCGCCTCCAGCGCCGCCACCAGCCCGGTCCCAGACACGTAGTGCCCGACGTTTTCCAGCGTCAGCATGCCGACCAACAGGCCGCGCCCGCGCAGCCCGTCCGCCAGGGCCGTCGTGTCGCCGATGGGGACAATCTCATCCCGTACGCCGTGGACCAGCAGCACCGGCCGGCGCACCTGATCGGCTCGGACCGCCGAGTCGGGCGAGGCCAGGATCGCGGCGTGCGGGCGCTGGAACCTCGGCGCCGTCGTCGTCCACCGCTGCGGGTCGACGATCGCCGACCGGACCACCGCCACAGCGAACGGCCCCTCCTCGCTGACGGCCCGCAACGCCGTGTAGCCGCCCGCGCTGGCCCCGGAAATGAACACCGCACCCGGTATCGCCCGGCCGGTGTCGATCAGATGCTCGGCGACGGCACGACAATCCGCCGCGTCGAAACGGCCCCACTGCCCGTCGAGAGCCTTCCGGAACGTACGTCCGTAGCCGGTGCTGCCCCGATAGTCGACATCGACCACCGCGAACCCCCGGCTGGTGAAGAACTGCACCTCACCATCCAGCCGAAGATCGCTGTGGTAGGTCGGCCCGGCATGCGGGCGCACAATGACCGGCGCAGGCCCGGCGTCCCCGGACGGTGGGTAGAGGACCGCCGTCACCTGGGCACCGTCGGACTCGACCCGAAGCAGCTGCGGTACCGACACATCAGCGAACCGGTGATCCGGACCCGGCCGGACCACCTCGACCCGACCGGAGCCATCTGTACTGACCAACGCGATCTCCTGCATCCGGGTCGGCGAAGAGCCGATCACCGCGACCCGGTCACCCACGACCGCCAGGAACGGCTTGATCGACGTGTACGGCACGGGCAGCCGCACCAGCGCACCGAAGGACACCACCGCCAGCTCGTGCACCGGGCCCCGCTGGACGGTCATCACGATCCGCCGGTCCGGCAGCATCGCGTAGTTGGCGTAGCTCGACTCCCACGGCGCGGTCGCGCACTCAGCCTTAACCGGCGCGACCGGCTCGGTCCGCCCGTCGCGCCACCGGTAAAGATTCCACCACCCGGTCCGGTCCGACATGAAATACAGCCACCCATAGGCACCCCACTGCGGCTGGAACGCCGACTCGTCCGGCCCGCCGGCTACGCGCACGGGGCCCACCGGCTGCCCATCCGGCATGTAGCTCGCCGCCCACACCTCGCTGGAATCCCACGGCATCACACCCCGATCCCAGCGCACCCAGGCCAGCCGCTCCCCGGACACCCGCGGTGAAGCGAGGAACCCGTCCGTCGCCTTCAGCACCCGCAGCCGGCCGGACGACGTCTCGATCACCACCAGGTCATCTCCCCTGGAATCTTCCCGGACCCCCAGCAGCTCAACGCCCGACCAGGTCAGATCCCCATAGCTATGCGCGGTGGCAGACACGGTGACCGCGCCGGCGAGCTGCCCCGACTCGCCATTCACCCGCACGACCTCACCCGACGGCAAGACCGCGTACGGCATACCCCCGTAGGCGTGTAAGCCGCTGCCCACCTCGCCGGGCAGAAGGGCAACCGACCCGGCCGACCATGTCGCCACCGAAAGGCGGCCGTCGTCCGGAGACGACTCCACCCAGTACAGCCGGTCGCCGATGCTGGTCAGCCAGTCGTACGAGACACCCGCGCGGGCCACGTCGAGAGCCGTCGGCACTGACTGCCACCCGTCGTCGATCACCAACGCCTCCACTCGTCCCGCAAGCCGGCAACCGATGCGGACACCGCCAGTGTCCGCGCTCCACAGCTGGCGACAACCTCCGACCCATCGGATGATCGGAATGCAATCGGCGCCGATGCCGCGAGCCCAGGCATTGAGATCGAGTAGCCGCTGGTTGATACTCGCGCGATGTCGGCAGCATCGAATCGCCACCGGATCCTGGAGGCATTACGCCGTAGCGGACAGCCGCTGGACGATGATCGGCTTTCGACTGCCGCCGACGTTCATCCGAGGCAGCAGGTCAACCAGATCTGTCGAGCGCTGGAAAAAGACGGGATCGTCCGCCGATATCGGTTGGCTGGCGAAAAGCTGGTCAACGAGCTAATCGGTGCTGACATCGCGCTCGTTCCAGGAGAAGGGGATCAGGCCGCCGGGAGTCGTGGCATCTCCGACGCCTCGGAGCCGATCGACATGGCCAGAGAGCCGATGCTTGACTCTCCTCCGGGCCATTCCCGCGAGCAGCGCGACGCCGAGCGCGTGATGCTCGACCTTCTCGGCCTTCAGTTGGGCGTGGTGCTTGAGCCGGCCCGCATCGTGGTAGCCGACGGCACCCGAGTCGAGGTCGACGGGGCTGACGCCGAACGGTCCGTGCTGGTGGAGTGCTGGGCTCACCAAGGGCCGCCCAAGGTCGCGCAGAAGCACAAGGTTCTTGCCGACACACTGAAGTTGACCTGGATCGCCACCAAAATCGAGCCAAGACCTCGGCTGTTTCTCTGCCTAGGTGATCCGCTTGCTGCCAGACCGTTTCTTCCGACGTCGAAGTCATGGGCGGCCCATGCGCTGCAGGACCTCGGCGTGACGATCGCGGTGGTTGACCTCCCTCTCGAGGTGAAGGACAGCGTACGGGCGGCGCAGCAGCGGCAGTACCGATAGTCACAGCAATGGCCGCCAGAGAGATGGCGCGCCCCGCTACGCAGACCCGGGCCATGGTTGCATCCGATGGGCACGTTGCCTGATCCACCCAATCGCGTGGGCCCCGATCGTCCAACCGAGAGCTATCGTGTCCGGTGATGCCCGGGTTCCGGACCGAGTGGCCGTTCATCGATTCGTTGGGGGTGGCCGATGCCGCGGCGGACTGTTGTCGCCCATCCCGACTTCGGCCGCAAGCTCAAAGAATTGCGTGAGCAACATGGATTGTCGCTGCGCAGGCTCGGCGGGATGATCCATTGTTCGCACGGCCATCTTTGGGATCTCGAATCGGGGCTCAAACGACCGAGCGTGTCGGTCGCGGTGCTGCTCGATCAGGCGCTCGAAGCGGGCGGGCAGTTGTCCGCCATGGTGTCCGAGGTGTCAGCCGACACCGATAACCGGCCCGTCGCTCTCGAACACGCGGTGGTGGCCACGCCGTCCGGGCTAGAGTTCGCGCCGGACTGGCGGCACGGCATAGATGTCGCTGTTGATCTTTGGCGGAGCGATATGCAGCGGCGGAACCTTCTGCAGCAGGTGGGCTTCAGTGCGACGGCCTTCCTGCCTGCGGCGATGCGATGGCTGATGTCTTCGCTCGACGAGCGACCGGCCGGCACCGGTGAGCGGCTGATCGGGGTCGCCGACGTCGAGACCGTGCGCCGAATGACCTCGACGTACCGGACGCTGGATAACCAGTTCGGTGGCGGCCACATCCGCGACAGCCTGGTCCGGTTCCTCAACGCCGACGTCACCGAGCTGATCAACAGCCGCTACGACGCGGTGACCGGCCGCCAGTTGCTGTCCGCGGTCGCGGAGACGACCCAGCTCGCGGGCTGGGCTTCGTACGACGCCGGGATGCACGGCCTGGCCCAGCGATACCTGATCCAGGCTCTGCGCCTCGCCGCGGGCGCCGGTGACCGGGCGCTGGGAGCTGAGATTTTGGCGGCGATGAGCCATCAGGCCGCGTTCCTGCGGGCCTCCAGCGAGGCGGTCGATCTGGCCAAGGCCGCGAGCCGCGCAGCAGCCGAGGCAGGCATCGCCGCGATTGAGGCGGAATCGGCGGTCCTCGAAGCTCAAGGTCATGCCGTCGGCGGCGACGAGAAGGCCTGCGCGGCGGCGCTGAACAGGGCCGAGGCGATTTTCGACAAGGCTGACCGGACCAGCGAGCCGCAGTGGATCGGCTACTTCGACGAGTCGTACCTGGCGGCCAAGTTCGGTCACTGCTTCACCGCTCT
Source organism: Actinoplanes sp. NPDC049548 (assembly GCF_040676695.1). Classification (NCBI taxonomy): domain Bacteria; kingdom Bacillati; phylum Actinomycetota; class Actinomycetes; order Micromonosporales; family Micromonosporaceae; genus Actinoplanes; species Actinoplanes sp. NPDC049548. The sequence continues at coordinate 63,749 of NZ_JBFAPM010000005.1, forward strand.
GGGTAGGGGCGATATCGCTACGCGGTTCGCTACCCGGTCGCTGGACATGGACGGCCGGCAGTACGCGCGGGGACGGCAGTTCAACCTCGTCCTGCTCGCCGTGGCGCATGCGCAGAACGGCGAGCCGGAGGAAGCCGCCCGGGTCGGTGTCGACGCGGTCGAAGCCGCGGAAGGGCTGTACTCTTCGCGGTCCCGCGACTACCTGATCGACCTCGCCAATCGGCTCTCCAGGCATGTCGGGCTACCCGCGGTGCAGGAGTTCGCCGAGCGGGCTCGACCGGTCTTGGCGAGCGCCTAAAGTTCGCCGGTCGCCTTCCGCAACAGCAAGGCAAGCAGCCCTGAGACAGAGCCGGCACCGACGATGGTGCCGTTGTCCATGTGCTGCTGGATCTCGTCGAGCGGGATCCAGCCGAGGCGCTCGGCTTCGTTGATGTCCGGGGCGGCACCGGTGAAGTCGGCGCCGCGGGCCAGGTAGACGACGTTCTCCTGGTCGATGGTGCCCACCATCGGCTGGAAGCTGATCAGCTTCTCGATCCTCCGTGGCCGCCAGCCGGTCTCTTCCTCGACCTCGCGGGCGGCGCAGGTCATGGAGTCCTCGGCCGGGTCGAGGTAGCCGCCGGGCAGTTCCCAGACCCAACGGTCCACGATGAACCGGTGCCGCCACATCATCAGCACGCGTTCGTCGTCGTCGAGCACGATGACCATCGCGGCGGCCGGGACCCGCAGAACGTACTGCTCGAAGCGGACGCCGTCGGGTAGCTCCACGTCCGCGATGCTCAGCACCGCCCGGCGGGTGTCGTCAACGACGCGTTCCCCGTGGATGGTCCACTCACTGGCACGTTTCGGCTCAACGCTCATCAGCGCACAGTAGCCGTACGCCTTCCGGGTGGTACTCCGATACGTGCTGCGTCGGCTGACAGCGGCTGACGCCCGTCGCCTTCATTTCCGGGTCACCCGACCGCCACGCTGTGACGGAAACACCTGGTGAACAGCAACGAAGCCCACGGCGACCACCGGCATCACGCCGGCCGCCACCCTGGAATCGAGACCGGGCACGCGGTCCCCGCCGCACCACAACCAACACCTGCGGACCGGCGGGACCACCGCGACACTACGTCGCACATCGGCGTGCCCACGCCTATCACGGAAGGCCGGACATGGCGACGACCACGAATCATCTCTCTCGCGGAGGTGAACCCCAGTGGTGGCAGTAGCGGCGACGAGCGCACTCCTGCTGGGGTTTCTCGCGGGCCTGATCAGCTTCAAGGTCAAAAGCCGGTGGTGCCCGCACTGCGGCGCGATGACCACCGCCGACCTGCCCACAGCGACTACCCCGCCACGAGCTTCGAGCACGCCAAGCTGGTCGGCGCTGCCAACGCAGTCCTACAACCAGGTCGGCCGAGCCGGAGCACTCACACCGGCTCAGCGGCGCCGCGCGAACGGCGGCCGTTGATGCTCATTCCGAGGACGCCACACCAGCCCGACCGACCAACGTGGGACTGCCTGGCCTGCGGTGAACCCTGGCCGTGCGCACCCGGCAAGGTCGAGCTAACCGAACAAGGGTCGGTGCATCGCCGATCGCTGCGGCTCTACCTCGAGTCCTGTGCGATCGACATGATCGACGATCGACGCGACGGGCATCCCGCCAGCGGCCGCGACAACTCGATCTACGACCGCATTCTCGGCTGGCTCGACGCACACCCGCCTGCTCCCGCCAACTGCACGACGCGACGGTCGGCCTGACGATGCTCTGCAGGTCGTTGTCGCGTCTGCGACGGCACCCACGGCGAGAGCGGACCGACGTCACCTCCCCGGTCGGGAGACTTCCCCTATAGGGAAGAGTCGGGTCGCTCGGGTAGCTGGTACAGCGGCTCCTAGCTGCGGTGTTGGACCTGCAGAGCCGGCCTGGGGTCGGCCGGGCGGTGCCGGGTCCGGGCCGCCACGTGGGCCGGCCAACAGACCGGGCTCAGGCCGACAGACCGGGCTCACTGACAGCGCAATCTTGGGCCAGGGCCCCGGCGGCAGCGCCGGTCGGGCAGTTGCGTATAGCGGTTCAGACCGGCGGCTGGCACGGGGATGTCGGCGCCGACTTTCGCACTTGCACGTGAGCTCCGCGGACGGGCATTGGTCGTCCGCCAAGGTCGAAAGCGTGCGGTCGGGAGCGAACGCGGCCCGATCAAGCCGACGCCGACGCGATCCCCCCGAGCGTGGACATGGGTCGCCGAGCGGTTTGATGTCCTGTCTGCCAATGCCTCAGGTTGGGTGCCCAACGCGGCGTCCGTCGCGGCTGGGCCGCCCAACGCCGACCCAACAGGACCGCGAGCAGATCGCATGACCTTGTCGGGCATGATCACGTGATTCAACACGGCCAACAGTGCAGGTCGGTGCGCTGTTGGCTGGTCACCGCTGGAACCCGCACCCGCCCAACAACGGGGCTCTGTTGGGTGGCTGTTGGCCCGGGACGGCTCCCGGACGCCGCGTACCGAGCCGCAACGACGCCTTTGTGGAGTGCGAACACGGCCAGTCGGCACGGGGGCGACCCGCCGATGACTGCTCACGACACGGTACCGATCATCCTCTGGCGCACCGCCCCGGGCGGCACCGTAGCGACAGAGGCGCGCACGACGGCACACGAGATCCACACCTACGCGACAGGCCATGAGCCGCTGGCGGCAGTCCGCGACAGCGCCGCCTGCACTCCACGACAGATCACCCACACCACGTCGGTGGACTTCGGACGTCTGGACCGACGGCCGTGACATCCCATGACAGCGGCGACAGTGGTCGCGGCCCGGGACGTCAGGATCCGCGCGAATTCCTTGTCACCCGTGACGCCGCGATCGGCCAGCACGACAGCGCCTTGTCGCGCGGCGACAGAGCCGACAAGCCGAGCCCGCCGGTAGTTGAGTCACGTTACGGTGCGGCGGCCTGGGCCGGCGCAACGAAGCACCCCGGCATCGATCCGCTCAGCGTGAAGATCACGTTCGTGGTGGTTCACGGAACCGCCGCCGAGGAGCTCATCAAGCGGCAAGGGGCAGCCGTCCGGGACGCGCTCGAGTGGTTCGCCAGCCACCCACCCGACGAAACAGACGGAGGACGACATGACCGCACCACCGCCTGAGGTATCGCACCCCGTCGACGCTGGCGACGAGGCGACCCTGCTGGACTGGCTTCGTATCGTCGCCGACCAGAACGTCCCCGAGACTCTCCAGCAGGCGGCGGTGCCGATCGCGTGGATGGGCCGTACCTCGACCGACGACGCGCAGGATCCCACTCTCTCCCTCCCCCGCCAGCTGGAGAGCTCGCGCAATGCGCTACCGCCCGGGTTCGTGATCGTGGCGAAGTTCTACGACGTCGAGTCCGGTCGCAAGAGTGTCGAACGCCGAGGCACCGGCACCGCACACGAGCAGTTCGACATCCCTATCCCCCGCGTCGGCGGGATCGCCGACCTTCTCGCCGAGGCTCAGCGCCCGGATCGGCGGTTCGTGGCGGTGGTCTGCGAGTCGATCGAGCGGGTGGCGAGGACCACGTACTTCAGCACGAAGATCGAGTACGAGCTCGAGCAGGCCGGCGTCGCCCTGCTGGCCGCCGACGAGGGCATCGACCCGTCCGCAGTTCCGGGGCTCGACAAACGCGCCGCACCGTTCCGCCGGGCAACGCCCACCCTGACCCGGCGCATCAAGCAGGCCATCGCCGAGTGGTACGTGCTGAACATGCTGGAGCTGTCTTGGGGCGGCACCAAAGCTCACACCAACCAGGGCTTCAACATCGGCAAACCTCCGTACGGCTACGCCGCCGTCAAGACACGCCACCCCGTCAAGAACAAGGCCGAGCAAGGCCGGACCAAGCACCGTCTGGTCCCAGATCCGGTCCGCGGGCCGGTGGTCACCCGGATCTTCCTCCTGCGGGCCTTGGATCGGATCGGCTACCAGGCCATCGCCGACCGGCTCAATCACGACCCCGACCGGTACCCGCCGCCGGACCCGATTATCGGAGAAGGCCGCCGTCACCGGGTCGGCGCCTGGACGGCCAGCAACGTCCGCGAAGTGCTCGACAACCCCAAGCACACCGGTTACATGGTGTGGAACCGCCGTAAACGCCCGCGGCCGGAACGCGGCATCCGCGGCAAGGTCAACCCGCCCTCCGCCTGGGTGTGGTCCGCTCTGCCGACCCACGAGCCCCTGGTCACTCGCGAGATCTTCGAAGCGGCCAGCACGGTCGGCCGATTCCGCAAAGGTTCACGATCCGACGCCACGCGGAACCCGTTGGCGAAACGGACCTACCTGCTCCGGAGCTATTTGCGCCACGCGCTCTGCGATCGACGTATGTGGGGCCACACGGTCCGTCAGCTCACCTACTACCGGTGCAGCCCAAAACCCCACCATCACGAGCACCTGCCGTGGTTCGACGCCCACCCGGCGCACGTGACGGTCCGGGAAGACGACATCATGCCGCTGGTCAACCAGTTCTTCGAGCGACGGATCTTCGGCGAAGCACGCGCCGACTTCCTGGCCGTGGAGCTAGACCGGCCCGCGGCCCGTAACGACGGCGACGAACGCGCGGCCGCGCTCACCACGGAGATCGCGACTCTTCAGCGCCGTCAGACCAACCTCATCAGCGAGCTCGAGCAATTCGAGCCCTCCGGAGACGACAACTTCGACCAAGCGTGGCGGTCCGGAATCCAGGAGCGGTTCCGAACGATCCTCGCCGACGTGCGCAAGAAGACGGACCTGCTCACCGAACTCACCGAGCAAGGCAAGCTCCAGCCGGCGACCGACCCGGCGCTGCTGGAGGCAATACCCACCACAAACCTCGCCATCAGCCGCCTACCGGAAGCGCAAAGGCGACGCCTTTCGATGCCTTCCATCTCGAGCTGCGCTACGACGACCGCACCAGCGAACTGGACCTGCGGGTCACGATCACCGGAGAAACCGCAGCCATGCTCAGCGGCACCGTGCACGAGATTCTCGCCTCGGGGGGCATTGCGGAACCCTTGCGTGCCCCCAGTGGGGCGCACAACGGACCCCAAACGACGGCTGATGATCTCCGTGCGGATGCTTTGGGTGCCCGGGGCGGGTCTCGAACCCGCACGCCTTTTGGGCAGCCGCTTTTAAGGCGGCCGTGTCTGCCGTTCCACCACCCGGGCCGGTGCGTCGGTGCTCACCGTATCCGGTCCCACCCACCCGGCACGACGCCGGACCGGCTGAAAACGGCCACCGAGGCAGGTGAACCCCACACCGGCCGCGTATCGGCAGGCGGGCGGCGGGCAAGACGGCCGGTAGCCCGCCCGGTGAACCACCGGGCGGGCCAGGACCGCCGGCGCCCGGTGAACCACCGGGCGGCCGGGACTGCCGTCAGCGCGTGCCGGCGCCCACGGGCTCTGCGGTGCGGTCGTCCGTCACCTTCGGTGTGACGTGGGTGAACTCCTCGCGGGGCTCGTGCAGCTGTCCCAGCGAGATCACCTCGCGCTTCAGGACGAAGGCCAGCGTCCAGTCGGCCAGGACCCGGACCTTGCGGTTGAACGAGGGGATGCGGCTCATGTGGTACGTGCGGTGCATCAGCCAGGCGGGGAGGCCCTTGAGCTTCACGCCGTAGATCTTGGCCACGCCCTTGTAGAGGCCGAGGCTGGCGACGCTGCCCGCGTACTTGTGCTTGTAGTTCCTGGGGGCGCCGCCGTAGACGACCTGGCGGATGTTGTCGGCGAGGACCGCGGCCTGGCGGACGGCGTGCTGGGCGCTCGGGGAACACCAGGCGCCGGGGCTGGTGAGGTCGGGGACCTGGGCGCAGTCGCCGGCCGCCCACGCGCCGTCGAGGATCGTGTCGCCGTCGACGACTTGCAGAGTCGGCAGGCAGGTGACGTGGCCGCGGGGGCCGCGGGGCAGGTCGGTGTGGTCGAGCATCGGCGACGGCTTGACGCCGGCGGTCCAGACGATCGTCTCGGCGCGGAAGACGTCGCCGTCGGAGAGGCGGACCTCGCCGTCGACGCAGGACTCCATGCGGGTCTCGAGGCGGATGTCGATGCCGCGCTTCTGGAGCTGGCGGGCCGCGTACGCACCCATCTCGGGGCCGACCTCGGGGAGGATCCGGTTGGACGCCTCGACCAGGACGAAGCGGACCTCGTCCTTGTTGAGCTCGGGGTAGTACTTGAGGCCGTCGCGGACGACGTCCTCCATCTCGGCCAGCGCCTCGACGCCGGCGTAGCCGCCGCCCACGAAGACGAAGGCCAGCGACGCCTTGCGCACCTCGGGGTCGGGCGTCACGGCCGCGACGTCGAGCCGGTCGAGGATGTGGTTGCGCAGGTAGATGGCCTCGCCGATGGTCTTGAAGCCGATGCCGCGCTCGCGCAGGCCGGGGATCGGCAGCACCCGGGAGACCGAGCCCGGCGCCACGATGATGTGGTCGTACGTGATCTCCTTGATCGGGCCCTCGATCGGCTGGACGGTCACCGTCTTGCGAGCGTGCTCGATCTTCGTGACCTCGCCGGAGACGATGTGGCAGCGCTTGAGCTCGCGACGCAGCGGCACGACGGAGTGGCGCGGCGAGATGTTGCCGGCCGCCGCCTCCGGGAGGAACGGCTGGTACGTCATGTGCGGCTGAGGGTCGATGACGATCACCTCGGCCCGGCGGGCGTTGAGCTTCTTCGACAGGCGAAGGGCCGCGTACAAGCCGACGTGTCCTGCGCCTACCACCACGATGCGTTGCGGTTTCACATCTTCATCATCCTGGTCGGGGCCGCTCGATGCCTCGTTCTGTGACCAAGGACAAGTCCGGAAGTCAAGAGTCGTGACGCCCGTATTTCGGTTTCATTTCGCTGAGAATGACCTTACGGCCGGCGCAGCAGGCGGGCGAGGAGCAGGGTCACGCCGACGGCCGCCGCGAGGCCCACGAGGGTCGCCAGGACGAACGCTCCCCCGGCGAGCTCGGCCGTCAGCCCGAGGGCGACGACGGTCAGCACGGCCGAGCCGAGGATCACCATGCCGGCGCGGGCCAGCCAGGACGTCACGACGTCCAGGTTGACGATCGCGTCGTACGGCAGCACCGCCGCCAGCGCCGCCAGGCTGTGGCCCGCGTACAACAGCGTCGCCACGGCCAGCACCCGCCAGAGTGCGACGCGGGCGTCGTACCAGGTGGTGTCGAGGATCCAGCCGCCGACCACGACCAGGGCGGTGAGAGTGACACCGCGGCCGCGCGGGGCGAAGGCCGGGTAGATCGCCACGACCATGAGCAGGACGGCGTAGCGGCTCAGCACCAGCGATACCGGCCAGGCCACGAGCATGGCGGCGAAGAACGCGAGTCCGATGCCGCCGCGCAGGAGCAGGGGCAGCAGCGTGGCGCGCGCCACCGCCGTGCGGGTGCGGTCGATGCGACCGGCGATGCCGTTCAGCACGTCACCGCCCCCTCGGCGCCGAGGCGAGGCGGGCGACATCGCGCAGGACGAGGTCGAGGCTGCCCGCGCCGGCCCAGGTCACCACGGGTACGCCGTGCTCCCGCAGCCGCCCCAGCACGTTCTCCCGCTCCATCCGCCACAGCCGGGTCGCGAGCGGCGTCCACTGGCTGCGCTGCGGCGGCGCGGCACCGTCCGGCAGGGTGTCGACGGCGACGGTGTAGCGGCCGGACTGGACCAGGCCCGCGAGCATGTCGGCGGCTCTCGGGTCGACCAACGGGGTCAGCACCACCACGAGAGCGTCCGAGGAGACGTTGTGCGCGCCGAAGACGTGCTCGTACGGTTCACGGTCGGTGGTGTCGGCCCGGACGTCGAGCAGCCATTCGAGGACTGTGAGGTACTGACGGCGGCCGGTGGCGGGGCGCAGCCGGCGGGCGCTCGAGCCGTACTCGGCGAGCGAGACGCGGTCGCCGCGCTGCAGGTAGTGCTCGGCGATCGCGGCGGCCGCGCGGACGGTGGTGTCGAGCACGGACGCCTCGCCCTTGACCCCGCCGGAGACACCCGCCTCCCCCAGCACGTCGAGCAGGAGCAGGACCTCGGCGTCGCGGTCCGACAGGGTGGACGCCACGTGCAGGTCACGGGTACGCAGGGACACCCGCCAGTCGATGCGGCGCAGCCGGTCACCGGGCGCGAACGGGCGTACCCCCGCCAGCTCGCCGCCCTCGCCGGGCCGCCGCGAGCGATGGTTGCCGACCAGCCCGGCCGCCGCGGGCATCGCCTCGGTGGCCGCGAACGGCTCGGTCTCCGGGTAGACCCGCACGCCGCGGGCCGGGATCACGACCGGACGGCAGGCGAGCAGGCCGCCGCACGCGGCCACGCGGGCGGCCGCCGGACCCACGTCGTGGCGCCCCCACCGGTTCGCCGTGCCGGGCAGCTCCACCGCCGTCCAGCCGTCGGGCGCCACGCTGATCGCGAACGGGCGGTCGGCGTCCTCGAGCCGCAGCCACGGCGACGTCCGGGTGCGGACCACGACCAGGTCGTACGTGATGACGTCGGGGTTGGTGACCGTGACCGACGCCGCGACTTCGCCACCCTCGACGATGTGGTCCTCGTCCGCGTCGATGCGCAGCTCCGGCGCGGACCGCGGCATCCGGCGCAGGCCCACCGCCGCCCCGATCGCGAACGGCGCGCCGAGCAGCACCAGATCGACCCGGCCGAGCGCGACACCCAGCACCAGCAGCAGGCCGGTGAGCAGCACCGTGCGGCCCAGGGCGCGGGTGGGCACCCAGACCGGCGGCGCCCAGCCCTCCTCGGCCGCCGCCTCCACGGGAGGCACCGCGGTCCGCAGCGGGGGCTGATCGGTGACGGTCACTGCTCGGCGTACCCGCCGGCGTACGTCGGCAGCGCGCCGCTGGCCGGGGCGGGGACGTTCTGCAGCACCTCCTGGACCACGAACGACGGGTCCACGCGGCGCAGCCACATCTCCGGCCGCAGAGTGATCCGGTGCGCCAGCGCGGGCACGGCGACGTCCTTGACGTCCTCGGGCACGACGTAGTCGCGGCCGGCCATCACCGCGCGGGCCCGGGCGAGGAGCAGCAGGGCGAGCGAGCCGCGCGGGGACGAGCCGACCAGCGCCGAGGCGTGCTCGCGGGTCGCGGCGGTCAGCGCCACGATGTACCGGCCGATCGAGTCCTCGACCGCGACCGACTCGAGGGCCGCCTGCATCGACTGCAGGGTGTGGGCGTTCACCACCGGCGCCAGCTGCGCGTCCTCCCGGCGGCGGGACATGCGCCGGCGCAGCACGTCCCACTCCTCGTCCTGGGTCGGGTAGCCGAACGAGACGCGCAGCATGAAGCGGTCGAGCTGGGCCTCCGGCAGCGGGTACGTGCCCTCGTACTCGATCGGGTTGGCGGTGGCGAGCACGTGGAACGGCGGGTCCAGGCGGTAGGTGACGCCCTCGACCGACACCTGCTTCTCCTGCATCGCCTCCAGCAGCGCGGCCTGGGTCTTCGGCGGCGTCCGGTTGATCTCGTCGGCGAGCAGCATGTTGGTGAACACCGGACCGGCCCGGAAGGCGAAGTCGCCCTTGCGCTGGTCGTACAGGAAGGAGCCGGTCACGTCGGCGGGCAGCAGGTCCGGGGTGAACTGCAGCCGGCGGAAGTCCAGGCCGAGCGCCTGCGCGAAGGAGCGGGCGGTCAGCGTCTTGCCCAGCCCGGGCAGGTCCTCGAGCAGCACGTGGCCGCCGGCCAGGATGCCGGCCAGCACGAGCTCGAGGGCGTCGCGCTTGCCGACCACCACGCTGCCGACCGAGTCGAGGACCGCGCCGGCCAGCCGGCCCACCTCATAGGGCGGCAGGGCCTCCACGCTCGCGTCCGTCACCGATCCACCCTTCTCAGATCTTCTCCAGCGCGTCGACGTACGTCGACAGTTCCCGGGTCTTCGGCGACCGCCGCCCCGGATCGTCCAGCACCTGCCACAACGGCTCGCCCAGCAGCTCACGCGCCCGCCGGGGATCCGACGCGCGGGTGATGCCGTGCCGCAGCCGCAGGCGCTCGTCCGCGAGTTCGGCGAGTGCCGGCTGGACGATACGCGAGAAGCGCTCGGCGTCGTGCTGCGCCCAGTCCAGCTGCTGCTCCCAGCGGCGCACGGCGACGCGCAGCGTGTCGTTGCCGGCCCAGCGGTAGTCGCCGTTCTCCTCACCCCGGCGGCCCTTCGGGCGCGGCAGCGGCGGCGGCGCCACTTCGGACACCGCGACCATCAGCAGTCGCAACGCGGCGAACGCCGCCACGACGAGCAGCACGGACACCTTGATGCCCTGCGACCGCAGCACGGCCACGGTGACCACGGTGGCGACGGCGACCAGCGCCACGTTGCGCACGATCCACCAGGTGCGCGAGCGCGGCTTCTCCTCCGCGATGGCCGGTTCCTCGGCCGGCGCCGGATCGGCGACACCGCCGAACAGGTCCTCGAGCCCGCCGTCCGGGTCGCGGCTCACGACGGCACCCCCGCCCCGAGATCGGCGCGCAGCCGCTCCAGGGCGCTGACGGCCTGGCGGCGCATCTGGTCGTCGACGGTGTGGGTCGCATACCGCGCCTGCCGGTAGACGTGCGCGAACGGGGTCAGCACGGCGGCCTCGACCCGCTGCTCGGCCAGGAGGCGGGCCACCAGGTCGGTGGGGCTGTCACCGGCGTGCCGCGGGGTGCCGGCCGCCGCCGCGGCCTGCTCCAGCCGGACCCAGCAGGCGATCACCGCGCGGCGCGGGTCGCGGTCGGTGTCGGACAGCTCCTGCAGGCCGGCGTCGAGGGCGGCGACCAGGTCCTCGGCCGTTCGCGCCTCCGGCCGCGCAGCGACCCGGCGGCCGGTGCGTCGCGCCCGCCGTTTGCCCTGCTCCCGCAGCACCGCCCAGACGACGAGCAGGAGCACGGCGAGGACTGCGGCACCGATGACGATCGAGGCCACCGTGCCGACCCAGTCGGGCAGGCCACGGGCCGCCTCGACCGGCTCAGCGCTGGCGGACCGGGTCGGCTCGGGACTCGGCGGCAGCAACGGCGCGGCGGTCACCTCGGCTTCGGCCCCGGCGTCCGGATTGAAGCGCTCGAGCTGCGGCGCCGACCGGGTGGCCGCGAGCGAGGCGAGGAAGAGCAGCGCGAGGACGGCGGCGAGCGGCCACCAGCGACGCAATGCGGCGAGTTCCAATGCTCAGGCCCTGATCCATCGGCGGGAAAGTCGGCAGGACACGAATCATGCCAGGCCCGCGAGCCGTTTCGCACTGTCGAAGACGTCGTCGAGCATGGCGGGGGTGAGCCGGCCGGTGAACGTGTTCTGCTGCGACACGTGATAGCAGCCGAGCAGGTCCGGGAGGCCGGGCATGACCACGTGCGCGCCATGGCCGAAAACCGGCTTCGGTACGGGCGGGCTCTGGGCGTACACCTGGCGCAGGATCGGCCACCACGCGGCCCAGGCGAACCCGCCCAGCGCGACCACCACCCGCAGTGTGGGTCTGATGAGGGAGACCTCGCGGTGCAGCCAGGGCGCGCAGGTGTCCCGCTCGGCGGGCAGCGGCTTGTTGTCCGGCGGCGCGCACCGGACCGCCGAGAAGATCCTGGTGTGCCGCAGCGCAAGCCCGTCGTCCGCCGCGACACTGGTCGGCTGGTTGGCGAGCCCGGCGCGGTGCAGCGCCGCGAAGAGCACATCGCCGGACCGGTCACCCGTGAAGATCCGGCCGGTGCGGTTGCCGCCGTGCGCGGCCGGGGCCAGCCCCAGAATGCCGATCGAGGCGTCGGCGGGACCGAACCCGGGCACGGGACGCCCCCAGTACGTCTGGTCGCGGAAGGAGGCACGCTTGGTGACGGCAACTTCCTCACGCCACGCGACCAGCCGCGGGCACGCGAAACAATCCGCGACGTCAGCGTCGAGAGACGTCAGGCCGGGCGCCGCGGCCGCGTGGGCGGCGACGTCCTCAGGGGTACGGCTGAGCACGCGTCCAGCATCGCTCAGCCGGCCCGCCGCAGGCACAGCAGGTAGCCGTCGCCGGCGGTGCTGCTGTAGACGAAGTACTCCTCGTCCGCGGCGAAGAACGACTCGCACGAACGGCTCCGCGCATCGCTGACACCGTCGATCCGGCCGACCACGGCGTACGCGGCGGCGTCCTTCGCACAGCCGACGACCGTCGCTTCGGCGTCGGTGTCCTGCCCCGGCCGCACGTTCGCGGAGGTGGCCAGGCAGTCCCCGACGGCGGCATCCTTCGCGTCGTCGCCGCCCGCGGTGACCCCCAGCACGGTGACGGCGGTGCCGAGAGCGACGAGGGCGGCGGCCCAGTGCCGTTGTCTCACATGACTGTCAACGAGGGGTCGGCGATTGCGAGGCGCTCCGGCTCGGGCTGGGCGAGGAGCCGGGCATGCGGAACGGCGCCCTGCTGGGACAGTACGGGTACACGCCGCCGTCGGTCTCGACGTAGTTGCCCTCGTCGTCGGAGCAGTACGCGTTGCCCAGGTGGATGGGCTCGCCGTTCTGGTCGAACAGGCGGGCGTTGGTGATCAACCGGCCCTGCTCGTCGTACACGAACACGTCCTCGACCCCGCTGTACGGATTCTCGTAGTTGACGTCCGAGTAGTACGAGTCCCGGGTGCTGCTGTCCGCCTCGAAGAAGCCGGCCAGCGCCACCAGCACCAGAACCGCCGAACCGGCGTACAGGGCGATCCGGGGAACGCGCGGCAGCCGCGGATACCGGCGGCCCAGCCAGACCGAGCCGAAGACCGCGGCCCCGAGGAACACGAGTGCCACGAAGTCGTTGCCGCCGATGCGGGGCAGCAGGCCGATCGGCTGCCCGCTCTCATCGAGCATCGCGGCGACGACCATGGCGGCCAGATAGCCGCGCAGAATCCACCAGGCCGGGCGCAGCAGCTTCAGGAAGTCGCTGACGTTGTCGTACCCGATCAGCTTGCCGACCCGCGCGTCGGCCATCTGCACCTTCGGCATGATCTGCTCACGCAGCTGCGGCATCACCTGGTCGCGCAGGTCCGTCAGCGGGTTGTACCGGCTCGGCGGCGGGTCGGGAAAGCCACCGACGAAGGAGGGAGCCGTGCCCCGCAGCTCGGCCGCGTACGCCTCCGGGCTGCCGAGCCGGTCGACGAGCGTCCCCTCCCCGTCGGCCATGACCTCGGTCAGGTGCTCGTGCAGGTCCTCGAGCAGCTCGTCACGCTGAGCCTCGGGCAGGTCACCGAGAGCCGCACGGACCGCGAACACGTACGCGGTGATCTCGTCGTCAGCCGTGGGTTTCACGCCGTCTCCCGCTCGCGTAGCAGATCGTCCATCGTTGATGCGAACTCGTGCCAGATCTTGCCCGACCGCTGCAACTCGGCCCGGCCGGCGGCATTGAGCGCGTAGTACTTCCGGTGCGGCCCCTCCACGCTCGGCACGACGTACGTGTTGAGGTAGCCGGCATTGAAGAGCCGCCGCAGCGTGCCGTAGACGCTGGCGTCGCCGACCTCGGTCAGCCCGGAGGCACGAAGGCGGCGGAGGATGTCGTAACCGTAGCCGTCGTCGTCCCGCAGGGCGGCGAGCACGGCGAGATCCAGAACCCCTTTGAGGAGCTGGGTCGTATCCACGGCAGGCACACTACTGCGCGGTACGAAGTAGTGTCCAATCGATGCCTGGTCAGGGCAGAACTTCCCGGATGGGCACGGCGTCGGCGTGGCCGGTGCTGCTCTCGTAGGTGAGGATGACCCGCCGGGAACAGACCTCGGCGAGCCAGGCCATGAAGCGCGTCGTATCTTCGGGGTTCGCCGGCGTGCAGCAGAACTCGATCTCCTCCGGCTCGAAGAGAAAGCTGTCGAACCCCACCGATCCGACCTGCACCGAGAGGCGGACGGAGATGTCGGAGCCGGCCGCCACCTCGGCGAAGTGAGCTTCGACGTGGAACTCTTCGGCCGCGAGCCGCTCACCGTTTCGTTCCAGTTCATACGGCCACGGGGCGGCTGGGACGGCCCGGAACAAGCGTTGCCAGCCCTCGAGGCCGGCGCCCAACACGCAGACGTCCCGCAGGGAGCCGTCGGCCGAAAGCGCTTCGATCCCCACCCCGAGCTCGACATCGTCGAGGTCGACGCCGCCGTCCGCATAGATCAGTGTGCGGAAGTCGGCGAAGCCGGGTTCGACCGCCGTTGCATCGACGTTCGAGGCGCGCGCTCCGTAGAGCCGGTGCAGTTTCGGAGACCAGTCGAACACGTAGCGGTTGGTTGTTCGATCGAAGTGCACCGCCGGCCGGCGCGGCGGGAGGGCGAACCGCTCGGTGGCCCATCCCACGGCCGCGGCGGTCAGGCCTTCGATCTGGAAGTCGGTTTCGGCGTAGTGAACGGAGTGCACGACTATGTCCACCGGGCTGCCTGCTGTGGCTGCGGAGATCTCCTTGGCGACGAGTGCAAGGCCGGCAGCCACCGCGGCGCTCTGCTCCTCGTCGAGGTCGTGCGCCACCCGGACGCCATGACCTACGGGGATCGCTGTGCGTCGGTCGGAGAACGGCTCCACCTCCGCGACGAAGGTGATCCGGATGCCCCATGGCGCCTTCAGCAGCCGGTAGTCGTAGGCGGTGCGGGGCTTCCTCGCGATCGCGAAATCGACATCGAGGAGGCTGGCGCGGAACGGCGTGCGCTCGTCGTCGAGCACGACCACCGTAAGTTCGTCTCCCACCGCCGGAGTCGAGTCGGCGGGCAGCTTCAGGTTGTCGATGAACCCTCGCTCGCCGTCGCCGAGCGTGGCGACCTCGACTCCCCATGGGTTGATCGCCGTGACCACGACGGGCACCTCGTCGTTCACCGCCGGCACGGGCAGCCCATTCTTTCGAGAGCGTCCGCGAAGCGCCGAGCCTCGAGGCCCGCCCGGGTGTGCGGCCGCCGGACCAATGCCCCGGCGGCCTGTCGCGCTTCGCCTTGCCGGCCCTCCAGTGCCAGGCCGAGCGGCAGGCGCCATGCGGAGTGCAGGTCGCCGTGGAACCGAGGTTCGCGAAGCAGATGCTCTATCGAGGAGAAGCCGGTGAAGGAGGTGTCAACGTCGGCAAAGGCCGATATGTGACGGGCGATCGCCGCGTCGGCATCAGCCATGCCCTCGTGCAGCGATATGTGGATTCCGGTCGGCCGCAAGCGGCCGACGGCTGCCGTGAAGGTAGGCGTGAAGACTTCTGGAGGCTGCGTGCCGAGAAGGTCGTAATACATGCGTTCCACGCCTTCGATGGTCAGTTCGACGAAGGGACGGAACACCGGGCGATCCGGCGCGACCACATCGAAGCGCAGTCGCGCGGAGAGGTGACCGCGAACGGACGCGAAGCTCAGCACATCAACAGGTGTCAGGCCGGCCTCGACCGACTGTTCCCAGATCCGGCCGGCGACGGCCGTGCCCTCCGATGAGTCGAAGGTCGGCGGTCGCGTCGGGGGCGCTGGGACCGCAGCCCACCACTGGCGATCCGCCAGCTCTCGACCGAGGCGAGAGGTTTCCAGGCTCCTGACCGCTTCCACCAAACGTACCACCGCGGGATGACCGCTCTTCTCGGCCAGGTGCTCGATGATGTCCCGGGCCGCGAGAGCGCTGTAGGTGCAGCGCCGGGTTTGCCGTACCCCGCGAAGGCGGTCGTCGAGGAACTGGCTCCACCTCCGAAGGAGCTCAGCCGGGCCGACGAACACCGTGTCACCTACTCCGCAAATGACGCCAGGCCTGATGCCTTGGACGGCACCCTAGGACATCCGCCCGCGCAGAACACTCCGGATTTGCTCGAGGACATCCCAGGACTCTCGCCGGTCATCCTCATCGGGCCAGCTGCGCGAGAACCATCCGCCAGCCGGAAAGGTGACCTCCAGGGCACGGTCTGCCAGCAGCGCGAGGTGACCGACATCGTGGGGACGAAGCCAGGACGCAATTCCCGGATAGTCTTCGTTCCACGGCAGCAACGCCCCAGCCGGAACGTTCGCTGCCACGACCGCCGCCGCAGCGAGTATCTCTGACGACAACTCGTCGCACACTGCCTTCTCGAGCCTTGCCTCGATCACCTCTGCGCGCTGCGCCGCGGAAAGAGTGGCCAGTTGGTCGACGAGGTCTTCGGCCATGTCGCTGTCGAAAGGGCCGGTGCCCCAGGTACCCATCCCGCTCCTCTCGGAAGACTCCGAGCCGCCCGACGTGGGCTCCTTGGCAACTGCACAGGCACGACCAGCTACCCGAGGGAGCCTTCTATCTCGTCCTGGACGGGGCGGTTGACAGAGAATTCGGCCGACCATACTCCGCTGTCCGCCAAGGCCTCCTTGGCCTCCGACAAAGAGATGCGCCTCGTCTTCGCAAGAACGATCGCCGAGTGGACGAGGCTCAAACCACGCTCACGCAGAGAGCGCACGAGCATGTCATCGGTGCTCTCCAGCAGCCCGGACTCCCGAACCTCGACCGACACCGCCTCGGCGTCGAACGTACCCATCTCAGCCTCCTGACGGACACCTACTACCGATGCGAACCGCAGCCCTCGCGCCGAACCGATCACAGATCAAGATTGAACTCGAGCTCCGGGATTCCCGCATATACGACGGCGAACGCGTCTGCCGGAACGCTCGCCAGGAGGCTGTAGCCCCGGCACAGGAAGACGACTCGTTCATCGTCCATCAACCAGATGTCAGAGAGCCCGGAGACTCCAGGAACCGGGCGCGTCGCCGACAGGTCGAGTCCGGAGACTGCCGGCCCGGTGAACCTCCGCACTTCGGTAGCCAGTCCGCGGAGCAGGGACTCCAGTGCGAGCGACTCGATCCAACCTTCCACCGATGCATAGAGCGGAACGAAATCGACGTCGCCGACGCCGAGGACGCCGTCGGGCCCGAGCAGGAAATCGTACGAAACGGAGTATCGGGCGGGGCCGGCCTCCAGGTATCCGCCATCAGCCCAAGAACCGAGCAGGAGGTCCGGACCTAGGTACTGCGGTCCTCCGTTGTAGGCCAGCGACGGCGGGAGGTACAGATCTCCCCAGCGGTGCTCGTAGTCCAGCGCCCTCTGCACAAGACCTCGGTCGACCCCTTGCTCGAGCCACCTCTCCGCCGACCGCCGAGCCCGATCGCAGGCAAGGCGCCGGCCGTTCCCCTGCACGAACGAAAGAGCACGCCGCGTGAGAGCACCTTCGGGCACATCCATCACGACGCCTCCTTGATCCGCTCGAGGTTGCGGTCCATCTGCGCGACGAAGGCTGTCCGGCTGGTCAAAGCCCTCCGCGGAGACTCTCGGATGAGAACGGCGTCCGCGTGGCCGCGCTGCTCTCGTAAGAGGACGACCCGCCGGGAGCAGGCCTCAGTCGCTTCACCAGCCCAGGCCTACTCCCAGCGTCGCGCAGAAAGGAGCTCTCCAGTGACTACGCAAACGTCCAGTCAGCCATGTGGCGAGGGCGCACACCATGCCGCATCGCTCGGAACATTTCGCTCGTCGAGTCCGCGTAAGCGAAGACCGAGGCGTCGCGGCTCGCGTAGAAGCCTCCGTCCCGGGCGATATAGAGGGTCAGGTGGAACCCGTCGATCCCCACCGGACACAACGTCTTGCCGACCACTTCCTCACACCTGCGTGCCACCCGAGCGTCTCGCGACGTAGCCACGTCGCCTGGGTCGAACCTTGTCCAGCAGGTCGTCTTCACTCCGTCGATCATGACACTTGGCTCATGATCGACCGACATGTACGCGAAGCCCTGCAGAAACGCCTCGGCAGCGGGCGCCACGTCGAAACCCACGGCGCGAAGACGCGCGATGAGGTCGGTGACATCCATCTTCCTGTCAGGGGTCCGACCTGAGCTCGCGAGCCATTGAGTCACGTCCGGTTCAAGCTCTTTTACCAGCCCGTCACCTCGACAAGTCCGTTGCGCCACCGCTTACGAGCACACTCTGACACGACAGGCATGCAGGCACGGCCATTCCAGTCGCACTACGCACGGTGATGAACTCGATGTCGGAGAGCATCAGTGATCGCCCTTGAAACGCGCAGCCGCGGTGATGCGTGCCGGCGGTGCAGCGACCGAGGTAACACACCGCCGGCAGGCGGACGAGCGCCTTTCGCCTATTCGTACACCAGAGCGGCGCGGAAAATCGCGGCGACCATGGCCCAGTCCGGAGCGTCGGGGACCGGCTCCTTCAAGACGTTCTCGAAGAAGGCGTCCATCGACTTGGTCCAGCGCCCGGCGGAATCGACGAACGCATCGGTAGCGGAGTTCTCGGCAGTCACCGCTCCATCGCGGATCTCGGCCGCCAGCCCGCTGAGGTAGCGAGCGAGGTCCTCGCGGGTCGCGATGGCGTTCAGCTCAGGGTCCGGCCAGTTCATGGAATCCATTCCACGGGCAGGCGTCCCCCCTTTCCGCGGACCGCCGAGCCCGATCGCAGGCAAGGCGCCGGCCGTTCCCCTGCACGAATGGAAGAGCACGCCGCGTGAGAGCACCTTCGGGCACATCCATCACGACGCACTCCTCATCCGGTGCGCAGGGTTACGTCCAGGCCGGGGGCTTCGGCCATCTGGCCTGGCCACTCCGCGATCCGATACAAACTAGCGGCTCCGAGGCCCTGACAGCCATGTCGAGACCCTGCTCGGGAGTATTGCCTAAAGACCATGTCAACCCTGACGAGAAGGCGACCATCCGGCCCGACGCAGCCACGTGTACGTAGGAGTAGGACAGCCACCAAGCAACCGGGAACACGGACTCACCGATCAGGCTCTCTACTTCGACAGCCTCCGGTCGGTGCCGTCGGCCCACGCCCAGAGGATCGACGATCAACTGCTCGGTGTTCTGAAAGTTGGGCCCGTCCTCGTTCGCCGGATCTATACGAAGGCCGCACAGGCTGCGAAGGAAAGCCGCCGCGTAGGTGTTGATCTCATAGCCCTGAGCGGCGAGCTCTTCCACCACATGGTCTATCGCAACGTCCCGGTCCCGATCCCATCCCGCTGCTTCGAGAGCAGCGAGAAGCTCAGGTGAGGCCGACTCAAGACGCAGCGCCTCATCCCCCGTTGACACTGATGTACAGACCTCTCAGAACTCGCGCACATCCACCACAGGGACGCGCAAGATCGCCGTGTGCGCCCTTGGCTTGGTCGCTCACATGGACCACGGTCATGTTCCCTCCGCGGATCGCCGTCGGGCCCTCCGCAGCGTACGCCTGCGCCAGGCACTGCATCTCAGCGCAACCGAGGTGCGGATGGTCGAAGTGTGCCAATTCGTCGGCCATACCGTCCGGAACCTGTGTACCGGACTTGTTGTTCGCGCGATAAGTGGCTCCGGATGGTGATGTGTATTCGGCAGCGAAGTCGCCTCCCGCGATCTCCGCATCGTCCGCTTCCTGGAGCAGTTGGCGAGACCGGCAGCCACCGCGGCGCCCTGCTCCTCGTCGAGGCCATGCTTCACGCGGACGCCATGACCTACAGGGGTAGCTGTGCGTCGGTCGGAGAACGGTTCCACTTCCGCGATGAAGGTGATCCGGATGCCCCATGGCGCCTTCAGCAACCGGTAGTCGTAGGCGGTGCACGGCTTCCGCGCGATCGCGAAATCGGCGTCGAGGAGGCTGGCGCGGAACGGTGTGCGCTCGTCGTCGAGCACGACCACCGCCAGTTCGTCTCCCACCGCCGGAGTCGAGTCGGCGGGCAGCTTCAGGTTGTCGATGAACCCCCGCTCGTCGTCGCCGAGCGTGGCGACCTCGACCCCCCACGGGTTGATCGCCGTGACCACGACGGCTACCTCGTCATTCACCGCCGGCACGGGCATGCGCTCCTCTCTACCCCTTCAGAGCACTTCGACGTCAACCCAGCGGACGGCTACAAAATCCTGCCTAGCCCGCATTCCCGACCTGCCACCGAGTAAGAAGTCATCAGTGCAACGGCCCGACGCCGTAGCGCACACTTCACTCCTCGATTGAAATACCGTCGATGGGCGTCCCCTCAGGGAGGTTCTTCACCTTGCCATAGAGCTGACTCGTCATTGACCAGTACACATCAATGTCAGAGACTTCCAAGTTCTCGTCGTCGTCCGTGCCGCCAAGGAATATCGGGGTTCGATATCCGACACACTCCGAAAAGCAAAGCGCCACTCCTTCATGAGAAGACCGCCAGTCCGAGAACCAATCTGCAGCCAAAGCCTCGTTTGGATAGTCGACCAATTCGACGTCATGGAAAGCTTCAAGATCGACCGGAACCTCAAAGACGCGCCCCTCGCCCAGATCGACGATCAAGACGGGCGAGCTTCCTCCGCCAGGAGCTATCGCATAGTTCCGACCGAGCCAGTCGAAACCAAAGGGAACAGCTGTACGGTGCATCTTCGGCAGGTAAGTCTCGATCGCCCGCGATGCCGCCTCGAACGTTCTCGACGAATGGATTCGGTACAGCCCCGAGTTGAAACTCGCACCGCCCCACGTGGCGAACAGCTCGGCGAGCTGAGGACGAGAAGCCCCAAAAGGATCACGCCACCCCAGGCTACCGGTCCGCTCGCTGTCGGACCGGTAGCTCACCAAGAACCCTTCTAACACTTCTTCATCTCAATCCGGCTATCGGCGGCGTGCCCAACGTCTTGCCGACTACCTCCTCACACCTGCGTGCGACCCGAGCGTCTCGCGACGTAGCCACGTCGCCTGGGTCGAACCTTGTCCAGCAGGTCGACTCACAGGTGACCGCCGCCTTGGTGCACATCGCGACCGTCTGGCCGTTGAAGGTGTAGTAGCGGGTCGCTGTCTCGGCCTGCGTTGCCGTGTCGAGCTTCAATCCCAGGCCGCCCAAGTACAGCGTCGTCTTACATCATCCGATGTCGAACGCGGCTACCGCGCGCTTGAACGCGGAAACCGCGACCTCCTCCGGAAACTTGATGATTGCCGCTCCCTCCAGGTGGATGAGAAGAACCGCGATCCGCTCGGCCCGGGAGACAGCATTATGGCGCTGCACAGCCAGGAAGCAGGCAGAGAATGTGAAGAAGAGCCGATCGCACAGCACGTCGCTGTCAGTGACCACCGGTCCCGCCGGGAAAGGCGGCGTGGTGACCACCTTCCCCGGGTATCCGTCGTTTCTGGCATTGGAGAGGACTTCCGCGAAGCCAATCACCGGCTTACCGCCATAGCGATCGGTAGCCAGCTGGAACGGAAGAAGCACAGCGTCGGCACCATGGGCGACGTCGGTTCCGTAGCCTTCGCGGAAGTCCACGCCGGCGACGTGAGCCAGACCTGATCGCCAGCTCTCCAACATCGGTCCCTGAGTTGCCGCGATGATGAATTGCACGTCTCACCCGCCCAATAGTCCGTGGGGAAGGATGCGAGGCCGCCCCAGCCGCGACAGTACGGAAGTCGGAAGCGCAACGCCACCGATCCCACCGCCGGCGTCGGCCAGGTGCGGAAGCAGCGCCTCCTCGGGTATGTCGTTCTTGTTGATCACGGTCCGGACGATCGTGTACGGGCCCTCATGGGGCCAGTTCTTGTATGCCTCACGGGCGTACGCGCTGGCGCCCTCTTCCGTGAACGAGAAGTACTTCGTCTCAATACCGGCAGGGTTCTCGAACGCCCGGCTGGAGTGGATGCCCTTCAGTTCCCCGTCCTGGACTGCACGGTAGAGGTGAATCTCGTCGGGCTTGAGTTTCGAACCGCCGGAACCACGGCTGTCACTCTTGGCGCCGCTGTCACTCTTGGCCCCGCCGTCCCCCTTGCCGCCGCCAGGGTTGTCGCCGTCGGCCTTCTTGGGCGAGGTGTCCTTCGCCCCGCTCGGCGCATCCTTGGGTTTGGCCGGCGGGGCCGGCTTCGGTGGCGTAGCCGCCTTCGGAGCAGCTGGCGGCACAACATTGTCCGCGACCTTCGCCGCGTCCTCTGCCTTGTTGGCCGTCTTCGCCGTGTCGACGACGACGTCGACCGCCTCGATGGCCTCATCCGCATACTTGGCGCCCTTGGCTGCCGTCGCTCCGTAGCCGGCAACGGGAATCGCCGAGGCGAACGACAGCGCGGCGTCCACGTAGTTGCCTTCGGCCGCATACCAGATGCCGTTGGCCACGTCCGCAACCTCGCCGACCACCGGAATCAATCCGACGACGTCGAGGGCCAGGTGACCGACGTTGCTCCAGCCCCACCACAGACCCGTGGGGTCCGGGAAGACCAGGGGGTTGTTGCGGCCGTATGCATAGGCGTTTAGCTGCTGCGGGTCGGTGAAGTCGACCACCGGGTCGACCGACAGGAACCTGCCGCTGGCCGGGTCGTACTCACGGGCACCGAGGTGCGTCAACCCTGTAACGGCGTCGTTGGTGCCGCCGACGAAGCCCTTCTCCCCCGGCCACGTTCCGGCGCTGCCGCGCACCCCGCCGAACGGCAGGGTTCGGCGCTGGGTCACCTTGGAGTCGGCCGCGTTGATGGAGATCTCTGCGGTGCCGTTCTGGCCGCCGGCCAGCCAGGTGACCCCGGCCTTGGTGCGCATGGCGATCGTCTTGCCGCCGAAGGTGTAGTACCGGGTCGCGGTCTTCGCCTGGGTCGTCGTGTCGAGCTTGAGTTCCAGGCCACCGAGGTACAGCGTCGTGGCTTTGCCTGCCAGGTCGCGGCGGATGAGGCGGCTACCCGCGGCGTCGTAGACGAACGACGCGACCACCGTGCCGTTCTTGAGGACCTCGGAGACGCGGCCTTCGGCGTCCCAGCGGTACTCCTCGCCCGGCTTGCCGGAGATGTTGCGCTTGGTCGTGTTGCCGGCCGGGTCGTATTCGTACGTGTCCGCCGTCGTGACGGTCTTGCCGGCGGTCGTGGTCGTGATGTCCGTGCGCTTGACCGCGTGCGCCGGCTTAGCGCCCACCCCGTAGGGCGTGTAGACCTTCTTCACGTCCGTGCCGGTGGAGACCGTCTTGTGGGTGATCTCCTGCGTACGGTTGCCCGCCACGTCGTACGTGAAGCTCTGCCAGTACGGCGCCGCGCCGCCCAGGACCGTCTCCGACGGCGTCGCCGCGCAGGTGGTCGCCTGGGACCACGCCTCCTTCAGCCGGCGCAGGTAGTCGTACTGGAAGCACTGGATGTCGGGTTTGGTGCCGGTCTGGCTGGGCTTGTCGGCGATGCTCAGGACGTTGCCCGCCGGGTCGTAGGAGTACGTCGCGTCCGTGTCGGTGCCCGTCACGATCTCGCGGTCGACGCGGGCGTTGAGCAGGCGGCGGGTGCCTTCCTCGTACGCCTGCGTCAGCCAGGTGTACTTGGATGCCGTGCTCGTGCCGAGCGTGTACTGCAGCGCCTCGCCGAAGTCCGAGTACGTGGTGTCGCGGACGTAGCCGGACGTACCCGTGATGAAGGTCGGGACGCCTCGGGAGCTGTAGCCGTAGCGAAGGGTCTCCGCGGGCAGGTCACCCGCGGCCGGGCTGGTGATGGATTCCGGGCTGCCGTCGACGTTGTAGGTCGCCTCGGCCTTGTAGGTGCCGGCGAGGGCGCCTTCCGAGGCCGGGATCGTGACCGACGTCGTCTTGGGTCGGCCCGCTACGTCGTACTCCGAGATCGAGGACGTGTAGGCGTTGGTGCCCACGTAGCGGGTCGCCGTGGCGGCGCGGCCCTTGCCCAGCTTGGCCGTGTCGTACGTCCAGGTGGCCAGCTTGATGCGGGCCGCAGCCGGGTCGGCCGGGACCTCTTCGAGCAGTTCCGGACGGCCGAGATCGTCGTATTTGTAGGCGAGCGTCCGCTTGCGGGCGTCCGTCGTGGACGTCACCTGATCCAGCTTGTTGTAGCTGGTCGAAGTGTCGCCGGCATCCGGGTCCGAGGCCGTGATCTGGCGGCCGAGCAGGTCGTAGCCGTACTTCCAGAGGTTGCCCGCCGCGTCCTGGACCTGCTTGAGGCGGTCGGCCTTGTCGTAGCTGTACAGCGTGGTGTCGGCCGCGCCCTCCGCCTTGGCGCCCTTGTATTCCAGCAGGCGGGTGGTGAGGCCCTGGGCGTTCGTGTACGTGGTGGTCGGCGTCTGGCCCTTCGGCGGGGTCACGTCGGTGTGGTCGCCGTGGTAGGTCGTGGACGTGCGCCACTTCTCGACCTGGCCGACCTTGAAGATGGACTCCTTGGCCCGGCCGACGGCGTCGTAGATCGTCTGGGTCAGGGGCAGCTTGCCCTCGGCCTTGGAGGTGTCGACCAGGGTCGTTCCCGGCGCGTCCTTGTTGTAGAACGGGCCGGCCTTCTCGACCTCGAGGCCGCGCGAGTCGTACTGGGTGTCGGTGATGATGCGGCCGGTGTTCGGCGACGGGTCCTGCGTCTGCCGCGGCCTCAGGAGGCCGTCGTAGAGGGCGTACGAGGTGCGGATGCCGCCGTTCGGCAACAGGGTCTTCGTCGTGACGGCCACGGGAGCATCGGTACGGATGGAGTACGTGTACTCGATGTCCGGGACGTCGTCGTCGACCGTGCGACCGGCCAGCCAGACCTTCACGAGGCGGCCGAGGGCGTCGTAGCGCAACGCGGTGCGCTGGTCGTTGGGGTCCTTGGTCTCGGTGACCAGGCCCCAGCCCGGCTCGACCGTCGACGTGGTCGCCTGGTTCAGCGGGTTGATGACGGACATGCCGGTGACCGGGCCGCCGTCGGCCGGGAAGTACTTGGTCTCGGTCCTGTTGTCCTCGGCGTCGTACGAGTACCGCAGCCGGCCGTACTTGTCGTAGGTCGAGCGGGCCACCGTGAGGTACTTCGGCTGGCCGTTGACGTACGACTCGGCCTGCTCCGTCTTGGTCACGTCGCCGTTGTCCGGGACGTCTTCGAAGGCGCCGCCGCTGTACCAGGTGCGCACGTCCGAGACGGCGTCGTCCGGGAACTTCGGGGTGGCGGAACACGGCACGGAGACCGTCTGGACCCGGCTGACGAGCGTCAGCAGCCGCTTGGCGACATTACGGTTGTACCAGTTGCGGGTGCACGACTCGTCGCCCGTGACGTCGAGGTCGCCGGCGTCGTCGGAGGACTCGAGCATGCCGTACGCGTCGTAGTCGTGCTGGACCGACGTGCGGCGGACCTTGCCACCGTCCAGGGTGGTCCGCGTGGTCGCCTTGCGGATCGACAGCAGGCGCGCCTCGTCGGCGCCCTCCGTAGCGGTCGGCTCGGAGAGCCACGGCGTGTTGACCAGGCCGGAGATCTCACCGCCGGAGACGCCGTCGAAGGTGCGCTGTTCCAGCAGGAAGCCCTGGTAGCGGTCGTTGTCGGTGACCGTCGTGCCGTCGCTGGCGGTGACCGTCTCGGACTTGCGGCCGCCATCCTTGTCCTTGCGGTCGCCGTCCATGCCGCGCAGGTACGTGGCCTCGGTGCGCAGCCGGTCGGCCGTGCCCGTGCCGCCGACGATGGTGCGGACGGTCTTGAAGCCGCGGAACTGGCCCCACGTCTTGTTCTTCGACTTGGTGAGCTCACTGTCGTCGTAGTGCCAGGCGGCCCCGCCGAGGTACTCGTAGCTGGTCACCTTGGCGACGCTGTTGCCCGTACGGCCGTTCTCCACGACGGACTCCACGACGTGCTTGTGGAACCAGTCGGTGTCCTCGCCGATCTGGCCTTCCTTCGACCAGAAGGACGGGTAGCAGCGGCGGGTGTTGGTCTCGGGCTTGGGCAGGTCGCCCGGGGTGCAGTCGGGCTTGGCGTAGTTGACCGAGATGAGGCCGCCGGACTCGGACTGGATCGCGGCGATCCGGAACTTGCGGAACGGCAACCGGTCGTCGCCGTCGCGGTCCACCCGGTTGTCCAGCGGCACCTTGGTGAAGGTGGTCTTGGGCAGGGTGATGTCGGCGCCGGCACCCTTGCCGATGTGGGTGATCGAGTCGAGCCACAGCGCCGCGGTCGAGGCGTCGGCCGGGTCCGGGTACGACTGGTCGAGCTGCCACACGTCCACGTCGCTGTAGGCGCCGCCCTTGTAGACCTGGGTGGTGACGGACTTCAGGCGCTTGCGCGTGAAGAACGTCGGCGACCACTGCTCCTCGCAGCTCTCGTCGTCGGTGCAGATCTGGTCGAACGGCACGTCGGGCCAGCGGGTGGCCGTGTCCTTCTTGAGGTCGCCGGGCTCGCAGTCGGCGTCGTCGCCCTTGCAGCGCTCGGCGACGGAGAAGACCACGCGCATCGGCGCGGTGGTGTCGTTCTCGCTGCCGGCGCGCTCGCCGTACTCGATGCGCTTGAGGTAGCCACCGCGGTCGTACTCGACGGACTTGTCGTCCCGGTTCGCGCCGTAACGGTTGGTCTCGATGCCCCAGTAGTAGGTCATCGTGTTGCCGTGGGCGTCGACGACGTAGTCGAGGTTCCAGCGCCAGGTCTGCAGGCAGCGCGAGTCGGCGAACTTGTCGTCGTGGCATGGCTCGTCGGCGTCGTCGCCGTAGACCGGCACCTGCCACGCCGAGTTGGTGTTCTCGGTGTCGTCCGCGGAGCGCTTGCCCTTGCCGAAGTAGTAGCGCGTGCCGTCCGTGGTGGTGACGACCCAGTACTCCTTGCCGTGCCCGTCGTGCGACGCGCCGGTCTCCTTGGTGATCTTCGTGCCGTCGTCGGACTTGAGCCGCCACTCGTCGCCGGACTTCTTGACCAGCTCGCCGTTGCGGCCGGCGAACGACATGGTGGCGTTGTCGGAGTGCCAGCAGAGGTCGAACTTCTCCTCGCCGAGCTCGTCGTGGCCGTCGTCGGTGCAGGACCGGTACGAGCGCTCGATGTAGCCGACCGCCATGTCGAAGCCCTCACCGATCCAGGAGGGCTGGTTGTTGGTGGAGCCGACCCGGCCGTCCACGCTCGCCGAGGAGTAGCCGAGCGCCAGCTGCGGCGAGGGACCGGCCAGCGCCGGCGGTACGCGCAGCGGGTACTGCCAGTTGAAGCCGCCGGTGTTGCCGGAGTTCTGCCAGCTGCCGGAGGGCGCCAGCGAGGTCGCGGCGTAGCTGCCGGTCGCGCCGCTCGCACCGCTGGACAGCGCCAGCAGGCCGACGCTTCCGGCGCTCGCCGCGGCCACCCGCTGCTTGCCCGCGCCGGGCGCGGCCGGCGCGGGCACGTCCGCGACGACCTTCTCCTTCTCCTGGTCGTTGCGGCCGGCCAGCGGGGTGGCGACCCGGCATCCGGGTACGTCCGGAGTGGTCACCGCACACGCGGGCAGGCTCGCCAGCCGCAGCCGGGAGGCCCAGTCACCGCCGTACGCGTGCGCGAAGGAGCTGTAGTCGATGCCGAGGCTGACCTCTCCGGCAGCCGCCTTGCCATCGGTACGCGAGACCGACAGCAGGACGCCGTCCACGCCGGCACGGGCGGCAGCCGCCTGACCGAGAACCTCGACGCGGACCGCGGCGGGCTTGCCGGCCGCGGGTGCGTCGGCCGGAGGCGCCACGGTGACCGGCAGTCCGCCCGGAGCGACGTCAGCGGCTGTGCCGGCGACCGGCACGGTGGTCGCGGCGGCTGCGGGCCATTCCACCGGCTCGGCCGCGGCGTCCCCGCCGGGCTTGAGCGCCGGCTGCATGCCCTCCGTGCCCACGTCGATGGAGACGGACTCCTGGGTCTTCGGGCGGCGTGCCTCGCGGGCTGCCTCGTCGACCGGTTCGTCCGCGCGCGCCGGTACGGCCGCGAACGTGGTCAGCAGCAGACCGGCGAGTCCGACCAGCGCAGCACGCCGGCGGTTGGTGACCCCACGCATCGATGTTTCCTTCCGCATGCCGGGACGGTGACGAGGCTCAGGCGACCGGCGGCCGGCTGGCGAACCAGAGGCCGTCGATGTCGGCGGGGTCGAGGACTCCGGCGAAGACGCGGACGTCGTCCACGTCGCCGGCGAACAGGTCGACCCACTTGTCGTTCGATCGGGCGCGGCCGACCTGCAGGCTGCTCGCGCCGTTCCAGATGGTGCCGGTGTACTTGGCGGTGCCCTGTTCCTTACCGTCCACATAGATCCGCAGGGTGTTGTCCGCGGGATCGAAGACGCCGGTCAGGTAGGTCCACCGGTTCAGCTCGGGCGCCTCGGTGGTCGCCGCCGTCGCCTGCACCAGGTCGGTGGCCGCGGGGTTCGCCTTGTCGGCCTTGTGCCGGCCGAAGACCCAGCGCTTTGCGGCGGACGAGTAGCCGAGGGCGAAGCCGTTGCCGTAGGTGCCGGCCTGGCTGAGCACCGTACCGTTGTGGGCGAAGTTCGTGGGCCGCACCCAGGCCGAGACCGTGACGCCCTGCCGGGAGTCGACCACCGCGGCGCCGGAGGCGAATCCGCTGGTGCCGTCGAGGTGCAGGGCCTGGTCGGCCGGGTCGGCGGCACCGAGCTGGCCCGGAGCCCGCGTCGCCGCCGTGACCGTGAGCGGGTGTCCCTTGCCCGAGCTGTCGGCCGCGGTCGTGCCGGTCGTCTCGTCGAGCTTCCACACGCCGGCGGCGCAGGTGTCGGCGGCCGGGTCGTCGCACGCGCGGGTCGGCCGGAACACGTACCGGAAGATCTCGCTCGGGTTGCCCGCCCGGTCGTAGCTCTGCACGTAGAGCACGTTCGGGCCGAAGCTGGTGGGCGTGACCGGCGGCGTGGTGCCGGTGCCACCGAGAGCTGCGTTGTTCACGGTGTTGGTCGGTACGTCCGTCGTCAGCGACCACTTGTAGTAGTCGACGTCGTTGCCGTAGACCGAGTCCTTGTTGGCACCCGCCGCGAAGGTGAACACCCCGCTCTGCCCCACCGGCTTGCCGCGTCCCTCGGCCGGGAAGTCGTCCGAGGTGACCACCGGCGGCACGCTCGGCTCCTCGAGGTCGATCGAGAGCTCGCACCAGTCGGAGTCGGGACCGTCGACGGCACCGTCGTTACTGAAGGCGTGCCACCGGTAGGAGTGGCCGTGCTTGAGCTTGCCGGCGGGCACCGGGGCGTAGAACTTACCCTGCTGACTCTGCGGGTCGATCTTCACGCTGTACGCGTTCTTGCTGGTGTCGGCGAGGTCCTGCACCTCGAAGGTGACCTTGAGGTTCTGGCTCTTCTCGTCGTCGGCGGCGGTCACCTGCAGCTGCGGCGTCGCGTCGCGGATGAAGGGCCGGGAGGCACCACGCACGCAACCCGTCGTGGGGCTGGTCGTCTGCTCGTCGTACGGCTTGCCCGGCTTGGTGTTGAAGGTGACCTCGAGGGACGCGTTGTCACCGCGGAACCGCTTCCAGCTGTTGCCGTCCCCCTCGTCGTGGGCGTTCAGGGACAGGGCGATCGGCGCGCCGTCCTTGAGCTTCGTGCGGACGGTCGGGGTCAGGTTCTCGTTGCTCTCGTCCTTGTTGTCGGCGAACTCGACCCATGACGCGGGGGCGTCGGGGTCGCACGACTTGCCCCTGCCGTACGCCACCTTCCGGTCGACCATCAGGTCACCGTCGGTCGGCTTGTTGTTCCAGTTGGTGCCGGAGTTCACCTTGCCCGCGTCGACGAGGTTGAGGTCGACCCAGCTCGCCGTGCAGGAGAACGACCACGTCTCGTACACGCGGAAGACGGCCTTGCTGACCACGCGGTCCGCCCAGTCCGCCTTGACCGGCGTGAACTTGAAGTACATCCGGTTGGTGTACGGGCTGCCGCTGCACACGTACCCGCCCCAGTTGGAGCAGCGGCCGACGCCCTCGTCGTCGTCGAACTTGTAGTACTCGGTGCTCGCGTGCGCGCTGCTGACGTACATCCAGTCGGTGCGCTTCACGGTCTCGTCGGGGTCGATGTAGACCGGATAGACGGTCGCCGGGCCGGTCAGGAGCTCGGCGTCCGGCACCAGGGTCAGCGCCCCGGCGGAAAGCCGCACGTCGACGTCGGCGACCCGGTCCCCGGCGCTCGGGGCGGCCGACTCGTCGACCGGCTCCGGGCCGCTCTGGGCGGCGACTGCGGGCTCGGACGCGGCGGACCGCGCCTTGCTGCTCTTCGCCGGTGCCGGGGCGGCCGTGCCCGCCGAGTCCCACATCGACGGCTGGGCGCCCTCGAAGACGACCTCGCCGGCGCCGTCCACCGCCGCGACCCCGCCGGACTCGGACTCGCGGATGGTGACACCCTCACCACGTACGCTCAGGGCCAGGTTGGCCAGCGCCGGGTTGGCGGCGGCCTGCGCCGACTTCACCACCATCACGTACGAGTAGCCGACGCTCGATGCGCTCACCTTCAGGTCGACGCCGGGCAGAACCTCGGCGTACGTCGCCGTGTCGCCGGCCAGCTCAGGGGCCGGAAGGGTGCCGGGCCACCCGTATGCGAGCGCCTTGCCGTCCTCGGCGAGCCGGATCAGGTCACCGGTGCCACCGCCGGAGAACGCCAGGTCGACCGCAGCGGCGCGGGGCCCGATCGAGCCGTCGGGGTGGCGTACCAGGGTGGTGTCGATCGCCGACCAGGTGCCGTCCGCCTGCCGGACCCGCTGCGGGCCGGCGGTGATCTGCGAGGTGAAGGAGCCGTCCGGGTTGGCCCAGAGCAGCTCGTCCTCGGCGCGCTCGGCGACCACCTCGACCGGCTGACCGGTCTCGCGAGCCTGGCGGGAGGCCGACTCGGCCGGCGTCGGCGCGGCGGTCTCCGTCGCCGGATCAGCCTGGGCCGGGGGCAGGGCCGCAGCGGCGGGCGAGCCGACGGCGAGGCCGGCGACCACGGCCGGAACGAGCACGGCCGACAGGAGGGCAGGGTGCAGCGAACGAAGAACGACCACAGATTTCTCCCCGTGAAACGCTCGAAGATGATCGAGCGGAGAGAAAGTAACCGCAGGCCGGGACGCCGCGCTGCCCCAAAGATCATCGATGTGCCTCGGATCACAAGGAAAGATTTAAACTTCTACCTGCATTGAGGTGACTTGTCCTCGTCAGGATGCTGAGATAAGCACGCTGGTAATCTTCCCGCCGTGACCCGTGACATCGGTGAGATCGGTCTTTCCGTCAAGCGCCTGCAGATGCGCCACCACCGCACCATCAACGACCGGCTGGCCCCGCTCGGCGTCTCCATCGTGCAGTGGGACGCCCTGCGGCACCTGCACGAGAACCCCGAGGCGTCGCTGCACGACCTCGCGCAGCTCACCTTCCAGCGCGACCAGTCCTTCGGCACGCTGGCCACCCGCATGATCGACCGCGGCCTCATCGAACGGGTGCCCGGGCCGGGCCGGGCCGTGCGGCACCGGCTCACCGACAAGGGCGACGACGTGCGCCTGCGCGGAACCGACATCGTGCGAGGAGCGCTGATCGAGTCGTTCGCGCCCCTCTCCGAGGACGAGCTGCAGACCTTCGGCGACCTGCTCGCCCGTCTTCTCACTTAGCCCGCCGCACCAGTACAGTGCGCGGGTCCCGGAAGAAGGAGTGTCATGCGCCGGTTGGGAACCATCGGTACGGTCGCCGTCGGCTGCCTCCTGCTCTCCGGTGCGGGTGTCGGCACATCGCAGGCGCAGACCACGGCCGCTGCCGCCGCGCCGCGCATCGGCGTCAGCACCGTTCAGTACGACAGCCCGGGCGGCACGGTTCCCGCCATCGTGACGGCGTACAACGTTCCGCCGGGAAGCAAGGTCACCATCTCGGCGACGGGCAGCGGCGCCAGCAAGGTCCGATGCGCCGGTGCGGTCTGGCAGAACCCGGTGCGGCACACCGCCAGCCGGACCTGCTACCTCCAGCTTCCGGTCACTCCCGGCAGTTTCACGGTCCGGGGCACCGCGAAGCTCACCAAGGACGGCGTGACCCGTACCGTGTCGGGGTCCGGAGCGCGGCCCGTCAAGGCGGACGGCAAGAAGTCGCCCGCACCGATGTCGCCGGCGGCCATCCAGCGGATCGAACGCTGCGGCAACACCTCGAACGACGTCTGGCTGACCTTCGACGACGGCGGTAGCGCCGCGCAGGTCACCTCCATCCTGGCGACGCTCAAGCGGAACAACGTCAAGGCTCGCTTCTTCTTCCGTGGCGACTGGGCCCGGGAGAACCCGGCCCTGTTCAAGAAGATCAAGGACGCCGGCCACGTCGTGGGCAACCACACCTCCACCCATCCGGCGCTGAGCCGGATGGGTGAGACGAGCGTCGGGAAGCAGATCGACAAGGGCACCGCCGCCACGGGCAGCCCCAGACTGCTGCGGCCCCCGTTCGGCGCCGGCGCGTTCACGACCCGGCTGGAGCAGATCGCCCAGGCCAAGGGCTACCGCCTGTGCCGGTGGACGACCGACACCTACGACTGGGACGGCCCCAGCACCGCCCGGATGGTCGAGCGGATCAAGTACGGCGATTACCGCTCCGCGCCGGTGACGGCCGGCGGCGTGATCCTGATGCACGGCCACGGGAAGCACACCGCGCCGGGCCTGCAGAAGATCATCGATACGGTACGGGCCAAGCACCTGAGGCTGGCGCCCCTGAGGTGACGCCCCGGTGTCAGGCCAGGGAGAAGGCGATCCCGTCGAGGATGTCGTGCTCGCTGGCTACCACCGACGCCTTGTCCGCGCGCTGCATGATGACGCGCAGGATGAGCGCTCCCGCTCCGATCACGTCCGCCCGGCCCGGGTGCATCACCGGCAGGTCCCGCCGGTCCGCCACGGTCGAACCGAGCAGGTCTGCCGTCACCGTCGCCACGTCGTCGAACGGGATCCGGGCGTGGTGGATGCGGGCGGCGTCGTACTCGGGCAGGCGCAGGGCCAGCGCCGCCACCGTGGTGACCGAGCCGGCCAGGCCGATGAGGGTCATCGCGCCGTGACCGGAGACCTTGCGCAGCGCGTTGTCGACGGCCGTGGTGATGTCACGCTCCGCTGCCGCGACCTCCGCCGCCGTGGGCGGGTCGGTGTGCAGGTGCCGCTCGGTCATCCGCACGCAGCCGATGTCGACGGACACCGCGGCGTCGACCTGTTCGAAGCCCACCACGAACTCCGTCGAGCCGCCCCCGATGTCGACGACCAGATACGGCGGTTCGGCGTTGAGCCCGTGCACGGCCCCGGCGAACGACAGCCGGGCCTCCTCCTCGCCCGTGATCACCTCGGGGTCGACGCCGAGGACCGAGCGGACCATCGAGCGGAAGTCCTCGGCGTTGGAGGCGTCCCGCGAGGCCGACGTGGCGCACATGCGGACCCGGGAGACACCCAGTTCCGCGATCTCCGCCGCGTACCCGAGGAGGGCCTTGCGGGTGCGCTCGATCGCCTCGGGAGCGAGCCGGCCGGTGCGGTCCACGCCCTCGCCCAGCCGGACGATCTCCATCCGCCGGGCGACCTCGGTCAGCGAGCCGCTCGCCACGTCGGCGATCAGCAGGCGAACCGAGTTGGTGCCACAGTCGATGGCGGCGACTCTCACGCTGGACTCCTATAGATGCAGCAACATCCGCTTGTTGCCGAGCGTATTCGGCTTCACCCGTTCGAGGTCGAGGAACTCCGCAACACCCTCGTCGTACGAGCGCAGCAGCTGCTCGTAGACGGCGTGCGGGACCGGGGCGCCGTCGATCTCGGCGAAGCCGAACGTGCCGAAGAAACGCGTCTCGAACGTCAGACAGAACACGCGCGCCACACCCAGCTCGCGGGCGGCGCCGAGCAGCTCCGTGACGATGCGGTGGCCGATCTTCTGGCCGCGGTAGGCCGGGTCGACCGCGACCGTACGGATCTCCGCCAGGTCCTCCCACATCACGTGCAGAGCGCCGCAGCCGACGACCCGGTCCTCGCCGGTGTCCACCGCCACCCAGAACTCCTGGACGCTCTCGTACAGCGTGACGGTCGCCTTGCTGAGCAGCCGGCGGTCGGCCGTGTACGTGTCCACGAGCGCGCGGATGGCTTTCACGTCGGACGTGCGGGCCCGGCGGATCTCGACCGGCACCGGTGTCACGGCTCCTCGGGGGTGACGCAGGGCCCGCCGGCCCACCACGGCTCGACCGCCGCGCGTACCTCGTCGCCGAACGGGTTGACCCCGGAACCGGCCGCGAGCGCGTGACCGAGGTGGACGTGCAGGCACTTGACCCGGTCGGGCATGCCGCCCGCGGAGACCTTCTCGATCTCCGGCACGTGCTGCACGGCTTCCCGGCGGGCCAGGTAGTCCTCGTGCGCGGCTTGGTACCGCTTCGCCAGCTCGGGATCGGTGGAGAGCCGTTCCTGCATGTCCCGCATGACCCCGGCGGACTCCAGCCGGCTGCACGCGGCCGTGGCGCGCGGGCACGTCAGGTAGAACATCGTCGGGAACGGGGTGCCGTCGTCCAGGCGCGGCTCGGTCTCCACCACGTCGGGATTGCCGCAGGGGCAACGGTGCGCGACGGCGCGGGTGCCGCGGGGGCGGCGGCCGAGCTGCTCGGCGACGATCTCGAGATCGGTCTCGGAAGGAGTCGTCATCTACTCTCGGGATTCTGCATTGGCGGCGGCGACGCTTCCCCACAGTGTGTCGTACCACCGGTCGGGGCTGCCCGCCGCGGTGTCCTGCCCCGCGTCCCGGGCCGCACCGGCCGGGTCGTTGAGCACCAGGAGCGGCACCTCGCCCGGCTTGACGTAGAAGAGCCGGTCACGGGCCTGGATGCGGACGTACTCCGGGTCCTTCCACTTGTCGACCTCCTCCTCCAGGCCCTTGATCCGCGCCTGCTGCGCGGCCTGGTCGGCCTGCATCTGCGCGATCTGGGACTCCTGGGCGAGGTAGACGCGAACCGGATACGTGTACGCGAGGGCCAGCGCGACCAGCACGACGATGAGGACGGTGGCGCGCCCGGTGAAGGCTTTGGGCCGGGTGGCGACGGTGCGTTTGGTAGCTCCCGCGGCGGCGGCCCGGCGCGCGGCCGCGGGCCTGCTGCCGGAGCGGCTGAGGCTGCCGGTGGTCCGGGCGGTGGGGATGCGCCGTGGCTCGATGCGCGTCGCCCCGGTGTCGCGGGTGCGGGTGGGCCGGGCGCCACTGCGGACCCCCGGACGTCCCGCGTGGCCGGTGGGGCGGCGGGACGGCCCCTGACCACTCGGTGTGCGGCGCTGCGTCATCCCTGCCCTCCCCCGGCACTCGCCAAAGACCATGGAGTTGCGGCACCTGCTCCAGGACACTATGCCCACGGAACGCGGAGCCACAACTCCATGATCTGTCGACGGAGTGTTACGCGGTGCGGTAACGCGGGAACGCGCCCGCTCCGGCGTACCGCGCGGCGTCGCCGAGCTCCTCCTCGATGCGAAGGAGCTGGTTGTACTTCGCGACCCGGTCCGAACGCGCCGGCGCGCCGGTCTTGATCTGGCCACTGCCGACGGCCACGGCCAGGTCGGCGATGGTGACGTCCTCGGTCTCGCCGGACCGGTGGCTCATCATCGTCTTGAACCCGGCCCGGTGTGCCATGTCCACGGCGTCCAGCGTCTCGGTCAGCGAACCGATCTGGTTGACCTTGACGAGGACCGCGTTGGCGGCACCCTCCGCGATGCCCCGGCCGATGCGGGTGGGGTTCGTCACGAACAGGTCGTCGCCCACGATCTGGACCTTGTTGCCGATCTGCGAGGTGAGCGCGGTCCAGCCGGCCCAGTCCCCCTCGTCGAGCGGGTCCTCGATGGAGACGATCGGGTACGTCTCGGCGAGCTTGGCGTAGTAGTTGATCATCTCGTCGGTCGACTTCGGCGAGCCCTCGAAGACGTACGCGCCGTCCTTGTGGAACTCGGTGGCCGCGACGTCCATCGCCAGCACGATGTCGGTGCCGAGGGCGAAGCCGGCGGCCTGCACGGCCTCGGCGATCAGGTCCAGCGCCGCGGCGTTGGTCGGCAGGCTGGGGGCGAAGCCGCCCTCGTCGCCCAGGCCGGTCGACAGGCCCTTCTTCTTGAGCACCGACTTCAGCGCGTGGTAGACCTCGGCACCGGTGCGCAGCGCCTCCCGGAAGGACGGGGCGCCGATCGGGGCGATCATGAACTCCTGCACGTCGACGTTCGAGTCGGCGTGCGCGCCGCCGTTGAGGATGTTCATCATCGGCACCGGCAGCAGGTGCGCGTTCGGCCCGCCGACGTAGCGGAACAGCGGCAGCTCGGCGCTCTGCGCGGCAGCCTTGGCGACGGCCAGGGAGACGCCCAGGATCGCGTTCGCACCCAGCTCGGACTTGTCGGAGCTGCCGTCGATGTCGAGCATCTTCTCGTCGATCAGCCGCTGCTCGCTGGCCTCGTACCCGATCAGCTCGTCGGCGATCTTGTCCTCGACGTTGCTGACCGCGTTCTCGACGCCCTTGCCCAGGTAGCGGCCCTTGTCGCCGTCCCGGAGCTCGATCGCCTCGAACGCGCCGGTGGACGCACCGGACGGGACCGCGGCGCGGCCGATGGTGCCGTCGTCCAGACCGACCTCGACCTCGACGGTCGGGTTGCCCCGCGAGTCGAGGATCTCCCGGGCGACGATCGCTTCAATGGTGGCCATCTGTCGTGTCGCTCCTCATGTTCGTACGGATAAGTTCCTCAGACCGCGACCCTGCGGCCGACCACGACCCTGAGGGTATCGAGCCGCGACGGCGGCCGTGGCGGCGGCCGGTGAACTTCGGCGGTCACTTGCCTCAGGCCGGCACCCCCGCTGCCGATCACCGGTGTTGCCATGACTACTTCCGCGCACCTCCCCGATGCCGGCTCGTACGTCGAGATGACCGCCTCCGACGAGCAGGCCGCCCGCGTCCGCGTGCTCCACGCGGAGGACGCGGGCCTGACCCTGTCCGCGCCGCTGGTGGCCGTCCCCCACGTGGGCGACGAGGTCACCCTGCGCTGGTCGGCCGCGCCCCGGGGCAGGTACGCCCTGCCCTGCGCGGTCGTCGGCATCGACGAGAACCGGGTGGAGGTGCACCCCGCCGGCGAGGCCGAGGTCGAGCAGCACCGCAACTACGTCCGCGGTGGCGGTGGCGAGCGCATCATCATGCGCCGCCCCGGCTGGAAGGACGCCCACGGCTGGATCCGCGACATCAGCGAGCACAGCATGCGAGCCCACTTCGAGGGCACGAACGTGACGGCGGGCGAGGACCTCCAGCTCTGGATGCAGCTCGGCAACGAGATCGTCGACATCCCGGCGGTCGCCTCCCGCGTGGCGATGCTGCCCCAGCAGGTGCCGCCGGGCCCGATGTCGGTCGAGATCGTCGCCATCTTCGACACCGACGAGTCGATGGCCCGGGTGATCCGCCGCTACGTGATGCGCCAGCAACTGCTCAGCCGTACGCGATCCTGACCCGCATCCCCGCCGCTCTCCGCAACCACTCGATTACCGGTTTGCGCCGGGTTGCGGGGATCGGCCAAGGTGGTGCACGTGCTCGCCCCGAAGCCCCGCCTCCGCCTCACGGCGGCCGCCCTCCTGCTCGCCACCGCGGCGGGCTGCTCGGACCTGGACGAGACGCCGGGGCAGGGCCTGACCCGCAGCGACCTGGTGGCCGACGTCGCCGCCCAGCTCGCCGGCCAGGCCTCCCGCACCTACGAGGCGACCTACCAGCTCGCCGGCGGCGAGACGGCCACCATCGCCCAAGCCCAGAAACCGGCCCGCGCGGCGTACGTCTACCCGGGCGGCAAACTCCTGGTCACCACGGACGCCACCACCGAGTGCCGCACCGCGGCCAAACCGGCCACCTGCACCATGACGAGCCCGCCCACCCCGACGAGCCCGCCACCCCCGGCCGTGTTCCGCAGCGCCGACGCCAAGGGCATGGTGACCCCCGCGACCGTCCTGAACCTCCTGAACAGGGCGGTCCTGGACGCCGACCTCGAAATCGACCAACACGACACGACAATCGCAGGCAGGCACGCAACCTGCCTCACCCTGACCGGCGTCGACGGCGCCGCGGCCCGCGACTTCAGCACCTGCATCACCAACGAGGGGGTGCTGGGCAGCTTCAGCGGAGTCCTCAACCAGACCCGCGTCGAGGTGGCGATGACCAGCTACGCGGACAAGGTGGCGGACGACGTCTTCGAAATGCCGAAGGCAGCCAAGCTCATCGACCGCCGCGGCGCCTGAGAGCTCGGTTAGCTCACGCTCCCGTGAGACGGGTGAGGCCGCTTCGAGCCAGCTGCCCCACCGTCTGGAAGTAGCGCGCATGAGTACGCCGAAGCGCCTCCAGGGACTCGGCGCCCAGGATCACCACCTCCACGTCTGCCGAAAGTCCCTCGCTGCGCTCGATGGCGAAGCGAGCCTTGAGCGCGCCGGCGCGGTCGAGGAATTCTTCCTCCCGAAGCAGTTCTCCACGAACGCGGTCGAAGACCACCAAGAAGTACTTCATCCGGAAGTCACCTCTTTCCCCACGACCTCGGCCACCATCGTCAACATCTCCCGCACCTCGGCTTCGAGACGGATCTCTTGTGCCGAAACCTCGAGATATTGGGAGCGTACCTCGCGGAACTTCGCCGGTATTTCCTCGTCCGAGGCGGAAGCATCAACACCCGCGGTCTGCAGGAGTGTCGGAACGTCCAGTTCCTCGAGCGCGGCACTGAGACTTTCACTCCTCGCCATCACCTCGCTGATCCGCATCATGACCGCGACGGTGCGGCGGCGGGCCTGGACGCGGGACTCGGATCCGTCACTGTTGGGCGGGCCCCCGTATCTGATCTGCCGGCCCCAGGTGTCGGCAAGCCTCTCGAACAGCTGAGCCCACAAATCCTGCAACTCTGTTCTGATCTGAACCTCGACCGGGATCCCGTCGAGCCGCAGAATCACATGGAGCGCGCGGTACCCCGCTCGCGGATCCGCCCGTCGATCGACCAGGAGCGGCAGGACCGGACCAGCGGCGTAAGACTCCATGATCGTCTGGGCGGCGGCGTCCTGGGTGCGGAGGGTTCCCGCAAGCACGATGCGGGCACCGGCCAGATCCTGAATCGTCTTCAAGCTCGAGCTACGGTCGCGTCTCAGCTTGTCGACGATGGTGCCGGTCGTCTTGAGCCGGACCGTCGGCTCGAAGCCGAGTTCCAGGAGCCGAGTTCGTACGCACTGAAGCGCCTCGTCGTAGGCCCCGAGAACCTGCTCCAAAAGTTCGAAGTCCTCTGCCGCCGGGCTTGCCGCATCCCGCAGCCGATCGCCGAGCTTGTCCAGCTGCTTCTTGCTGATCGGTAACGTCGGCACGTTACAACCTTACCGCGACCATGCGTGTCGACGAAACGCACCGACAGCTGACGATCACACACCGAGCAGGAAGCCCAGGTGGCGAGGCGGCGGTGAGCCGTGGGCCAGCATCGCGTCGTGCCAGGCCTTGGGGGTTGCGCCGAACGGGCGGGCTGCGGCGATCGCCGAGACCTCCGTGTAGCCCACGAAGTACGTCGAGAGCTGCGTCGACGTGAGCAGTGCCCGCTTCCATTTGCCCGCCGCCTCGCCCTCCTCCTGGAAGCCCTGGGCCGTCAGGAGGTGCATCGCTTCCGACTCCGGTAGGTCCTCGCAGTGGACGAGCTGGTCGATCACCGCGTTGAGGGTCATCCGGAGCTGCATCTTCAGTTGCTGGAGGCGGACCGGGAGGCCGCCGAAGCCGAGTCCGGCCATCAGCTCTTCCGCGTACACCGCCCAGCCTTCGACGAACGGGCCGGAGAAGCCGAGGGCGCGGACGCGGGTGGCGGCTCGGAAGCGGCGGGAGTGGGCGAGCTGGAGGAAGTGGCCCGGCATCGCCTCGTGGACCGTGAGGTTGCGGATCATGTGGTCGTTGTATTCGCGGTAGAAGGACTCGACGCGCTCGGACGGCCAGTCGGACGGGGCCGGGGCGATGCAGTAGAAGGTCGGGACCTGGGCCGTCTCGAGCGGCCCCGGCGGGTCGCAGTAGGCCACCGCCACGCCGCGGGCGAACTCGGGCATCTCCTCGATCAGGCAGGGGTCGTCGACCAGGGTCAGGAGGTCGTGGTCGCGGACGAACTCGGTGGCCTCGACCATGGTGACCTTGGCCAGGTCGACGATGGTCGCGTCGTCGGGGTGCTGGGCCGCCAGGGTGTCGAGGGCACGACGGACGGTGGTGTCGGTGGCGGGGCCGCCGACCAGCTCTGCCGCCGCCTCGCGGAGCCGGGCGCCGATGTCGTCGAGGTTCGTGCGGGCGCGGGTGAGGATCTCGGCGGCGGGCAGCTCGGTGTCGAGGGTGTGCCACAGCCGCGCCTCCCAGAGCGGGCGGCCGAGGCGGGGGTCGCGGCCCGGCTCGCCGCTGTCGAGGCGGGCTCGCAGCCAGCCGTCGAACTCCGAGAGCGCGTCCAGGGCGGCGGCCGCGACCGGCTCGACGGCGGAGCGCAGCCCGGGTGCCTGGGCGAGCAGGCCCGGCAGCTCTCCGCGGATCAGCGCCGCCGCGCCGGCGAACTGGCCGGTCGCGACCTCCGCGTGCAGGCGGGGCACGTCGCGCAGGACCGCGCGGGCGGTGGCAAGCGCGTCGGGGATGGCGGAGAGCCGGCCGCCGAGGGCCGCCAGCCGCTCGTCGGCGGGGGCGAACGGGCGGGCGATGAGGGCGTGCAGCAGCGGGCCGGGGTTGTGGGCCAGCGGGTCCCACTCGTGCTCGCGCACGTCGGTCAGCTCGAAGATGCCGCGCTCGACGATGGCGGTGAGGATGGCGTGGTCGACCTGGTCCTGCTGGTCGAAGGCGTCCGGGTCGATGCCGGCCAGGGCGTCGGCCGCGTCGCGCAGCATGGTGACGCGACCGGCGACCGCTCCGGGTGAGTAGTCGGGGAGCCGGTCGTCGTAGCGGTGGTCTCCGGCGTAGGAGGCCAGGGCGGGGTCGCTGTCGAGGATGGCGTCGACGATGCGCTCGGCGAGCGGGACGAACTCCGGCATGGAGCGCAATCTACTCGGCGGGTCCGACATTCTCGCGCGACCGCACGGCGGCGGAGTAGGTCAGGGCGGCCTGCCGGAGCAGGGCTTCGGGGTCGTGGCCGTCCTCGCGGGCCCGGGCCACCAGCCGCAGCAGCGTGGCTCCCAGGTCGGGACCGTCGGGCAGGGGCACGTCCAGCCCCGCTCGGCTCGCCCGGTGCAGG
The DNA here is from genome assembly GCF_040676695.1 of Actinoplanes sp. NPDC049548. Lineage (NCBI taxonomy): Bacteria > Bacillati > Actinomycetota > Actinomycetes > Micromonosporales > Micromonosporaceae > Actinoplanes > Actinoplanes sp. NPDC049548. The sequence goes on from NZ_JBFAPM010000005.1 coordinate 104,332, forward strand.
ATCTTGGCGGCGAGCGAGAGGGCGGGCTGGCTCAGCGCGATGCCGTCCAGGACCGAGTCCCGCGCCTTCTCCTGCTGCTTGATCCGCTCCCAGTTGTCGACGATCGCCTCGACGCCGTCGACCGTCTCGCCGGCGAAGACGTGCGGGTTGCGGCGCACCATCTTGTCGACCAGGCCGCCGGCCACGTCGTCGATCGTCCAGCGCTCGTCCTCGGGCAGCTCCTCGGCGAGCCGGGCGTGCAACACGACCTGGAGCAGCACGTCGCCCAGCTCCTCGCGCAGCGCGGCGAGGTCGTGCGAGACCATGGCGTCGTACGCCTCGTAGCTCTCCTCCAGCAGGTACTGCGCGAGGCTCTCGTGCGTCTGTTGCCGCTTCCACGGGTCTCCGCCGGGCGACACGAGCCGGTCCATGACCGCCACCGCGTCGAGCAGCCGGGCGCCGGGCGGATCCCAAGAGCCGTAGCAGAGCTCCAGCTCGGCGAGCGAGGGCTCGCGCGCCAGCCGCAGCCCCAGCCGGCGGGCGAAGTCCTCGTCACCGGCCGCGCCGGCGAGCCATACGACGGTGGAGTGCGTGGCCAGCGCGGAGATCAGGCGTTCGGGGTCGGGCTCGACGACCGTGACGGTGACCCCCGTCGCGCGCAGGGCCGCCGCCTGGTCGCTGTCGGCCGCGGCGAGCACGGGCCAGGCCCGGACCAGGTCCCAGGCCGCCGCCGTGAGCAGTCCGGCGGGCACCCTCGGCGAGGTGACCAGCAGGACGATCCGGGCGGCCTCCGGCATCAGGCGACGGTCGTCACGGTGGAGACGTCGGTGACGTACGGGTCCCCGGCGTCGTCACCGCCGAGGGTCAGCACGACCAGCGGCACGTCGTTGCCGTCCGCCGACTGCGCGGACAGGAGGGCGACCTGCTGGGCGCCGTAGCGGGGGTTGAGCTTGACCTTGTCGTCCTTGACGATCTTCTCGAGCTCGGTGCGCATCGCCACGTAGTTCTGCAGCAGCGCCCTGTTCTGCTCCGAGAGGGTCTGCTTGAACTGGTCGAACGTGGTGCTCGGGTCGGCGGCGCCGCCCTTGATCAGCCGCTGGTGCACGTCGCGCAGGTCGTCGTCGGTGAGCTGGGCCGGCTTCATCGCGCCCTGCAGGGCGGTACGCAGGCGGTAGGTCTCCGCGTAGAGCTGCGTGTACTCCCACTGGGGCGAGTAGTTGCGGGCCTGGGCCACCTGCTCGACCGTCGGTGCGTCGGCGGCCTGCACTCCGTGCGCCTGCGCCGACTTGCGCAGGATGTCCACGCTGAGCAGCGTGTTGAGGACGTCCTGCTGCTTGATCGGCATGGTGAGCGGCGGCAGCGGCTGGGCCGAGGCGCCGTCCGCCCCCGCCTGCTGCTGGGCGGCCTTCTCCCGGGCGGCGGTCAGCTGGTCGCGCACCTGGTCGTAAATGCCCTGGATTCGCTCCTCGGTGATCGTCCCGTCCGCGATGTACGCGGCCACGTCCGGCGACTGCTGGCAGGCAGTCAGGCCGGTCACGGCGAGGACGGCGACGACGGCGGTGGATGCGAGTCGGCGAGCACGCTGCATGGTCATGACTCTCTCACGCTCCGGTTGTGACTCCTGACACGGGGGCCGGAATGTCACCCAACACATCCTTGAGCAGCTGCGTGCACCACTGCAGCAGCGCCTGGTCGCGCAGCGGCTCCCCGCCGATCCGGCGGGTGCTCGGCCGCGGCACGCTGACCTGGTCGTTCGCCTGCTTGTAGACCGAGTCGGGGTGGTAGCGCTTGAGCCGCATCTGCTTCGAGTCGGGCAGCGGCAGCGGCGAGAAGCGCAGGTGCTTGCCCTGCACCGAGACGTCCGTGAGGCCGTACGCGCGGGCCACCAGCCGGAACCGGGCGACCGCGATGAGGTTGGCGACCGGCTCCGGCGGCGTGCCGTACCGGTCGGTCATCTCGGCGACCACCTCGTCGAGGCGGGCGTCTTCGCGGGCCTCGGCCAGCTTGCGGTACATCTCCAGGCGCAGCCGCTCCACGGCGATGTAGTCGGTGGGCAGGTGCGCGTCGATCGGCAGGTCGACCTTGACCTCCGTCTCCTCCTCGGGCCGCTCGCCCTTGAACGCCTGCACCGCCTCGCCGACCATGCGGACGTACAGGTCGAAGCCGACGCCCTCGATGTGGCCGGACTGCTCGCCGCCGAGCAGGTTGCCGGCGCCGCGGATCTCGAGGTCCTTCATCGCCACGTACATGCCGGCGCCGAGCTCGGTGTGCTGGGCGATGGTGGCGAGCCGCTCGTGGGCCTGCTCGGTCAGCGGCTTCTCGCGCGGATAGAGGAAGTACGCGTACGCGCGCTCCCGCCCCCGGCCCACCCGCCCGCGGATCTGGTGCAGCTGGGACAGGCCGAGCAGGTCGGCCCGCTCGACGATGAGGGTGTTGGCGTTCGCGATGTCGATGCCGGACTCGACGATGGTGGTGCAGACGAGGACGTCGAACTCCTTCTCCCAGAAGCCGACCATCACCTTCTCGAGCTGCTCCTCGCTCATCTGCCCGTGCGCCACCGCGACCCGCGCCTCGGGCACCAGCTCGCGCAGCTTGCGGGCGGCCCGGTCGATCGACTCGACCCGGTTGTGCAGGTAGAAGACCTGGCCGTCGCGCAGCAGCTCCCGGTGGATCGCGGCGGCGACCTGCTTGTCGTCCTGCGCGCCGACGAACGTGAGCACCGGGTGCCGTTCCTCCGGCGGGGTCGCGATCGTCGACATCTCCCGGATCCCGGTGATCGCCATCTCCAGGGTGCGCGGGATGGGCGTGGCCGACATGGTGAGCACGTCCACCGACGCGCGCAGGGCCTTGAGCTGTTCCTTGTGCTCGACGCCGAAGCGCTGTTCCTCGTCCACGATGATCAGGCCGAGGTTCTTGAAACGGGTCGAGTTGGCCAGCAGCCGGTGGGTGCCGATGACGATGTCGGCGGTCCCGTCGGCGGCCTGCTCCAGCGCCAGCGCCGCCTCCTTGGGCGTCTGGAACCGGGACAGCTGCTTGATGTTCACCGGGAACTGGCTCATCCGCTCGGCGAACGTGTTGTAGTGCTGCTGGACCAGCAGGGTGGTGGGCACCAGGATGGCGACCTGCTTGCCGTCCTGCACGGCCTTGAAGGCCGCGCGGACGGCGATCTCGGTCTTGCCGTAGCCGACGTCGCCGCAGATGAGGCGGTCCATCGGTACGGCCAGCTCCATGTCGTGCTTGACCTCGCTGATCGCCGCCAGCTGGTCCGGGGTCTCCGTGTACGGGAACGCGTCCTCGAGCTCGCGCTGCCACGGCGTGTCCGGGCCGAACGCGTGGCCCTTCGACGCCTGGCGGGCGGCGTACAGCTGGATGAGCTGGGCCGCGATCTCGCGGACGGCCTTGCGGGCGCGGGCCTTGCTCTTCTGCCAGTCGGCGCCGCCCATCTTGTGCAGCGACGGCGACTCACCGCCGACGTAGCGGGAGAGCTGGTCGAGCTGGTCGGTGGGGACGAAGAGCCGGTCGCCGGGCTGGCCGCGCTTGCTGGGGGCGTACTCGATGACCAGGTACTCGCGGTCGGCGCCGTTGACCGTGCGCTGCACGAGCTCGACGTAGCGGCCGATGCCGTGCTGCTCGTGCACCACGAAGTCGCCGGGCTTGAGCTCGAGCGGGTCGATGGTGTTGCGCCGCCGGCTGGGCATCTTGCGCATGTCCTTGGTGGACGCGCCGCGGCCGCCGCTGATGTCGTTGCCGGTGATGACGGCGAGCTTGGAACTGTCGTCGATGAAGCCGTGGTTGAGGCCGCCGCAGGTGATCAGGAGCTGACCGGGCTCGACCGCGGTGGCGATCGAGTCGGCCGGGGTGGCGCCGAGGCCGGCGTCGCGCAGCAGCTCGGTGGCGCGCTGGGCGGTGCCGTGGCCCTCGAAGACGAGCGCGATGGCCCACCGGTCGGCTGCCCAGCGCTGCAGGTCGGCGGCGAGGCGCGCGGTGTCGCCGTGGTAGAGCGGCACGGGCTGGGCCTTGAGCGCGACCGCGTCGCCGGTGTCGGGGCTGACCTCGACCTCCGGCGTCTCCAGCCAGGGCATGTCGGCGGCGGGCTTCTCGTCGGCCTCGGCCAGGCCGAACGGCGAGATGGTCCACCATGGCTGGTGCAGGGTGGCGGCGTGCGCGCGCACGTCGGCGAGGGTGCGGAACGCGGCGGCGCCGACGTCGATCGGCGCCTGCCCGCCCACGGCCGCCGCGGCCCAGCTGGCCTCGAGGAACTCGTCGGAGGTACGGGTGAGGTCGTGCGCCCGGGTGCGGATCCGCTCGGGGTCGCAGAGCAGCACGTGGGTGCCGGCCGGCATGCAGTCGACGAGCAGCTCCATGCTGTCGGTGCCCTGCAGCAGCGCCGGGGCGAGCGACTCCATGCCCTCCACGGGGATGCCCTCGGCCAGCTTGTCGAGGATCTCGGCCGGCTCCGGGTGCTGCTCGGCGAGCTCGGCCGCGCGGGCGCGCACCTGCGGGGTGAGCAGCAGCTCGCGGCACGGCGGCGCCCAGAGGCGCTCGGCCGGGTCGATGGTGCGCTGGTCGGCGACGGCGAAGGTGCGGATCTCCTCGACCTCGTCGCCCCAGAACTCGACCCGGGACGGGTGCTCGTCGGTGGGCGGGAAGACGTCGAGGATGCCGCCGCGCACCGCGAACTCGCCACGCTTGGTGACCAGGTCGACCCGGGCGTACGCCATGTCGGACAGCCGCCGCGCGACCTGCTCGAGCTCGGCCTCCCCGCCGGGCCGCAGCTCGACGGGCTCGAGGTCGCCCAGGCCCTTGAGCTGGGGCTGCAGCAGCGACCGGACGGGCGCGACGACGACCTGCAGCGGGCTGCCGCCGTCCTCCGCGGGGTGGGCGAGCCGGCGCAGGACGGCGAGCCGGCGCCCGACCGTGTCGGAGCGCGGGGAGAGCCGCTCGTGCGGCAGCGTCTCCCACGACGGGTAGACGGCGACGTTCTCGGCGGAGATCAGGCAGCCGAGGGCGTCGGCGAGGTCGTCGGCTTCCCGGCTGGTCGCCGTGACGGCGAGCACGGGACGGCCGGCGCCGCCGATCTCGGCCGGTCCCGCCACCGCGGCGACCACGAAGGGGCGCAGCGAGGCGGGCGCGGTCAGGTCGAGCGCGTCGGAGTCGACCCCACCCTTGCGGGCCAGGTCGCGGGCCCGCGCCAGCCCGCGGTCACGCAGGGCGGCCGGGACGAGGCCACTGAGTTGCATGAAAAAGACTCTCTCGAAGGCACATCGAAAAACCCCGACGCCAGTTGGACGGGGGGTATGCCCCCAAGCTTAGTCCGCCGTCCGGCGTGCCCGGTGTGACGGACCACTATCGGACAACATGTCCGACATAGCGGCAAACAGGTAGTCAACACTGCCCGTTTGTTCGGGGGAAGTGTTGTCTGGGGAGGCAATGTGCGGGTTCTTCTTCTCGTGTCCGCGTTCAACGGGCTGAGTCAGCGGGTGTGGTGCGCGTTGCGGGAGGCCGGCCACGACGTCGGCGTGCTGCTCGCCACCGGCTCGCAGGACATCATCGAGGGAGTCCGCGCCGCCCGGCCCGAGCTCATCCTGTGCCCGTTCCTCAAGGACCGGGTCCCCGCAGAGGTCTGGCAGCACGTCCCCACCGTGATCCTGCACCCCGGCCCGGTGGGCGACCGCGGTCCGTCCTCGCTCGACTGGGCCATCGCCGAGGGTGCGCCCGCCTGGGGCGTCACCGCCCTGCAGGCCGTCGAGGAGCTGGACGCCGGCCCGATCTGGGCGACCCGGACGTTCCCCATGCCCGCCGCGCCCCGCAAGTCCTCCCTGTACAACGGCCCGGTGGCCGACGCCGCGCTCGAGTGCGCGCTGGAGGTGGTGGCCAAGGCCGCGGATCCGGCGTTCCGCCCCACCGCCTCCACCGAGCTGACGGTCGAGGTGCAGGGCGCCCGGCCCCGGCCGGCCATGAAGCAGGCCGACCGGGCCTTCGACTGGACCGCGCCGACCGAGCACGTCATCCGGCGGATCCGGGCCGCGGACGGCGCTCCGGGCGTACGCACACAGCTGGCCGGCCTGGAGGTGTTCGCGTACGACGTGCACCCGGGGCTGACCCGCGGTGTCCGGCCCGGCACGATCGCCGCCCGCCGGCAGGGCGCGGTGCTGGTCGCCACCGGCGACGGCAGCGTCTGGCTGGGCCACCTGCGCGACGCGTCGGAGCCCGGCCGGTTCAAGCTGCCGGCCACCACGCTGCTCGGCAAGCGGCTGCGCGGCGTACCGCAGTCGCCCCTGCCCGCCGGGGTGGAACCGGAGGCGCCGTCGTACCGGCAGATCCGGTACCGGCGCACCGGGCCGGTCGGCTGGCTGGCCTTCGACTTCTACAACGGGGCCATGTCCACGGGCCACTGCCGGCGCCTGCTCGCCGCGTTCCGGCACGCCGCCGGGCAGGACACCCGGGTGCTCGTGCTGCGCGGCGGCACCGACGCCTTCAGCAACGGCATCCACCTCAACGTCATCGAGGCCGCCGCCGACCCCGCCGTCGCGGCGTGGGCCAACATCCGGGCCATCAACGAGGTCTGCACCGAGCTCATCCGCTGCACCCGGCAGGTCGTCGTGGCGGCGTACGCGGGCAACGCCGGAGCCGGCGGCGCCATGCTCGGCCTCGGCGCGGACATCGTGGCCGCCCGCGACGGCGTGGTGCTCAACCCGTACTACGACATGGGTCTGTACGGCTCCGAGCTGCACACGTACACCCTGCCGCGGCGCGTCGGCGCGGAGGCCGCCCAGCGCCTCATCGACGACAAGCTGCCGGTGAGCGCCGAGCAGGCCCGGTCACTGGGGCTGGTCGACGAGATCGGGCCCCGCCATCCCGAGGCGTACGGCGAGTGGCTGACCGCGCTGGCACACGAGCACGCCGACGCGCGCACCGCCCGCAAGATGCAGGCGGCCAAGGCGCGGCGGCTCGCCGGTGACCGGGTGCCGCTGGACGTCTTCGAGGCGCGCGAGCTCGCCGAGATGAGCAGCGACATGTTCGGCGACCGTTCCGGTTTCGCGGCCGCCCGCCGCGCCTTCGTCACCAAGGCGCGGGCCACGGCGACCCCGGCCCGGCTCCTGCTCGCCTCGGCGAAGGACGCCGCCCGCCCGCGCCAGCTCGGCCGGGTGCGCAACGCCGCTCCGGCCGCCGAGGCCCCGATGCGGGTGCGTTCGGCCGTACCGCTGTCTGCCTGACAGTCCTCGATTCATGAAGCACGGCGGTGTTCCGCCGTGCTCGTTTCCTGTTGCCCGGGTTCGATCCGAGAGGACGCGATGAGCGACCCTGCCCCACCTTCCCCCGAGATCCCCGCGCCACGCACGCCGGTCGACCCGTCGCTGGTGCGGGCGCTCAACGCCCCGACCGAGCTGCTGCCGGGCCGCTACGAGTACAGCGGCTACAGCGTGCTGGCCGGCCCGGCCGAGATGCCCGGGGACGGCCCGCAGCAGGTGCGGATGCGACCGCTGGCCCGGCGCCGCCCGGTGCTCACCGTGCTGATCACGCTGTTCGCCTTCGCCTTCGAGTCGACCTTCTTCGGCTGGCTGCTGTCCTCGATGGAGGTTCCCGACCCCGGCATGTCCCTGTGGCTCTACGCCGCGACCGTGTTCATGATCGCGGCGACCGGGCTGATCGAGCTGTTCCGCCTCGTCAACGTCTTCACCCTGTGCCTGGCCACGCTGTGGGCGCGTGATCCCGTGCCGATGGTGCCCGACGCCGGCCTGCGCGTCGCGTTCCTCACCACGATCGTGCCCGGCAAGGAACCCGTCGAGATGGTGGAACGCACGCTGCGGGCGGCGCGCAGGATCCGCCACAGCGGGCCGTACGACGTGTGGCTGCTCGACGAGGGCGACGACGACGCGGTCAAGGCGATGTGCGCCAGGATCGGGGTCAAGCACTTCAGCCGTAAGGGCGTCGCGCGGTACAACACCGAGGCGGGCGCGTACAAGGCGAAGACCAAGCACGGCAACTACAACTCGTGGGTCGACGCGCACGGCGACGACTACGACGTCTTCGTGTCCGTGGACCCCGACCACGTGCCGATGCCGAACTTCTGCGAGCGGCTGCTCGGCTACTTCCGCGACCCGGACGTGGCCTTCGTGGTGGGCCCGCAGATCTACGGCAACTACGACAACGTCGTGACCCGCTGGGCCGAGTCGCAGCAGTACCTCTTCCACTCGCTGTTGCAGCGGGCCGGAAACCGGCTCGGCATCTCGATGCTCGTCGGCACCAACAACGCCGTGCGCATCGCGGCGCTGCGCGCGATCGGCGGCCTGCAGGACTCGATCACCGAGGACATGGCCACCAGCCTGGTCGTCCACAGTGGGCGTAATCCGGAGACGGGCGAGCGGTGGCGTTCCGTCTACACGCCGGACGTGCTCGCGGTCGGCGAAGGCCCGTCGTCCTGGACGGACTACTTCTCGCAGCAGCACCGGTGGTCGCGCGGGACGGACGAGGTGGTGGTCACCTCGTTCGCGCGGTTCGCCTGGCGGCTGGGCTTCCGGCGAGGGCTGCACTACGCGCTGCTGATGTCGTACTACCCGCTGACCGCGCTGGCCTGGTTGCTCGGTGCCCTGAACGCCGTCTGCTATCTCGTGCTCGGCGCCAAGGGCGTCCAGGTGCCGCAGGAGGTGTGGCTCATGCTCTACGTCGACGCCGCGCTGTTCCAGGTCGGCCTCTACCTGTGGAACCGCCGGCACAACACCAGCCCGCACGAGGAGGCCGGGTCGTCCGGGCTCGCCGGCATGGTGATCTCGACGTTGTCCACGCCCGTCTACGTGTCCTCGTTCATCGGTGCCGTGCTGCGCCGCACCACCGGTTTCGTGGTGACGCCCAAGGGCGACTCGGCCAGCCCGGACCGGCTCCTCACCTTCCAGCAGAGCCTGCGCTGGGCCGCGTTCTACGTCTCGCTGCTCATCGCGGCCCCCATCGGCGGCCACGTCGACGGCGCGATGTGGCTGTGGCCCGGGCTCAACCTGATCCTCTGCCTCAGCCCGCCGGCCATCTGGGCGGGGCAGGAGCTCAAGCGCCGCAAGGCAGCCAAGGCACCGCAACCCGACAAGAGCACCACCGAAGAACCCGTGGAGTCGTACGCATGAAGCCCCGTCCCCGCCCGTCGACGCCCCGGCGCCTGCTGAGCGCCGGGATCGCCCTGCTGGTCCTCAGCGTGCTGGTGTTCGTGAACCGGCCGATGGTCGCCTTCGGCGCCGACGCCTACCACGACTTCACCATCAACCGGCAGTCGTACAAGGAGAAGTACGGCCACTGGTCGCGGCTGCCCGTACCGCCGGGTTTCCGGGTCAACGCGATCCACGCGGCGATGCTGAGCACCGGCAAGGTCCTGATCGTCGCGGGCAGTGGCAACAACCGCGACAACTTCGAGGCCGGCACGTTCCGGACCGTCCTGTACGACCCCGCGAAGGATGCGTTCAACGAGGTCCCCACGCCGACCGACGTGTTCTGCGCCGGGCACACGTTCCTGCCCAACGGCAACCTGCTGATCGCCGGCGGGACGAAGTCCTACGAGGTGCTGGAGAAGGACATCACCCACGCGGCCGGGGTCATGAAGATCAAGAACGAGGACCCGGCCGGCGGCCCGCGTACCTTCCCCAAGGGCACGACGCTGGTGGCGAAGAACGGCACCCAGTACCGCACCCGCACCGACCTGACCGTGCCGGCCGCGATGACGATGAAGCACGGCGACGAGGTGATGACCCACGCCGGCGAGGCGGAGGTCTGGGTGGACGCGGTCGAGGCCGGCGACGGGCCCATCGTGGACAATCCGGCGCAGTACACGGTTGCCGGTCTCACCGGCAAGGACAAGCAGAACGTCTACGGCCTCGCCGACAAGATCACCCGCGAGAAGCAGGAGTACGGCGGCGACAAGACGTCGTACGAGTTCGACCCGCGGGCCGAGCGCTACGTGCGCACCGGCGACATGGTGCAGCACCGCTGGTACCCGACGCTGGCCGAGCTGCCCGGCGGTGACGTGCTGGCCGTCTCCGGCCTCGACGAGTTCGGCCGGATGCTGCCCGGGCGCAACGAGCGCTACGTCAAGGACCAGAAGCGCTGGGTGGACGCGCCGGAGCTCAAGCGGGTCTTCCCGACGTACCCGGCGCTGCACCTGATGGCGGACGGCAAGCTCTTCTTCTCCGGGTCGAACGCGGGCTACGGCTCCGACACCGAGGGCCGTACCCCCGGGCTCTGGAACCTCAGGAACAACAGCTTCCGCGAGGTGCCCGGCCTGCGCGACCCGCGGATGACCGAGACCAGCTCCTCGGTGCTGCTGCCCCCGGCCCAGGACCAGCGCGTGATGATCTTCGGCGGTGGCGAGGTCGGCGAGTCCGCGGTCTCCACCGCCCGCACCGCTATCGCCGACCTCGACGAGCCGTCGCCGGCCTACACGCCCGGCCCGGACCTGCCGCAGCCGGCCCGCTACCTGAGCACCGTGCTGCTGCCCGACGACTCCGTCCTCACCACCGGCGGCTCGTCCGGATACCGCGGCGGCCGGTACGGCGACAAGACCCGCAGCGACCTGTTCAACGCGCAGATCTACCGACCCGCCGCCGGCCGGTTCGAGACCGCGGCGGACTCCACGGTCGGGCGCAACTACCACTCGGAGGCCCTGCTGCTGCCCGACGGCCGGGTCATCACGATGGGCTCCGACCCGCTGTACGACCCGAGCGGGCGCAACCCGGGCACGTTCGAGCAGCGGATCGAGGTCTACTCCCCGCCCTACCTGTTCCGGGGCCGGCGTCCGGTGATCGGCGCCGGACCGAAGGCCGTGCAGCGCGGCACGACGTTCGCCGTCGCCACCCGCGACGCCGGGCGGATCCGCGCCGCCCGGCTGATGCGGCCCAGCGCCGTCACCCACGTCACCGACCTCGACCAGCGCTCGGTGGCGCTCGACATCACCCCGGCGACCGGCGGCCTGGCGCTGTCCGTACCGAAGAAGCGGGGTCTGGTGCCGTCGGGCTGGTACATGCTGTTCCTCGTCGACGACAAGGGTGTGCCCTCGACGGCCCGCTGGATCCAGGTGCGCTGATGCCCCGGCACGCCGTCCACGCGAGCGGCCGGTGGCCGCTGGTCGCCGCCGGCCTGTCCCTCGTCGTCGTCCTCGCCGCCATCGTGGTGCTCTCGATGCGCGGCGAGGACTGGCCGGTCGTCGCCGGTCCCGCGGCGGTGCGGGCCTCCGCGTCCGCGCCGCCGCCCCTCCCCGGCCTCTACGTCGACCCGAACGGTGCGGCCGCGGAGCAGGTCCGCGAATGGGAGGCGGCCGGGAGGCACGCCGAGGCCACCGTGCTGCGCCGCATCGCCGACCGTCCGGTGGCGACGTGGTTCGCCGACGACAGCCCCGGATACGCCGACCGGGTCCGGCAGCTGGTGACGGCGGCTTCGGCGGCCGGCAAGCTGCCGGTCCTGACGCTCTACAACATCCCCGGCCGGGACTGCTCCGGCCAGTCGGCGGGCGGGGCCGCCGACGCGGAGACCTACCGGCGATGGGTACGCGACATAGCGGCGTCCCTGCACGGGCACCGCGCGCTCATCGTGCTGGAACCGGACGCGATCCCCCAGGCGGTCCGGGGCTGCCTCGACGCCGAGGACACGCGGGAACGGTACGGCCTGCTCGCCGAGGCGGTCGGGGCGCTGCGGGCGACCCCCGGCGTCCTCGTCTACCTCGACGCGGGCAACCCGGGCTGGATCACCGAGCCCGCCGAGATGCTCTCCGCGCTGCGCCAGTCCGGCATCGGCCGCGCCTCGGGGTTCGCGCTCAACGTGGCCAACTTCGAGACGACGGCCGACAACATCGCGTACGGGACCCGGCTGTCGGGGTTGCTCGGCGGCGCCCACTTCGTCGTGGACACCAGCCGCAACGGCAACGGGCCGGCGCAGAAGGGCGCCGGGGACCGGCACTGGTGCAACCCCACGGGGCGTGCGCTCGGCGACCCGCCGACGACGCGGACCGGGGAGCCGCTCGTGGACGCGTACCTGTGGGTGAAACGACCGGGCGAGTCCGACGGCGCCTGCGGAAGCGGTGCTCCCGCCGCGGGCCAATGGTGGCCCGAGTACGCCCTCGGACTCGCCCGGTAGGGCTCTTAGTCCAGCCCGTGCACCGACGGCACCTTGAGGGTGCGGTTGGTCGGCGTGCCGCCCAGCCGGATCTCACGCAGCGCGGTGTTGTTCGACGTGCTGAGCTCGGTGAGCTTCTTGGCGGGGTTCGCCTTGACCTCGATGTAGTACGTGCCGTTGGGCAGGTCGGTGACGTCGAAGGACTGGCCCGGCCGGTCCTGCGTGTACGTGTCACCGTTGCCGATGTCGAGCACCTCACGCACCGCCACGGCCGTGTTCTGTCCGCAGGCGCTGGAGAGGTCGGTGTTGTCCGGCCGCCACTTCGCGTTCGGGATGGTGTAGTCGACCGCGTCGGTGTTGGCCAGGCAGAAGGCCTCCTTGCCGCTGCGGACGGCCAGCTTCTTGTCCGAACGCAGCAGGTTGTACTGCGCGAAGTCGGTGAAGTGCCAGTGCCGGTGCCCCTCGCGGGCATCCCACTCCATCGTGCCGGCTGCGACCGACCCGACCTGCTTGCCCTTGGCGTCGAAGAAGTACTGGTAGGCGTCCATCAGCTCGGTGCCGGTGCGGCGGAACCCGTCGACCAGCAGCGGCGACGTTCCGCCGTTCCACACCGTGGCGCCGAAGTTCACGAACGTCTTGCCGTTCTCCTGCGCCAGCGAGATACCCCACGCGGGCAGCGAACGGAGGTCGGGCCGCGGGCCGCGCGGGATGCTCGCCCTCTGGACCGCCCTGGGCGCCTTGGCCGGCGGCCGGAAGCCCGGCTTGTACGCCGAGATCTGCAGCTTCGGGTCGCCCTGGCCGGCGTGCTCGCCGTGCTCGGCGAGGGCTGCCTTCTCGGAGGTGTCCTCGCCGGCCCGGGCGGCCTTGATCCGGGCCTGGGCCAGCGCGGCGCCGCGCTCGTTCTCCTCGACCGTCTTGACGGTGACGTTGACGGTGAGCGTGGAGTCGGCCGCCTTGATCTTGAAGAAGTCGCGGTACTTCTTGTTCAACGTGACGGTCGCCTTGTACTTCCCGTCGGCGAGGTCGAGGCTCCTGGCCTGCGGCATGCTGGCGACCTGGCCGTTCCAGCCGGCCTGGATACCCCACACCGCGCCCAGGTTGAACGGGTTGTACCCGCTGCAGCCCTGGGGGTACGGAGTCTCGGCCGGAGCGTCCCGCCGGGTGCGCGCTGAGGCGTACGAGTTCGGGCAGAAGTCCGTGTCGTACTTCGCCACCTGGGCACCGGAGGCGTTCTTGATGGTGACCGTCGTGAAGTTCTTGAGCCCGTTCCAGTCGGTGACCATTCCGGCCGGCAGGCTCACCGCCGTCCGCCTGCCGTTCTTGACGACATACTGCTTGGCCACGATCGGGTCCGCGTACGACTTGCGGGTCGCGCGGATCTCGAACGGGTTCTTGCCGGCGATCACGTTGACGCCCAGGTCGAGGTAGAGGTTCGCCTCCCCGTCCCAGACGTAGCGCTCCGCGGTGACGTTCGGCGTCGCGAGGGTGAACGTCAGCGCCGGCGGGTCGCTGGCCGCCGAGGCCACTCCGACACCCGCGCCCGCGAGCGCGACCGCTGCCGTGACGGCACCGGCCGTGAGCAGCCGAGTCCTGCTAGTCATGCATTTCCTCCCCCAGAGGTTTCGTGGGGCACAGGTAAGCCGGAAAGGTGTGAAGCAGACGTAAGGAGATATGAGACTTACCTCAAAGCACCCCGCCGCAGCACGGCACCGATACGATCGCGGGGAGTCGGGACAGCGCTGTCCTCCGCACGTGTCTTGCAAAGGAGCGCCCCGGTGACAGACCAGCACGGCCAGCTCGACCCCGACGGCCCCGACGCCGCCCTGCGCGCCGACATCCGCCGCATCGGCACGCTGCTCGGCCAGACCCTCGCCCGGCAGGAGGGCAAGCCCCTGCTCGACCTGGTCGAGGAGGTCCGCGCCCTGGTCCGCGCGGACGCCCCGGCGGCCGCCGAGCGGCTCGCGGCCATGGACGTCACGACCGGCACCAAGCTGGCCCGCGCCTTCTCCACGTACTTCCACCTCGCGAACATCACCGAGCAGGTGCACCGGTCGCGGGACCTGCAGCGCCGCCGCGCCCGCGACGGCGGCTGGCTCGACCAGGCCGCCAAGCGCATCGCCGAGCGCGGGGTGCCGGCCGACGAGATCGCCGCGGCCGCGCGCAGGCTGGCCGTACGCCCGGTGTTCACCGCCCACCCGACCGAGGCCGCGCGCCGCTCGATCCTGTCGAAGCTGCGCCAGCTCGCCGACTCGCTGGACGCCGAGGCCAGCGCCGCGGTCCTCTACGGCGCCTCGGACACCACCGCCTCGACCCGCCGCTTCGCCGAGCTGATCGACCTGCTCTGGCAGACCGACGAGCTGCGCCTGGACCGGCCGGACCCGACCGACGAGGCCCGCAACGCCGTCTACTACCTCAAGGACCTGTACGCCGAGGCCGCCCCGCAGGTGCTCGACGACCTCGCCGAGACGCTGCGCCAGCTCGGCGTCGAGACCGCGCCGACCGCCCGCCCGCTGACCTTCGGCTCGTGGATCGGCGGCGACCGCGACGGCAACCCGTTCGTCACCCCGGCCGTCACCAAGGACGTGCTGATCATCCAGCACGAGCACGGCATCCAGGCCACCGAGGCCGCGATGGACGCGCTCATCGACGAGCTGTCGGTCTCCCGGCGGCTGCGTGGCGTCTCCCTCGACCTGTCGGCCAGCCTCGCGGCGGACCTGGACGCGCTGCCCGAGGTGGCGCCCCGGTTCCGGCGGACCAACGCCGAGGAGCCGTACAGGCTCAAGGTGCGCTGTGTGAAGGCCAAGCTGGCCAACACGCGACTGCGACTGCGCCAGGGCACCGCCCACGTGCCGGGCCGCGACTACCTGGGCAGCGACGAGCTGATCGCCGACCTCGAGCTGATCCGGGCCTCGCTCGCACGCAACTCCGGCCAGCTCACCGCCGTCGGCACGGTCGCCTCGGCCATCCGGACGGTCTCGGCGTTCGGCCTGCAGCTGGCCACGCTCGACGTGCGCGAGCACGCCGAGAAGCACCACGAGGTGCTGGCCCAGATGTACACGCAGGTCGGCGAGGTCGGCGACTACGCGGCGCTGAGCCGCGAGGAGCGGACCAAGCTGCTGGCCACCGAGCTGGGCGGACGCCGGCCGCTGTCGTCGGCGGACACCCCGCTCACCGATTCCGCCCGCAAGACCTTCGACGTCTTCAACGCCATCCGCGACTCCCAGGACCGCTTCGGCTCGGACGTCATCGAGTCGTACATCATCTCGATGACCCTCGGCGTCGACGACGTGCTCGCCGCCGCCGTGCTGGCGCGCGAGGCGGGCCTGATCGACACGCACAACGGCCGCGCGCGGATCGGCATCGTGCCGCTGCTGGAGACCCCGGCCGAGCTGGACGCCGGCGGTGAGCTGCTCGACGAGATGCTCTCCCTGCCCGCCTACCGGGAGATCGTCCGGGCCCGCGGCGACCTCCAGGAGGTCATGCTCGGCTACTCGGACAGCAACAAGGAAGGCGGCATCACCACCAGCCAGTGGTCGATCCACAAGGCCCAGCGCGCGCTGCGCGACGTGGCCGCCCGGCACGGCGTCCGGCTGCGCCTCTTCCACGGCCGCGGCGGCACGGTCGGGCGGGGTGGCGGCCCCACCCACGAGGCGATCCTGGCCCAGCCGTACGGCACCCTCGACGGCGCCATCAAGGTGACCGAGCAGGGTGAGGTCATCTCCGACAAGTACACGCTGCCGGCGCTGGCCCGGGAGAACCTGGAGCTGACCGTCGCCGCGGTGCTGCAGGCCACCCTGCTGCACAAGGAGCCCTCGGTCGACCTCAAGTCGCTGGCCCGCTGGGACGCGGCCATGGACACGGCCTCCGCCGCGGCCTTCCGCCGCTACCGCGGGCTGGTGGAGAACCCGGACCTGCCGGCGTACTTCTGGGCGGCGACGCCGACGGAGCTGCTCGGCGCGCTCAACATCGGCTCCCGCCCGGCCAAGCGGCCCAACGCGGACGCCGGCCTGAGCGGCCTGCGGGCCATCCCGTGGGTCTTCGGCTGGACCCAGACCCGCCAGATCGTGCCCGGCTGGTTCGGCGTCGGCACCGGCCTGGCCGCCGTCCGCGAGAACGGCGACGCGGACGTGCTGCGCGAGATGTTCGCCGACTGGCAGTTCTTCCGCACGTTCATCTCGAACGTGGAGATGATGCTGACCAAGACTGACCTGACCATCGCCCGCCGCTACGTGGAGACGCTGGTGCCGGCCAGGCTGCAGCCGATCTTCAGCACGATCGAGCAGGAGTACGAGAAGACGGTCCAGGAGGTCCTCGCGATCACCGGCAACGAGCGCCTGCTCTCGGCGCAGCCGGAGCTGTCCCGCACGCTCAGCGTCCGCGACACCTACCTGGAGCCGCTGCACCACCTGCAGGTGGCCCTGCTGAGGCAGTACCGCGACCTCGGCGACGGCGACCGGCAGCCGGCCACCGCTCCGGGCTCACGCCGCGCGCCGTCGGACTCCACGGCGCTGGAGCGGGCGCTGCTGACGACCGTCAACGGCATCGCCGCCGGCATGCGCAACACCGGCTGAGCACCGCGCCGCGAACGGGCCGGGCACCCTCTGGTGCCCGGCCCCCGCTCGGCGGGATGTGCTTCGCGGGACTCAGGGCTCTCCAGGGCAGCGGCAAGTTGCCGCCAGTCGGATCGGAGGGGACCCACGAGCGCACGGGATTCGGCCAAAGAGCGGACGCTGCGCTCACGAACGGCTGCTACGGTGCTCCGATGACCTTGGCGGCAGCGCGCAGCGCGGTTCCGGTCCGCAGCCGAAGTGACGTGTGGCTTCTCGTCGTGGCGCAATATGGCTACGCGGCGTGGTTCGCCGTGTGCGTGTACCTCGCGCTGGCACGTGCCGCCCAACTCGCCGGCCATTGGTACGTGCCCGCGGCCAATGATGCCTTCACCGGCAACGCCGACATCATGGCCGGCTGGGCTTGGGCAAGCCCGGTGACCACGACACTGTCCTCGGCGTGGATGGTCCTGCCCGTGGCACTGATCGCCTCTGCCGTTTCCTTCCTGTTCGGTTACACCAGTGGCCGTCGCGCACTGTCCGTCGCCCTGATCGGCAGCACCATCGCCATGTTGCTCACCGCAGTAGCTGCTTCCACCCCGGTGATCCACTCGATCAGCGGCTGGCTGATCGACTGACCGTGCATCGCGTAGGCAGCGACGCAGGCGGCAAGCTCAGGGGATGTGCCGGATGTTCCGGCCAGCGCTTCTCGCAAGACTGTCCGAATGCGACTCCTTCTCGCGGCTCTGATGGCTTTCAGCAGCGCCGCGCCCGCCGCGCCCGCCCCGCCCACGTTGAGCCTCAGCCCGCCGACCGGCCCGCTACCCGTCGGCGTCACGACCACCTACCTGCGCGACGACTCCCGCGCCGACCCCTGGGTGCCCTCCCGGCGGCGCGAGCTGATGGTGTCGCTCTGGTATCCGGCGGCCTCGAAGGTCACCGCGACCGCGCCGTACGTCACGCCGCGCGAGTCGGAGTTGATCCTCCAGGGGCTGCACCGCACCGAGTTCCCGGGTGACGCGCTCAGCACCGTACGGACGAATGCCGGGCCGGACGCCCGGCCGGGACCCGGACGGCATCCGCTGGTGGTGCTCTCCCCCGGGTTCTCGCTGCCGCGGTCGAGCCTGACCGGCCTGGCGGAGGACCTGGCCAGCCGCGGTTACGTCGTCGCCGGGATCGACCACGCGTACGAGTCGTTCGCGGTCACCTTCCCCGACGGCCGGGTCGCGACCTGCCTCGTCTGCGACACCGACGACTACGCCGGGGTGGCCCGGGGACGGGCCGCCGACGTCTCGTTCGTGCTCGACCGCCTGCTGGACCGCGGCTCCGCCTGGCGGTCGCTGATCGACCCACGACGCATCGCCATGGGCGGTCACTCGATCGGTGGTGCCGCCGCGGTCGCCGCCATGCAGGCCGACCGGCGGATCGCCGCGGGTTTCGACCTCGACGGCTCGCTGTTCGTGCCGCCCGCCGGGCTGGACCGCCCGTTCCTGCTGCTCGGAACGGAGAGCGATCACCTGCCCGGCGGCGACCACTGGTGGGACGAGGGCTGGCCGCAGCTCACCGGCTGGAAGCGATGGGTCACCGTCGCCGGCACCGGGCACTTCTCGTTCATCGACTATCCGGAGCTCGCCGACCAGGTGGGTGGTGTCGAGCCGGGCATGCTGTCCGGTGCCCGCAGCACGCAGATCACCAGCGCGTACGCCGCGGCCTTCCTCGACCGGCACCTGCGCCACCTGCCCCGGCCGCTGCTGGACGGGCCCTCGCCGCGGTTCCCCGAGGTCACCTTCTCCCACCTGGGATAGAGACACGACTCAGGGGTGAGTCCGGGTCATTACCTGATCCGTACAGGTGACCGCTGTTCCTAGGCTGACAGCGTGAGCCTCATCGAAACCCAAGGGTTGACCAAGACGTACGGCGGGCGGGTGACCGCCCTGCACGACCTGAGCGTCTCCGTCGAGCCCGGGATCATCGGCCTGGTCGGCGCCAACGGCGCCGGCAAGTCGACCTTCATCAAGATCATGCTGGGCCTGATCCCGCCCTCCGGCGGGCAGGTCCGGGTCTTCGGCGTCGACCCGGCGGTCGACCCCGACCGGGTGCGGGCCAAGGTCGGCTACATGCCCGAGCACGACGCGCTGCCGCCGGACGTCTCCGCGGCCGAGTTCGTCACCCACCTGGGCCGGATCAGCGGCCTGCCGCGCACCGCCGCCCGGGAGCGGGCCTCCGAGGCGCTGCGGCACGTGGGGCTCTACGAGGAGCGCTACCGGCAGATCGGCGGCTACTCCACCGGCATGAAGCAGCGGGTCAAGCTGGCCCAGGCGCTGGTGCACGACCCCGACCTGCTGCTGCTCGACGAGCCGACCAACGGCCTCGACCCGGCGGGCCGCGACGCCATGCTGGCTCTGGTGCACCGCATCGGGAACGAGTTCGGCATCTCGGTCGTGGTCTGCTCGCACCTGCTCGGCGAGGTCGAGCGGATCTGCGACTCGCTCATCGCGATCGAGGGCGGGCGGCTGCTGCGCGCCGACCGCATCTCGGCCATGACCGCGGCCAGCGACGTGCTCGCGGTCGAGGTCTCCGAGGGTACGGAGGAACTCGCGGCCGCGCTCACCGGCCTCGGCCTCCACCCTCAGGTGGACGGGCGGCTCCTGCTCGTACCGCTGGACCACGAGGACACGTACGACCGCATCCTGCGTGCGGTGGCCGACCTCGACCTGCCGTTGCACCGCCTCGACCAGCGACGCCACCGGGTGGCCGAGCTCTTCGCACCCAGGGAGTCCGCGGATGTCTGAGTCCAGCGTCATCCATGACATCGGCTACCAGCGCTACACCGGTCCGCGGCTGGGCCGGGGCGCGGTGTTCGGTGCGATCTACGTGCACGGGCTCCGGGCGGCGTACGGGCTGGGCCGGTCGGCCAAGGCCAAGATCTTCCCGTGGCTGGTGGTCGGCATCGTCACCCTGGTCGCGGTGATCCTCGCGGCCGTCCGGTCCCAGACCGGCGTGGTGCCGCTCAACTACATCCAGTTCGCCGACGCGATGAGCTGGCTGATCATCTTCTTCGTGGCCATCGTCGCGCCCGAGCTGGTCTCGCGGGACCTGCGCGCCGGGGTGCTGCCGCTCTACTTCAGCAGGCCCCTGCGGGCCGCGGACTACATCGGCGCGAAGGTGGCCGCCATGGTGACGGCGGTCTGGGCGCTGCTCGCCGTACCCCAATTGATCATGTTCCTGGGTGCGGCCTTCACCACCAAGAAGGGCATGTCGGACGTCTGGAACGAGCTCGGCGACCTGCTTCCGGGCTGGGGTTACAGCCTGCTCTGGGCGCTGGTGTTCACCGGCATCGGCCTGCTGATCGCCTCGCTGACCGGCAAGCGCGCGTTCGCCGCCGGCGGCATCGTCGCGGTGTTCCTGATGACCACCCCGGTGGTCGGCGTGCTGTCGATCCTGCCGTCCACCGACGCGCAGGAGATGGCCGGCCTCGCCAGCCCGATGACCCTGGTCAGCGGCGTCGGCCAGTGGCTGGTCCCGACCGCCAACACCGGCCTCAACATCGGCAGCTTCGGCCCCGTGTACGCCATCGAGGCGCTCACGCTGGTCGCGACCTGCCTGCTGCTCCTACTCGCCCGCTACCGGAGGGTGGCCGCGCTGTGACCATCGTCGACCTGCAGAACGTCTCCCGCTGGTACGGCAACGTCGTCGCCGTCAACGACATCACCATGACCCTCGAGGCGGGCGTCACCGGCCTGCTCGGCCCGAACGGCGCGGGCAAGACCACCGTCCTGCACATGATGGCGGGCTTCCTCGCCCCGTCCAAGGGCACGGTGACCCTGGACGGCACGCCGACCTGGCGCAACCCGGACGTCTACCGACAGCTCGGCCTGGTCGCCGAACGCGAGGCGGTGCACGGCTTCCTCACCGCCCGCGAGTTCGTGCTGGCGTCGGCGAAGATGCAGAAGCTGCCCGACCCGAAGGCGGCCACCGAGTGGGCGCTGAACCTGGTGGAGATGGCCCCGGCCGCCGACCGCCGCATCGAGACGTACTCCAAGGGCATGCGCCAGCGCACCCGGGTCGCGGCGGCGCTCGTGCACAACCCGCAGGTGCTGCTGCTCGACGAGCCCTTCAACGGCATGGACCCGAGACAGCGCATGCACATGATGGCGCTGCTGCACGACCTGGGCGACAAGGGCCACACCATCCTGTTCAGCTCGCACATCCTCGAGGAGGTCGAACAGGTCTCCGGCACGGTCCAGGTGATCGTGGCGGGCCGGCTCGCCGCCTCCGGCGACTACCGCAAGATCCGCCGCCTGATGACCAACCGCCCGCACGTCTTCGCGGTGCAGTCCTCGGACGACCGCCGCCTGGCCGTCGCCCTCATCGCCGAGAAGTCGGTCACCGGCGTCGAGATCGAACCCAGCGGCATGACCGTCCGAGCCGGCGACTACGGCAGCTTCACCCGCGCCCTGCCCCGCATCGCCCTCGAGTCGGGCATCCGCCTGCGCAAGCTGATCCCGTCCGACGAATCCCTGGAGAGCGTCTTCTCCTACCTGCTGGAGGCCTGACATGTCGACGGTCGCGTGGATCACCGCCCGGGGCCTCTTCGGCCGCCGGCGGCTCCTGCTCCTGCTCCCCCTGCCGCTCCTGCTGGTCGGCCTGGCCGCGCTGTGCCGGGCGTACGACGTCAGGCCCTCGGACTGGGGCACCCCCGTCCTCGTCGGCCTGGGCCTGGCGGTGCTGCTGCCGGTCGTGTCGCTGATCGTCGGCACCGGCGTCCTCGGTTCCGAAGTGGACGACGGCACGATCGTGCACATCCTGACCAAGCCACTCCCCCGCCGCGACATCATCGCCGCGAAGCTCGGCGTGGCGGTCGGCGTGAGCGCCCTCACCTCAGCGATCCCGCTGTTCGTAGCGGGCTGGCTCGCCGAATCGGTACAGCTGGGCGGCGCCCTTGCCGTGGCCGCTGCGGTGGGCGCGTTCGCGTACTCGGCACTGTTCCTGCTGCTCAGCCTGCTGACCCGGCGCCCGGTCCTGCTCGGCCTGGTCTACATCCTGGTCTGGGAGGGTTTGCTGGGACGCTTCGTCAGCGGCACCCGGGTGCTGTCGATCGAGCAGTACGTCATCACGATCGCCGACAAGATCACGCCGACGGGCCTGCTGGAGTCGAAGGTCTCCCTGCCGGTCGCGGCGGTGATGGCGGCCATCTTCGTGGTGGGCTGCGCCTTGTTCTCGGTGGACCGGCTGCGGTCCTTCTCGATGGCCGGCGAGACCAGCTGACGGTCGAGGTGCCCGGGTTCCGTGAACCCGGGCACCTCGACCGCAGAGCTAGCTCATACTGACGTGCTCGGTGACTCTTGGGAGTGGGGGCGATGACCGCCTCGATCGGCATCTGGGCTCAAGGTGACCTGACCGGTGAGATCGTGCTCTACCGGTGGGAGGCCGACGGGAAGACTGGTTTCGTGACGTTCGAGGTTCCGACCCGGAGGTTCCGGCCGGCAGACCATACCGGTCAGCCGATCGGCGATCTGGTGCTCGACCTGGTCGCCGACGAGCTGTCCGGCACCGCGGCCGGTGTGGACCGCCGGTTGTTCAGCAAGGCGACTGTCGCGATCATGCGTGCGTACAGGCGTGCCGGCACGGCTCCGGCAACCGCGCACGCCTTTTACCACTGAGACAGAGGCGTCAGGAGAGGGCGGGCACGACCTGCACCTGGAAGATGGGCAGCCGGCCCAGCTTGCGATAGGCGGCCAGCGACTCCGGTGTCGCGTCGACCGAGGACTCGCGGCCCTCCTGGTTGTGCGGCGTGTCGAAGTGCACCATCGCGCGGATGCCCGGGAAGCGCGGGATCTGCTTGCCGACCTCCCGGTAGAACTCGGCCTTGTGACCGGGGTTCTTCTTCGACGACCACACCCCCCATTCCGCGACCATCAGCGGCTTGTCCGGGTGTACCTCGGTCGCCCAGTTGTAGAAGCCCGGCCAGGTGGGTCGCGCCGAGGACTGGCGGTTGAGCAGCTCCGCGAAGTCGCCGTGGCCGTAGCCCGGGTCGCTGTACGCGTACGTGTCGAAGCCGATCCAGTCGACGACGTCGTCGCCGGGGTACATGTCGCCGAACCATTTCTTGCTGGTGTGCGGCACGTAGGCCATGTGTACCAGCACCGTGACGAGGTTGTCGGCGCCGTGCGTGCGGAGTCTGGTGACGACGTGGCGGTACATGGCGGCGTAGTCCTTGGCCGTGTAGCCGGAGCCGGACTTCTCCCTGATGTTGTCCTCGGCCTCGTGGTGGACCGTGAAGAAGAACTGCTCGGGGAAGTCCTTCTTGATGTGGGCGGCGAGCTTGTCGAGGAACTTGTCGGTCGCCGGATCACCCTTGGCGATCTTGGCCCAGGAGGCGCCGCGCGGCTTCCAGTTGAGGAAGAGCAGGCGTTCGCGGCCGGGTTCGCGGGCGATGGCGATCTCGTCCTTGGTGGGGAAGAGCTGGCCGTTGCCGCGGTGGTAGGCGTGGAAGATGTCCTGGTGGCGTTCGGTCTTCTCCTCGAAGGCGGCCAGCGCGTCCTTGCCGCGGACGTCCGTGAAGGCCCCGGGTGCGACACCCCAGAGGACGCCGCAGGTCGGGACGAGCTTCTTTCCGGTACGGCAGGAGCCCGCCGGCGCCGGGGCCTGGGGAGCCGCACGGGTGCCGGGAGCGGCCGACGACGTCGTGGCGGACGGGCGGGCCGAGCCGGAGGCACCGGGCGACGCCGGGAGCATCGGCACGCCGGGTTCGGCGGGGGCCGACGTCTCTCGCGGGGCTCCGGGCGCCTTGGTCACGGCGGGGCCGGGCATCAGGACCGGGTCGGGACCGTACGGGAGGCTGAGCTGGTCGACGCCGCCCGTCCAGGCCCACGAAAGGGTGGCGACGGCCGAGATGCTGAAGACGGCCGTGATGGCGGCGAGGTGCAGGACCAGGTTGCGGCGGGGTCGACGTCTCACGATCGCCCAGTATCGGACCTAAAGTCCGTTTTGTCGACTACCCGACGCTCGCGGTCGCGTCGGCACCCCGGGCGGCCGGAAGGGGCGAGCCCGGCTCGACCCGGCGGGATGCGGCTGCGAAACTGTCCCTCAAGTCACTGCAGGGGGAGTCTTAGGTGAACGACGGTTCTGTGCTGCCCGAGGACGTGTTGCGTGACGCGCCGTCGTACACGCCGCGCGCGCACGAACTGGCCGACCTCGAGCTGCTGCTCTCCGGGGCGTACGCGCCGCTGACCGGCTTTCTCGGGCGCGCCGACCTGCAGTCCCTGCGCCGCCGCGGCAGGCTCGCCGACGGTACGCCGTGGCCGGTCGCCGTGACCTGCGAGATCCCGGCCGAGCTGGCCACCGGCCTCGACCTGGACGACCCGTCGCGGCGCACGGTGGTACTCACCGACCCCGAGGGCGCGCCGGTGGCCGCCATCGAGATCACCGACGCCTGGCCCACCACCGAGGACCGCTACGCGATCGGTGGCACGGTACGCCGGATGGGCGACGGCGGGCACGGGCCGTTCCAGCGTCTCCGGCGGACACCCGAGGAGGTCAAGGCGCTACTGCCGCCGGGACGCGTACTCGGGGTCATCGCCGACCGCCCGTTGCACCGCCCGCAGCTCGCGCAGATCGCCCACGCCGCGCGCACCCTCGCAGCCCACCTGCTGATCTTCATTCCGGTCACCGGGCCCGGCCCCGACGGCCTGCCACCGGAGGCCCTGGTCCGGGCGGTCTTCGCGGCCCGCGACCGGATGCCCCCGGCGACGATCGTCGCGGTCCCGCTGATGACCCGCGGCGACGAGATGCGCGACGCGCTGCTGCGGGCCAAGGTGGCCACCGCGTACGGCGTGACCCACGTGCTGTCCACCGGGGACATGCTCTCCGGCGGCGGCCTGCGGGTGCTGGTGCCGCGCGAGCTCGCGTACGACAACCGGGACGGTCAGTGGCGCTGGCGCGACGACATCCCGCCGCGCAACCGCCGTCTCGCGATGCCGGCGGCCGAGATCAACGACCTGCTGGACCGCGGCTTCCCGCTGCCCGAGTGGCACACGCCGCCGGCCGTGGCCAAGGAGCTCGCCCGGGTCCGTCCGCCGCGCCGGCACCGCGGCCTCGTCGTCTTCTTCACCGGGTTCTCCGGCTCGGGCAAGTCCACGATCGCCCGCGGGCTGGCCGACACGCTGCGCGAGAGCGGCGAGCGGACGATCACCTTCCTCGACGGCGATGTCGTGCGTCGCGAGCTCTCGGCCGGGCTGGGCTTCAGCCGCGCGGACCGGGACCGCAACGTGCGGCGGATCGGCTGGGTGGCGGCCGAGGTCGCGCGCCACCGGGGCATGGCCGTCGCCTGCCCGATCGCCCCGTACGCGAACGCCCGCGCCGCCGTGCGCCAGATGGCCGTCGAGGCCGGCGCCGGGTTCATCCTCGTGCACGTCGCCACCCCGCTGGAGGTGTGCGAGCAGCGCGACCGCAAGGGCCTGTACGCCCGCGCCCGGGCCGGCCAGCTGCGCGGCATGACCGGTGTGGACGACCCGTACGAGGCGCCCACCGACGCGGAGCTGGTCGTGGACACCACCGACATGACGGTGCCCGAGGCAGTGGATCTCGTGCTGGCGTACCTCGTGGAGAACGGCTGGGTGGAGCCGGAGATGAAGTAACCGGTCGCGGCGGAGTAGTTACGCATCGGCGTACGGGCCGTTTACCCCTCGGGGGCGAAACGCCCGATAGCCGACAACTCACACTCCGCCTGCGAAAGGGCCGCCGTACCGATGGAAGCGACTCGCCCGGTGTCCGCCGACCTCTCGCACTACCTGGGCGTGTTCCGCCGGCACTGGTGGCTCGTGCTCGCCGCGACCGGCGCGGGCCTGGCCGTCGGGGCCACGGTCACCCAGGCACTGCCGAAGGTCTACGAGTCCTCGACCTCGGTGCTGGTGCAGCCCGTGGACGGGGACACCAACGCCTCGGGTGGGCGTACCAAGGGCTCGATCAACCTGGACACCGAGGCCCAGCTCGTCGGGTCCGGCGCGGTCGCGGCGAAGGCGGCGGCGCTGCTGCGCTCCCCCGTCTCGCCGATCGAGCTGGCCAAGAGCGTCTCGGTCGAGGTGCCGGCCAACACCACGGTGCTGGTGATCCGCTTCGAGGCGGACAACCCGAAGGACGCCCAGGCCGGGTCGCACGCGTTCGCCGAGGCGTACCTGCGCAACCGCGAGGAGACCGCCCGGTCCGGGCTGGACCAGCAGATCAAGACGCTGAACCTCAAGGTCCGGCAGCTCACCACCAACCTGACCAGCATCAACAACCGGCTGGCCAAGGCGCAGAGCGGCAGCTCCGAGCGGAGCAACCTGGAGAGCCTGCGGAACAACTCGCAGAACCAGCTGAACAACCTGACCGGCCGGCTCAACGTGCTGACCACGGCGACCGTCGGGGCCGGCAGCATCATCAGCGACGCCCGGCTGCCGGAGGAGCCCACCAGCCCCAACGCGATGCTGAACGTCGCCGGCGGCACGATGATCGGGCTGCTGGCCGGGCTCGGCCTGGCGTTCGTGCGGGAGCGCTTCGACCGTCGCCTGCGGACCGCTGCCGACGTCCGTGACCGTGGCCGCATTCCGGTGCTCGCCGCCCTGGACGAGCGGACCACCCCGCACTTCGACGACGTGCTGCAGCCGTACGGGCCGGGCGGCCGGGTCTTCAACCGGCTGCGCAACGAGGTGCTGGCCAGCCTCAACGCCGGCGACCAGATCATCGTCGTCACCGGTGCCAGCCGTGGTTCGGCCACCACGCTCGTCGCCGCGAACCTGGCGGCGGCTCTCGCCCGTACCGGAAGCGATGTCGTCCTGATCGGCGCGCACCTGCCGGACAGCGTGGTCGATGCCGCGCCGCTGGCGCGGATGCTCGGGGTCGCCGCGATGCCCGGGCTGTCCGACCTGCTCGCCGGCCGGATCGGCCTGGCGAAGGCGTTGCAGCGCACCCCGCGGATCCCGTCGCTGCGGGTCATCACCACCGGCGGGGCCGCCACCGCGGCGGGGCTGATGCAGTCGCAGCGGCTGCGGGACACCCTCGACGCGCTGCGCCGGCAGACCGGGTACGTGGTCATCGAGGCGCCGTCGACCAGCAGCAGCGCCGACGCGCAGAGCCTCGCCAGCCTCGCGGACGCGGCCATCCTCGCGGTCGAGCTGCGCCGCTCGAAGCGCCCGGCGCTGCTGGACGCCGCCGAGCAGCTGAGCCGGGTCGGCACGCCGCTGCTGGGCGCGGTGGTCCTGCCGCAGCTGTCCGCCGTGCCGCGCGCCACGGCCACGGAGAACCTGCCGGTGGTGGCGCTGAGCGCGCAGAAGCCGGACGAGACGGCGGTCCTCGACGGGGACAGGACTCAGCCGCTGCGCCTGCAGCCGGGTGGCCCGGTGCGGCCGCCGCGGCAGGGCGACGGCACCGAGGAGGTCACGGCGGTCATCGACCTGACGCCCGCCGCCAAGCCGTCGCCGTCGGCGGTCACGACCACCGAGAAGCCGGACGACAAGTGACGCTGGTCGTCCCGGGCGCGACGCAGCGGGCGGCACACAGCACGGCACCGGAACGACCCATCTGGCTGCCGGCGTGGCCGGTCGCGGGCATCCTCGCCTGGTATCCGCTGTGGTGGGCGCTCGGCCTCGGCGTGCTGATCTTCCCGATCATGGCGGCGCCCATGCTGGTCCTGCTGCTGCGCCGGCGCGCCGCCGGGCGGCCGTTGCGGCTGCCGCCCGGCTTCGGCTGGTGGGCCCTGTTCCTCGCGGCGGTCGTCATCAGCATCGCGGCGCTGGGCGCCGACCCGACGGGGACGGTGGTCGAGCATGCGACCGACCGCCTGGTCGCGGTCGTCTACCGGTTCGCCATGTACGCGTCCCTGACCGTCCTGCTCGTCTACACCGGCAACCTCACCGAGGCCGAGCTGCCCCGCAGGCGCCTGGTCAAGCTGCTCGGCTGGCTGTTCGTGGTGACCGTCGCGGGCGGCCTGCTGGGCATGGTGGCGGGCCGGTTCGAGTTCACCTCACCGGTCGAGTGGCTGCTGCCGGGCAACGTGCGCGCCAAGGGGTTCGTGCAGTCGCTGGTGCACCCGTACGCGGCGCAGATCATGGACCTGGTCGGCGGCGAGAAACCCCGCCCGGCGGCGCCGTGGGGTTACACCAACACGTGGGGCAACAACTTCTGCCTGCTGATGGGCTGGCTGGTGGTGGCCGCGTGGGCGACCCGCCGCGCCGGCACCAAGCTGCTCGCCCTGCTCGGCCTGGCGATCGCGATCGTGCCGGCGGTCGTCTCGCTGAACCGCGGCCTGTGGATCGGCATCGGCGTCGTGGTCCTCTACGTCGCCGTCCGGTACGTCCTCATGGGACGGCTGTGGATCATCGGCGCCGTGGCGCTGGCGGCCGCCGGCCTGGTCGTCGCCCTGCTCGCCACCCCGCTCGGCGACGTGGTCGACGCGCGGCTCGACAACGGCAAGTCCAACGGCGTGCGCTCGTTCCTCGTGCAGCGTGCCCTGGACGGCTTCGTCGAGTCGCCGATCATCGGCTACGGCTCCACCCGCAACACCATCGGGGGCCGCAACTCCATCGCGGTCGGCGAGAGCTCCGAGTGCGAGCGCTGCGGCAACTTCACCGTCGGCGGCAACGGCCAGCTCTGGCAGCTGATGTACGCCCACGGCACCGTCGGCACGGTCGCGTACCTGGGCTTCTTCGGCTACGGCCTGTGGCGCTTCCGCCGTGACCGTACGGCGATCGGCATCGCCGGCAGCGCGGCGATCGTGAGCTCGTTCTCCGCGATGCTCTGGTACAACGCGATCCCCACCCCCCTGGCGTTCATGTTCCTGGCCTACGCGCTGCTGTGGCGCAACCACTTCGAGGGGGACGCACATGCCCGTTAAGACCGCGCCGGCGGAGCTCACCGCCGGCGACTCGGCGCTGCGTACGCAGTACCTGGCGGAGGTCCTCGCCCTGCTGTATCCCGAACCCTGCGCCACCGACGACCGGCGCGGCGAGCCGATCGCGGAGTACCTGGTCGTGCCGGACGCACGCCGCCCGCGGTTGCTGGTCCCCACCACCTCCCGCCGGGTCTCCGCGGCCGCCGTCCGCCGCTACGCCGAGCCGCAGTCCCGGGCCGCGAGGCTCAAGCGCGACGCCGTGGTGGCGGCCCTGCGCACCGGCGCGTCGAGCGTGCTGCTGCGCGACCGTATCCGCGTCACCGGGCCGGCGGCGGAGAGCATCGACGGCCACCTGCGCGAGGCGCTGGGCCGGGAGCTGTCCGTCAGCATCCACATCGGACCGGCCCGGGCCAACCGCAAGCCGGTGCTGCAGCTCATCAGCCCCGACGGGGAGACGTTCGGCTTCGGCAAGCTCGGCACCGGCCCGCTGACCCAGCGCCTGGTCCGGGCGGAGACCGCCGCGCTCACCGCGCTCGGCAAGGTGGGGCTCACCAAGCTCACGGTGCCGACGGTGCTGCACGCCGGCCAGTGGCGCGGCTCCCAGGTGCTGATCCAGTCGGCGCTGCCGGTGTGGCTGCCGCGGGCGCCGCTGACCCCGCGCCGGCTCACCGCCGCGATGCTCGACATCGCCGGATGCTGCGGGTACACGACGGGGACGCTGGTCGGGAGCGCGTACTGGGCCGAGCTGCGCGGCCGGCTCGCCGCGGTGGCGGACCGGCCCGAGGGCGGGGCTCTCGGTTCCGCGGCCGAGCTCCTCGCGGCGCACGCCGGGAGCACGACCCTCCGGTACGGCGCATGGCACGGCGACTGGGCGCCCTGGAACATGGCGAACCTCGCCGACGCGCTGCTGGTGTGGGACTGGGAGCGGTTCGCCAAGGGTGTGCCGGTCGGCTTCGACGCCGTGCACCACGATTTGCAGCGGCGCATCCAGTCCAGCGGGGACGCGGCCGCGGCCGTGGAGGCGACCGTACGCCGCGCCGGGGAGCTGCTGCAGCCGTTCGGCGTCGCCCCGGAGGCCCGGGAGCTGACCGCGCTGCTCTACCTGGTCGACCTGGCCGTCCGCTACCTGACCGACCGCCAGGCCGAGGCCGGTGCCCGGCTCGGGGTGCTGGGGAC
Source organism: Actinoplanes sp. NPDC049548 (assembly GCF_040676695.1). Lineage (NCBI taxonomy): Bacteria > Bacillati > Actinomycetota > Actinomycetes > Micromonosporales > Micromonosporaceae > Actinoplanes > Actinoplanes sp. NPDC049548. The sequence goes on from NZ_JBFAPM010000005.1 coordinate 133,990, forward strand.
CTGGCTGCTGCCCGTACTGATTCGAAGGGTCGAGGAACTCTGATGGATGTTCGTAAGGTTCCGGCGCCGGTCAAGCGGGTCGTGCACCTGGGGTCGCGGTCCTACGGCCGGCTGACGGCGCCCAGCCGGATGACGCCCTCGTTCCTGATCTGCGGCGGTCAGCGCTGCGGCACGACGTCGCTCTACCGGGCGCTCGCCGCGCATCCCGCGGTGCTGAAAGCCGTGCTGCACAAAGGCGTGCACTACTTCGACGTGTCGTACGAGCGCGGCATGTCCTGGTACAAGGGGCACTTCCCACTGCAGCGCCAGGCGGAGAAGGTGCAGGAGCGCTACGGCGTGCCGGCGCAGACGTTCGAGTCGAGCCCGTACTACATGTACCACCCGCAGGCGGCCGCCCGGATCGCCGCGGACCTGCCCGGTACGAAGCTCGTGGTGCTGGTCCGCGACCCGGTGGAGCGGGCGTACTCACAGCACCACCACGAGGTCGCGCGCGGCTTCGAGCAGGAACGCGACTTCGGCAACGCACTGGCCCTCGAGCCGGCCCGGCTGCACCGCCAGGAGGACCGGCTCGCGGCGGACCCGAAGTACTACTCCTTCGCCCACCAGCACCAGGCCTACCGGGCCCGCGGCGAGTACGCCCGCTACCTGAGCGTCATGGCGCAGCACGTCGGCCGCGAGCGCATCCACGTGGTGGAGAGCGAGCGGTTCTTCAGCCAGCCGGAGCAGGTCTACGACGAGGTCTGCGCGTTCCTCGGGCTGCCGATCAACCTCGGTCATCCCCCGTTCGAACGGCACAACGCCCGTCCCCGGCAGTCCGACATGGACCCCGGCATCCGCCGCGAGCTGAGCAGTCACTACGCGTCGCACGACGAGGCCCTGATGACCTGGCTCGGGCGGATCCCGATCTGGCGCCAGACATGACGGCGGTGGCGGAGGCTCCCGCGACGCCGAAGGGCACCCGCGGTGTCGCTCGCGGCGGGCTGGCCAACATGGTCGGCTCGGCGCTCGCCGGCGGCACCGGCGTGATGGTCACCTGGGTGGTCGCGCGGGCCCTCGGCGCCGAGCACGCCGGCGCCTTCTTCGCGGCCACCGCCGCGTTCGTCCTGGTCGGCGGCCTGGCGAAGCTCGGTACCCAGACCGGACTGGTGTACTTTCCGGCGCGGCTGCGCGCCACCGGGCGCGACCACCTCCTCGGCGCCTGCCTGCGGACCGGCCTGACCCCGGTGCTCGTGCTGGCGGTCCTGCTGGCCGCGGGCATGTGGTTCGGTGCCTCCTGGATCGCGGACCTGACCGCGGGCGGTTCGGCGGAGGTGGCCTCGGGGCTGCGGATCCTCGCCCTGTTCCTGCCGCTGCAGGCGCTGACCGACGCCCTGCTGACCGCCACCCGCGGGTACAAGGCGATGCGGCCGACCGTCACCCTCGACCGCGTCCTGCGCAGCACGCTGCAGTTGCTGTGCGTCGGCGTGGCCGGGGTGGCTGCCCTCTGGGCGGGTGCGTCGCTCCCGGCGTTCGCGTTCGCCTGGGCGGTGCCGTACCTGCCGGTATCGATCCTCGCGGCGCTGGCCCTGCGCAAGATCTACCTGGCCGGCAAGCCGGAGAGCTTCCGGTCGCGCCGCAGCGAGCGCCTCGACCTGCGCCGCGAGTTCTGGCGCTTCACCGGGCCGCGCGCGCTGGCCAGCGTCGCGCAGCTGGCCCTGCAACGGGTGGACGTGCTGCTCGTCGCCGCGCTGGGCGGGCTCGCCTCCGCCGCCGTCTACGCGGTCGCGGGCCGGTTCGTGGTGCTCATCCAGTTCGCCAATCAGGGGATCTCGCAGTCGGTGCAACCGCGGCTCGCCGAGGCGCTGGCGGTCGGCGACCGGGACACCGCCAACCACCTCTACCGCACGGCGACCGGCTGGCTGGTGCTGGTGACCTGGCCGATCAACCTGCTCGTGATCCTCTTCGCCCCGCTCTACCTCGGACTGTTCGGCGCCCACTACCGCAGCGGCACGCCGGTGGTCGTGGTCCTCGCCTGCGCGATGCTCGTCGCCACCGGCTGCGGCATGGTCGACATGGTGCTCGCGATGGCCGGCCGCACCTCGTGGAACCTCTACAACGTCCTGGTCGCCCTGGTCGTCACGGTGGGCCTGGACGTGCTGCTGATTCCCCGGTACGGCGCACTGGGCGCCGCGATCGGGCTGGCCTGCGCACTGGTCGTCAACAACCTGCTGCCTCTCGTCCAGGTCGCTCGCGCCGCGCGGCTGCACCCGTTCGGCCGCGGCACGCTGACCGCCGGCGCGTTGTCGGTCGCGTGCTTCGGCGTACTCCCGAGGGTCGTGACCGCGGTGACCGGGACCGGCCCGGCCGGCCTGGTGCTCGCGACCGGCCTGGCCGTCACCGCGTTCGGCGCCGGTGCCTGGCTGCTGCGCGACCGGCTCGCGCTCGACGCCTTCAAGCCTCGCAAGCTCATGTCAAGGAGGACCGGTTGACCACCGACTACACCAAGGTGTTCCAGGACACCGAAGCCGTCGACAAGTACGAGCACGTCACGTACGCGCCGGACAGCTACGCCTCGCAGATCAACGAGCGGCAGCAGGCGTACCTGCGCAAGCTCGTCGAGCGGGAGTTCGGCGCAAGGCTGCCCGTGCAGCACGACTTCGCCTGCGGGACCGGCCGCGCGATCCGGACGCTGCACGGCCTGGTCCGGGAGGCGCACGGCTACGACACGTCGGCCGAGATGATGGCGAAGGCGGAGGAGGTCGGCTCGCGGGCGCAGTGGCACCAGATCCCCGCCGACGGCCCGGTGCCGAACCCGGTCCCGGCCGGGCACCCGGCGATCGTCACGATGTTCCGGCTGCTGCTCAACGTCGACGAGCAGGTACGCGAGCGGGCCATCGCCTTCGCCGCGAAGGTGCTGCCCACCCCGGACGCCGGCGTGCTCGTGGTGGAGAACCACGGCAACGCGGGCTCGCTGCGGCACCTGCGGGCCCGGCGGCACTCCGGCGAACGATGGTTCGCCGAGCTCTCGCACGCCGAGGTGGAGCAGCTGCTCGACCGGCACGGCTTCGAGGTCGTGGAACGGCGCGGCTTCTCCATGCTGACCGAGTCGCTGAGCAAGAACCCGCTCGCCCGGGCCGCGGACGCGGCGGCCCGCGCCCTGCCCGGCACGGACGGTTTCGCGGTCAACGTGCTGTACACGGCGCGCCGGAAGAAGTAACCGCCGTGCGCCGTGCAGTCGCCCTGTCGGGGCTGCTCGCGCTCGTGCTCGCCGGCTGCACCTCGCACCGGCGGGCCGAGCCCGAGCCCACGCCGTCGCCGGACCTGACCAGCCCGCCGGTCGCGGTCGCGGTGAACCCGGGGCCGTTCGAGGCCGGACCGTTCGTGGCGCCGTCGACCGGTGCCTACCTGGGCGCGTGGATCAAGCCGGACGCGCTGACCCACGCGGGCCGGGTCGAGGCGGTCGACGCTCTGGAGGACGAGCTCGGCCGGCCGCTGGACATCCTCAACACGTACCGGCGATTCGAGCAGATGGTCGGCACCGCGTCCGACGCCGAGTTCCTGGACCGGGGCGCCACGCTGATGGTGAGCTGGGCGACCGGGGACAACCGGTCGATCACCGCGGGAGAGCACGACCAGCTGATCCGCAAGCAGGCCCGGGCCATCCGCAAGGTGAAGAAGCCGGTGCTGCTGCGCATCCGGTGGGAGATGGACCGGCCCAACCTGCGCGCGACGATGTGGTCGCCGGAGGACTACATCGCCGCGTACAAGCGCATCCGCGAGATCTTCGCCGAGGAGCGCGCCAGGAACGTCTCCTGGGTGTGGTGCCCGACCGCCGAGGGCTTCATCCGCGGTGACGCGCCGGCCTTCTACCCGGGCGACGACCAGGTCGACTGGACCTGCGTCGACGTGTACGCGGGCAACGTCTTCCAGCCCATCGGTCAGCTCATGGGCCCGTTCCTGCAGTGGGCCGCGCAGCGCCCGAAACCGATCATCATCGGCGAGTTCGGCGTCGCCAAGGCATGGGGATCGGCGGGCCGGGCGGCCTGGCTCCAGGACGCCCGGCGGACCTTCAAGGCCAACAAGCAGATCAAGGCGGTCGTCTACTTCGAGTCCGACCCCGACGGCAACGGTCCCAAGCAGCAGTTCCAGCTCGCCGGGGACCGTCCCGCCTTCAAGGCGTTCACGCGCCTCACGAAGGATCCCTGGTTCAACGTCGACGGGCCTGGGCCAGGAGCTTGAGCGCGTACGGGGCGTCGTGCTTGAGGTAGCGCCCGGCCAGCCGGCGCGGCTCGGTGCCGAGCCGGTGTGCCCACTCCAGGCCGGTGCGCTGCATCCAGCGCGGCGCCCGCTCGACGTCGCCCGCCACGAAGTTCACGGCCGCACCGCAGCCCACGTACCAGGCCTGCGGCAGCTCGGCGCGCAACCGCGTGATGACGGCCTCCTGCTTGGGGAAGCCGAGGCCGACGAAGACCAGGTCCGGCTCGGCGCCGGCGACCTTCGCGCAGAAGTCCGCGTACGCCTGTTCGTCCTGCTCGAAGCCGTAGTCCGGGCACAGCGTTCCGGCGACGCGCAGGCCGGGGCATTCGGCGGCGAGCCGGTCGGCGGCGCGGGTGGCACCGTCCTTGACGCCGTCGGCCGCGGGCGTGCCACCGACGACGAAGATCGAGCGGCCGTCGTGTCCCAGCCCGCGCGACAGCGACCAGATCAGGCTGCTGCCGGCGACCCGCTCGGGCAGCGGCGTGCCGCTCAGCTTGCTGGCCCAGACCAGCGGCATGCCGTCGGCCACGATGAGGTCCGCGTCGTCGAGGTACTCCCGGACCTCGCGGTCCACCCGTGACTGCCGCAGGATGTCGATGTTCGGGGTGAGGATCCGGCCGCCGCGCCGCGCCTCGATCGCCTCGCGGACGAGGGCCACCACCTCGCCCTCGGTGATCGGGTCGAACCCGGTGCCGTCGAGCTCCACCCGGTCGAAAGTCTCGATGGACAACTCCACGCCTCCTTCGCACTTGTTCGCTCGTTATAGGAGCGAAACGAGCGAAGGTGGGCAGAAGTGGCACGCGTTGTTTATCTGGGCGGATTAGGACGAAGCGGAACAACGCTCGTCGAACGCCTGCTCGGCGAGCTGCCCTCGGTGTGCGCCCTCGGCGAGATCGTCCACCTCTGGCAGCGCGACATCCGCGACAACGAGCGGTGCGGCTGCGGCGCTCGCTTCGCCGCCTGCACGTTCTGGCGGCGGGTCGGCGAGCAGGCCTTCGGCGGCTGGCACAACGTCGACGTCGACCGCGTGCACGCGCTGCGCGACTCCGTGGAACGCACCCGGTTCATCCCCCGCCTCGCCGCGGCCCAGCTGCCCGCGGCCCAGCTCGCGGACGTCCGCGAGTACGCGAGCTACTACTCGCGGGTCTACGCGGCCGCCGCCGAGGTCTCCGGCGCGGAGGCCGTGATCGACTCCTCCAAGCACAGCGCGCTGGCTCACGTGCTGCGCTGGGCCGAGGACGTGGACCTGCGGGTCGTGCACGTGGTGCGGGACGCGCGCGGGGTCGCGTACTCGTGGACCAAGACCGTCGCCCGCCCGGAGACGGACGGCAGCGAGGAGATGACCCGCTACTCCCCCGGCCGCTCGGCTCTGCTGTGGAACGCGCACAACGCGGCCTTCGGGCTGCTCGCGCGCCGCGGCGTGCCGGTCCGGCGCATCCGCTACGAGCAGTTCCTCAGCGACCCCCGGGCAACCCTGCGCGAGCTGGCCGACTACGCCGGCGTCCCGGCCGAGGACGCCGACCTGGCGTTCCTCGGCGACGGGTACGCGGACCTGCGCGTCGGCCACAGCGCGGCCGGCAACCCCATGCGCTTCACCGTCGGGCGCCTGCCGCTGCGCCGCGACGACGCCTGGGTACGCGCCCTGCCCGGCAACCAGCGGCGGCTCGTCGGCGCGGTGTGCGCGCCGATGCTGCGCGCGTACGGCTACCCGCTCAACCCCGTAGAAGCACCCCAGGAGGCGTGATGAACTGGCCGTCCGTCGGCGTCGTGATCCCCACCCGCAACCGCCCGCAGCTCGTGCGCAAGGCGATCGCCGCGGTCCGCGAGCAGCGCTACCCGGGCGAGATCAAGATCGTTGTCGTGTACGACCAGACGGAGCCCGACTACCTGCTCGCCTCCACCGAGGGCATCCAGGTGCTGGTGCTGACGAACTGGCGTACCTCGGGCCTGGCCGGCGCCCGCAACACCGGCATCCTGGCGCTGGACACGGAGCTCGTGGCCTTCTGCGACGACGACGACCGCTGGGCTCCGGACAAGCTCCGCCGCCAGGTCGCCGCCCTGGTGGCCGAGGACGACGCCGAGTTCGCGACGTGTGCGATCGAGGTCGAGTACGAGGGCAAGTGCACCCCCCGCCTGGCCGGGCGCAGCCGCGTCACCGTCGACGAGCTGGCCCGCTCCCGGATGGCGATGCTGCACTCGTCGTCGTTCCTCGTGCGGCGGGAGGCGTTGAGCGAGGACGCCATCGGGCTGGTCGCCGAGGACGCGCCGGGCAGCCAGAACGAGGACTGGGACCTGCTGCTGCGGGCGGCCCGGCGGACACCGATCGTGCACCTCGACGAGCCGCTCGTACGCGTGCTGTGGGGCAGGACCTCGCACTACGCGTACGAGTATGCGACGAAGATCTCTTCGCTGCGCTGGATGATGCAACGCCATCCCGAGATCAGCGGCTGCCGCCCCGGCGCGGCCCGCGTCTACGGGCAGCTGGCGTGCTGGTCCGCGGCGACCGGGAACCGCTCCCAGGCCTGGCAGTTCAGCAAGGAAGCGGTCCGCGCCAACTGGAAAGAGCCGCGTACGGCCATCGCATTGGCGGCCATGACCGGGGCCGTGAAGGTGGAAAACGTCCTCTCCGCGCTCCACAAACGCGGACGCGGCATCTAACACACTCTTTTGCGCACACCCGATCGCCAGGTAGTGTTCGGGCGTGTTCGAAATAGTGCGGTTAACTTCGGCGGGTTGCTGATGCTCGCCCAGCAGCGCCAGGCGGCGATCCTCGACCGGGTCCGTGCGGCCGGCGGCGTCCGCGTCAGCGAGCTCGCCGCCGAGTACGGCGTCTCCGACATGACCATCCGCCGCGACCTGGAGTCCCTGGCGGACCGGGGCCTTCTCGCGAAGGTACACGGCGGGGCCACCACCGTGAGCCCCGGTTCGACGCACGAACCGGGCTTCGCGGCCAAGTCGGTGCGCCAGCGCACCGAGAAGGCGGCCATGGCCATGCGCGCCGCCGCCCTGGTCTCGCCCGGCGACGCGATCGCGCTGTCGGCCGGCACCACGACCGCGGGCCTCGCCCAGCGCCTCGTCGACGTGCCGGCCCTCACCGTGGTCACCAACTCGATCCCGGTCGCCGACGTCTTCTACCGGGCCGGGCGCCCCGACCAGACGGTGGTGCTGACCGGCGGCACGAGAACCCCGTCCGACGCACTCGTCGGCCCGGTGGCCGTCGCGGCGATCGGCACCCTCCACCTCGACATGCTGTTCCTCGGCGTGCACGGCATGAGCGAGCGCGCGGGCTACACGACGCCGAACCTCATGGAGGCGGACGTCAACCGGGCGCTCGTCGACGCCGCGGAACGGCTCGTGGTGCTGGCCGACCACACCAAGTGGGGCACGGTCGGCATCTCGTCGATCGTCCCCCTGCACCGCGCCGACGTGGTGATCACGGATGAAGGACTCGACGAGACCGCCCGGGCGATCCTCGCAGAACAGGTGAACGAGCTCGTGGTGGTGAGCGCCCAGTGATCGAGAAGCGGACGGCGATCAAGCTGTCGGACGGCCGCGAGCTCGTCTACTTCGACGAGACCCCGGCCGAGGACCGGACCCGGTGGCAGGACACCCGCCGGCTGCCACCCCCGCCGCCGACCTCGCAGCTGCGCTACGACCCCCTCGTGGACGAATGGGTCGCGGTCGCGGCCCACCGCCAGACCCGCACCTTCCTGCCGCCGTCGGACAAGTGCCCGCTCTGCCCGTCCACACCGGACTTCGCCAGCGAGATCCCGGCCCCGGACTACGACGTCGTCGTCTTCGAGAACCAGTTCCCGTCGTTCAGCGACCGGGTCAAGCCGGACGAGATCACCGAGCTGACGGACATGGTCCCGGTCCGCCCGGGCGTCGGCCGCTGCGAGGTGGTCTGCTTCACCAGCGACCACACCAGCTCCTTCGGCGCCCTCTCCCCCGAACGCGTCCGCACAGTGGTCGACGCCCTCGCCGACCGTACGGAGCAGATGTCGGCGCTGCCCGGCGTCGCCCAGGTCTTCCCGTTCGAGAACCGGGGCATCGAGATCGGCGTGACGCTGAGCCACCCGCACGGCCAGATCTACGCGTACCCGATGGTGCCGCCCCGCACGACGGCCATGCTCGAGGCGGCCCGACGCCACGCGGACCAGACAGGAGGCCGCAACCTGTACGCGGACGTCCTGGCCGCGGAGCAGAAGGCGGAGATCAGAGTCATCGGCTCCAACGCCCACTGGACCGCCTACGTCCCCGCGGCGTCCCGGTGGCCGTTCGAGGTGCAGCTCGCCCCCAACCGCCAGGTCCCGGACATCCCCGCGCTGACCCCGCAGGAGCGGGACGCGTTCGCCACGCTGTACCTGGACGTGCTGAAGCGCTTCGACGCCCTGTTCGGCAAGCCGATGCCGTACATAGCGGCGTGGCACCAGGCGGTCACCGGCGAGGGACGCGACCTCGGCTACCTGCACCTGCAGCTCTTCAGCATCCGCCGGGCGGCGGACAAGTTGAAGTTCCTGGCCGGCTCGGAGTCCGCCATGGGCGCCTTCGTCAACGACATCGTCCCCGAGAAAGCGGCCCAGATCCTCCGCGATGCCGGGTGAGCGCCGGATCATTCGGCTCTCCCGTGCCCACCGGCCCGTTCCCGGCCCACACGGGCCGGCCGGCGCACAGCTGACCGAATCTCCTGTCCCCCGCGGGAACATGAGGGACACGCCGTCGCCCTCCGCGAACGCCCGGCCGCAGCAGACTCACGTCATCGACGGCCGCCACCGCCGGCTTGCGCGAGTCCTCGACACAGACTTTCGCGGGGCGCGGTACTCCAGGCCCTTCTCCCCGGCGATGCCCTTGAGGTTCGCCCACCGCAGTGAGGTTTGCCCACCGCAGCCGGACCGGGGGCGTGAGGCAGCTTAGGGGGCGGGGGGCCCGGGACAAGGCCCCCCGCAGGGAAGGGACGGCAGGCGTTCCGCCTACAGGCCGCACCCCGCTCGAGGAAACCGATCGGCGCCCGGGACAAGGCTGCCGGACCGGCGGGCGACTCCTCGTGCGACGCGACCGTCATCCGTTCTGCTAGGGGAAACGAGCCGCGTACCCCCTGGTTACGCATCCTAAACATCACATTTGTGTGACCGGTCGGTTTTGCGGAAACCGGCGCCCGCCCCCGGGCGCACGAAGGCCCGCCGGCAACGGCCGGCGGGCCTCGTTCGTCACAGCATCAGGCCAGCTTGCGGGCCAGGTTCTCGTCCAGAGCGTTCATGAACTCGTCGGTGGTGAGCCACGGCGCGTCCCGGCTGATGAGCAGGGCCAGGTCCTTGGTCATCTGGCCGCCCTCGACCGTCTCGACGCAGACCTTCTCCAGCGTCTCCGCGAACTCGGTGACAGCCGGCGTCCCGTCGAGCACACCGCGATGCTTGAGGCCGCCGGTCCAGGCGAAGATCGAGGCGATCGGGTTGGTCGAGGTCTTCTCGCCCTTCTGCCACTGGCGGTAGTGCCGGGTGACCGTGCCGTGCGCCGCCTCGGCCTCGACGGTCTTGCCGTCCGGGGTCATCAGCACGGAGGTCATCAGGCCGAGCGAGCCGAAGCCCTGCGCCACCGTGTCGGACTGCACGTCGCCGTCGTAGTTCTTGCAGGCCCAGACGTAGCCGCCCTCCCACTTCATCGCGGCGGCCACCATGTCGTCGATCAGGCGGTGCTCGTACGTGAGGCCGGCCTTCTTGAAGTCCTCGGCGAACTCGGTCTCGAAGATCTCGGCGAACAGGTCCTTGAAACGCCCGTCGTACGCCTTGAGGATCGTGTTCTTCGTCGACAGGTAGACCGGGTAGTTGCGGGCGAGGCCGTAGCGGAACGAGGCGCGCGCGAAGTCGCGGATCGACTCGTCGTAGTTGTACATGCCCATCGCGACGCCGCCGGCCGGGAAGTCGCTCACCAGGAACTCCATGGGCTGCGAGCCGTCCGCCGGGGTGAACGTCAGGGTCAGCTTGCCGGCGCCGGGCGCCACGAAGTCGGTCGCCTTGTACTGGTCGCCGTGCGCGTGCCGGCCGATGATGATCGGCTTGGTCCAGCCGGGTACGAGCCGGGGGACGTTCGACATGATGATCGGCTCGCGGAACACGACACCGCCGAGAATGTTGCGGATCGTGCCGTTCGGCGACCGCCACATCTTCTTCAGCCCGAACTCGTCGACGCGGGCCTCGTCGGGCGTGATCGTCGCGCACTTCACGCCGACGCCGTGCTGCTTGATGGCGTTGGCCGCGTCGATCGTCACCTGGTCGTCGGTCTCGTCGCGGTGCTGGATCGACAGGTCGTAGTACTCGAGGTTGACGTCGAGGTAGGGCAGGATCAACTGCTCACGGATCTGCTTCCAGATGATCCGGGTCATCTCGTCGCCGTCGAGCTCCACGACCGGGTTGTTGACCTTGATTTTCGCCATCGGCCGGCGCTCCTCTCCGCAGGACACATGCTTAGCAGTACGAGCGTACTGCCTGTTGGTTGAAGATCGCCGCCGGGCCCGGCCTGGCGCGAGGGTTCTACGCTTTCCCCCGATGGCCCGCACCGAGCACCGTGACGAACGTCCCAACCCGCCCCGGACCAGAGTGATCCTGATCGCGGCGGCCATGGCGGCGTTGCTGCTCGCTGTCACCATGAACAGCCTCTGGCTGGTGGCCGCGGCGGTCGTGCCGGTCGCGGCCTACGTGCTGCGCGAGCAGTCGCCGCAGCTCGCCGCCAGGTCGACTGCCGCGATCCTCGCCGCTGCCCTCAGTCTGATCCTGCTCGGGCTCGGCGTCGCCCACTCCTGATTTCTCGCCTGCTTGACGCTGCGCCCGGCGACTGTCGCACCCGCCGAGGAGGCGCACAGCCCGGGTGATACCCGCGCCGCTTCTCGCCCGCCCAACCCTGCGCGCCGCTTCTCGCCCGCCCAACCCTGCACCCAGGGACTGTCGCACCCGCCGAGGAAGCGCACAGCCCGGGTGATACCGCGGCCCCCGAAGACGCGCCGCGCCCGCGCGAGGTCGCGCCACGCGAGGATGCGCTCAAGCGGCGGCTCCGCCCTCGTCGAGCGCCGCCGTGCACATGGCGAGATCGGCCAGCAGACGTTCCTGCCCGTCGGCGGACAGCCCCGCGACCATCCGCCGTTCGATGGCTGCGACGATCCCGCTGGCCTCGGCGAGGATGTCGCGCCCCGCGTCGGTGAGCCGGGTCGGCAAGGCGCGGCCCTGAGGGGCAGCCGCGGCCCGGGCCAGCAGCCCACGCTCCTCCAACCCGAGCAGGACGGCATGCATGGACTGCCGGGTGACGAACGCCCCTCGCGCCAACTCGGCCGACGACATCCCCGGCCGCCGCCCGAGCAGTTCCAGGCACGCGTACTGCGGCACCGAAAGCCCCAGCGGGCGCAGACCCGCGTCCATCGCCGCGCGCAGCGCCGCGGCGGCCTTCTTCAATGCGTATCCCACCGACAGGTCCAGATCACCCACGCCTTGCACCATGTCAGCATCCTGACATACTCTCTTGCATGTCAGGACCCTGACATTCCAGAGAGGGAAAGCCGACATGCCGGTCACCGGACCCGACTTCATCGCCGTACAGGTGCGCGACCTCGACACCGCCGCCGACTTCTACGAGACTCGCCTCGGCCTCCGCCGCGCCCCGGTCAGCCCGCCGCACGCGATCGTCTTCGCCACCTCCCCCATCGCCTTCGCCGTGCGCGAACCGCTGCCCGGCGTGGACCTCGACGCCGTCACCCCGCAGCCCGGCGCCGGCATCGCACTGTGGCTGCACGCGGACGACGCTCAGGCGCTGCACGACGACCTCGCCGCCGCCGGTGTGCCGATCGTCGCCGCGCCCGTCGACGGCCCCTTCGGGCGTACCTTCACCCTCCGCGACCCCGACGGCTACGCCATCACCATCCATGACCAGGCGTGACGCGAAGGACAGGGCCATGCAGGAGCACGTGACCGCACGCGAGGTGGCCGGCCCGTGGTCGCTGGCCACCAGCCGCCACTTCTGGGAAGGCTTCCCCCCGGCCGCCCTGCGCGACCAGACCGCCGCTGCGACACTGCGGACCACCTTCCTGGCAGAACACGACTGGAGACCCGCGACAGCGACGGTCCGGCAGGACGATCGCACGGCACACATCACCGTCACCGGTACGGGAGATCTCGACGTCGCCGCCGCCCAGGTCGCCCGGTTCCTCTCCCTCGACGTCGACGCGCGGGGATGGCCGGGCGTCGGCGAGCGCGACCCGATCATCCGCGCGGCACAGCAGGCCCTGCCCGGTCTGCGGCCGTGCGGCTTCCACTCCCCGTACGAGGCCGCCGCCTGGGCCGTGCTGTCCCAACGCCTGCGTATCCCCTTGGCAGCCCGGCTCCGCGCCGACCTCATCGAACGGCACGGTGACGCCGGAGCGTTCCCGGCGCCCGCCCGGCTGCGCGGGCTCGACCTCGACCTTCCCGGCCGGAAGACCGAATACCTGCATGCCGTCGCCGACGCCGCACTCGACGGACTGCTCGACGGCACCCGCCTGCGCGCCCTGGACTCACAGGCAGCCGTCGCCGAGGTGCTTCAGGTCAAGGGACTGGGGCCGTTCGCCGCCGAGCTCGTCGTCCTGCGCGGAGCCAACCATCCCGATGGGCTGCCACGACACGAGACCCGTCTCGCCGCCCAGATCTCCGGCAGGTACGGGGCCGACGCCACCCTCGAGGCGGTGTCTCCGGCCTGGCGTCCGTACCGCACGTGGGCGGCCGTCCACCTGCGCGCACTCGGCGATTCTCCTGCTCGTTCTCGCATGGCTTGATTGTCCTGAGTCGGCCGGCCGGGACCGGGCCGCCTGTGGACAACCATGCATTGTGGATAACGGCCGCCGCCCTCCCGGCGTCGATAAGGTCCCCTCCATGACCGCTGCCACCGCCCGGATCGGGCCCTTGACCGTCATGGCACTCGACGATGCCGAAGGCCCGCACTTCGATCTACGCGAGCATTTGATCCCGGATGCGACCCCGGAGGACTGGGCCGCCGCCGACGCGATGGACCCCGGCTCGCTCGCTCCGGACGGCCGGTGGTGGCTGCGTTTCCGCAGCTTCGCCATCCGGCGGGGTGACAGCGGTCCGGTGACGTTCGTCGACGCGGGCATCGGACCGGCCGGATCGCTGGCGGCGGACTGGACTCCGGTGCCGGGACGGCTACCCGATGCGCTCGCCGGCGCGGGGATCGATGCGAAGGACGTGACAGCCATCGTCCTGACCCACCTGCACACCGATCACATCGGCTGGGCGGTGCCAAGTGACTCGCCTTTCCACAACGCACGGGTGATCGTGCAGAAGGCGGACGTCGACGCCTACGTCGCTGCCGCCGCGGCGGCGACCCTCAACGCGGCCGAGGAGGAGGACCCCTTTCCGCGGCAGAACGAAGTGCTGCTGACACCGTTACGGCAGCAGGGCCGGCTCCAGGTCATCGAAGGCGACGTCCGTTTGTCGCCCGAGGTGAACATCATCGCGACGCCGGGCCACACGCCCGGACACCAGTCGGTGATGGTGGAGTCGGGCGACGAGTCGCTGCTGGTGACGGGTGATCTTCTCGTGCACGCCGTCCAGCTGGTGCGGCCCGAGCTCGCCTACGTCTTCGACCTGGATGCTGAGATGGCCCGGCGGTCACGGTTGAGCGCGTTGGAGCGCGCGGCCTCGCGTGGCACCGTGCTGGGTGTGTCGCATCTGGGGACGGCGTGGAGCCGTACGGAAAAAGGATGAAGGCCGGGACCGAAACGGCCCGGCCTTCATCGAGGGGTCGATCAGAGGTCGGCGACGTCCGCCTGCTTGGCACGCACCGCCTCGGCGGCCTCCTTGAGACCGGCGAGCTCCGAGTCGGTCAGGTCGGTCTCGACGACCCGCTTGACGCCGCCGGCGCCGATCTCGGCCTCGACGCCCAGGTAGACGCCCGAGATGCCGTACTCGCCGTCGACCCAGGCGCAGACCGGCATGACCGCGCCGGAGTCCTCGGCGACCGCCTTCGCCATGCGGGCCGCAGCGGCCGACGGCGCGTAGTACGCCGAGCCGGTCTTGAGCAGAGCCACGACCTCGGCACCACCGTTGCGGGTCCGGGTGACGAGCTCCTCGACCTTGTCGGCAGGCAGCAGCTCGGTGAGCGGCTTGCCGTTGACCGTGGACTTCGAGGGCACCGGCACCATCGTGTCGCCGTGCGAGCCGAGCGTCAGGGTCTTCACGCTCGCGACCGGGACCTTGAGCTCCTCGGCGACGAAGTTCGTGAAGCGCGCGGAGTCGAGCATGCCCGCCTGGCCGAGGACCCGGTTCTTCGGGAACTGGGTGGCGATCTGGGCGAGCGCGGTCATCTCGTCGAGCGGGTTCGAGACGACGATGACGACGGCGTTCGGGGCGTACTTCGCGACGTTCTCGGCGACCTGACGGACGATCTTGGCGTTGACGCCGAGCAGGTCCATCCGGCTCATGCCGGGCTTGCGGGGCAGGCCGGCGGTGATCACGACGACGTCCGAGCCCTCGATCGCCTCGTAGCCCTCGCCGTTCGGGCCGGTGGTGGCGCCCACGACCTTGGTCTCGAAGCCCTCGACCGGGCGCGACTGGTTCAGGTCGAGCGCGAGCCCCTCGGGCTTGCCCTCGATGATGTCGGTGAGCACCACGGTCTCGAAGATGTCGTACTCGGCCAGACGCTGTGCGGTCGTGGACCCGTAGAAACCGGCGCCAACGACGGTGACCTTCTTGCCCATGCTCTCACTCCCAGTCCGCGGGACGGTTTTTCCGGACCGTATCAGTCGGTTGACGCCGCGATACCGGGCAGGGCCTCACCGCGCGAGGTAGGCCACTCGAGGGAGATCACCGCCGGTCAGCCGATGATCGCCCCGTACGCACGGGCGAAGTGTCCCGCCTGGGCAATGTCGATCTTCGCTCCCCTGACGTCCACCTCGCGCAACGCGACCCCGTCCAGATCGGCACCCCGCAGATCGGCGCCCTTCAATACCGCATCCTTCAGCCGGGCGTTCGACAGGTCGGCGGCCCGGAGATCCACCCGGGTCAGGTCGGCCCCCTCGAGATCCGCCTCGCGCAGGCGCAGGCCACCCAGCTTCGCCGCGGTCAGGTTCTGGCCGCGCAGCGACACGAAGCTCCAGTCCCCGCCGTCGATGGTCAGCGGGCGCAGTCCACAGTCGAGGAACTGCGTGCCGGTCAGCTTGCAGTCGGTCAGCGTCGCGTCGAAGAAGTTGCATCTGCGCAGCGTCGACTGGATGATCGCGCAGCTGGTCAGCTCGGCCGCGTTGAAGCGGACGTTGCCGAACTCGCAGTGGGCGAACGTGCAGCCGCTCAGCCGCGCCTCCGACCAGTCGACGTCGTGGAACGCGCAGTCCTGGTACACCGCGCGTTCCACCTCGGCGAGCGCCCAGTCCTTGCCGGAGAAGGTCTGGTTGCGGACGAGCTCGGGCTCCTGCACGTCAGTGGTAGAAGTGCCGCGTGCCGGTCAGGTAGACGGTGAGGCCGGCTTTCGCCGCCGCCTCGATCACGAGGTTGTCGCGGATGGATCCGCCGGGCTGCACGACGGCCTTCACCCCGGCCGCGATCAGCACCTCGAGCCCGTCCGGGAACGGGAAGAACGCATCCGACGCGGCCACGCTGCCCTTGGCCCGGTCGGCGCCGGCGCGGTTCACCGCGAGGTGCGCCGAGTCCACGCGGTTCACCTGTCCCATGCCGACGCCGACCGTGGCGCCGTCGTGGGCGAGCAGGATCGCGTTGCTCTTCACCGAGCGGATGGCCCGCCAGGCGAAGGCCAGGTCGCGCAGGTCCTCCGGCGACGCCGCCTCGCCGGTCGCCAGGGTCCAGGTGGCCGGATCGTCGCCCTCGGCGTCGATGCGGTCGGCCGTCTGCACCAGCACACCGCCACCGATCTGCTTGATCTCCGCCGGCGGGGGGTTCCAGGCCGGGGCGACCAGTACGCGCAGGTTCTTCTTCTCCTGGAAGACCGCCAGCGCGTCGGGGGCGAACGACGGCGCGACGATGACCTCGGTGAAGATGCCGTCGAGCTGCTTCGCCAGCTCCAGGGTCACTTCCCGGTTGACCGCGATCACACCGCCGAACGCCGACACCGGGTCACAGGCGTGTGCCTTGCGGTGCGCGTCGGCGACGTCCGCGCCGATCGCGATGCCGCACGGGTTGGCGTGCTTGATGATCGCGACGCAGGGCTCGGTGAAGTCGTTCGCGCTGCGCCAGGCGGCGTCCGCGTCGACGTAGTTGTTGTACGACATCTCCTTGCCGTGCAACTGCTGCGCCTGCGCGAGCCCGGCGGGCGCGTTCGGGTCCACGTAGAGGGCCGCCTGCTGGTGCGGGTTCTCGCCGTACCGCAGCGCGTTGTCACGCTTGAGGGCGAGACCGGCGAACTCCGGCCACTCCGCCGGCGCAAGCGTGGTCGCGCACCAGTTGGCGACGGCGACGTCGTACTCGGCGATGTCCGCGAAAGCGCGAGCCGCGAGCAGCTTGCGCTGCGTCAGCGTGAAACCGCCGTCGCGCAGGGCGTCCAGAACCAACGGGTACGCCGCCACGGCCGTCACCACCGCGACCGACGGGTGGTTCTTCGCCGCCGCCCGCACCATGGCCGGGCCGCCGATGTCGATCTGCTCGACGCACTCGTCCACGCTCGCGCCCGAGGCCACCGTCTGGGTGAACGGGTACAGGTTGCTCACCAGCAGGTCGAACGGCTGCACCTCGAGCTCGGCGAGCTGCTGCTCGTGGGCCGGCAGGCGCAGGTCGGCGAGCAGTCCGGCGTGCACTCGCGGGTGCAGCGTCTTCACCCGGCCGTCGAGGCATTCCGGGAAGCCCGTCAGCTCCTCCACCCGGGTCACCGGCACCCCGGCGTTCTCCACGGTCGACGCGGTGGAGCCGGTGGACACAATCTGCACCCCGGCCGCGTGCAGGGCCTGGGCCAGCTCGACGAGGCCCGTCTTGTCGTAGACGCTGAGCAGCGCCCGCTTGATCGGGCGTCGGCCATCGGCGCTCATGGAATGGTGACCTTCCTGTCCGTGATGGTCCAGCCGTCGCGGACCAGCCTGCCGACGTACTCGACGAGCTGCCGGCGCTCGGCTTCCTTGATCCGCTCGGTCAGCGTCTCCTCCGTGTCGTCGTCGAGCACGGGCACGCTGACCTGGGCGATGATGGGTCCGGTGTCGACTCCGGCGTCGACGAAGAAGAGGGTCGCGCCGGCGATCTTCACCCCGTACGCCAGGGCGTCGCGCGGGCCGTGAATGCCCGGGAACGCCGGCAGCAGCGCGTTGTGGGTGTTGACGTAGCGGTCGCCGAACGCGGCGAGGAACTGCTTGCCGACGAGCTTGAGGAAGCCGGCCGAGATGACCAGGTCCGGCTTGTGCTCGGCGACGTGCGCGGCGAGGGCGGCGTCCCAGTCGTCCCGGGTCGGGTAGGCCTTGACGGAGTCCACGAACGTGGGAACTCCCGCCGCGACGGCACGGTCGAGGCCGGCGATGCCGTCCCGGTCCGCACCGACGGCGACGACCTTCGCGCCGTACGCGGGATCCGCGGTGGCGTCGAGGAGGGCCTGCAGGTTGCTGCCGGAGCCGGAGACGAGGACGACCAGGCGGGCGGGCGCGGGGTCTGTCACGCGAGCACCCTATCGCCGCGCCGGCCCGCGACAGCAAACGGGCCCGTTCGTGGCCGGGCAAGCGGCCAGGCAAGCGGACAAGAAGGCGGCTTGGGAGGCGGACAGGGAAAGTGGCCAGCGGAACTGCGAGCGGAAACGCCCTACCTGTGCACCGGCGCGCGGAACGCCCGCCCCGCCGCCGCTCCGATACAGCAGGACACGCCGACGACCACCGTCGCGATCAGCCCTACGTGCCACGGCACCGGGCCGATCTCCGCCATCCGCCCGTCTCCGAGCGGCCCACCGGACAGCCACGAGAGGACACCCAGCACCAGGCCCGCCACCGGCCCGGCGAGCAGCGCCGAACCGAGTACCAGCGACCAGGCCGGCTCGGCCGGCGCCGGATCCCCGGGACGCAGCGGGTGCCGGTTGTCCCGGAGGTGGCCGTCGACGACGTGGTGCACACCCATCAGCCGCCGCGTCAGCAGCCAGCCCGCGGCCATGGCGGCCAGCACCGGCACCGCGAGCAGCGCCGCGCCGCTGGCGCCCATCGGGCCGTTGGGCAGACCCGCCAGCAGCGGCAGGGTCGGCAGGGGGCCCACGGTGAGCTCGGTCAGGCGTACGGCGGAGTCGGTGCCCAGCAGGAAACCCGGCCCCAGCAGGTAGGCGGCCGCCCAGACGGCGCCGTTCGCCCCGTACGCGAGGCTGATCAGGGTGATGCCCGCCTGGCCCGCGACCCCGGTCCGGTAGGCGCCGATCATGTCCGCGGCCTGACCGCCGCCGACCGCAACAGACAGGCCCGCGAACGCGGCGCCGGCGACGAGGATCAGCAGGGCCGCCACGACCCCGGTCCGCAGACCGTGCCGGGCCGGCTGGGGGATGCGCCGGGCGACCACGACCAGGGCGTCGGTGCTGCGCAGCGAGCCGATCAGGGAGAACGTCAGCCCGGCGAGGAAGAGATGCACCGCGGCCCGCCCGGGCGAGACGTCGGTGCCACGGCCGTCGACGACGAGGGCGGCCAGCAGGCCCAGCGTGCCGTACGCGACCCCGATCGTGACCGCCACCAGCACGGCGGCCCGGGGCGACCCGCTGCGCCGAGCCCCGATGGCGCGGGTGACGTGCAGGCCGGCCCGGTTGAGCCGCCAGCCGACCAGCAGCGTGAGCAGCAGCGGCGCCAGCCCCAGCGGGCCGATCGAGGTGCCGATGGGTACGCCGTGCCCGAGCAGCCACCCGGCGAGCCCCGCATGCGCCGCTCCGCCGAGCCCGCCCTGACCCTCGAGCGTGCGAGCCAGCCCGATGACCGCGGCGACGGGTACGTACGAGAGCAGCGCAGCCCACAGGGTGGCGAACGCGGCGGCCACCGGCAGCGGCGCCCGTCCGCGGGACTCGGCGGGACGGCGCTGGCCGGGAAGCTTGACGGTCGGGTGCTTGCCGGTGTCCACCCGCACGGTGGAATGGTTGCGCGGGTCGACCGTGACGGTCGGCCGGTCCTGCTCCCGCTCCGCCGGCTCGGCCGCGGCCCCGGAACGCGAGCCGGTCGGCCCGACCCGGACGGTCGTGTGGCCGGGCACCGCCGGTCGCACTCCGGCCGGAGCCAGGTCCCGGATGACATCGAGCTCATCGCCCGGAAGCCCCGCCGAAGAGCCCGGCGAACGGGCCGGCAAAGAGCCCGGCGGAGATCCCGACGAGCTGCCCGGCCGAGACACCGGCGAAGAACCCGGTGAAGGCGCCGGCGAAGAGCCCGGCGATCGGCCGAGCGCGCCGCGAGCAGCGTCGTCGACGGCCTCGGAGTCCTCGAACGGGTCCTCCGAGCCGGCGGGTCGACCGTCGGGACGGTCGGGAGTGATCGGCATCGCCGACTACTTTTCCACGCCGGACGGCCTGCGGCGACGCAGAAACGACGACTCGCCGGGCCGGGCGTCGACCGCGGCCGAAAAGACCACAGTCCCAACAGCCGCGAACGCGCCGCCGTACGGGCCCGGAAGGTCCGTGCGGCGGCGCGTCTGTGGCCGTACCAAAGTCAGCTCATGACCTCGCGCATGAGCCGCGCGGTCTCGCTCGGGGTCTTGCCGACCTTGACGCCCGCGGCCTCGAGGGCCTCCTTCTTCGCGTCCGCCGTGCCCGCCGAGCCCGAGATGATCGCGCCCGCGTGACCCATGGTCTTGCCGGGCGGGGCGGTGAAGCCCGCGATGTAGCCGACGACCGGCTTGGTCACGTTGGCCTTGATGAAGTCGGCCGCGCGCTCCTCGGCGTCGCCGCCGATCTCGCCGATCATGACGATGGCGTCGGTCTCCGGGTCCTCCTGGAACGCCTTGAGGGCGTCGATGTGGGTGGTGCCGATGACCGGGTCACCGCCGATGCCCACGCAGGTGGAGAAGCCGAAGTCGCGCAGCTCGTACATGAGCTGGTACGTCAGCGTGCCGCTCTTGGAGACCAGGCCGATGCGGCCGGCCGGGGTGATGTCGGCCGGGATGATGCCGGCGTTCGACGCGCCCGGGGAGGCGATGCCGGGGCAGTTCGGGCCGATGATGCGGGTCTTCTCGCCCTGCGCGATGTTGTGCGCCCAGAACGCGGCCGAGTCCTGCACCGGTACGCCCTCGGTGATGACCACGGCGAGCGGGATCTCGGCGTCGATCGCCTCGAGCACGGCGGCCTTGGTGAACGCCGGCGGCACGAAGATGACCGACACGTCGGCGCCGGTCTCCTTCATGGCCTCGCCCACGGAGGCGAAGACCGGAAGCGCGGTGCCGTCGAAGTCCACGGTCGTGCCGGCCTTGCGCGGGTTCACGCCGCCGACCACGTTCGTGCCCGCGGCCAGCATGCGGCGGGTGTGCTTCGAACCCTCCGAGCCGGTCATGCCCTGGACGATGACCTTGGAGTCCTTGGTGAGCCAGATAGCCATGTCGTCACTTCCCCGCAGCCGCGAGCTCGGCGGCGCGCTCGGCCGCACCGTCCATCGTGTCCACCCGCTCGACGAGCGGGTTGTTCGCCGAGTCCAGGATCGCCCGGCCGGCGTCGGCGTTGTTGCCGTCGAGGCGGACCACGAGCGGCTTGGTGACGGCCTCGCCACGCTCACCGAGCAGGGCGAGCGCTTGGATGATGCCGTTGGCTACCTCGTCACACGCCGTGATGCCGCCGAAGACGTTCACGAAGACGGACTTCACCGACGGGTCACCGAGCACGATCTCGAGGCCGTTCGCCATGACCTGCGCGCTGGCGCCGCCACCGATGTCGAGGAAGTTCGCCGGCTTGACGCCGCCGTGGCCCTCGCCCGCGTACGCGACCACGTCGAGCGTCGACATGACCAGGCCCGCGCCGTTGCCGATGATGCCGACCTCGCCGTCGAGCTTCACGTAGTTGAGGTTCTTGGCCTTGGCGGCCTGCTCCAGCGGGTCGACCGCGGACTGGTCCACCAGCGCCTCGTGGTCGGGGTGCCGGAAGCCGGCGTTCTCGTCCAGGGTGATCTTCGCGTCCAGCAGCAGCACCCGGCCGTCGCCGACCTTGGCGAGCGGGTTGACCTCGACCAGCGTGGCGTCCTCGGCCACGAAGGCCTGCCACAGCTTCTGCGCGATGTCGACGATCTGCTCGGACACCTCCGCCGGGAACTGCGCCGCGGCGACGATCTCGCGGGCCTTGGCCTCGGTGACACCCTCGTTCGCGTCGATCGCGATCTTGGCGACCTTGTCCGGCTGTTCCTCGGCGACCGTCTCGATCTCCATGCCGCCGGCGACACTGGCGATGCAGAGGAAGGTGCGGTTGGCCCGGTCCAGCAGGTAGGAGAAGTAGTACTCCTCCTTGATGTCCGCGGTCTCGGCCAGCATCACCTTCTGCACGGTGTGGCCCTTGATGTCCATGCCCAGGATGTCGGTCGCCCGGGCCTCGGCCTCGTCCGCACCGTCGGCCAGCTTGACGCCACCGGCCTTGCCGCGGCCGCCCACCTTGACCTGCGCCTTGACGACGACCTTGCCACCGAGGCGCTCAGCGATCGCCCGCGCCTCCTGCGGGGTCTCGGCGACGCCGCCGCCCAGCACGGGCAGCCCGTGCCGTTCGAACAGGTCGCGCCCCTGATACTCGAACAGGTCCACGTGTCTCCTTTCGCTCGCGACGCTTGCCCCGGCAAGCCGCGTACCTGCGTCCCGACCTGTGTGCGCGGCGCGTCGTTGCGTCGCCGCCAGCGTGAGGAAAATGTCGGCCCCGATGGTGCGCGAGGGCCTCGTTTCGCAGCCTAGCCACCCGGAGAGCGGCTGCGCCCTCGCGGGGGCGGGGTGTGCGGTCTTCCACAGCGTTTCTTTTTCATACAGCTATGCGGAGGGTTCTTCGAGGAGCTACGCGGACGCCCTTTTCAACTACGCAGGACGGCGTGAGACAACCGCAACACCGCGCTGGACCGCCTCCGGCGGCTACCGCACCCCGGGCCGTAGCCACTCCAGGCCGTCCGCCCCTTCCGGCCCATCGCCCCCTCCACCAAGAGCAACACGACACGCCGCAGCCGCACCCGGCCCCGAGCCGCGACCAGCTGACTCAGCTTTCTCGGCCGCGACGGGAGTCCCGGCCGGAATGACCCCGATCCCGCCTTCAGCGCCCCTGCCGCCGACCTCCGCTCCGGGCTTCCGCGCCGCCACCCTCGCCCTCCGGTGAACCCGCCCGCGCCCTGCAGCGACCTCACCCGGGACACGCGGCGACCTCGCCCCGGGGCGAGCAACGATCCCACCGCGGCGACCCGCCACCTCGCCCGACGAGCGGCGACCCCACCCTCGCGGGCTGTGGCGATCTTCCTTGGGGATGCCGCGATCTTGGCTGGCTGGGGCGCTTGGCGGGCGGGCCGGGTCCTGGCCGGCGGCGGGCGACGGCCGGGAGTGGTCACGGCCTGGGCGCGGTAGCCGCCGGAGGCGGGGTCGGGCGGTGTTGCTCCTGTCGACCCGTGTCCGCGTACTTGAAAAAAGACCCTGAAAAACACCCCGTAACCCACCCCCCTAGGCGTCGTTGAGTGTGGTGTCGGAGCGCTGAGCGACGACGAAAGCGGCCGATGCCCTGTCGGTCGAGGGGTGGCGGCGGGGCATCGTGCATGAGGGGCCGGACGTGTGAGGGGTGCGTCCGGCCTCTCCCCTTAACTCTTCGCAGTTATTCGGTGATTATCCGTCAGGAAACCGGCGTCGCGACATTGGCGCGTACCCATTCGATGATGGATGCGGTCGTCGCGCCCGGAGTGAAAATGTGGGCGACGCCGATCTTCTCGAGTTCCGCGATGTCGTCGGCCGGAATGATGCCGCCGCCGAATACGACGATGTCGGCTGCGTCACGTTCGGCGAGCAGTTCCAGCACCCGGCGGAAGAGCGTCATGTGGGCGCCGGAGAGTACGGAGAGGCCGATCGCGTCGGCGTCCTCCTGGATGGCCGTCTCCACGATCTGCTCGGGCGTCTGGTGCAGCCCGGTGTAGACGACCTCCATGCCGGCGTCACGCAGGGCCCTGGCCACCACCTTGGCACCCCGGTCGTGCCCGTCGAGACCCGGCTTGGCCACGACGACCCTGATCCGTGCTTCCATCTGCGACCCCTTCGGCGCGTCGAGTCGAACCTTAACGAACGGTAACCCGGCGGCGTTGAACCCTGGTAGCCACCGCCCCGTACTACCGGCCGGCGCCGCAACCCTCCGGCCATCCAGTGCAAGCACCGCTAAGCGTATTCCCCGTCACATGACTTTGTGTTTCACTCCTCGTTACGGAGAGCCAACCGTGCCGCTCCTCCGAAAAGATGACCAACTCGGACAATCGCTACCCAATACCTAGAGGGAACTGTCAGGGAATTGGCGCTGCGACTTGTGACCGGCGTTGCGTTTCGTTACCGTGGCTCCCGGCTGTCAACCGGTTAACCCCGGCCCAGCGGCCCGGCAAACCACCGTTCAGCAAGAGTTTCCCCCGGTGGCTGCCGCTCTTTGCCACCGACGGAGGGTTGTTCGTGCGTCAGCGCTTGTCGTCTGAGCCCGACCGCTATCGCGGCCGTCGCCGCGTGCCTACCCCTCCGAGGAGCCGTTACGCCGCGGTCGTCACCTCCGCCTTCGTCGGCGCCGGGGTCATGGCCATCGGAGCCGCCTCGCAGCTGCCCGACGCCAAGGCCGTCAGCCCCAACGTCCTGAAGAACCTCCAAGAGGCCGCAGTCGCCCAGGACGCCCTCGCGGACCGCTCGACCGACAACGACCGCGCCTCCCGCGGCGAGAAGCGCGGCACAGCTCCCAAGATCAGCGAAGAGGAAGCCGCCGCCGAGGCCTGGCTCCTGCCGCTCTCGGACTACGAGTTCACCTCCCCGTTTGGTGTCCGCTTCGGCGAGCTCCACGCCGGCATCGACCTCGCGGCCCCGGAAGGCACCCCCTACAAGGCCATCCACGCGGGCACGGTCACCTCGGCCGGATACCAGGGCGGCTACGGCTACGCGATCATCATCAAGCACGACGACGGCACCGAGATGATCTACGCCCACTCCCGGCGCCTGCTGGTCCAGGACGGCGACCGCGTACAGGCGGGACAGGTCATCGGCGAGGTCGGCAACACCGGCCACTCGTACGGGACCCACCTGCACATCGGCGTCTACGTGAACGGCTCCCCCACCGACCCGATCGTCTTCCTGCGGGCGCACGGGGTCGACATCAAGCTGAAGATCGAGTCGGTGTACGGAGCCCTCGCGGCCTCCTGACCGGGCCCGGACCTGCAGCAACAGCTCACATAGCGGCCGCTCATACAGCCGCCGCAGGGTTCCCGCCCGCTTCTCGGCGGCTTCTTCCCGGACAGCCGTCCTCCACGGCCCGGCTTGAGCCGCGGCCTTCTCTCCCTTCACGCCGGCTGCATCACTCCCCGCGGCTCCTCCCCTCCCACGAAGTCGCCCTTTCAGGCGCCGGCGCTGACCCTTCCAAGGCGCCCTTCCCCGTCACGGTCCGTCCCCCGCACGTGACCGCCACCACCCCGTTCGACGCCGCTGGGGGCCCTTCGCAACCCGGCGGCAACCGCGGCGGTTGCACCTCGGCGGACGGGCTCAATGTCTCCAGGGCCATGCCGACAGGCAGGTGTCGGACGCAAAGCCGGAGCCTGGAGGATCAACCCACCGTGCAGCATCGAGCCCCTCGGAACACGCCCGGCCGGCACCGCAGGACCGAGCCGCTGCACAGCCACCGCGCCCCGCGTGAGCCGATCACCGAAAAGGGCCGCTACGCCGTGGCCGCCGCCCTGGTGGCCGGCGTCGGCGTGACCGGCGTCACCACCGCGGGCGGCGGCACTTCCGCGGCCGGTGCGGTCGGCACCTCCCGTACCCACGCGGCCTCGCAGCCCTTCCCGGCCTCACCTTCCCCGGCCGGCGCCTCGTCGAACACCACAACATCCGACGCGACCACCACAACGTCGTCCGACGCGACCGCGATCCCCGCCGCGGCCGCCGCGCCCGTACAGGTCAAGGGCGACGCCGCGGCGGCGGACCTGGCCAACACCGCCTCGCCGTTCGCCGCGCAGCGCCTCAAGGCCAAGCCGATGCCGCTGTGGGTGAACCCCATGCCCGAGGGCGCCGTCACCTCCTGCATGGGTCCCCGCTGGGGTCGCCTGCACGCGGGCGTCGACCTCGCCGCAGCATCGGGTACGCCGATCCGCGCGGCCGGCAAGGGCGTCGTCGTGGCGGCGGGCCCGGCCGAGGGCTACGGCAACGCGGTCCTGATCGACCACGGGAACGGGTACCTCACCCACTACGGGCACATGTCGGTGATCACCGCGAAGCTCGGTCAGCACGTGGAGGCCGGCGACCAGATCGGCGAGGAGGGCTCGACGGGCCACTCCACCGGTCCGCACCTGCACTTCGAGGTGCACAAGGGCTCGTACCACAACCCCATCGAGCCGACCCAGTGGATGCACGAGCACGGCGTCGACATCCAGGGCTGCGTGACCTTCAAGGACTGATGCCGCCGGAGCCTCGCACCGCCTAGATCTTCTCGATCGGGGCGTGCCGGAGCACCAGCCACATCACCTGATCGCCGAAGTCGATCTGGGCGCGGGCTCCCGGGCCCTGCCCCTCCACCGTGACCACCCGTCCCAGCCCGTACCGCTGGTGGTTGACGCGGTCGCCGGCCGCCACCTTCGGCGGCTGCTTCATCTCGCTGGCCGTGGTGAGCTTGCTCGCGTCCACGCCGAGCCGTTCCGCCAGGCGCTGAGCCTTGGGGGTGCCGCCGGCGAAGCCGCCTCCGCGTCCGTAGTCGCGGCCGTAGTCGCCGCCTCGGCCGCCCACGCCGCCGCCCGTGCCGGACCAGGACGTGTACGAGCCGGCCGTCCGCTCCCAACGCACCAGCTCCGACGGCAGCTCGTCGGTGAAGCGCGACGGCGGGTTGTACTGCGGCTGGCCCCACGCGGAGCGCGTCACCGCCCGGGACAGGTAGAGCCGCTGGCGGGCGCGGGTGATCCCCACGTACGCGAGGCGCCGCTCCTCCTCGAGCTCCGTGTTGTCGCCGAGGGCTCGCATGTGGGGGAACACGCCGTCCTCCAGGCCGGTCAGGAAGACGACCGGGAACTCGAGGCCCTTCGCGGTGTGCAGCGTCATGAGGGTGACCACGCCCTGGTGTTCGGGGTCGTCGCTGGGCACCTGGTCGGCGTCGGCGACCAGGGCGACCTGCTCGAGGAAGCCGGCAAGGGTCGCGGCCTGGGTGTCGTCCTCCTCCGCCTGCGCCTCGACGCGTTCGGTGTACTCGCGGGCGACGCTGACCAGCTCCTGGAGGTTCTCGACGCGGCCCTGGTCCTGCGGGTCGAGGCTCTCCTCCAACTCGGACAGCAGGCCGGACCGCTGCAGGACCGACTCCAGCACCTCCTCGGGCGGCGCGGTGCGGGAGAGCTCGCGCAGGTCGTCGAGGAGCTGCACGAAGTCGGCGATGCTGTTGGCGGCTCGCGTGGAGATGCCCGGGGCGTCCTTGGCGTGCCGCAGCGCCTGCCCGAACGAGATCCGGTCGCGTGTGGACAGTGCCTCGACGCAGGCCTCCGCGCGGTCGCCGATGCCTCGCTTCGGCGTGTTGAGCACGCGGCGAATGCTCACCGTGTCGTCGTCGTTGACCACGGCGCGCAGGTAGGCCAGCGCGTCGCGGACCTCCTTGCGCTCGTAGAAGCGGACGCCGCCGACGACCTTGTAGGGCAGGCCGACGCGGATGAAGACCTCTTCGAAAACCCGGGACTGCGCATTCGTACGGTAGAAGACGGCGACGTCCCCAGGGCGCACCTCGTGGTTGTCGCACAGCCGGTCGATCTCGCGGGCGACCCAGTCGGCCTCGGCGTGCTCGGTGTCGGCCACGTAGCCGACGATCTGCTCGCCGGCGCCCTGGTCGCTCCAGAGCCGCTTCGGCTTGCGGCTGGTGTTGCGGTCGATGACGGCGTTGGCCGCGGACAGGATCGTCTGGGTCGAGCGGTAGTTCTGCTCGAGCAGGATGGTGCGCGCGTCGGGGTAGTCGCGCTCGAACTCGAGGATGTTGCGGATCGTCGCGCCGCGGAAGGCGTAGATGGACTGATCGGCGTCGCCGACCACGCACAGCTCGCCCGGTGGCAGCTCCCCGCCGGAGGGTCCGACGAGCTCCTTGACCAGCATGTACTGCGCGTGGTTGGTGTCCTGGTACTCGTCGACGAGCACGTGCCGGAAGCGGCGCCGGTAGACCTCCGCGACGTGCGGGTGCGACTGGAACAGGTGGACCGTCGCCATGATGATGTCGTCGAAGTCGAGCGCGTGCGCCTCCAGCAGGCGGCGCTGATAGAGCTCGTACGCCTCCGCGACCGCCCGCTCGTTGGGGCCCTTCGCCTTGTCCTTGAACTCCGCGGGGTCGACCAGCTCGTTCTTCAGGTTCGACACCTGGGCGGCGAGGCCACGCGCGGTGTAGCGCTTCGGGTCGAGGTCGAGCTCGCGGGCGACGAGCTGCATCAGCCGGCGCGAGTCGTCGGCGTCGTAGATCGAGAACGTGCTCTTGAGCCCGGCGTGCTCGTGCTCGGCCCGCAGGATCCGGACGCAGGCGGAGTGGAACGTCGAGACCCACATCAACCGGGCGCGGTTGCCGACGATCGCGGCGACCCGCTCCTTCATCTCCCCCGCCGCCTTGTTGGTGAAGGTGATGGCGATGATCTGCCCGGGATGCACGTCACGCTCGGCGAGCAGGTATGCGATCCGGTGGGTCAGCACCCGCGTCTTGCCGGAGCCGGCTCCGGCGACGATGAGCAACGGTGAGCCGGCGTGGGTGACCGCGTCCCGCTGCGGCCCGTTCAGGCCGGTGAGCAGGGTCTCCGGATCGAGGCGCCGTGGCGCCGGCCGCCGGGGCGCCTCCTGCTGGACCGGAGGCACGGCGAACAGAGGCTGGGAGTTTTCTGGGAGGGCTCGCATCGCGCGGACAAGTCTATGCCGGGGGTCCGACAATCTTCTGCGGGCTCGGCGCGGGGCTGTGGATAACCCCGGCAATCCGCCTCCGAACGGTCGGGCGCAACCAAGCTGTCATCCACAAGTGGTAGCGCTGACCAGCGTCGATACACCAGGCTGTCGGGGTTGGTTGCACCGTTACCCGAATCGGGAGACCGAATACTATGGACCACCCCCGCCGTCGCGGTCGGGCCGTGCTGCGTCATCTCGCCGCACCCGCCCTCGCACTGGCCGTCGTCGCCACCCTGCCGATGACACGCTCCGAGCAAGCGCAAGCCACCCCGCAGTACCAGCCCGGCATGGCCCCGGCCGGCGTCAGTTACGGACTGCCGCACGGGCAGGTCGTCAAGGGTCAGTTCCTCAGTTACAACGACTTCCACGGCGCCATCGACCCGCCCGGCGGGTCCGGCGCCGTCGTGAACGGCACGCCCGCGGGCGGTGTCGAATATCTCGCCACGTATCTGCGCAAGCTGCGCTCCGAGGCCGCCGCCGAGGGCCGGCAGACGCTCACCGTCGGCGCCGGCGACCTCATCGGCGCCACCCCGCTGGTCAGCGCCGCCTTCCACGACGAACCGACGATCGAGCTCATGAACGAGGTGGGCCTGCAGGTCTCCTCGGTCGGCAACCACGAGTTCGACGAGGGCGTCGACGAGCTCCTGCGCATGGACCGCGGCGGCTGCCACCCGGTCGACGGGTGCCAGGACGGCGACGGGTTCAAGGGTGCGAAGTTCACCTACCTCGCCGCGAACACGATCAACAAGAAGACCGGCCTGCCGATCCTGCCGCCGATCGACATCAGGTTCGTCAAGGGCCAGCCGGTCGGCTTCGTCGGCCTGACCCTCGAGGGCACCCCGGGCATCGTGAACCCGGCGGGTATCAAGGACGTGCGCTTCGCCAACGAGGTGGAGACCGCGAACAAGTGGGGCAGCCTGCTGAAGCTGTTCGGCATCAAGGCCCAGGTCCTGCTCATCCACCAGGGCGGCCAGCAGAGCGCCTCGGAGCAGGTGCCGGTCCCCGGCGTCGACGACTGCAACAACTTCAGCGGCCCGATCGTCGACATCGTCAAGGGCCTGAACCCCGAGTTCAGCCTGGTCGTCTCCGGCCACACCCACCGGTTCTACTCGTGCACGCTGCCCAACTCGAAGGGCACCTCGGTGGTCACCAGCGCCGGCACCAACGGTCAGCTGATCACCGACATCGACTACACCATCGACCGCCGCACCGGCCGGTTCGCCGAGGTCACGGCGAAGAACGTGGTGGTCGAGAACGGCGTCCCGGACGGCAAGGGCGGCTGGCTCAAGGACGCCGCGGGCGTCTACCTCAAGAACCCCGACACGGTGGACCCCAAGGCCAAGAAGGTCGCTGACAAATACCGTACGGCGGTAGCACCGATCGCCAACCGCGTGGTGGGCACCATCACGGGCGACATCGTGCGTACGGCCGGCGCCAACGGCGAGTCGCCCCTGGGTGACGTCATCGCGGACGCCCAGCTCGCCTGGACGAAGAGCAACAACGCCCAGCTCGCCCTGATGAACCCGGGCGGCATCCGCGCCGACTTCGACGCCGAGGCCTCCGCGGGCGGCGAACCGGACGGCAAGGTCACGTACGGCGAGGCGTTCACCGTCCAGCCGTTCAACAACCTGGTGGTCACCCAGACCCTGACCGGCGCCCAGCTCAAGGAGGTGCTCGAGCAGCAGTTCGTGGGCTTCGGCGGCCAGACCACCCAGCGCATCCTGCAGGTCTCGAACGGCTTCACCTACAGCTGGTCGAGCACCGCCCCGGCGGGTTCCAAGGTGTCTGCGCTGGCCCTCAACGGCACGCCGATCGACCCGGCCGCCACCTACCGGGTAACGACGAACGACTTCCTGGCCAACGGCGGCGACGGCTTCACCAAGCTGACCGCGGGCACGGACCGCACGACGGCCCCCGGCTTCGACGTCGACGCCCTGGTCGGCTACCTGGGCACGGGCACCCCGGTCGCCCCGGGCCCGGCCAACCGCATCACCAAGGCCGACTGAACGACGCCCCCCCGGTCCGGGGCCATCCGCACCAAGGTCGCCCCGGACCACCCCACCCGAGCCCACCGGCCACCGCCGGCACGGGGCGTTCGTTTCCGACCGCCCCGTGCCGGCCGCCCGTTGGCACCCGACCAGGCACCGGAGCCGGGCCCGAGCGTTGGCGGCCAAGCAGGCGCCGGAGCCGGGCCCGAGCGTTGGCGCCCAAGCAGGCGCCGAAGCCCACCGGCCCGTGGTCGCCAGGGCCGGCCGGGCGGGCGGTCGAGGCCCGGTGAGCGGCGTCATCCCACGCTTCGGGCCGTTTCCTTGCGGGGCGGGCCGGGCCGGGGGCATACTCGCTTCGTGATCCAGCGCGTCCGATTTTTTTACTACGGCACCGGAAGTCCGGCGACCGTAGGACGCGTCTGAACGACAGGCCTACACCGAGCCCCGGGCTTCCCAGCCCGGGGCTTGATGCTGCCCGGGCCGGGCCGACCGGGGCGTCAGCACCCGAGGAGCACGACATGAGCGCAGACCTGATCGACCAGCCGGCGAGCGTGGACGCCGACGGCCGGTCCGCGGGCGACCAGCCCACCGGCACCAGCGACCAGCTGGCGGCCGGCGAGATCAAGGCGATCCGCGAACGCATCGACGAGATCGACCAGGCCCTGATCGACCTCTGGCAGGAGCGGTCACGCCTGTCGCAGCAGGTCGGCCGCACCCGCCTGGCCTCCGGCGGCACCCGCCTGGTGCTCTCCCGCGAGCGCGAGATCGTCGAACGCTTCCGCGAGGCCCTCGGCCCCGACGGCACCCAGGTCGCCCTCCTCCTCCTCCGCGCCGGCCGCGGCCCCCTCTGACCAAGCGCTCAACCCGCCGCCAACGGCGGCTGACCCGCCCGAACCAAGCGGCCAACCCGCCGACGACGTGTCCGCGCCACCCCACGGCCCACGGGAACCAGGCAGCCAACCACCGACAACGACGGCTCGGCGCCACCCACGACCCACCCGAACCAAACGGTCAACCCGGTGGCGACGGCGGGTTCAGCCACTTGCACCGGCCTGACTGGGCGCGCCGGGCGCGGTCCGCTCTGGTTCTTCGGGTTGAGCTCAGCCGCTCACGCAGGTGGCAGGGTGCGGGTGGCCGTTCAGGAGCCGCCAGGCGACTGGCCGCCCGGGCCCGGTCTCTGGCGGGAGCGACGTCTCGGACCACGACGGACCCGAGTCACCATGCTCTGGAAGCGAAAGAAACCCGCCACCGGAACCGACCCAAGTAAGCATGCTCTGAAAGCAAAAGGGGCCCGCCCACCGGACGGACCCCTTCGCCCGCCCACCTGGGCGGAACCGCGGTTTCGATCAGACCGTGCCCGCGTCGTGCGTGACCACGATCTCGCGCTGCTCGGCGAAGTGGCAGGCGCTCGGGTGGTCCGTGCCCTGCCTCGTGACCAGTTCCGGCACGTCGGTGGCGCAGATGTCCTGGGCCTTCCAGCAGCGTGTGCGGAACCGGCAGCCGGACGGGGGGTTCGCCGGGCTGGGCACGTCGCCGGTGAGGCGGATGATCTGCTTGGTGTGCCGGACCGTCGGGTCCGGCACCGGCACCGCGGACAGCAGGGCCTGGGTGTACGGGTGGGTCGGCCGCTCGTAGATCTCCTCTTCCGACCCGATCTCCACGATCTTGCCGAGGTACATCACCGCGACCCGGTCGGAGAGGTGGCGGACCACGGACAGGTCGTGCGCGATGAAGATGTACGCCAGGCCGAACTCGCCCTGGAGTCGGTCCAGCAGGTTCATCACCTGGGCCTGGATGGACACGTCCAGGGCGCTGACCGGCTCGTCGCAGACGATGATCTCCGGTCGTAGGGCCAGGGCGCGGGCGATGCCGATGCGCTGGCGCTGGCCGCCCGAGAACTGGTGGGGGTAGCGGTTGATGTGTTCGGGGTTGAGGCCGACCACTTCGAGCAGGTCCTGGACCTTGCGGCGGCGTTCGCCCTTGGGGGCCACCTCCGGGTGGATCTCGAACGGTTCGCCGATCAGGTCGCCGACCGTCATGCGGGGGTCCAGGGAGGTGTACGGGTCCTGCATGACCAGCTGGATCTGCCGGCGCATGCGGCGCAGCGCGGCGCCCTTGAGGCCGGAGAGCTTGTCGCCTCGGTAGGTCACCGAGCCGCTGGTCGGCTTCTCCAGGTTCATCAGGACCCGGGAGAGGGTGGACTTGCCACAGCCGGACTCGCCCACCACGCCGAGGGTCTCGCCGGCCTTGAGGTCGAAGGACACGCCGTCGACGGCCCGGACGTGTCCGATGGTGCGCCGGAAGACGACGCCCTGGGTGACCGGGTAGTACTTCACCAGGTTGTCGACGCTCAGGATGGTCTCAGTCACGGTTCACCAGTTCCTCCGCGAAGTGGCAGGCGCTGGCCCGGGTGGCGCCGATCTTGAGCAACGGGGGCACGTGGGGGATGCAGATGTTGTCCACCCGCATGGGGCACCGCGGGTGGAAGGGGCAGCCGGACGGGATGTTCATGAGGTTCGGCGGCAGGCCCTTGATGGTGCGCAGCTCCTGCCCCTTCTCGTCGAGCCGGGGAATCGACTGCAGCAGGCCGATCGTGTACGGGTGGGCCGGCTTGGCGTACAGCTCGTAGACCGTCGCCTCCTCCACGATCCGGCCGGCGTACATGACCGCGATCCGGTCCGCGACGTCGGCGACGACGCCGAGGTCGTGGGTGATCAGGATCAGGCCCATCTGCCGTTCGCGCTGCAGTTCGCCGAGCAGGTCCATGATCTGCGCCTGCACGGTCACGTCCAGCGCCGTGGTGGGCTCGTCGGCGATCAGCACCTCGGGGTCGAGGGCCAGAGACATCGCGATCATGACGCGCTGCCGCATGCCGCCCGAGAACTGGTGGGGGTACTCGTTGACCCGCTGCTTCGCGTTCGGGATCTTGACCTGGTCCAGCATCTCGGCGGCACGCTTCTTGGCGTCCTTGCGGCTCAGCCCCTTCCGGATGCGGAACTGCTCCGCGATCTGGAAGCCCACGGTGAAGACCGGGTTGAGGGCGGACAGCGCGTCCTGGAACACCATCGCGATGCCGTTGCCGCGGATCCGGCGCCGCTCTTCCGCGTTCATGGCGAGCATGTCCTCGCCGTGGAAGCGGATCTTGCCACCGGTGACGAAGCCGGGTGGCGAGTCGAGGATGCCCATGATGGTCTGAGCGGTGACGCTCTTGCCGGAACCGGACTCGCCGAGCACTGCCAGGGTTTCGCCCGCGTTGACGTGGTAGGTGACTCCGTTGATGACCTTGGCGACACCGTCCCGGGTCCGGAACTCGACGCGCAGGTCCTCGACCTCGAGCAGCCTGCCGGAGGGTTTTCCCGCTCGGGCGTACTGGGGGTCGGTGATGACGACTTCGGACAAGGGGATCTCCTACCGGAGTTTCGGGTCGAGGGCCTCGCGGACGGCCTCGCCCAGCATGACGAAGGCCAGCACCGCCGTGACCAGGAAGGCCGAGGGGAAGAACAACAGGTACGGCGAGACCCGGATGTAGTTCTGCGCCTCGTTGATCATGATGCCCCAGGACACCACCGGTGTCCGCAGGCCGACGCCCAGGAAGGAGAGCGTGGCCTCGGCGCCGACGAAGGAGCCGATCAGGATCGTCGAGTACACCAGCAGCGGGGCCAGGCAGTTCGGGATCAGGTGCTTGAAGATGATCCGGCCGGGGCCGGCACCCATGGCGCGGGCCGCCACGACATAGTCGGCGTCGCGCACCGCCAGGACCGACGAGCGCATGATCCGCATCGACACCGGCCAGGTCAGGATGACCAGCGACGCCACGACGATCGCCATGATCGCCCAGGAGCCGCGGTTGCTGCCCGGACCGTTGAAGGTGAACAGGATGACGATCGCGCCGAGCACGAACGGGATGCCGGAGAAGACCTCGCCGAGCCGCGAGATGACCCCGTCCAGCCATCCGCCGCGGAATCCGGCGATGACGCCCATCATCCCGCCGAGCAGCACGGTGCCGAGCGTGGCGGCGAGTGACACGACGATGGAGGCCCGGGCGCCGTAGATGGCTCGTGCGTACACGTCGCGACCCTGCACGTCGTAGCCGAACCACGCGTCCGCCGACGGACCGACGCGGCTGCGGGAGAGCACACCTTCGGTCGGACTGGCCGACGTGAACAGCGACGGCCAGACGGCCATGAGCACGAAGAGCAGGATCAGCGCGGCCGAGACCCAGAACAGCGGTTTGCGCCGCAGGTCACGCCATGCGTCGCTGAGCAGGCCGCGCGGCTTGTCCTTCTTCGCGGCGGAACCACCGGGCTCGACCGGGTTACCGACGGTCGGCTCGGCGGACGGCGGCGAGGTGACGAGCGAGCTGGGCAGCGGATCATTCATAGCGGATCCTCGGGTCGAGCGCGGCGTACAGGAGATCGACGAGCAGGTTCGAGAGCAGGTACACCAGAACGAGGATCACGACGATCGAGACGACGGTCGCGCCCTCCTTCGTGACGATCGCGCGGTACACCTCGCGGCCGATCCCGTTGATGTTGAAGATGCCCTCGGTGACGATGGCGCCGCCCATGAGCGCGCCCAGGTCGGTGCCGAGGTAGGTGACCACCGGGATCAGCGAGTTGCGCAGCAGGTGGACACCGACCACGCGCTTCATCGGCAGGCCCTTGGCGATCGCCGTCCTGACGTAGTCGGACCGGCGGTTCTCCGCGATGCTGGTCCGGGCGAGCCGGGCGATGTACGCCATCGACGCGCTGCCCAGCACGAAACCGGGCACGATCAGCTCGCCGATGCTCGGCGGGTTGGACACCGTCGGCTTGATGATGCCGAGGTCGACGCCGAGCCACTTCTGCAGCAGGAAGCCGAGCACGAAGATCGGCAGCGCGATCAGGAAGAGCGAGGTGACCAGGACCAGGTTGTCCAGGAAGCCGTTGCGGCGCAGCCCGGTCAGCACGCCCGCGATCAGGCCGATCACCGCTTCGATGACCAGCGCCACGAACGCGAGCTTCATGGTGTTCGGGTACGCGGCCGCGATGAGGTCACCGATCTGCCGGCCGCCGAAGGTCTGGCCGAAGTCGCCGGTGAGCAGGCTCTTCATGTAGGTGAAGTACTGCACGATGACCGGCTTGTCGAGGTTGAACTTCTGCGTCATGAAGTCGACGTACGACTGGGGGCACGGGCGCTCGCCGCACTTGCCGGCGAAGGGATCGCCGGGGACTGCCCAGACGAGGTAATAGATGAGGAAGGTGGTCCCGAAGAAGACGGGGATGAGCTGCAGCAGCCGCCTCAGCACGTATCGGCCCATGGATGTTTCTCCTGGAAGGGGCGTGGTGACGCCCATGACGAACCCGGAACCCGCGGGGGTCGGCGTGATTCCGGCATGAGAAGAACTCAGGTCCGGTCCACCCCTTGGAGGGTAGACCGGACCTGAGTAATCCGCCTTAC
The DNA here is from genome assembly GCF_040676695.1 of Actinoplanes sp. NPDC049548. Classification (NCBI taxonomy): domain Bacteria; kingdom Bacillati; phylum Actinomycetota; class Actinomycetes; order Micromonosporales; family Micromonosporaceae; genus Actinoplanes; species Actinoplanes sp. NPDC049548. Next base: position 169,670 of record NZ_JBFAPM010000005.1, read on the forward strand.
TTGAGCTGGACCGAGGAGAGGTCGATCTCTCCGACGTTGGTGGTCTTCACTCCGGTGACGCGGTCCGAGACGCCCGACTGCTGGGTGACGTCGAACATCGGGATCGCCGGCACCTCCTGGTCGATGATCTTGGTCGCCTCGGCGAACTTCGCGTGCGCCGCGTCGACGGAGGGAGCCGCGGTGCCCTCCTTGTAGAGCTTGTCGACGTCCTTGTTACTGAACAGACCGTCGTTCGACGAACCACCGGTGACGTACAGCGGGCCGATCCAGTTCTCGACGTCCGGGTAGTCCTGCTGCCAGCCGGCGCGGTAGATGCCGGTCATCTTGTGGTCGTTGATCTGCTGGCGGAAGACCGCGAAGGTCGGGATGCCCTCGGCCCGGGCGTTGATGCCGAGGTTGGTCTTGATGCTCTGCGCGGTCGCCTCCATCCACTCCTTGTGGCTGGCGTCGGCGTTGTAGTAGAGCACCAGCTCACCGGTGAAGCCACCGGCGGCCTGCAGCGCCGCCTTGGCCGCCGCGGGGTCGAACTTGCACACCGTGCAGTCGTTGTCGGTGTGGCCCGGGGCGAGCAGGCTGGACCAGCTGGTGGCCGGCTTGCGGGTGTTGAAGAAGATCTTCTCGGCGATCTCGGCGCGGTTGATCGACAGCGAGATGGCCTTGCGCAGGTTGGCGTTCTGGAAGCGCTTGTCGTAGAGCGGGATGCCCAGGATCTGCATGACCGGGATCTTCGCCTCGATGGCGCGGTCGCCCAGGTCGGCCTTCCACTTGTCGCCGGCCAGCGAGGAGACCGGGATCTGCTGCTGGAAGTCGAGCGTGCCGGACACCAGGTCGTTGTACGCCGCGGTGTCCTCCTGGTACATCTTGACCGTGACGTCCTTGATCTTGACCTTGTCGTCAAGGTTGTAGTCGTCGAAGCGGGTCAGCTTGATCTCGACGTTGTCCTGCCACGACACGAACTTGACCGGGCCGTTGCCGATCGGCTTCTTGCCGAACGCCTCCGGCGTCTGCGTGAAGAAGACGTCCGGCAGCGGCATGAACGCGCTGTAGCCGAGCTTGGTCGGGAAGATCGAGAACGGCGCCGTGAGGGTGACCTGGAAGGTCGTGTCGTCGATGACCTTCAGACCCGACATCGTCTTGGCCTTCGGCTCCGGGGCCTTCTGCGGGCCGTCGCCGTCCGGGTCCTCGGTGTGCACGTCGGTGAAGCCCGCGATGTCGCTGAAGAAGGAGCCGTTCTGGGCACCGTTCGGCGAGTAGGCGGCCCAGTTCCAGGCGTCGACGAAGTTCTTCGCCTTGACGACGGTCCCGTCGTGGAACTTCGTGTCCGGCTTGATCTTGATCGTGTAGACCTTCGAGTCCGTGGTCTTGATCTCCTGGGCGACCGCGTTCTGCGGGGCGCCGCCGTCGTTCGGGTACTGGACGAGACCGGTCCACATGAAGTCGATGATCTTGCCGCCACCGGTCTCGGTGGTGTTGGCGGGAACGAGACCGACCTCGGGCTGAGTGCCGTCGATGGTGATCGCGCCGTTGGCGGTGTCACCGCTGGCCTTATTGGTGTCGCCGTCGCTACCGCTACAGCCGGCCGCCACGAGCGCGACGGCGGTGGTCACGGCGACCACGCCCGCCCGCTTCGAGACTCTCATTGTCCAAGGCCTCCTCTAGATTTTTCTACCTTTTGGGTTCGTTCGGAGCATTCGCGCGCCCGCCACCCTCCGGCTTATGCCGTCCGGTTGACTGCGAGCTGTCGCCGGCCACGTCTCCGTACCGTTCGACTTCGGTGGGGTCGCCCGGTAGACCACGACGGCCGGCGGGCTTCTCTCGGACGAGTCGCGCGGGCGGGGCGCCATTGACGGCGATGCACGTGCAGACTCGCACAAGTCGCAGCCGCGCGAGGTCGAAGCAACTCTGACACCCGCCCGCCATCCACGGAAAGGCGTGTTATCAACCCGATACCCGGCGCGAACCCCTGATCGCCGGTACCCCCCGCCTGCCGACCATGTCGGCCCCGCCGGTTCGCCCCTCTGCGCGGCTTTTACCCGGCGATCGCGCACGACGGAACTCCCTTACACGGCGCAGGTCGTCACTTCAAACCGATTTTGAGCAGATTGATCCGCTGAGTGGAGTCTATTACGACGTTGGTCACCCTTTGGGAGTGGCCATACACGTTCTGCCCGAAAAACAGCGGGATGATCGGCATATCTTCGGCGAGAATCTTCTCCGCCTCCCGCCATTCCGCCACCGCGGCGGACGGCGTGGAAGCGGCCGAGCCCTCCGCCACCAGGCTGTCGAACGCGGGGTTGGTGTACCCATGGATGTTCATCGAGCCGCCGGTGCCGTAGACCGGGGCGAGATAACTCTCCATCAGCGGATAATTCATGGTCCAGGTCATCCGGGTCAGGTCGCCGCGCCGGCTCTCCGCGTCGACCAGCACCTCCGAGACGCTGTCGCGGCCCGCCGCCGTGCAGCCGGCGCCGAGCGCGGTGGTGATCTGCCGGCAGAGCTCGTCGATACCCGCTTCGTAGCCGCCGGCCCGGTGATAGGCGATGGTGATCGCCGCAGGGCCGCCCGCGGCCGTGTACAGCGCCTTGGCCTTGGCCGGGTCGTAGGCGCAGTACACACACGTCTTCGCCCGGTAGCCCGGGACCACCGGTGAGACGAAGGCCGCCGCCGGAGTCTCCGCACCGTGGAACAGCTGTTCGGCGAGCCGGTCGCGGTCGATCGCCAGCGACAGCGCACGCCGCACCTCCCGCTTGGCGAACTCGGGTCGCTGCACGGGCAGCCCCACGAAGGTCAGCCGGGAGTTCGGCGAGGTGACCAGGCGGTCGCCCAGGCGCCCGCGGGCGTCGGCGATCCGGTTGACCGGAATCTCGGGCTGCACGTCCAGGTCGCCGGCCACCAGGTCGTCGTACGCGTCGCCGAGGTCACGGTAGATCTTCCAGGTCACCGCGCCGATCTGGGGCGCCGTGCCGGGGAACCCGGCGACGCGGGTCATCTTGATCTCGTCGCCGCCGTCCAGCGCTCCGCTGAGCCGGAACGGCCCGTTGCCGACGATGGTGCGTTCGTATTCCTTCGCCAGCACACCGGGCGCGCTGAAGGCCGCGTGCGGCAGGGGGTAGAACGCGGGGCCGTTGAGCGTCGAAGCCCAGCCGGCGAAGGGACCGGACAGCGTCACCTTGAAGGTGGTGTCGTCAACCTTCCGCAGGCCGCGCAGGGTACGGGCCTTCGGGGCCGGCGCCGCCTGCGGCCCGTCGGGCCCGTCCGGGTCACGCGACTGCAGGTCGGCGTAGCCGTCGATGCGTTCGAACGACGATCCACCGCTCTGCTGATGGGGACCGTAGGCACCGAAGTTCCAGGCGTCGATGTAGTTGTCCGCCGTCACGGGCTCGTCGTTGTGGAAGCGGAAGCCCGGCTTCAGCTTGATCGTCCACACCCGGGCGGCCGCGTCGGGGGTGACCGACTCGGCGGCTGCGGGCACCGGTGCGCCCTTCTCGTCGAACGTGACCAGCGGATAGAAGAGCGCGTCCAGGACCTGGCTGCCGCTCACGTCGAGCGTGTCCGTGGGAAGCAGGCTCCGCGGCGCACCGATGCCGATCACCACGTCGTCGCCGGGCGCATCGTCCGACCCCCCGGTGCACCCGGAGGTCACCAGAAGCACGAACGCCATCACCGACCAGGCAGTCCGTGAACCTCTGCGGCGCATGGACAACTCTCCCTTCGACGCGAAGGGCCCCATCTTGCCACCCGGTCGGATGGCCCTGCAGCGACCGTCAGACCAGCCGTCGGTCCGCCGCCCATCTCGACAACTCGTAGCGGTTCGACATCTGCAGCTTGCGCAACACGTTCGACACGTGGGTCTCCACCGTCTTGATGGAGATGTACAGCTCCTTGGCGATCTCCTTGTACGCGTACCCGCGCGCGAGCAGGCGCAGCACCTCCCGCTCCCGGTTGGTGAGCTGATCGAGCTCCGGATCGGCCACCGGGACGTCCGGACGGGCCGCGAAGGCGTCCAGCACGAAGCCGGCCAGCCGAGGGCTGAACACCGCGTCGCCGTCGGCCACCCGCTTGACCGCCGCGGCGAGCTCGTCCGGGCTGATGGTCTTCGTGACGTACCCGCGGGCGCCGGCCCGGATCAGGCCGATCACGTCCTCCGCAGCGTCGGACACCGACAGCGCCAGGAACTTCACCTGCGGGTGGGTACGCCGCATCGCCTCCAGCACGGCCCGTCCCCCGCCCTCCGGCATGTGCACGTCGAGCAGGACGACGTCAGGGGTGGTCGCGGCGATCCGGCTCACCGCCTCGGACACGGAGCTCGCCTCGCCCACCACCTCCACGTGGGCGCCCAGCTCGGCACGCACGCCGGCCCGGAACATCGCATGGTCGTCCACGAGGAAGACGGTGAGGCGGCGGCCCTCGTCGGTCACGGGCTCGGTCATCGTGCGTTCTCCTTTCCGGCGGAGACGCTCTCGCGCGAGGCGGGCAGCGTCAGGCGTACCTCGGTGCCGTCCCCGGGCGCGCTGCGGATCACGGCCTTGCCGCCGTGCCGCTGCATGCGCCCGATGATCGAGCCGCGTACGCCATGCCGGGTATCTTCCACCCCGTTCGGATCGAAGCCCGCGCCGCGGTCCCGCACGAAGACGCTCAGCTCGGCGTCCTCGACCTCGGCATACAGCGAGACGGTATTCACCCCCGCGTGCCGGGCCGCGTTGACGAGCGCCTCACGGGCCGCGGCCACGAGCGCCGCCACCCGCTCGTCACACTGCGTGTCGCCGACGATGACGGCCTCGACGGAGATCGCGTACGTGTCCTCGACCTCCGCGGCCGCCTGCTCGAGCGCCGCGCCGAACCGCTCGGTCGGCGACGCCGTCGGCTTGTAGAGCCAGTTGCGCAACGAGCGCTCCTGCCCACGGGCGAGGCGCTGGACCTCCTTGATGTCCGTGGAGTTGCGCTGGATGAGGGCGAGCGTGTGCAGCACCTGATCGTGGATCATGGCCGCCACCTCGGCGCGCTCCTGCTCCCGGATGCGGCCCTCGCGCTCGCTGCGGAGCTGGCTGAACGTACGCCACAGCAGCGGCGCCACCACCACCCCGACGCCGAGCAGGCCCACGAAGGCGAAGATCACGCCGTTGAAGACGGTCGCGAGGTTGCCCTTCGGCAGGAAGACGAACAGCACGCCGATGACCCCGACGGCGACCAGGACGCCGCCGCCGATGAACCGGAACACGAACGAGCGCCGGTCACTCTCCGCCACCACGGCGGCCAGCCACGGGGCCTGCGAGCCGTCCGTCCAGTTGCCCCGGCGGGTGGGGTCGGACTGGTGCCAGATCACGCCGGCACCGACCGCGATCACGGCGACCAGCCAGCCGGCCGTACCGGCGCCGCCGTTGTCCTGGAAGAGCAGGCCCTGCAGCAGCACGACGCCGAGGCCGATCGCGCCGAACGGCAGCAGCAGGGCCAGGTCCCGGTGCGGCTTGGCCGCGCCGGTGGGCAGCTGCTGCGGCAGCACGGCCCAGAACACGGCGTAGAGCAGCAGGCCCAGCCCGTTGAAGGCGAGCAGCAGGACCAGGGCGATCCGGACCACCGTCACGGAGACGCCGAGGTGGCGCGCGATCCCGGACGCGACACCGGCGATCACGCGGTGGTCGCGCGGCCGGTACAGGCGGCGCGTCGGCGGTGGTACGGCGGTGGCGGTGATCGCTCTGCTCCTCGGCTCGGGGCCCGCTAGTGGGCCGGTTCGATCGTCACACGTCCGCCGTGTGCCCTGCTACGGGGAAAGTCCCCCATGGCGGGCGCCCCGGGATCTCAGGGTGGCCTCAGGGTCGGTGCCTGAGGCGGGCCGGGTGTCCGTACCGCCAGTATCGAAGCCATGACCGACGAAGCTGCCCAGTCCCGCGAAGCTGCCGGGTCGTCGCAGGACGCACCGGCACCTTCGACCGCTCCCCCGCCGGCAAGCGAGATGCCGCCGGCCAGTGAGATGCCGCCGGCCAGTGAGATGCCGCCGGCCGGCGACATGCCGCCGGGATACGGCCCGCCGCCGCCTCCCCCGGACGACGTTCCTCCCGGCGCGCCCCCGCCGCCGTGGTTCGGCGCTCCGGACGGGCCGTCCTTCTCCCGCGAGAAGCTGGTCCGGCCCCGCAGCGGCCGCTACGTCGCCGGCGTGTGCGGCGCGATCGGCCGGGCGACCAACACCGACCCCGTGCTCTGGCGCGTGCTGCTGGCCGTCCTCGGCTTCTTCGGCGGCGTCGGCGTGTTGATCTACCTGGCCGGCTGGTTGCTGATCCCCGCCGAGGGCGACACCGCCTCCCCGGTGGAGTCCCTGCTCGGCCGGGGCCGCTCGGGGATGGCGCCGATGTCGGTGGTCCTGCTCGGTGCCGCCGCAGCGCTGTCGTTCGCCTTCGTCGTGCAGGACGGCTTCCGGGCGGCGCTGCTCGCGGCCGTCGTCCTGGTCTGCGGGGCTCTCGTGCTCCGGAAGTCGAACAAGCCCGGCCCGGTTCCGGCCACGGATCCCTGGGCCGCCACCGCGACCTTTCCCCAGCCGCCCCCGACGGCTCCGGGCCCGCAGCCGGCTCAGGCGCCCGCGGGCGGTCCGGCGCCCGCCGCGGCACCGGCCGGCGAACCGGTGACCGCGCCGCTGCCCCCCATGCCGCCGGCCCCGTCCACCTCGTCCGCGCCCCCGGCGCCGCCCTGGCCGCCGGCACCGCCGAAGTTCGAGCCCCCGAAGGGTGGTTACCGGCCGCCGTTCGCCCCGCACGGCCCCTGGGCCGGGCAACCGCACGGCCCGTGGCACCAGGGCACCCCCTGGCAGCAGGCCGCCGGGCAGCCGCCGCACGGGGCGAAGCCGCCCCGGCCGCCGAAGCCGCCGCGCGAGCGCTCCAAGCTCGGCCGGATCACCTTCTTCGCGCTCGTCGTGGTGATGGGCGTGCTGGCCATGGTCGACGTGGCGGGCGGGTTCGTCCCGGTGTCGGGCTACTTCGCCGCCGCCCTGGCCACGATCGCGCTGGGCCTGCTCGTCGGGGCGTGGTTCGGCCGGGCCCGCGGGCTCATCTTCCTCGCGATCCTCGCCACGATCGGCCTGGGCATCTCCACCGGCGTGGAACGCTTCGGCGGGGAGTTCGCCAACAACACGTACCGGCCGCAGACGATCGCCGCCGTGGCCGACCGGTACGACTTCTCGGTCGGCAACGCCACACTCGACCTGCGCGCCCTCGACTTCACCGGGCAGAACCAGGCGGTCACCATCGCGATGAGGTACGGCCAGGTCAGGGTCCTGCTCCCGGACGCCGTCGACGCCACGACGAGCGTCACCATGGACGACGGCCGGGCGGTGCTCTACGGCCGCGAGATGACCGGCAACCTGAACATGCAGGGCGTCTCCGACCTCGGCCCGGACGGCAAGGGCGGCGGCACGCTGCAGCTGACGATCCAGATGAACACGGGCAACGTGGAGGTGACCCGATGAAGCCGCACCGTACCGACGGCATCTCGCTGAGCTTCGGCCTCATCTTCGCGCTGGTGGCGCTCTGGTGGGCGATCTCGCAGGTGGTCGAGCTCCGCCTGCCGGCCTTGGGCTGGCTGGTCGCGGGCCTGCTGATCTTCTTCGGGGCCGTCGGGCTCCTCGGGGCGATCCGCTCCGGGCGCCGCGCCGAGGTGCCCGGGCCGGTCGTCGCGGAGGCCCAGGTCGAGACGCCCGGCGACCTGCCGCCGGACCTGCACGCCGACATCGTCCGGGAGCTGCTGGACAACCCGGCGGAACGGATCGACCTGCCGCCGGCGCCCCCGGCCGCCACGCACACGGACACCAAGCCGGACGTCCTCCGGCCGCAGGACTGACCGGACCGGGCAATATGCTCTTGCCCATGACGCCGTTTCCCTCCGTGTCCACCGCCCCTGTGACCGGCGTCGGCCCCCGCGCCGCGCGCAGCCTCACCGCCGAGTTCGCCCGCCACAACGAGGCGACGACCGCGCTGGTGATCGGCGCCGACCACTCCTCGGCCGTGGTGGCCGCGGCGGTCGAGGCCCTGCTCCCGGGCGACACGCTGATCCTGGTGGCGGGCGAGCGCAGCACGGCCGACCTGCTCCGCGACCACATCACCGGCCTGGGCAGCTGGGTCGCCGACCGGGTGCGGATCGTCGACTCGCTCGCCGACGCGGAGCCCGCCGACGTGGTCGTCCTGGGCGAGCCGCTGACCGGTACGGCCGAGGAGACCCGCGCCGTCCTGGACGGCCTGAGCAAGTACCTGGCGGACGGCGCGGTCGTCTCCGTGGCCACGCCGGCGGCTCCCGGGCGTACGGGCGGGGCGGCCGCCGAGCTGTTCCGGCAGAGCGCTCTGTTCGGAGTCGGCTCGGACCTCGTCGTGCGCAACCAGCCGCCGCTGCGCATCCACAAGCTGCGGTTCACCCAGGCGGACACCGCGAAGGCGGCCCGGCTGGCCCCGGCGTACCGCCCGTCGAGCGTGCCGGTGACGCGCAGCATGCACATCGACTCCAACGGGGTGGCCGCCGCCGGCATCGCGCTCGGCCTGGCCGCGCTGGCCCGGTCGGTCCGCCCCTCGTCCAAGCTGTGGCTGGTACCGGCCCTGGCGGCCGCGCCCGTCGCCGCCTTCTTCCGCGACCCGGAGCGCGACACCCCGGACGACCCGAAGGCGGTCGTGGCGGCCAGCGACGGCAAGGTGCTGTCCGTGGAGCGCCTCACCGACGAGCGCCTCGGCGAGGGCGAGTTCCTGCGCATCGCCGTGTTCCTGTCGGTGCTCGACGTGCACGTGAACAGGGTTCCCGTGGCGGGCCGGGTGACGGACTACTTCGTGATCGACGGTGGCTACGCCAACGCCATGACCGCGGCGGCCGAGCACAACGTCGCGGCGTACACGGTGCTCGACACCGACCACGGCACGGTGGGCGTCGTGCAGCGCACCGGGCTGATCGCCCGCCGCATCGTCCAGCGCACGCCCGTCGGCACCCTGGTGGCGCGGGGCGAGCGGATGGGTCTGATCCGCTTCGGCTCCCGCACCGACGTCTACCTGCCCGCCGACAAGGCGGACGCCACGGTCACCGTGGGTGAGAAGGTCATCGGCGCCAGCTCGGTGATCGCCCGCTGGCGCTGACGCCCGCGAAGACGACGAAAACCCCCACCCGGCGCAGGTGGGGGCTTTCGGACGTTCCGAGTCAGACGCGCTTGGCGCGCAGCCACATGACCGGCCCGCTGCACAGGTAGGCGCCCACGACCAGCACGAAGGTCAGCCGAGCGTCGACCAGCGCACCCACGATCGGCAGCAGCCACAGCCACGGCGGCAGCTTCACGACCCGGGCGAGCTTGGCATACGGGAAGCTGGACACCATCGCGAAGCCGAGCACCGCCACCCCGCCGAGCATCACGACGCCCGGCAGCGGCAGCCCGATCAGCACCGTCAGCGCCAGCACCGCGGCGGCCATCGTCGTCGGCACGCCGGAGAAGAACTTGCCGTCCTTGGGTGAGACGTTGAACCGTGCCAGCCGGATGGCCGCGCAGCCCGCGACGAGCATGCACGCCACGGCGGCCGCGGCCGTCGGGACGGTGTGCGCCAGGGACGCGTAGACCACGACCGGCGCGGCGAGGCCGAACGAGCACATGTCGGCCAGCGAGTCCATCTGGGCGCCGAACGGGCTGGAGACGCCCAGCCGGCGGGCCAGGGCGCCGTCGAGGCCGTCGAAGGCCACGCAGGCGACCAGGCAGCCCGCGGCCAGCCGGGTGTCGCCGTGCATCGCCAGGAAGATGGCCAGCAGGCCGAGGCCCAGGCTGGCCAGGGTGCACGAGTTGACCAGGGCGAAGCTGATCCGGCGGCGGACCGTGTGCTCGCCCGGCAGCAGGGAGTCGGAGACGGCCTCGACGACGGCCACCGGGGCCGCGGCGGCCGGGCCGTGGCTGCCCGAGGTCGCCACCGTACGGCCGCGCCCGGCGTACGGGACGAGCTCCGTGCCGGTGTAGATCACCTCTGCCCGGGTAGCGGTGGCCGCCCGGCCCGCGTCGGCGGATCGGCGTCCCACCCGCACCAACAGGGCCTGCCGGGCGAGACTTCCGCCGCGGCGCAGCCGGCCTGCCCAACGACGTCCGGCGGGACGGGGACTATCCGTCGTACGACGCCGGCGCCAAGGGGTTCTCGGCACGTGCTCCTCCATCTTGGGGTCGGTATGCCCGCCGGCTTCGGCCGTCGCGGGGTGCTGCCCATCGCCCGTACGTCTACGGACCGTGATTAAGGCGGGTTACACGATCGCACAGCCGCGCCCTCTTGGCGAGATGCGAATCGACCGTCGTGTGCAACATCGTTCTCTGGAGTTTTCATTCCTCCGCCGGGGCGAGGAGGCACGCACACTGCCTGGCCCTGTGACGAGTCTAACCGAGGCCGGGCAACCCGATCACTGATGAGCCCCTTCCTCCGCGAGCCGTCGCAGCGCCGACGCGGCGACCTCGGTCAGAGGAAGGTCACCCGCAGTGATCTGGTCGAACCAGCCCGCCGCCGCCGTGGAACCCCCCGCGTCCTCCGTCACCACAGGTTCTGTCGGCCGATCCACCGAAACCCTGAACAGGACGCGGACGACGTGCCAGTCGACGGGCACACCCTCCGGGCCGACGGCCGCCGGGTCGTGCCGGTGCGAGGTCCCCACCAGGCCCGTCACCCGTCCGTGTTGTCCGGTTTCCTCGACCAGCTCGCGGGCGAGCGCGACCTCGGGCAGCTCACCGTGGTCGGTGCCGCCACCGGGCAGGTGCCAGAGCCCGGCTCCCGGATAGCCGTTCGCGATCCGGGTGAGCAGGATGCGGCCGTCCGGGTCCGTCACGATCCCGTACGCCCCGAAGCGCTGGTTGCCGCGCACAGCCGGCTCCGCCGGGTCGGGATGCACCGCGGAGGTCTCGGCGGGCAGCCCGAGCACACCGGCGGTGAACGGCATGAGCGGCTGCTCGCCGGGCACGACCCAGGCCACGCGGTCGGTCGTACCCGAGGCCTCGTCGCGCAGGTCTCCCCCGACGATCTCGACGTCGTAGATGATCCGATCGGTGTGTTCCCACGTATCGGTGTGCGGAAGGCGGAAGACGTCGGCGGTCACCGAGTGGAGGCCCGTGATGCGCACCTGCAGGCCGGTCTCCTCGGCGAACTCCCGGACGACGGTGTCGTCCGGGTCCTCGCCCTGCTCCACGCCGCCCCCGGGCAGGGTCCACAGGCCCGGGAACGCCGACAGCGGGGAGTTGTGGGCGAGCAGAGCCCGTCCGGCGGTATCGCGGCAGAGCCCGTACGCTCCGATTCGTCTGACCTTCACGGCTACCAGGTTAGGGACCTCAGAGCAGCCCGGCCGCCTGAAGGGCCTCGGCGGTCACCTCGGTGAGCCGGTCCGCCGGGAGGGCGGCGACGTCCTTGAGCGCCATCCAGCACGCCTCGGAGGTGGAGCCGCCGACGTCCTTGACGGTCACCTCGGTGGGCGCGTCGACGAGGACCCGGTAGAAGGCCCGCACGCCGTGCCAGTCGATCGGGTAGCCCTCCGGGCCCAGCGAGGCCGCGTCGCGGTGGCTGGCCACACCGAGGAGCTCGACGAGCCGGCCCTCCTGGCCGGTCTCCTCGACCAGCTCGCGGATCAGGGCGGGGCCCGGCTGCTCGCCGTAGTCCGTCCCGCCGCCGGGCAGGTGCCAGCAACCCTCGCCCGGATAGCCCGGGGCGATGCGGGTCAGCAGCAGGCGGTCGTGGGGGTCGGTGGCTATCGCGTACGCGGCGAAGCGCTGCGCGCGATGCAGCCCGTCCGGGCCGGGATAGGCGTAGAAGGACGGGAAGTCGGGGACCTCCTCGGGGCGCAGGTCGGCGCTGGCCGCGGGCAGCCCCAGCGCGGCCGCCGTGAAGGGCCGCAGCCGCAGCTCCTGGGCCTCCTCGAGGGTGTGCCACCGGGCGATGTCGGTCGGCTGGCCCACCCGGTCGATGAGGTTGCCACCGCGGACCGAGACCTCGTAGATGAGGCGGTCGGTGTGGATCGTGACGCCACGGTGGGGCAGGGATCGCATGTCGGCCAGGACGTCGCGCAGCCCGGTGACGGCGACGGACAGGCCGGTCTCCGCGGCGGTCTCGCGGACGACGGTGTGGTTCGGGTCCTCGCCGTGGTCGACGGCGCCGCCGGGCAGCGACCACACGCCGGGGGTGCCCGAGCGGGTCGAGGCACGGACGAGGAGGACGCGGCCGTGGGGATCGGCCGCGACGGCATAGGCCGCAATCCTGCGGAGCGGTTCCAGTGCGGGGGTCACGGGCGGCATCTTGCCCGGTTTATGTTAACTCCAGGAAACGACTGTCGGATTCCTGACAGGGCGATAGCGGTCAGTAACCGCAGTTCAGGGCCATTCTCCGCACTGAGCGCAGCAAGTATGTAACACACAGCAATCTCGACCCATCGACGAGTGTGAACGGCCCCGGACGGGACCCCGGGACCGGAATCAGGGTCGGACTCCGGGCGTTCACCGAGGCCACGGGACGCGGAAAAGCCGACTCTGGAGACATGACTGATCCGACCGTCGCCCCGTACCGGCAACTCCGCCGTCCCCTCGACGACCGCATCGTGGCGGGCGTCTGCAGCGGCCTCGGCCGCTACCTCTCCGTCGACCCGGTGCTCATCCGGGTCGGCTTCGCCGTCGCCGCCGTGCTGACCTGGGGCACCGCGCTGCTCGCGTACCCGGTCATGTGGTTCCTCATGCCGGAGGAGCCGGGCCCGGCCGTCCCGCCTTGGCGCGACCCCGCCGACCCCGCATGGGGTCAGGCCCACCCGCCCGCCGGCCCGTCCTACGCCGCCACCGCCTCCGACTGGTCCCCGGCCCCGGCCGCACCGACAAGCACGCCGCCGGCCGCATGACAGCGGCCGGCCCGGGCTCCTCGGCCCCCGACCGCAGACAGACCCGGGAACGCCGCTGGGCCGCAGCCCGATCGGCTGCGGCCCAGCGATGCGACTGCGGGATCATTCCCACTCGATGGTGCCCGGCGGCTTGCTGGTCACGTCGAGGACGACCCGGTTCACCTCGCGCACCTCGTTCGTGATCCGGGTGGAGATCCTGGCGATGACGTCGTACGGCAGCCGGGACCAGTCCGCGGTCATCGCGTCCTCGCTGGAGACCGGCCGCAGCACCACCGGGTGGCCGTACGTGCGGCCGTCGCCCTGGACGCCGACGCTGCGGACGTCCGCGAGCAGCACGACCGGGAACTGCCACACGTCGCGGTCCAGTCCCGCCGCCGTCAGCTCCTCGCGGGCGATCAGGTCGGCCGCGCGAAGCACGTCGAGGCGGTGCCGGTCGACCGCGCCGATGATGCGGATCGCCAGGCCGGGCCCCGGGAACGGGTGGCGCTGGACGATCTCCTCGGGCAGGCCGAGCTCCGCGCCGAGCGCCCGTACCTCGTCCTTGAAGAGTGTCCGGAGCGGCTCGATGAGGGCGAACTGCAGGTCCTCGGGAAGGCCGCCCACGTTGTGATGCGACTTGATGTTGGCCGTGCCCGTGCCGCCGCCCGACTCCACCACGTCGGGGTAGAGCGTGCCCTGCACCAGGAACTCGATGTGGCGTTCGGCGTCGAGCTCCCGGGCGGCCGCTTCGAACGTACGGATGAACTCCCGCCCGATGATCTTCCGCTTCTGCTCGGGATCCGTGACGCCGGCGAGGTGGCCGAGGAACTGGTCGGACGCGTCGACCACCTTGAGGCGGATGCCGGTGGCCGCGACGTAGTCCTTCTCGACCTGCTCGGCCTCGCCCGCGCGCAGCAGCCCGTGGTCGACGAAGATGCAGGTCAGCTGGTCGCCGACGGCCTTGTGCACCAGCGCCGCCGCCACCGCCGAGTCGACGCCGCCGGAGAGACCGCAGATGACCTGCTTGTCGCCGACCTGCTCACGGATCGCGGCGACCTGGTCCTCGATGATGTTCGTGGGCGTCCAGGTGGGCTCGATGCCGGCGATGTCGTACAGGAACCGCTGAAGCATCTCCTGGCCCTGCTGGGTGTGCGCCACCTCGGGGTGGAACTGCACACCCGCGCGCCGGGACACGAGGTCCTCGAACGCCGCCACGGGCGCGCCGGCCGACGACGCCGTGACCGCGAAGCCGCTCGGGGCCTCGGTGACCGAGTCACCGTGGGACATCCAGACCGGCAGGTCGGCGGGCAGCTCCCGGAGCAGGGTTCCGGCCTCGGAGGCCGGGGAGAGCACGGTACGCCCGTACTCACGCGCGCCGGTGTGCGCGACCGTGCCACCGAGCGCCTGTGCCATCGCCTGGAAGCCGTAACAGATGCCGAAGACGGGCACCTCGTTGGCGAAGAGCGCCGGGTCGAGCACCGGGGCGCCGGGCTCGTACACACTGGACGGTCCGCCGGACAGGATGATCGCTGCGGGGTTCTTGGCGAGCATCTCGGCGACCGGCATCGAGTGCGGCACGATCTCCGAGTAGACCCGCGCCTCGCGGACCCGCCGGGCGATCAGCTGGGCGTACTGGGCGCCGAAGTCGACGACGAGAACGGGGCGCGGTGTGCTCACGACGTCGCCTCGCTTCGCTCCCCGACGCCGCGAGGCACGAGTGCGCTGTATCTGATGATTCCCTCGCGTTGCTCGGTCATGGACGGCGAGTTTACCGGCGTCCCGGCCTCACCTCCGGGGGTGGGGCGGCCGCTGTCAGCGGGACCACGTCCGCGTGGGGGCGTACGAGACGTTGCCGGCCCGGTCGTACGCGCGGACCCGCACCGAGATGGTCCTGCCGAACCTCGGCGCCGGGACCGCGAACGTGTGCCGCGACGCCCCCGAGCTCCGCACCACCTTGCCGTTGACCAGCAGTTCCATGCGGCGGATGCCGTTGCGGTCGGTGGACACGGCGGTGAGCTGGCCGAGCCGGGCCGAGGTGATCCTCACGGCCGGGCCCCAGTTGTCGACCGTGACCCGGCGCGTGGCGGTCGCCACGTTGCCGGCGCGGTCGTACGCCCGTAGGCCCAGCGCCACGTTGCCGCCGCGGCCCGCCGACCGCCAGGAGAACGCATAGGGGGCGGTCCGGTCGATCCCCACCACGACGCCGTCGGCGAGGAGCTCGACCTTCGCGATGCCCTGGTCGTCGGCGGCGCGGGCGGACACCGAGACGGTGCCTCGCACCAGCGCCGAGCCGGACGGGGTCAGGAAGGAGGTGGCCGGCACCACCTTGTCGTCCGCGACCGGCAGCGAGGCGAGGGCGGCCACCGCGTCGACCCGGCCGGACGACGTGGGGACCCAGGATCCGGCGATCCGGTCCGCGGAGGAGACGAGCGCGGAGCGGATGACCGCGCTGGTCGGCGCGGGGGTCGACGAGGCGAGCAGGGCCGCGACGCCCGAGGCGAACGGCGTCGCCGAGGACGTGCCGCAGAACTGGCCGACGACGCCGTCCAGTCCCTGAGCCGGGTTGCAGCCCGGCGCGGCGATGTCGACCCAGCTGCTGCCGTAGTTGGACCACTCGTAGCGGGTGTCGCCCGGCGTCGAGGCGCCGACGGCGATGACCGCCGGGATCGCCGCCGGGTAGTGCGGTGCCGCGCTGCCCTCGTTGCCGGCGGCGGCGAGGACGACCACGCCCTTGCCGGCGGCGTACGCGACGGCGTCCCGCAGCACCCGGCTGTCGTCGGCACCGCCGAGCGAGAGGTTGATGATGTCGGCACCCTTGTCGGCCGCCCAGCGGATGCCCTCGGCGATGTCGCTGTAGGTGCCCATGCCCTTCGCGTTCAGCACCTTCACCGGCAGGACCTTGCAGTACCAGCAGATGCCCGCGATCCCGACGCCGTTGTTGCCGGAGCCGGCGATGACGCCCGCGGTCATGGTGCCGTGACCGTTGTCGTCGGTGGCGTTGCTGTCGTCGTTGACGAAGTCGTAGCCGGCCAGGAGGCGGCCGGAGAGGTCCGGCAGGGCCTTCACCCCGGTGTCGACCACGGCGACGACGACACCGCCGCGTCCGCGGGTACGGTCCCAGGCGGCGTCGACGCGCGTCTTCGTGATACCCCACTGCCCGCTGTACGCCGGGTCGTCGGGCGTGGTCGCGGCGATGCTGGCGAGGTGGTCCTGCTCCACGTACGCGACCGACGGGTCGGCCCGCAGCGCGTCCGCGGCCTCGGCCACCTGCCCGGCGGGTACGTCGACCGCGACGGCACCGGTCAGCGACTCGCTCGCCACCACGTCGACGGAGTCCTCGAGCTTGTCGACGACCTGGGCTTCCTTCGCCGGGTCGGCGCCCACGCGCAGGCCGACGACGAGCGAGACCGGCGTATCGGCGGCGGCTGCGGCGCCGCCTCCGGTCAGGGCGATGCCGCCCGCCAGCAGGCCCACGGTGACGAAACGCAGAAGCATGACCCCACCGTCGGCGCGACCGTTGGCGGAAGCCGGATCGGCCAGGTTGCATTCGGGTAGCGAGAAGCCCCCGCCGGCAGCGCACGGCGGGGGCTTCTCGGGGTGGTTCAGCGCTTGTAGGTGCGCGTGGCGTCGTACTTGATGTTGCCGGCCAGGTCGGTCGCCCGGACCTGGACCTTCATGCCGGAGGCGTAGCTGGAGGCCTTGAAGCTGAAGTTGTAAGGCGCGGTGGTGTCGGTCTGCCTGACCTTGCCGTTGATCAGCATCTCGACCCGGCGGAGCCCGTAGGTGTCCGACGCGGTCGCGGTCAGCTTCACCGTGCCGGAGACCTTGGCGCCGTTCGCCGGCCCGCTGGTGATCTTCACCGTGGGCGGGGTGTTGTCGGCGATGACCGAGCGCTTGAAGACCGTCCGGTTACCGGCCTTGTCGTACGCCCGGAGCTCCAGCTCAGCCTTGCCGTTGCGGCCCGCGGTGTCCCAGACCAGCTCGTACGGCGCGGTGCGGTCCTGGGTCTTGTACTTACCGTCGACGTACAGGTCGACGTTACGCACACCGGACCAGGCGTCGCCGATCCCGGTGGTCTTGACGGTCACCTTGCCGCGCACGCGCCAGTTCTCACCCGGGCTGGAGATTCCGCCGATCGTCGGCGGCGTGGCGTCCGTGCCGATGGTCAGCGCCTTGGCGGCGTCGAGCATGCCGTACTTGGTCCAGCCGGTGTTGCCGGCCAGCGGCCGCGCCGAGGTGAGCAGCGCGCGCTGCAGCGACCAGCCGGTGTACGACGGGTGGACCGTCTTGATGAGGCCTGCCGCCCCGGCGACCATGGGCGCCGCGAACGACGTCCCGGCCTCGCCGGTGTGGTAGTTGCCGAAACGGTCCATACCGGACACGATGCCGGGGGCTGCCATGTCGACCCAGCTGTCGCCGCTCTTGTTGTAGCTGGAGAAGTCGGCACGCGCGTCCGACTCGCGAGCGGTGGCACCCACGGCGACCACGTCCGGGTACGCCGCCGGGTACTGCTTCGTGGTCGCCTGCGACGTGCGGCCCGCGTTGCCGGCCGCCGCGACGACGAGGACGCCCTTCAGGTTCGCGTACGAGACCGCGTCGGCGAGGACCTTGCTGGAGGCGGTGCCGCCCAGCGACATGTTGATGATCTTCGCGCCGGCGTTCGTCGCGTACACGATGCCCTTGGCGATGTTGCTGTCGTAGCCGCCGCCGTTCTTGTCCAGCACCTTGACCGGGATGATCGCGCAGCTCCAGCAGCCGCCCGCCATGCCTTGGCCGTTGTTGCCGCGGCCGGCGACGAGCGAGGCGACCGTGGTGCCGTGGCCGTAGTCGTCGGCGGTGTTGGTGTTGTTGCTGACGTAGTTGTAGCCGGCGAGAACGGCGCCGGTCAGGTCGCCGGTCTTGGCCACACCGGTGTCGAGGACGGCGATCTTGACGCTCGCGGCGCCGGTCGTGGTCTCCCACGCGGCCGGGAGCTTGACCTGGTCGACCTCGGGCTGGTGACCCTCGGTGTAGAACGGGTCGTCCGGCGTCAGGTCGTACGCCTTGCGCACGTGGTCGACCTGCACGTACTTGACGTTGGGGTCGCTCTGCAGCGCGGCGATCACCCGGTCCTTGCGCCCCGGCGAGACCTCGAGGGTCCGCGCGCGCAGCTCCGACATGGCGTGCTGGGCCGGGCCCGAGGCGTCGACCGAGCGGACGCCCATCGTCGAGACGGTGCGCAGCGGGGCCTCGGTGTCCGCGTCGGCCTTGAGGCCGACGACGAGCCGGACGGGCTCGGCCGGCGCCTCCTCTGCGAGGGCCCAGGTCGACACTCCGGCGGTCGCGGCGACGACCGTGGCCGAGAGCGCTCCGACGACGACGCGTCGTGAGACGAGCTTCATGTAGGACATGCCTCCCCGTGGATCGACCGCCGCCTCGGCGAATCGCGCCGGTCAGCGTACGGGCGATCTTGTTTTTGTCCATGCCCCGTTCCAAAAGACGAGAACCCTGCGTCATTGAGCAGCTCGTTACCGTCGCCTACTGTTCCAACATGCGGACTAAACGGGGCGTGTGGATCATCGTGGCCGCCGTGGCGGTGCTCCTGGCGGCCGGAACCGGGTTCGTTCTCACCCTCCGCAGCGACTCCGGCGAGCCCACGGCGGCCCCGGCGCCGAGCACTCCCGCACCGAGCGCGGCCGCCCCGTCGGCCAGCACGGCCCCGCCGGCCGGCGCCGACATCACCGGCCCGTTGGACCTGTTGCTGATCGGCGTCGACACCCGCATCAGCATCCCGGACTGGCAGCCGCACGCCGACGCCATCATGCTGCTGCACGTCGGCGCGGACCTGCGGAGCGGCTATCTGTACTCGCTGCCGCGCGACCTGCGGGTCGACGTTCCCGCGTTCGCGCGCAACGGCTACCGCGGCGGCCGGCACAAGCTCACCGAGGCGATGAGCTACGGCGCGAAGGTCCCCGGAACGGACAAAGCGAACGTCGCGCAGGGGTACGAGCTGCTGGCCCGGACGATCTCCCGGTACACCGGCATCGAGAAGTTCGACGCCGGCGCGATCCTCACGTTCAACGGCCTCAGCAAGCTGACCGACGCCCTCGGCGGCGTCACCATGACGATCGACCAGAAGGTGGTGTCCCAGCACCGCCGCCCCGACGGGACCGCCCGCACCCTGCGCCCGGGTGGCGGCGGCTATGTGGGACCGCAGGCCACCTACCTTCCCGGCACCCGGCGGCTGGTCGGCTGGCAGGCGATCGACTACGCGCGGCAGCGCTACACCGCAGGCGGCGACTACACCCGGCAGCGGCACCAGCGGCAGCTCGTCAAGGCCCTGCTCACCAAGGCGGAGGACGCCGGTCTGGCGACCGACCGGAGCAAGCTCGAGTCGGTGCTCACGGCGCTGGGCGACACCCTGGTCTTCTCCGGGGAGCGCACGCCGCTCGAGTACGCGTACGCGCTGCGCGAGCTGAGGCCGTCGCAGCTGACCTCGGTGAGCCTGCCCGGCCGATCCGTCTTCAACGGCGGGTACATCGGCGAGCAGCTCGACGCGAGCGGGCGGGCGTTCCTCAAGGCGGTGGCGACGGGCGACCCGGCCTCGTACCTCGCGAAGCACCCGGACCTGATCAGCAAGTAGCCGGCTCGATACTACGGTTGACGTTATATGTCAGCGGACGTAGTGTCTCCGGCCATGCAGGAGATCCTGGGAGCGACGCGGTGACCGCCGGGGACGCGCGACGGTACCGCCGGCTGATGTGGGCGTACCCCGGCCCCTACCGCCGCCGGCACGGCGTGGAGATCGTCACGACGCTGCTCGAGATGGCAGAGTCCGGGGATGGCCGGCCCGCCAGGGCCCAGATGCTGCATCTGGTGCTGTGCGGCATCCGGCAGCGGTTCCGGCTGCCCGCCCGGCGGCCGTTCGCCGTCCTCGCGGCCGTGCTCACCGCGATCGCGGTCGGCGCGCTGGGCACCGCCGGCGGCACCTGGCTGGGATGGCGGACGGCCACACCCCTGCCCTCCGACGGCGACCTGCGCGCCCTCGCCGCAGCCGCGGCCGGCACCGACCCCTCCAGGGTCGCGGCCTACCCCTCGCAGACGGCGATGAAGGGCCCGAGCACGGCCCTGCGGACGACCGTTGCGACGCCCTACTCCGCAGAGCGCCTCCGAGCCGCCTTGACCTCCGACGGCTGGCGTATCACCAGGTTCGCCGAGGAGACCGGTGCAGTCACCGCCGGAACCGCCGACGACCCCTTCGGCGCATGGACTCCCCTGAAGCGCATCGGGTTCGCCGCCGAGAAGGACGGGCTGTCGCTGGAGGGCGACAGCTGGACCACGATCGGCGGGGACGACGACCAGACCGACGCACGAGTGGGCCTGTGGGCGGTCGAGCCCGCGGCCGTGCGCCCCCTGACGATCGCCGGGCTGCTGGCCGGCCTGCTCACCGGCTGGCTCATCACGGCCGCCCTCGCCGACCGGATCCGGCACGGCCGCCTGGCCACCCGGCGGATGGTCGCCCTGCTGGGGGCGACAGCGCTCGCCGCGGCGGCCGGTCCCGCGGTCGCCCTCTACGACGGCATGTACCAGGTCCTGTCGTACGACAGCGGTGCGGGAGCGTACATCGTGGACAGTCTCAGCAGCCGACTCCCCGCGGGCCTGGTACCGACCGGGATCGGCGTCGGCCTCCTGGTGCTGGTCGCGGCGGCCGCGATCACACACCTCAGGGTTGCGGCGGGGCGGTCGTGCTGAACAGCCAGGTCTGGAAGAAGTCGCCGAGATCCTTACCGGAGACCTGCTCGGCCGCCGTGATCAGATCGTCGGTGGTGGCGTTGCCGTCGCGGTGGTCTGCCGGGAACTTCTTCAGCAAGGCGAAGAACGCCTCGTCGCCGATCGTCCTGCGCAGGGCGTGCACCACCATCGCACCGCGCTGGTAGACGGCCTCGCCGAAGATCCGGTCCGCGCCCGGGTCGCCGGTCGGCACCTGCCAGTCGAAACCCCGGTAGGCCCGGTCGAACGCCTGCTGGGCGGTCCGCTCACCGGTGTGTTCCTGCCAGAGCCATTCCGCGTACGTGGCGAAGCCCTCGTTCAGCCAGATGTCCTGCCAGCGCTCGAGGGCCACGCTGTCGCCGTACCACTGGTGGGCCAGCTCGTGCGCGACGACCGTGGGGTTGCGGCTGGTGCGGAAGAAGACGTTGCCGTAGACCGGGCGGGACTGGGTCTCCAGCGCGTACCCGACCCGGGCGTCGTCGATCACCACCCCGCCGTACGCGTCGAACGGATACGGTCCGAACTGCGTGGCCAGGAAGTCGGCGATCTCGCCGGTCCGGGCCAGGGACCGGGCAGCGGGACCGTTCGCGGGCAGCGACTCGGGAATCGCGATGATCATCGGCTTGCCGGCGTGGGTGCTGCTCGTGATGCGGTACTGGCCGATGACCACTGTGGCCAGATAGCTGGCCATCGGCTTCTGCTCGCTCCAGCGCCACGTTGTCCAGCCGCCGGCCGTCGCGCGCTCCCCCGGCACCCCGTTGCTGATCGCCTCGACGCCCTCGGGGACCGTCATCGCCAGCTTGAAGGTCGCCTTGTCCTTCGGATGGTCGTTGACCGGGAACCAGGTGCTCGCGGACTCCGGCTGGCCCAGCGCGAAGCCCCCGCCGTCGGTGCGCAGCCAGCCGCCGACGCCGAGCGCGTCGTTGTTCAGCGCCTCCGGTACGCCGGAATACTCGACCACGACGGTGAACGCCTTGCCCTTCGCGATGCCGGCGGCGGGGGTGACGACCAGCTCGTTCTTCTCCGCCCGGCCGGTGGCGGCCTGCCCGTCCACGGTGACCTTGCCGGCGGCGAGGTGGGCCAGGTCGAAGTTGAGGCTGGACAGATCCTGCGTCGCGGTCGCCGTCACGGTCGCGCTGCCGGCGAGCTTCCCGCTCGCCGGGTCGTACCGCAGCTTCAGGTCGTACCCGGCGACGTCGTAGCCACCGTTGCCGTACGTCGGGAAGTACGGGTCACCGGCACCGTCCGCACCCGGCGCGAAGCTGTCCTTCTGTGTGGGCGGCTGCCCCTTGTCGTCGCTGCAGCCGCTCAGCATCAGCACAGCGACTGCCGCCGCCGCGATCACCACCCGCATCGCCACTCCCCCCGTGCCCGTAGCCACGACCCTACGGGGGACGGCCGCCTCACTTGTCGAGGACGAGGCCGACCTTCTGGAATTCCTTGACGTCGTGGTAGCCGCACTTCGCCATGGCACGCTTGAGTCCGCCGAAGAGGTTGAGCTGACCGTCCGGGCGGTCGGCGGGCCCGTAGAGGATCTCCTCGAGGGTGCCGTCCGGCTCGCCCGCGATGCAGAAGCCGCCGCGCGGCAGGCTCGGGTGGCTGGCCGCCGAGTGCCACCAGGCGCCACCCGCCGGGGCGCCCTCCGCCAGCGAGAGCGGCTCGCCCAGCATCACCGCGTCGGCACCGCAGCCGATCGCCTTGGCGATGTCACCGGACGTCTGGATGCCCCCGTCCGCGATCAGGTGGACGTAGCGCCCGCCGGTCTCGTCGAGGTAGTCGCGGCGGGCCGCGGCAGCGTCGGCGATCGCGGACGCCATCGGCACCCGGATGCCCAGCACCGTGTCCGTTGTGGACCACTCGTCCGCGCCGACGCCGACGATCACGCCGGCTGCGCCCGTACGCATCAGATGCAGTGCGGTCTTGTAGTCCGTGCACCCGCCCACGATGACCGGCAGGTCGAGGTCGGCGATGAACTCCTTGAGGTTGAGCGGCTCGTCCGTTGTGGACACGTGCTCGGCGCTGACCAGGGTGCCCTGGATGACCAGCAGGTCCACGCCGGCGTCGAGGATCACCGGGGCGAGCGCCAGGGTGTGCTGCGGGGAGACCCGGACGGCGACGGTGACGCCGCCCTCACGGATGGTCTTGACCCGCTCGGCGATCAGCTCGGGGCGGATCGGCTCGGAGTAGACCTCCTGGAGACGCTTGGTCGCGTCGGCCTCCTCGTCGAGCGAGGCGAGCTCCTCCAGGATCTTGGTCGGATCCTCGTAGCGGGTCCACAGGCCCTCGGCGTTGAGCACCCCGAGACCGCCGAGGCGGCCCAGGGCGATCGCCGACGCGGGGCTCATGGTGGCGTCCGACGGATGCGCGACGCAGGGGATGCGGAACGGGTACGCATCCACCTTCCAGTCGGTGGACACGTCGTCCACGTCCCGGGTGCGGCGGCTCGGGACGATCGCGATGTCGTCCAGGTGGTAGCCGCGCTGGGCGGTCTTGCCGAGACCGATCTCCACCACGTCGCGCATGGCAGCAACCTTCATTCGTTGTGTGGGCGGTGGGTGGGGCGGTTGGAGGTTACCGGGAGTGGTAGTTCGGGGCCTCGACGGTCATCTGGATGTCGTGCGGGTGGCTCTCCTTGAGACCCGCAGCGGTAATCCTGATGAGCTGACCGCGCTCCTGCAAGTCCGCAATGGTCTCCGCGCCGGCGTAGCCCATCGACAGGCGCAGCCCGCCGACGAGTTGCGCCATCACCCGCGACAGCGGGCCACGGTAGGGCACCTGGCCCTCGACACCCTCCGGCACCAGCTTCTCCTCCGGCACGTCGTGCTGGAAGTAGCGGTCCTTGGAATACGACTTCGCCTGCCCGCGCGACTGCATGGCGCCCAGCGAGCCCATGCCACGGTAGGACTTGAACTGCTTGCCGTTGACGAAGATCAGGTCGCCCGGGCTCTCCTCGGAACCGGCGAGCAGACCGCCGAGCATCACCGTCTCGGCGCCGGCCACGATCGCCTTCGCGATGTCGCCGGAATACTGGATGCCGCCGTCCGCGATCACCGGCACCCCGGCCGGCCGGCAGGCCCGGGCCGCTTCCATCACGGCGGTGATCTGCGGTACGCCGACGCCGGCGACGATCCGGGTGGTGCAGATCGCGCCGGGACCGACACCGACCTTCACCGCGTCGGCGCCGGCCTCGACCATCGCCTTGGCCCCCGCGTACGTGGCGACGTTGCCGCCCACGATGTCGGTGACGGTGTCCTTCTTCAGCCGCGCGATCATGTCGAGCACCTGGCGCTGGTGACCGTGCGACGTGTCGACGATGATCACGTCCACGCCCGCGTCGATCAGGCCCCGCGCCCGCTTGTACGACTCGTCGCCCACGCCGATCGCGGCGGCGACCCGGAGCCGGCCCTGCGCATCCTTCGTCGCGTTCGGGAACTGCTCGCTCTTCGTGAAGTCCTTGACGGTGATCAGTCCGCGCAGCCGGCCACTGTCGTCCACGAGGGGAAGCTTCTCCACCTTGTGCCGCTGCAGCAGCGCCAGCGCGTCGTCCTTGGAGACGCCCACCGGAGCGGTGATCAGCGGCGACTTCGTCATGACGTCGCGCACCTTGGCGCTGTCGTCGGTGACGAACCTCATGTCACGGTTGGTGACGATACCGACGAGCGTGCCGTCCGCGTCGACCACCGGCACACCGGAGATGCGGTACTTGCCGCAGAGCGCGTCGACCTCGCGCAACGTGTCGTTCGGGCTGCACGTGACCGGATGCGTGATCATCCCGGACTCCGACCGCTTCACCAGATCGACCTGGGCGGCCTGGTCCTCGGCGGAGAGGTTGCGGTGCAGCACGCCGATGCCGCCCTCGCGGGCCATCGCGATCGCCATCCGCGCCTCGGTGACCGTGTCCATGGCCGCGGACAGCAACGGGATGGACAGCTCCACGTTGCGGGTCAGCCGTGTGATCGTGTTGACCCGGCTCGGCACCACGTCCGATTCGCCGGGCTGGAGCAGGACGTCGTCGAACGTCAGGCCGAGGGGAACCGTGCGCGCGGAGTCAGTTTCCACAGATCATCCCTAGAGAAGAGGCGGAGTGTTACATCCTACTCATCGGCCAGGGCGTACCCGACGGGGCGGACAGCACGTGCGGGCCAGCACACAGTGCCCCTTGATGGGTACGGTATACAGCGTGCAAGAAGAGCCGATCGACCCGTTCAACGGCGACCCCGCCGACCCGGCCGCGGGACTCGACGACCTCACCGAGGACGCCGAGCAGGATCCGCTGACCGACGCCGAGCGGCAGGACGTGCTGGAGGACCTGTCTGACCTGGAGATCTACCAGGCACTGCTGAGCCCCACCGGCATCCGCGGCCTGGTGATCGAGTGCGAGGACTGCCACGAACCGCACTACTTCGACTGGGATCTGCTGCGCGGCAATCTGCGCCATCTGCTGTCGAGCGGGCGGCCGCGGGTGCACGAGCCGGCCTACGACCCGGATCCCGATCACTACGTCACGTGGGAGTACGCGCGGGGTTATGCGGATGGCGTACACGACACGCTGACCGAGGGAACGGACGACGAACCGACGTCCTGAGATTTCGCCGACGCCGACGGCGGGCCGCCCCGAGGGGCGACCCGCCGTTCGTCGTCCGGGCCTCTTGCGGTGACCGGGCCACCCCGCCCGGCCGTCCGTCGCTTCCCTGTCAGGCCCCTCAGGCCACCAGGCCGGCGCGGAAGCCGGCCGCCACCGCGTGGGCGCGGTCGCGGGCGCCGAGCTTGCGGAAGAGCCGGCGGGCGTGGGTCTTCACCGTGTCCTCGGACACGAACAGCTCCCGGCCGATCTCGGCATTGCTCTTGCCGTCGGCCATCCCCCGCAGCACCTGAAGCTCCCGTTCGGTGAGCGTCAGGCGGCGGCCGGCCGGAGCCCCGTCGCCGACCCGGGCGTCGTTGCCCGGCCAGACCAGGGGTCGCCCGGTCGCCGGGTCGATCTCCGAGCCGTCCCCGCGCTGGGCGGGAACCATCGGCGAGTTCGGCACCATGGCCGGGATCCCCGCGGAGTTGGGGGTGCCGGCCATGGCCATGCCGTCACGGTGCAGCCCGCGGGCGGCTGCCGAGTTGTTGTTGCGTCCTACTCCGCCCACGGCCGCGGGCTGGGCGTTCGCGCCGTTGATCGGCATGCCCTGCGGGCGTACCGGCAACAGCAGGAGCAGGAGCGCCTTGGCGACCACGCTGACCAGGTCGTGCTCGACGCCGCGGATGACGCCACGGGCGCCGGCGGCGACCGTGGCGGCGGCGACCCGGGGGTCTTCCGCGCCGAAGAGGACGACCTGCGCCTGCGGGGCGCGGGCGAGGACGCGCCGGGTGAAACCGACGCTGTCGGGACGGGTCACGGCGGTGTCGGCCAGAACGACCTCGGCCGGCCTTTCAGCCAGACGGATCATGGCCTCGGTCTCGCTCACCGCTGTCCGAACCACCCCGGTCATGCCGAGCCGGGCCGCGGTGGACGCGACGGTCTGGGCCGCCAGTGGGGTACGGACGCACACGAGGACGGTACGCACAGTGATCCTCCTTCTCTCTCAGAGGAGATCACGCGAGGGCCGCAGCATTACGCGCTTTAGATGGAAAAAATGGGAAAGATCGGTACGGGTTTCGGCACCGGTGAGATACGGCCGACGAAGACATCGACAAGTCGTGTGTGATCCGGCGTGTGCCGGGGTACACGGGCGGCAGGCCTGAGCCAGGCCCCTCATGACAACACTCCGCGGTGCCGCGCGGGAGGAGGGTGTTGATGTCGAACGTTCGCAGACTGCCCGGGCCCATCGCCGACCTGTGGGACTGGCAGCGACTCGGCCTGTGCAGGGGGCGCGACAGCGCCCAGTTCTTCCACCCCGACGGCGAGCGCGGATCTTCCCGCAATCGCCGGGAGGCGAAGGCCAAGACGATGTGCGGCGCATGCCCGGTCCGGGCCGAGTGCGCCGCCCACGCGCTGGCTGTCCGTGAGCCGTACGGCGTCTGGGGAGGTTTCAGCGAAGCGGAGCGGCTGCGGCTGCTCGCGGTCGGCTGGGAGGACCTTGCCGATCGGCATCACGGACGGGTCGACCTTGCCCGGCTCGAGGCACGCCTCGGCCGGCCCCACAAGTCCACGGTGCCGGCACAACGGCAGGCACCGGCGGCGTGACGCCGCCCGAGGCGCGGCACCACCACACACCTGACGACGCGGTTCCCACCGGGGAGCCGCGTCGGCGTCTGTAACGGCATGTCAGCCGCATCGGTGAACATGCAAGCCACCGTATGAGCGAACTTGCCCTTGACGTCGGACGAAAAGTGCGGCTTTCGCGTGACACCCGTTTCACTCACCGGGATCCCCACCACGGGCCGCCGATAATGCATCCTGCCTGGTCAGCGCGGCGCCGCGGCCGGCGCAGTCCGGATAGCGCGGGCACAAGCCACAGACGGCGGGCTTGACGAGCGGCCGGTTTGGCACATCGCCCCGGCAGCGCTGTCGGATGGCTGCACAGTTCCGTAGATCCGGAGGGATAAGGAGGCGACCCTCGTCACCATGAACTGCGTAGATGACTCATACCAGCCGAAAGTCGACGTTGTCTGCCGTCAACAAGCCGACGAGTTCCGCCGCTCCCCTCACCTCGCAACCAACGAGAAGTAACGTCGCCTTCGAAACCTCAAGCCGGGCTGCTCACCTCCGACAAAGAGGGCATGCACCGGCACCCGACCTCATGCGGCAGAAGCGACACCCCGCTGCTCTCGCGAGAGACGGAGTACCGATGCCGACGCTCAGCCATCCGCTCGCACCGCCGTCTGTTCACCGGCCCGTCAAGTCGAGGCACGACGGCATGAGCCTCGGCCGGTGGTGGAACCACCTCGTCGCGCAACGGCGTTTTCACCGGCGACGCCGTGACGCTGAATACGAGCGGCTGGCCGCCTGGCAGATCAATGAACAGCTGCGCCGCGGGTTCAACCGCATCGGCCCTCCGCCGGGCTTCGGCGACGACTGACCGTCGGTTCATGCCTACAAAGCGCCAGAAGGCTTGGGAGAGCCTCGCTCCATGGGAGCAGGCCGCCATGTGGGCAAAGGTCGATCCGGCCTACGGGCAGCGCGTGCTCGACCAGATGGAGATCAAGGAACGGCACCTGCGACGGATGGACTGGGTCCATCACCTGGCCAACTCCTTCTGCGGTCTGGTAGCTCTCGGCTTGGTCGTCTGGCTCACCAAATACTTCGTCGACCAGGACCATGCCACCCAAGGCGCCTCGGTCTTCATCGCAAGTGGGACGATCATCGGCATCTTCGTCACCAAGAAGCTCACGAACCGGCGTCCCCCTTCGCCCCCGGCGGATCCTTCCCAGCCGAGCATCGCGGACATGGAGACGGCTCCCTGAGCCTTCCGCCGTGACGTGCCGCCACCCGGCCCCGGAGCAGGCCTACGTTTGCAGTGCCGCCGCCCGGCCTCCTGTCGCGAGATCAATCGATGGTGAGCTGGACGGTGTGCCAGCCGGTTGCGCCGTCCGGGGCGGGTGGGGCGGGCGTGCTGGTTTGGGTCTGGCCGTCGGTGTCCGTGGCGCGGACTCGCAGGGTGTGGTCGCCCGGCGGCGCCTGCCACTGGTAGGACCACTGGACCCACGTGTCCGCGGACACCGCCGGGGCCAGGGTTGCCGGGGCCCAGGGTTGGTCGTCGACCTGGAGCTCCACCTTGGTGATGCCGCGGTGCTGGGCCCAGGCCACGCCGGCGACCGTCACGGTTCCGGGTCCTCGGCGGGCGCCGTCTCGGGGCGTGTCGATCCGGGACTGGGTCTTGATGGGCCCTCGGGCCGCCCAGCCTCGGGGGACCCAGTACGCGTCGAAGTCCGCGAATCGGGTCAGCTCGATCTCGGTGATCCACTTGCAGGCGGAGACGTAGCCGTACAGGCCTGGGACGACCATGCGCACGGGGAAGCCGTGGGGCACGGTGAGGGGCCGGCCGTTCATGCCGACGGCGAGGAGGGCGTCGCGGCCGTCGCGCAGGACGGAGGTCGGGGTGCCGCAGGTCCAGCCGTCGGCCGAGCGGGACACCACCTGATCCGCCTCCGGCAGCGGCTGGGCCTCGTCGAGGAGGGCCTGGACGGGGGTGCCGAGCCACAGCGCGTTGCCGATGAGGTCGCCGCCCACCTCGTTGGAGACGCAGGCCAGCGTGACGTACCGGGAGATCATCGGGCGCTGCAGCAGCTGCTCCCACGTGATGGTCAGCGGGTTGCGGACCATGCCGTGGATGCGCAGCTGCCAGGTGGACGGGTCGATCTGGGGTGGATACAGCGAGGTGTCGATGCGGTAGAAGTCCCTGGTCGAGGTGACGTAGGCGGTTGCACCCTCCACCTGGGCGCCGGGCGGGACGGTGGGAACCGCCTGTGCGGGCTGTGGCAGCACGACGGCCTTCCGGGCGGCGGTGACCGCGCGGCGCGAGGTCAGGTAGCGACCGACGACGCCGCCCGCCACGCCCGCGGCCGCTGCGACGCCCGCCGCGATGAGGAAGCGGCGCCGACCGTCATCGACCGGGTCGGCGAACGTGGCCCGATCGACCAGATAGCGCAGCGCGGCGGCCGCGACGACCCCGGCGACAACGGAGGGCAGGGCCGCGGCGGGCCCGGCGTCGTGCCGGGTCAGCGCGGCGACGACGCCGATCGCGGTGAAGAGCGCGACGCCGCCGAGGGCGAGACGCCACGAGCGCAGGGCAAGGATGCCCACCGCGGCGGCATAGCCGGCGAGCAGGACGACGGTGCCCGTGATGAGCGCGGTCTTGTCGTGGGTGCCGAAGACGGCTATGGCGAGGTCCTTGACCGGCCCGGGAACGGTGTCCACGACGACCGCGCCGACCGCCAGCAGCGGGGACGACTGCGGACCGGTGAAGGCGGCCACCACCTCCGCGAGACCCACCGCGACCGCAGCCGCCGCAACGCCGGCCAGGCCGGCACGCACGGTGGATGAGCGAGGCGGGTGGGTGGAGGAGGTCACGGCATCTATCCTGCCCGGGGTAGGGGCCGGATGGTTCTTACGAAGTTATGACGGGTGTCCGCAGCGGCGGCAAGGCCGCGACCAGCGAGTCCAGCAGCTCGACCGCACACCGGTCGGTCCGCGGTTCCGGCAGCTTCGGCACGCCCTCGAAGGGCAGGTCCCACACCACCCGTCCCGGCGACAACGTGGAGAGGGTGGCGTACCACTGCTGCAGCGGCTCCCTCAGCTGCACATGGGCGGCGAAGTTGCGTCGTCGGCGGGTCGCGTCACCGTCGCGGCGCTGCCGCAGCGTCTCCACGTCAGGAAGGCTCACGAGAACCGCGTCGGCGAATCCCAGCCGCCTGCTGCGGAAAGCCTCGCGCGTGACCGCCAGCTCGCGGTCGAACTGGGCCCGTGGCGCGAGGCCGAGCGCCGCCATCCCCCACGCGTAGTGCAGCTTCACCGGGTCGGTGTCGCAGAACGCGATCCCGTCCTGGCGTTCCAGCTCCAGGGCCGCCGACCAGCGCTGCACGCCGGTCCGTACCCAGTGACGGGCGGCGGCGACCCCGTCCGCCGGTTCGCGGCCGGTCGCCGCCGCCTCGGGCACGAACCTGCCGACGTACCGGCGGCACCAGGACGTCTTCCCGGCCGCGGTGGGTCCCTCCACGACGACGATCATCCGCGCACCTTTCCCCGCCGACTCTGCATCACACACGAGAAAGGGCGCGCCGCGGAAGCGACGCGCCCTTTCCAGAAACTACCGGTCAGAAACCCGGGCCGTGCTGGTGGCCGTGGCCACCGTGGCTGTGCCCGTGGCCGCCGGCGGCAGCGGGCTCCGGCTCGGCCGGCTTCTCCACCACGAGGCTCTCCGTGGTGAGCAGCAGGCCGGCGATCGACACGGCGTTGGAAACCGCGTTGCGGGTCACCTTGACCGGGTCGATGATGCCGGCGGCGGCGAGGTCGACGTACTCGTCCGTGGACGCGTCGAGGCCGTGGCCCCATCCGAGCTCGGCCACCTTGCCCACGACGACGTAGCCGTCGTGGCCGGCGTTCTGCGCGATCCAGCGCAGCGGCTCCACCAGCGCCTTGCGGACGATCGAGACGCCGATCGCCTCCTCGCCGGTGAGGCCCAGGTCGCCGTCGAGCGACGAGACGACCTGTGCCAGGGCGGCGCCGCCGCCGGGCACGGTGCCCTCCTCGACCGCGGCCTTGGTCGCCGCGATGGCGTCCTCGATGCGGTGCTTGCGCTCCTTCATCTCGACCTCGGTCGCGGCGCCGGCCTGGATCACGGCGATGCCGCCGGAGAGCTTGGCCAGCCGCTCGGAGAGCTTCTCGCGGTCCCAGTCGGAGTCCGACGCCTCGATCTCCTTGCGGATCTGCGCGACGCGGTCCTCGATCTCGGACTTCTTGCCACCACCGTCGACGATGGTGGTGTTCTCCTTGTCCACCACGACGCGCCGGGCGGTGCCCAGCATGTCGACGGTGACCTGGTCGAGCTTGTAGCCGAGCTCGGGGGCGATGAGCTCGCCGCCGGTGGCGATCGCCATGTCCTGCAGCATCGCCTTGCGCCGGTCCCCGAAGCCGGGGGCCTTCACCGCGGCGACCTTGAAGGTCTTGCGCAGGGCGTTCACCACGAGGGTCGACAGGGCCTGGCCCTCGACGTCCTCGGCGATGATGAGCAGCGGCTTGCCGGCCTGGAGCACCTTCTCCAGCAGCGGCAGCAGCTCCTCGACGCTGGAGATCTTCTGGGTCGTGATGAGGATGTACGCGTCCTCGAGCACGGCCTCCTGCGCCTCGGCGTCGGTCACGAAGTTCGGCGAGATGAAGCCCTTGTCGAACTGCAGACCTTCGGTGACCACGAGCTCGGTGCTGAGCGCGGAGCCCTCCTCGACGGTGATGACACCGTCGCGGCCGACCCGGTCCATCGCCTCGGCGATCAGCTCGCCGATGGTGGCGTCCTGGGCCGAGATGGTGGCCACGTTGGCGACCGACTTGTGGTCGCCGACCTCGACCGCCTTGGCCAGCAGCGCCTTCGAGACGGCCTCGGCGGCCTGGTCCATGCCCCGCTTGAGGGCGATGGGGTTGGCGCCGGCGGTCACGTTGCGCAGGCCCTCGCGGACCAGCGCCTGGGCGAGCACGGTGGCCGTGGTGGTGCCGTCGCCGGCGACGTCGTTGGTCTTGGTCGCCACTTCCTTGACGAGCTGGGCGCCGAGGTTCTCGTACGGGTCCTTGAGCTCGATCTCCTTGGCGATGGTGACACCGTCGTTGGTGATCGTGGGCGCGCCGAACTTCTTGTCCAGGACGACGTTGCGGCCGCGGGGGCCGAGGGTGACCTTGACCGTGTCGGCGAGCGTGTTGACGCCGTGCTCCAGCAGGTGCCGGGCGTCGTCAGAGAAACTGAGGATCTTCGCCATGTGTAGGTCCCTTCACGCACCACCGCCCTGACCCGAGGTGCCGGGCCAGGGCGGGAAGCACTGTCAGTAGGTCACTTCTCGATGACCGCGAGGACGTCGCGGGCGGAGAGCACCAGGTACTCCTCGCCGGCGTACTTGACCTCGGTGCCGCCGTACTTCGAGTAGAGGACCGTCTCGCCGACCTTGACGTCAACCGGGATGCGGTTGCCCTTGTCGTCGATGCGGCCCGGGCCGACAGCGAGGACGGTGCCCTCCTGCGGCTTCTCCTTGGCGGTGTCGGGGATCACGATGCCCGACGCCGTGGTCGTCTCAGCCTCGTTCGCCTGGACCACGATCCGGTCCTCGAGCGGCTTGATCGCAACCTTGGTCGCGGTAGTCACGGGCATACCCTCCTGGGTACAGGTTTCGCCGGCCTGGGTCGGCCGATCTCATGCCTCATGCCACCGGGCGGGGCCGTCGTCGCGGGTGCCGGTCCGCCTGGCGCAAGCGCACTCCCCCGGACGGGGCGCGCGCTGGCACCCTCGGGTTGAGAGTGCTAATCGGAGATTATGCCGGAACTAGCACTCCGTCAAGGAGAGTGCCAACACGGCAGAATGACTCCGCGTGGACCTCGAACTGCTTGCCTGCCTGCGTACCCCGGAAGGGTCCGCGGCCCTCGCCGCCGCGGCCGAGGTGGCCGACGGAGATCCGCTGACGGCGGCCTCGGCCCTGCGTTCCCGCGGCATCGCCGCGCCGCTCGCCGCAGCCGCGCTCACCCAGACCGACCTGCGGCGACGTGCCGAGGGCAAGTTCGGCGCGGCCGCGGCGGCGATGTTCTTCACCCGGCCGGGCTTCGAGCAGGCCACCCGCGCGGTGGTGGCGGACCGCCGCGCCGCGCGGCTGCGCGCGGCCGGCGTCGAGACCCTGGCCGACCTGGGCTGCGGGCTGGGCTCGGACGCGCTGGCGGCGGCCCGTCACGGCATCCGGGTGTACGCGGTGGACGCCGACCCGCTGACCGCCGCCGTGGCCGAGGCGAACGCGGCTGCCGCCGGCCTCGCCGAGCTGGTGACCGTGGAGTGCGCCGACGCCACCGGCGTCGAGGTGGAGAAGTTCGACGCGGTCTTCGCCGACCCGGCGCGCCGCCGGGCGGGTCGCGGGCGGGTCATGGATCCGCAGGCCTGGTCGCCGCCGTGGGACTTCATCGCGGCCCTGCCTGCCCGGGTGCCGCGGACGGTGCTCAAGCTGGCGCCCGGCATCGACCACGCCCTGCTGCCACCGGGCGCCGAGGGCGAGTGGGTGAGCGTCGGCGGCGAGCTGGTGGAGGCGGCGTTCTGGTGCGGACCCCTCGCGGAATTTGCGCGACGCGCGACTCTATTGCCGTCGGGCGTGACGCTGCACGGTTCCGGAGTCGAAGCGGCGCCGGTGGGGACTGTCGGCCGTTTCCTGTACGACCCGGACCCGGCGGTGGTCCGCTCGCACCTGGTCGCCGAGTTCGCGGCCGGAATCGGTGGCCGGCTCGCCGACCCGGAGATCGCGTACGTCTACACCGACGAGCCCGTGGACACGCCGTTCGCCCGCCGCCTGGAGGTCACCGACGTGCTGCCGTTCTCCCTGAAGCGGCTGCGCTCGACGCTGCGGGAACGAGGAGTGGGCCGCGCCGAGATCCGCAAGCGCGGGTCGGCCCTGGAGGTGGAGAAGCTCCGGCGCGACCTGCGCCTGCGGGGCAGTGGATCGGTGTCGATCGTGCTGACCCGGGTGGCGGGCGCGCCGACCGTCGTGCTGTGCCGTTAACCTCGCTGATCGTGGCTAAGAAGGCGGCCGGTACGCCGGCGACCGTACTGCTGTCCGCGGAGAAGGTGGCGCACGAGCTGCACCCGTACGACGTCTCGCCGGACGCCCCCAACTACGGCGCGCTCGTGGCCGAGGCGCTGGGCGTACCGCCGGAGTCGCTGTTCAAGACGTTGATCGCCGAGGTGGACGGCGCGCTGACGACTGCGGTCGTACCGGTGACCGGGGATCTTGATCTGAAGGCGCTGGCCGCAGCGGCCGGCGGGAAGCGGGCGACGCTCGCCGACCGGGCCGCCGCCGAGCGCAGCAGCGGGTACGTCCGCGGCGGCATCAGCCCGCTCGGTCAGCGCAAGCGCCTGCCGACCGTGATCGACGACTCGGCGACGGAGCTGGAGCGGATGTACGTCTCGGCCGGTCGCCGGGGGCTGCAGGTGTCGCTGGCGCCGGCCGACCTGATCCGGCTGACGGGGGCCACGACGGCACGGATCCGGACATAAATCCGGTCTCGTTACGACACCGTTACGGTCAAACCGGATCTTTCTCCGGAGAACCGCCGATTTCGGATCGCCAAGTGACCTAGCGTCACGTTGTGGAGTACGCCATGCGGTTGTGCTGCACCGCGCCACGGGAATACGTTGCCCGACACAACAAACTTGACAGGAGCGGCAATCCCCGCTGCGCGCGCGAGGAATCCGAGGCAAGATCCGGATTGATCCGAGAGGACACGAGTAATGCGTAAGGGAATGTTCGCTCTTGCCGCGGCGGGTCTGCTGGCCAGCGGCAGCATGGCCGCGTGCGGCGGCGACAAGGGCACCGAGACGGGTAGCGGCGGCACCACCGGTTCGTCCGTGGGGAAGATCGGCGTGATCCTGCCCGACACCGCGAGCTCGCAGCGGTGGGCCTCCGACGACCCGAAGTTCCTGAAGGCGGCGTTCGACGCGGCCGGCGTTCAGGCCGACATCCAGAACGCCCAGGGTGACAAGAGCCAGTTCCAGACCATCGCCGACGGCATGATCTCGAGCGGCGTCAAGGTCCTCATGATCGTCAACCTGGACTCCGGTACGGGTAAGGCGGTCCTCGACAAGGCGGCGTCGGCGGGTATCGCGACGATCGACTACGACCGTCTGACCCTCAACGGCGGCGCCAAGTACTACGTGTCGTTCGACAACGTGGCGGTCGGCAAGCTGCAGGGCGAAGGCCTGGTCAAGTGCCTGACCGACATGAAGGCCACCAAGCCGGTGGTCGCCGAGCTCAACGGTTCGCCGACGGACAACAACGCGACCCTCTTCAAGGAGGGTTACGACTCGGTGCTGAAGCCGAAGTACGACTCCGGTGACTACGTGAAGGGTCCGGACCAGTCGGTTCCGGACTGGGACAACGCGCAGGCCGGCACGATCTTCGAGCAGATGCTGACCGAGAACAAGAACATCAAGGGCGTGCTCGCCGCCAACGACGGACTGGGCAACGCCGCCATCTCCGTGCTCAAGAAGAACAAGCTGAACGGCAAGGTCCCGGTCACCGGCCAGGACGCAACCGTGCAGGGCCTGCAGAACGTGCTCGCCGGCGACCAGTGCATGACCGTCTACAAGGCGATCAAGCAGGAAGCCGACGCGGCCGCCGACCTCGCCATCTCGCTCGCCAAGGGCGAGCAGAAGTCGGTCTCCCAGAGCGTCAAGGACCCGGAGTCGGGCAAGGACGTACAGTCCGTGCTGCTCACCCCGAAGGCGATCTTCAAGGAGAACGTCAAGGACGTCGTGGCCGACGGCTTCGTGTCCAAGGACCAGCTGTGCACGGGCGACTTCGCCAAGCTCTGCACCGACAACGGCGTGAGCTGACCGCGGAACAAAGCTGAAGCACGACGCCGCCCACGCCTTCCGGGCGTGGGCGGCGCCGCATTCGAGAAGGAGAACCATCCGTGGCCGCGACACCTTTACTGGAGCTGCGCGGGATCGACAAGAGCTTCGGTCCCGTCCAGGTCCTGCACGACGTCGGACTGAGCGTCTATCCCGGCGAGGTCACCGCGCTCGTCGGCGACAACGGCGCCGGCAAGTCGACCCTGGTCAAGTGCATCAGTGGCATCTACACCATCGACGCGGGCACGGTGACCTTCGACGGCAACCAAGTCGCCATCAACAGCCCCCGCGACGCCGCCACCCTGGGCATCGAGGTCGTCTACCAGGACCTCGCCCTCTGCGACAACCTGGACATCGTCCAGAACATGTTCCTCGGCCGGGAGAAGGTCCGGGGCCTGGTCCTGGACGAGCCGACCATGGAGCAGATGGCCGGCGACACCCTCGCCAGCCTGTCCGTCCGCACCGTCAAGAGCCTGCGCCAGCTCGTCGCCAGCCTCTCCGGCGGCCAGCGCCAGACCGTCGCCATCGCCAAGGCGGTGCTCTGGAACAGCCGGGTGGTGATCCTCGACGAGCCCACCGCGGCCCTCGGCGTCGCCCAGACGGCGCAGGTCCTCGAGCTCGTGCGCCGGCTCGCCGACAACGGCCTCGGCGTCGTCCTCATCTCGCACAACATGAACGACGTCTTCGCCGTCTCCGACCGGATCGCCGCCCTCTACCTCGGCCGCATGGCGGCCCAGGTGAAGACCAGCGACGTCACCCACTCCCAGGTCGTCGAACTCATCACCTCCGGCCGCAGCGGAAACCTCGGCCTGCCGCCCGAGAAGCCGGCCGCCGCCGGTTTCGTCGACATCACGCCTCCGGGAGCCGACGCATGACAACCACGACCACCACCGTTGGCGGCGTCACGGTCGTCAAGCCCACGGTCGCCAGTCACCTGCACGACTACTGGGGCCGGATCCGCGGCGGCGACATCGGCAGCCTGCCTGCGATCCTCGGGCTGATCGTCCTCTGCCTCATCTTCGGCGTGGCCCGGCCGACCTTCTTCAGCGCCGTGAACTTCGCCAACCTGTTCGCCCAGGGCGCGGCCGTCATCTTCATCGCGATGGGCCTGGTCTTCGTCCTGCTGCTCGGCGAGATCGACCTCTCCGCCGGCTTCACCAGCGGCGTCTGCGGCGCGGTCATGGCCATCCTGCTCACCAAGCACGGCTGGAACTGGTACGCGGCCATCCCGGTCGCCCTCCTGACCGGCCTGGTGATCGGCTTCGTGCTGGGCTTCCTGGTGTCGAAGATCGGCATCCCGTCGTTCGTCGTCACGCTGGCGGCCTTCCTGGCATTCCAGGGCATCCTGTTGATGCTGCTCGAAGGCGGCAAGAACGTCTCCATCCGCGACGAGTTCGTGCTTTCCCTGGCCAACAACAACATGTCGGTCGGGGTCAGCTGGGCGCTCGCCGTCGCCGCCATCATCGCGTACGCCGCGGTGCAGTTCCTGCGGGTCCGGGGCCGGGCCGCCCGTGGGCTGGTCACCGACCCGATGGGTATCGTGCTCGCACGGATCGCCGCGCTGGCCGTGCTGCTGCTCGCGGCGGTCGCCGTACTGACCCAGGAGCGCAGCATCAACCCGCTGATCATCTCGGTGAAGGGCGTACCGATCGTCGCCCCGATCATCGCCGTGGTGCTCGTCGTGTGGACCTTCGTGCTGGCCCGGACCACGTACGGCCGGCACGTCTACGCCGTGGGCGGCAACAAGGAGGCCGCGCGCCGCGCCGGTATCCCGGTCGACCGGATCCGCATCTCGGTGTTCGTCATCGGCTCGTTCATGGCCTCGATCGGCGGCATCATCGCGGCGAGCCGCGCCAACTCCGTCGACCCGAACTCCGGCGGCAGCAACGTCCTGCTGTACGCCGTGGGCGCGGCGGTCATCGGCGGCACGAGCCTCTTCGGCGGCAAGGGCCGGGTGCTCGACGCGGTCATCGGTGGCGCGGTCATCGCGGTCATCGACAACGGCATGGGCCTGATGGGCTACAGCGCCGGCACCAAGTTCGTGGTCACGGGCCTGATCCTGCTGCTCGCCGCCAGCGTCGACGCGCTCTCGCGCCGCAGGGCGGCCGCCACCGGAAACCGATGAGGGCCGGGCCCAGCCAGGAGGAGGTACGCCGGCACAACCTGGGCACGTTGCTCCGATACGTACACATTCATGGGGCTACGTCCCGGGCCGAGCTCACCACCAAGCTGGGCCTCAACCGCAGCACCATCGGCGCCCTGACCGCGGACCTCACCGCCGCGGGACTGGTGACCGAGAAGGGACAACGAGAGACCGGCCGGGCCGGACGACCGTCACTGGTCGTCCGGCCCGAGTCGTCCAAGGTCTACGCGTACGCGCTCAACATCGAGGTGGACCGCCTGCGCGCCGCACGGGTCGGCCTGGGCGGCACCATCCTCGACCGGCGCGAGGCCCCCCGCCCCCGGGGCATGCAGGTCGTCGACGCGGTGCAGCCGCTGGCCGGGTTCATCCACGAGATGCGGACGCACGTGCCGGACGACGCCCGCTACGTCGGCGCCGGGCTGGCCATCGCCGGCATGGTGCGCCGCGCCGACGGCATGGTGCGCCTGGCCCCGACCATCGGCTGGGTCGAGGAGCCGGTCGGCGAGGCGCTGGTCGACGAGATCGGCGACGTCGGACCGATGATCGTCGGCAACATCGCCGACGTCTCCGCGCTGGTCGAGCACAGCCGCGGCGCGGCGGCCGGCCGGGACAACGTGATCTACCTGTACGGCGACGTCGGCGTCGGCGCGGGCATCATCGCCGGCGGCCGCCGCATCACCGGCCACGGCGGCTACGGCGGCGAGGTCGGCCACATGGTGGTCAACCCGTACGGCCGGCCGTGCAGCTGCGGCTCCCGCGGCTGCTGGGAGACCGAGATCGGCGAGTACCCGCTGCTCAAGCTGGCCGGCCGGGAGGACCGCAGCGGCCGCGAGGCGGTGCTGGGCGTGGTCGAGGCGGCGATGCGCGGCGACTGGGTGGCGCAGCAGGCGGTCCGCCACGTCGGCGAGTGGATCGGCCTCGGCGTCGGCAACCTGGTCAACATCTTCAACCCGGAGGCGGTCATCTTCGGCGGCACGCTGCGCGACGTGTACCTCGTGGCGGCGGCCCAGATCCGCTCCCGGCTCAAGGAGGTGGCCCTGCCCGCGTGCCGGGAGAACATCCGGCTGCGCACCCCGGAGCTGGGCACCGACGCCGCCCTGATCGGCGCGGCCGAGCTCGCCTTCGAACGCCTCCTGGAAGACCCGCTGCTGGGCTCCCCGAGCTAGAGTGCCCGCATGCGCGCTTCCGACGAGGACCGGCAGCGGATCGTCGCCGCCCTGGAGCGGCACACCGGCGCCGGGCGGCTGACCCTCGACGAGTTCGCCCAGCGGGTGGGCGTGGCCGCCGACGCCCGGACCCTGGACGAGCTGGCCGCCGTGGTCAGCGACCTGCCCGCCGAGCAGCCCGAGGAGCGGCAGCGGCGGGAGTTCCTGCTGCTGCTCGCGATCGCCCTGGTCACCCTTGTTCTGCTGGGTGTGTTCCTGGCCCTGCGCTAGAACCGACCGGCGGGGTGCCGTGCCAGGAGGCCCACAGCGCCGCGTACGAGCCACCCGCGGCCACCAGCTCGTCGTGCGAGCCCAGCTCGGTGATCCGCCCCTCCTCCACCACCGCCACCCGGTCCGCGTCGTGCGCCGAGAACAGCCGGTGCGCGATCGCGACGACCGTCCGGCCCCGCAGCACCGCGGCCAGCGACTGCTCGAGATCCCGGGCGGCCCGCGGGTCCAGCATCGCGGTGGCCTCGTCGAGCACCAGCGTGTGCGGGTCCGCGAGCACCAGCCGGGCGAGCGCGACCTGCTGCGCCTGGGCCGCCGACAGGCTCACCCCGCCCGCTCCCACG
The DNA here is from genome assembly GCF_040676695.1 of Actinoplanes sp. NPDC049548. Lineage (NCBI taxonomy): Bacteria > Bacillati > Actinomycetota > Actinomycetes > Micromonosporales > Micromonosporaceae > Actinoplanes > Actinoplanes sp. NPDC049548. The sequence goes on from NZ_JBFAPM010000005.1 coordinate 209,172, forward strand.
ACCGTGTCGAGGCCGTCGGGCAGCTCGTCCGCCCACTTCAGGGCGTTCACCGCGGCCAGCGCCTCGCGGACGTGCGCCGCCGAGGAGCCGGGCCGCACCATGGCGACGTTGTCGCGCAGCGTACCCATGAAGACGTGGTGTTCCTGGCTCACCAGGGCGACCTCGGTGCGCAGCCGGTCCAGCGGCAGGCTCGTCAGCGCGGCGCCGCCGACGGTGATCGACCCGGCGCCCGGCGCGTGCACCCCGGCGAGCAGGCGCCCCAGCGTGGACTTGCCCGCGCCGGACGGGCCGACGATCGCCAGGCGCTCCCCCGGGGCGATCGTCAGGTTGATGCCGTGCAGCACCTCGCGGCCCTCGACGTAGGAGAACCGCACGTCCTTCGCGACGATCTCCGCACCGCGCGGGGTCACGTCCGAGGACGCGGCGGCGCCGAACGAGACGCCCAGCAGGCGGGCCAGGGACGCGGCACCCACCTGCAGTTCGTCGAGCCAGCCGAGGAAGCGGTCGATCGGGTCGACCAGCAGCTGCGTGTAGAGCACCGCCGCGGTGACCTGGCCGAGGTCGACCCAGCCGTGCAGGTAGAACCAGCCGCCGAGCAGCAGCGTGCCGACCACCGGCAGCACGTAGCCCACCTCGATCGACGGCATCCACACCGTACGCAGGAACAGCGTGTACCGCTCGGCTTGCCAGGACCGCCGCAGGTCGGCGTCCGTACGCCGGATGCGCTGCCGCTGCCGGCGCAGCGCGTCCACCGTCCGAGCCCCCTCGACCGTCTCCGCGAGACCGTCGGTGACCTGCGAGTACGCGGCGTTCTGCCGCAGATAGCCGCCGGCCGCCCGCCGCAGGTACCACCGCGTCGACACGGTGAGGATCGGCACGGCGATGAGCAACGGCACCGCGAGCAGCGGACTGACCAGCACCAGGGCGCCGACCGCGAGCGACGCGGTGATCAGCGCGATCACCGTCTCGGGCACCGCGAAGCGCAGGCACCGCGACAGCGCGTCGACGTCCCGGGAGGTACGCGTGAGCAGATCACCCGTGCCGGCGCGCTCGACCGTCGACAGCGGAATGGTCAGCACCCGGTCGACGAACTCCTCCCGCAGCTCGGCCAGCACCTGCTCACCGAGCCGCGCCGACGCCAGGTACGCGAACCGCACCAGCACCGCCTGCACGACCACGAACACGGCGATGGTGGCGGCGATCCGGTCCACGGTGCGCACCCCGGCGTCGTGCTGGATCGACTCGACCAGGTCGCCGAGCAGCCGCGGCCCCAGGAGACCGGCCATGGCGGCCAGCGCGTGCAGGGCTACGGTCGTGAGGAGGGCGCGCGGATGCCGGCGGAACAGGTCGCGGGCGTACCGGCGCACCTGGCGGGTGTCCGCCACCGGGAGCGCGTTGCTCACTCGCGCAGCACCGTCCTCGCATAGGCGAAGCTGCCGTCCAGCAGCTCGCGATGGGTTCCCTCGGCGACCACCACACCGTCCTCGACGTAGAGGACGTGGTCGGCGCGGTCCAGCACCAGCGGGCTGGTCGAACAGACGACGGTCGTGCGGCCGTGCCGCGCCGCCGCGAGCCGGCCGGCGATCCGGGCCTCGGTGTGCGCGTCGACCGCGCTGGTCGGCTCGACCAGCACGAGGATCTCCGGGTCGGCGACCAGCGCCCGGGCCAGCCGCAGGCGCTGCTGCTGACCGCCGGAGAAGCTGCGGCCCCGCTCGGCGACCTCGCTGTCCAGGCCGCCGGGGACGGCCTCGACCACGTCGGTCGCGGAGGCGGCGGCGAGGGCGGCCGGTGCCCGCCCCGTGCCCAGCGGGTCGAGGTCGTCGCGCAACGGCCCGGAGAACAGGCGGGCGTCGTTGTCCGCGACGAGGATCCGCTCCCGCACGGCTTCCACCTCAAGATCTTCCAACGGTACGCCGGCAAGCGTCGTCCCGGCGCCCGCAGCGGTGTAGTGCCCCAGCCGGTCCGCGATGGCGGCCGCGTCCGCGGGCAGGGCGGCGGCGATGGCGGTGACCAGCCCCGGCCGCACGACCACTCCGGACACCGGGTCGACCAGGTCGCCACGCTCGGGCACCCGGGCCGGGCGGACCGGCTCGCGCAGGTCCGTCCGCACCCGCAGCATCGACACGACCCGGCGGCCGGACACGTGCCCTCGAGTGATCTTGTCGATGGTCTCGGTGAGCTGGCGCAGCGGGGAGACGAGGAAGGCGGCGTACCCGTAGAAGGAGACCAGCTGCCCCACCGTGATCCGGCCGGAGATCGCGAAGCGCGCGCCCAGCCACGTGACCAGCACCAGGAAGATGCCGGGCAGCAGCACCTGCGCCGCGTCGAGCAGCGCCTCGACCCGGGCGACGTGCAGCCCGGCGGCCCGCAGCGTCTGCGACTCGCGGCGGTAGCGCTGCGACACGACCGGCTCGCCGCCCACCCCGCGCAGCACCCGCAGCCCGCCGACCAGGTCGGTGGCCCGGCCGGTGAGCCGGCCCTGCTGTTCCCTGTACGCCTGCTGGCGGCGGTGCAGCGGCCGGATGAGCAGGCCCACGACCGCCATCAGCAGCGGGATCCCGAGCACCACCACGAGCCCCAGCGGCACCGACGTGACGAGCAGGATCGTGGAGACGGTCACGACCGCGACGATCGATCCGACGCCACGGGCGGTGATGTCGATCGCGTTGCCGATGTGCGTGATGTCCGCCGTACCGATGGCGACGACCTCGCCCGCATCCAGCCGGCGCGGCAACGCGACCCCGAGCCGGCCGGCCTGCCGGACGGCGACCTGCACGGTCCGGTACGCGGCCGCCAGCCAGTTGTAGACGGCCCGGCGGTGCCGCAGCAGCCCGGCCCCGATCTGCACGAGGCCGACGCCGAGCAGCACCGTGCTCCAGAGCAGCAGCTCACGGCCGTTGTGATGGATCAGCCCGGCATCGATCGCCTTGCCGATGACCGCGGGCACGAACGCCTGACAGACCATCCACACGACCGCGAAGAAGATCGCGGCGCCGACGGATACCGCCGTGCGCCGGGCGAGCCACCCCAGGTAGCGGGTGGCGGACCGGTGATCGGGAGAGCCGGGATCGGCGGGGGGCAGATCACGCATCGCCCTTCGACGTTACGTAACGGCGCCGTCACGATCCAGCGCGTTATCTGTCGACCGGCGTGAAATCCCACACGTGCGGAGACCGGGCGACGAGGTTTTCCGGAGGCGCGGGAAGGGAAGCGGGACTGTTCCGCCACCGCGTAATGACCACAATGCGCAGATCCGTGGAGGAATACACCTCGCTCGACACGTGCGAGGGCAGCACCTCGAGCTCGGGCAGCGCCCGGTCACACACCCAGCTCAGCAGCTCGTCGAAGCCGCCGCGCGAGGCGCGTACCTCCCACATGCGTGCGATCATGCTGGCTTCCTACCCCGCCACAGCGATCGAGGTCAATGACATCGCGGAATCGGCCGGCAGATCGAGAGGACTCGGCGCGACACCGGCCGCGACGAGATGCGAGCCGAGAGCGGCCACCATCGCCCCGTTGTCCGTGCACAGCTGCGGCCGCGGCACCCGTACGCGCACACCCGCCTTCGCCGCCCGCTCCTCGGCCAGCAGCCGCAGCCGCGAGTTGGCCGCCACCCCGCCGCCGATGACCAGCGTCTCGACGCCGTGCTCCCGGCACGCGTCCAGCGCCTTGGCGGTGAGCACGTCACAGACCGCGTCCTGGAAGCTCGCGGCCACGTCCGCGACCGGCACCGGCTCACCACTGCGCTCCCGCGCCTCCACCCAGCGGGCCACGGCGGTCTTCAGCCCCGAGAACGAGAAGTCGAACCGGTGCGTGGCGAGATCCTTCGGCGCGGTCAACCCCCGCGGGAAGGCGATCGCCCGCGGATCACCGTCGCGCGCCGTACGGTCGATCACCGGCCCACCCGGAAACCCCATCCCCAGCAGCCGCGCGACCTTGTCGAACGCCTCCCCGGCGGCGTCGTCGATGGTGGCCCCGAGCGGCGTGACGCCGGCGGTGAGGTCGTCGACGAGCAGCAGCGAGGAGTGTCCGCCGGAGACGAGCATCGCCACGGCCGGCTCGGGCAGTGGACCGTGCTCGAGCGTGTCGACGGCCACGTGGGCGGCGAGGTGGTTGACGCCGTAGATCGGCTTCTCCGCGGCAAGGGCGTACCCCTTGGCGGCGGCGACCCCGACGAGCAGCGCGCCCGCGAGACCGGGCCCAGCGGTCACCGCGATCGCGTCGATGTCCCGCAGCGTCACCCCGGCGTCGTCGAGCGCCCGCTGCATGGTCGGGACGATCGCCTCGAGGTGCGCCCGGCTCGCGACCTCGGGCACCACCCCGCCGAACCGCGCGTGCTGGTCCACACTGGACGCCAGCGCGTCGGCCAGCAGGGTGTGCCCGCGCACGATGCCGACGCCGGTCTCGTCGCAGGAGGTCTCGATCCCGAGGACCAGGGGCTCGTCAGGCATCGCGCATCATCACCAGGGCGTCCGTGTTGGTCGGTTGGTAGTAGCCCCGCCGGATCCCGACGGGCTCGAAGTCGTACGAGGCGTAGAGCTGCTGCGCGGCCCGGTTGTCCACGGCCACCTCCAGCAGCACCTTCCGGTCGCCGGCCCGCTCCAGCAGAGTCTCCAGCAGCCGCCGCCCGATGCCGCGCTGCTGCGCCGCCCGCTTCACGGCGATGTTCTGCACCCAGCTCTCCGTCTCGTCGACGACCGCCAGCCCGGCATACCCGACGATCTCCTCGCCCTCGTGGGCGACGACGTAGAAGTTCCGCTGGGCCAGCTCGTTCCAGAACATCGCCGCGGACCACTTCTCCGGCCCGAAGAGATCCTCCTCGAGGGGAAGCACGTCGGCGATGTGCCACCACCGGAACCGCGCGATCTCCATCAGGGCAGCACTGGCTTCCGCTCACCGGGCGCCACCGCGTCCGGGCGCCGCAGGTACAGCGGGGTCAGCGGATCGCCCGGCGCCCCCGCCCGGATCTTGTCGAGCGCCAGGGCGATCAACGCCTCCCCGGGCGGATGCACCACCCGGTCGTCGATCGGGAGCCCGAAGACGTCGCTGTACTTGACGGCGCCCTCCCCCACGGCCCGGTGGGCATCGACCCGCACATCGGCCGGCTTCGCGACATCGGGATCGGTCACCCGCTTCCCGTCGAGATAGGTCGCGAAATACACCTCCCGCCGCCGGGCGTCGGTCGCCACCAGCACCCGGCCGGGTCCGGCAGCGCGGCCCAAGGCGTCGAGAGAGCAGGTCCCGTACGCGGGGATGCCCAGCGCCTGCCCCATGCTGGCGGCGGTGACAAGCCCCACCCGCAGCCCGGTGAAGGGCCCGGGGCCGGTCCCGGCGACGATGGCACCGAGATCGGTGGGCCGCGCGCCGGCGTCTGCGAGCAGGAGCCGCACCTGAGGCGCGAGCAGCTCCCCGTGGGCCCGCGGGTCGACGACGCGCCGCTCCCCGAGACCGGTCAGCCGGCGGTCGGTCACCTCGGCCAGAGCGGCGGTGACCGCGGGCGTGGAGGTGTCCAGAGCGAGTACGAGCACCACCAAACCCTAGCGGCAGGCTCCCGTCAGGCTCGGGGGTCCCAGTCGATCGGCGGGCGGCCGGCGTCGGCGAGGGCCTTGTTGGCCGCGCTGAACATGCGGGCACCGAAGAAGTCCTTGCCGCCGTTCAGCGGGCTCGGGTGCCCCGACTCGATCACCGTGTGGACCGGGTTGGTGACCAGCGCCGCCTTCTTGCGGGCGTACGAGCCCCACAGCAGGAACACCACCCGTTCCCGCCGGGCGTCCAGCGCACGGATCGTCGCGTCGGTGAAGACCTCCCAGCCCTTGCCCTTGTGCGACGCCGCCGCCCCCGCCCGTACCGTCAGAACCGCGTTGAGCAGCAGGACCCCCTGCCGCGCCCAGCCGGTCAGGTCCCCACCGGCCGGCGGCGGCACACCGACGTCCGCGGCGAGCTCCTTGTAGACGTTGCGCAGCGACGGCGGCACCCGCACCCCGTCACGGACGCTGAAGCTCAGGCCGTGCGCCTGCCCCGGCCCGTGGTACGGGTCCTGGCCGAGGATCAGCACCCGCGTCTCCTCGGGCGGGCACAGCCGGTATGCCGCGAAGAGGTCCTCGACCGGCGGGTAGACGGTGTGCTGGGCGTACTGCTCGCCGACGAACGCACCCAGCGCCTCCGTGGCGGCCGGGTCGAGGAACGGCGTGAGCTCCGCGCGCCAGGCGGGCGGAAGCAGGTCGGGCAGGTTCACATCATCTCCGCATCACAGCTTCTCCACGCGGTCCGCCCAGTCCCCGCCGTGCGGCACCAGGTCGATCACCCTGGTGTCGTCGTCGAGGCGGTCGATACGGACGGCGAGATACTCGTCGTTCAGCTGCTCGACCAGCCCCGCACCCCACTCGACGACGGTGACCGCCTCCTCGGCGGAGGCGTCCAGGTCGAGGTCGTCGATCTCCGCGCGCGGGTCGGCGGCATCGCCCAGCCTGTACGCGTCCGCGTGCACCAACGGCACCTCACCCCCGCGCGCGGGGTCGGGCCGATGCACCCGCGCGATCACGAACGTGGGTGACGTGATGGCGCCGAGCACCCCGAGCCCGTCGCCGAGCCCCTGCACCAGCGCGGTCTTCCCGGCACCCAGCGGACCGGTCAGCAGCAGCAGATCACCGGCACGCACGACCGCCGCCAGACGCCGGCCGAACGCACGCGTGTCGTCCACAGTGGGCAGCCGGATCACGAGATGCGCTCCAGGAACGGGATCAGCGCGGCGTTGACCTCGTCCGCCTTCTCCAGCATCACCACGTGACCACTGTTGTCGATCTTCAAAAGCTCGGCGTCGGGAAGGTGCTTGAGGATCTCCTCCGAGTGCGTCACCGGCGTCAGGTAGTCCTTGGTGCCGACGAGCACCAGCACCGGTACGCCCTTGAGCGCCGACAACGCCGGGAAGCGGTTGTGCGTGTACAGCGTGCGCAGATACCTGGTGAGCGTCTCGACAGAGGTCCTCGAGTTCATCTGCTCCACGAACGTGACCAGCGAAGGGCTGGGCCTGGCGTCGCCGAAGCCGTACCGGCGGGTGAGCAGCCAGGCAAGATCCGAGGAGGCGACCCGGGCCCGGTCGATGGCCGGGCCGCCGATGCGGGCGGCGCCGCCCCACAGCGGGAAGAACGGCGCGCTGGCCCGGGCGACCAGGGAGGGCAGCCCGAGCTTGGTCTTGTCGATCAGCCCCGCCGACGTGGACATCAGGACCACGCCGGTGACGCGCTTGCCGAACCACTCCGGATACTGCTCGGCGAACGCCATGATCGTCATGCCGCCCATCGAGTGCCCGACCAGGATGATGTGCCCCTCCGGCACGGTGGCGTCGAGCACGGCGGCCAGAGACTTCCCCAGGGCGGCGATGTCGTAGTCGCCCGACTGCAGCCGGCCGGACCTGCCGTGACCGGGCTGGTCGTAGAAGACGAGCCGCTGGTCACCGCGCTCGGTGAGCGCCTGCCGCTGGAAGTAGAACGTCCCCATGTCCAGCGCGAAGCCGTGCACGAAGACGACCGTGGGCTTGCTGCTCGGCTCCCGCGGCTCGACGATCTCGACGTGCAGGTCGGTGCCGTCGGCCGCGGTGACGGTCAGCTGCTCGTCGTACGGCTGGTCGCCGAACTCCTCCTCGGCGTGCGGGTCGCCGGGTGCGCTCAGCGACTTGCGGACGAGTGCCCGCTCCACCGCGAACGCCGTGGCGAGGCCCGCGGCCGCCACGCCGATGACGGCACCGGCGATGCCGACCTGTTTGGCGCGGCGGCGCGGGCCGGACGGCTTGGCCGGGCTCATCCCACCTCCCCAGGGGTAGCCGACATCGGTGGCACGCCGGCCGTGCCGTCATAGACCCGCGGCACGCGGCTCCCGCCGAAGCGGGTCACGATCTCGTAGTTGATGGTGCCGATCGCCTCGGCCCAGTCGGTCGCCGTGGGCTCGCCGTCGTCGCCGGGCCCGAACAGGGTCGCCACGTCGCCCGCGCCGACCGGGTCGTCGCCGCAGTCGAGCACGAACTGGTCCATGCAGACGCGGCCGGCGATCCGGCGGACGGCGCCACCAAGGAGCACCGGTCCCACGTTGGAGGCGTGCCGCGGCACCCCGTCGCCGTAGCCGAGCGGCACGAGGGCCAGCGTCGTCTCGCGCGTGGTGAAGTAGGCGTGGCCGTACGAGACGCCCTGGCCGGCGGGCACCCGCTTGGTCAGGGCGACCCGGGCCCGGGCCGTCATCGCCGGACGCAGGCCGGGAGGCGGCGGCCCCGGCAGCGGCGACAACCCGTAGACCGCCACACCCGGGCGGACCAGGTCGTAGTGGGCGTCGGGTCGGGTGAGGGTCGCGGCCGAGTTGGCGATGTGGCGGTAACGCGGCTCGATGCCGTACCGCTCCGCCGTCGCCAGGCCCTCGGCGAAGACGGCGAGCTGATGGTCGATCGTCTCGTGGCCCGGCGCGTCGGCGTAGATGAAGTGGCTCCATACGCCGACGACCTCCAGCTCGCCGTCGGCCTGCGCCTTCGCAGCCGCCTCGAGCAGCGCCGGCCAGTCCGCGGGTGTCGCGCCGCCGCGGGCCAGGCCGGTGTCGAGCTTGAGGTGCACCCGCGCCGCACGGCGCACCCGGCGGGCGGCACCGATCAGCTCGCCCAGCTGCCCGAGGCTGCCCGCGTTGAGGTCGACGTCCGCCTCGACGCCCTCGTGCAGCGGCAGGCCGGGAGTCTGCAGCCAGGCGAGCACGGGTGCGGTCAGTCCGGCCCGGCGCAGCGCCAGGGCCTCGTCGAGGGTGGCCACGCCGAGCCACGTCGCCCCGCCCGCGAGGGCCGCGCGGGCGGCCGGCAGCATGCCGTGCCCGTACCCGTCGGCCTTGACGACCGCCATGACCTCGGCGGTCGTGCCCGCGCGCAGGGTCGCCACGTTGTCCCGGATCGCGTCCAGATCGATCCGGACCTCGGCCTGCCACATGGTCACCAGCCTACTGATCCCCCTGGACACGACCGTGTCCCAGCAGGTCGGCCAGAACCGGCCGGAGCGCGGCGGCGACGTCGGCGGAGGTGGCCGGACCCTCCCGCCCGGCGCGGCGTCCGGCCAGGCCATGGACGTACGCGGCGGCGACCGCGGCCCGCGCCGGGGCCAGCCCGGCGGCGAGCAGCGAACCGAGCAGGCCGGCCAGCACATCACCCGATCCAGCGGTGGCGAGGTCCGCGCTACCCGTCGGGTTGGCCCACACCTCGCCCGCCGGAGTGGCGACGATCGTCCGATCGCCCTTGAGCAGGACGACCGCGTTGATCCAGGCCGCGAGCCGGCAGGCGGCGCCCGCCCGGTCGGCGCCCGGCGCCTCTCCGGCCAGCCGGGCGAACTCCCGGTCGTGCGGTGTGACCACCAGAGGGGCGTCGCGACGCAGGTCGGTCGCGTGCTGCCCGTCGACGAGCAGGGTCAGCGCGTCGGCATCGAGCAGCACCGGCAGCGAGGTCGCCAGTACGCTGCGAAGCTCCGTCCGCGCCTCATCCCCCGTCCCCAGCCCGGAGCCGCACACCCAGGCCTGCACCCGGCCGGCGTCGGCGACCCGCTTGGCGGCGACCACCGACGGATGCTGCCGCACCACCTCGCGGTCGGCGCTGCCCGCGTAGCGCACCATGCCGGTCGGACCGGCGAGCGCACCCGCGACCGACAGCATCGCGGCGCCCGGATACATCGCCGAGCCGGTGGCCAGGCCGACCACACCCCGGCTGTACTTGTCCGACGCCGCACCGGGACGCGGCCACCACGCGGCGATGTCGGACGCGTCGGGAACGCGCACGGCGGCGGAGGCGTGCAGCGTCGCACCCAGCCCGATGTCCACCAGCTCGACGTGGCCCGCCAGAGCCGCGGCCGGGCCCACGACGTGCGCGGGCTTGAGGCAGCCGAAGGTGACCGTGACATCCGCGTGCACCGCGTCGCCGGGGACGTCACCGGTGTCCACGGCGACCCCGCTGGGCACGTCCACCGCGACGACCGGCGTTCTCGCACCTTCACGGGTCCGCAGCCCGGGCAGGGCTCCGACGAGGCCGGCGGCGGGCGGCCGGAGCCCACCGCTCGCACCGATGCCGACGATGCCGTCGACGACCAGGTCCGCGCGCGCGGGAAGATCGACCACCGTTCGGCCTCCGGCGCGTCGCAAGGCGGTGAGGCCGGCGGCGTGGACCCGGTCGGGACTCAGAAGGATGGCCTGCACGGCGGCGCCCCTCGCGGCCAGGCGGGCACCCGCGTAGAGCGCGTCGCCGCCGTTGTCACCGCTGCCGACCAGCAGCACGACGTCGGAGCCGTAGACGCCGCCGCTCTCCCGCAGCATCAGCGCACAGCGTCGGGCGAGACCGGCCGCCGCGCGCTGCATGAGAGTGCCGTCCGGCAGGGTCGCCATCAGGGCCTTCTCCGCCGCGCGTACGTCCGCGACGCGCCATGCCTGCCGCATCCGTGCTCCTCATCCTCGTCGTGTCAGGCCTCGGCGACCACCATGGCCGAGGCGATGCCGCCGTCGTGGGACAGCGAGAGGTGCCACCGGCTGATGCCCCGCTCGGTCGCCACCGCCGCGACCGTACCGGAGACGGTCAGCCAGGGCCTCCCGTCCGGATCGGAGACGATCTCGCAGTCGTGCCAGCGCATCCCCGCGGGGGCGCCGAGGGCCTTGGCCACCGCCTCCTTGGCGGCGAACCGGGCGGCCAGCGACTCCGCCGAGCGCGGGGTGCCGGACGCCGTCATCCGCTCCGCGTCGGTGAAGAGCCGGTCCGCCAGCAGCGGCGTGCGATCCAGCGCCTTGGCGAACCGGTCGACCAGCACCACGTCGATCCCGACAGACACGATCACACACGCCACCCTAGCGGTGCCGGTTATCCACAACGGGGTCTCGGCCGGGCCGTTGTCCACAGGCCGGAACCACGGGCCCGGCGGATTGCCTACCGTCGTCGGCCCGAGTCCTTCCCCTTCTCTTGCCCTTCCTTTCGCCTTCCGGGGGCTGCCGTGACGCTTTCCGGAGGCCGCCGATGACGCTTTCTGGAGGTTGCCGATGACGCTTTCTGGAGGTTGCCGATGAGGCCCGATCTCGACGTCGACACCGATGGCGTGCGTGCCTGGGCCGCGGCGCTGGTGACCGCCGGCAGCGGCTTCCATCTCCCGCCACTGCCACCGGTTCCGGGTCCGCGTTGGGCGGTCACCGACGCCGTCACGGTCGCCACAGCGGCCGCACGCCGCACCTTGGCCGCGATCGCCGACGACATCCTGGCCACGGGACGTGCGGCGAGCACGACGGCGGACGACTACGACGGTGCCGACGACCGGGCGGCGGCCGGTCTGCGGAGGCTCCGTTGACAGTCCTGCTAGCAACGGATCCGGCCCGGTGGCGCGAGGCGGCATCGGTGTGGCGGAGCTGGGCCGGCGCCGCCGGCCGCTGGGCGGCCGACGTGCGGGCGTGCGCGGCCCGGCTGCGGTCGGTGTGGACCGGCGCCGCGGCGGACGCGGTCGCTGCCCGGCTCGGCCGGCTGCTGCGCCGGCTGGACCTCTTCCGGCTCGGGTGCTGGGCCGCGGACCAGGCGTTGAGCGAGTTCGCCGCCGCCGTGGCCCGCGCCCGTCCGCGCGATGACCTGTCCTCGGCCATGGCGGCGGCCGCCGAGGCGTCACGCCTCCTGGACGAGTTGTTCCTGACCTCGGCGGCGCCCCCGGCCATCGCTCCCCCGGCCTGCACCGCCTCTCCTGCCGAAGTGAGCAGGTGCTGGAGGGCACTGAGTCCGGCACAGCAGGACTGGCTGCTGGTCACGGAGCCCGGTTCGATCGGGTCGCTCGACGGGGTTCCGGCCGCCGCGCGCGACCGTGCCAACCGGCTCCTGCTGGACGGCCTGCGGATCGAGGGCTCGCTGCGGGATTGGCTCGCCGACGGAGAAGGGCCCCGGGCGTACCTGTTGCGGATCGACCCGGCCGGTGAGGGACGCGCAGTCGTCGCACTGGGCGACCCCGACCGTGCCGACCACGTCGTCACCCAGGTGCCCGGCATGACCGCCGACCTGGCGTCGCTCGGCGGCGAGCTGGCTCGCGCGCGACGGCTGGCGGTCCGGGCGGGCGAGCTGGCGCCGGAGGAGGCGACCAGTGCCGTGCTGTGGCTCGGCTACGACGCCCCCGACTTCCTGGGCGAGGCGTCCGGTCGCGCCGCCGCGCAGGCCGGAGCGCCCGCACTCCGCCGCTTCCAGGACGGGCTCCGGGCCACGCACGAGGGACGTCCCGCCCGCCAGACGGTGCTCGGGCACAGCTACGGATCCCTGGTCGTGGGCATGGCGGCGGCCCGTCCGGGGCTCGCCGCCGACAGCGTCGTCTTCGTCGGCTCGCCCGGCGTCGGTGTCGACCACGCTCGCGATCTGTCCGTGCCACCCGGCGAGGTGTGGGCCACCACCTCGGTGACCGACGTGATCCAGTGGGCGGCCGTGTCGCCGCGCAGCCTCGCCGAGGACGTGGTGGTGAGCCAGGTGTGGCCGGCCGCGGCCGCGCTCGCGTTCGGCCGGCCGGAGGACGACCTGTGGTTCGGCGGCAATCCCGCCGGGCCGGCGTTCGGCGCCCGGACGTTCGCGAGCCAGGCGGGCGCCGGGCACCTCGGCTACTGGGACGAGGGCGGCCCGGCGCTCGACGCGCTCACCAACATCACGCTGGGACGGACCGATGTCATTCCACGGTGACGGACTTGGCCAGGTTGCGCGGCTGGTCGACGTCGTGGCCCCGGGCCGCCGCGATCTCGCACGCGAGGATCTGCAGCGGCACCGTGGTCATCAGCGGCGCCAGCAGGGTGGGCGTACGCGGCACCCGGATCAGGTGATCGGCGTAGGCACCGACCGCGTCGTCGCCCTCCTCGGCGATGACGATCGTCCGGGCACCCCGGGCGCGGACTTCCTGGATGTTCGAGACGACCTTGTCGCGCAACACGCCCCGGCCCGCCGGTGACGGCACCACGCACACCACCGGCGTGCCCTCGTCGATCAGGGCGATGGGTCCGTGCTTGAGCTCGCCGGCCGCGAAGCCCTCGGCGTGCATGTAGGCGAGCTCCTTGAGCTTGAGCGCGCCCTCGAGCGCCACCGGGAAGCCGACGTGCCGGCCGATGAAGAGGACCGTCGACGCGGTCTTGAGGTCGCGCGCCAGCTCGCGGACGTCCTCCATCTGACCGAGCAGCTCGCGGAGGTTGTCCGGCGTACGCCGCAGGCGCGAGACCACGGCGGCGACCTCGTCGGCGTACATGACGCCGCGGATCTGGGCGAGGTGCAGGCCGATCAGGTAGCAGGCGACGAGCTGGGTGAGGAACGCCTTGGTGGAGGCGACGGCGATCTCCGGGCCGCCGTGGGTGTAGAGCACGGCGTCGGACTCCCGCGGGATGGTCGAGCCGTTGGTGTTGCAGATGGCCAGCACCCGCGCCTTCTGCTCCTTGGCGTGGCGCAGCGCCATCAACGTGTCCATGGTCTCGCCGGACTGGCTGATCGCGATCACCAGCGTGGAGCGGTCCAGGACCGGGTCGCGGTAGCGGAACTCGCTGGCGAGCTCCACCTCGCACGGGATGCGGGTCCAGTGCTCGATGGCGTACTTGGCGACCATCCCGGAGTGGTAGGCGGTGCCGCACGCGATGATGAACACCTTGTCGACGTCGCGCAGGTCCTGGTCGGTGAGCCGGACCTCGTCGAGCACGATCTCGCCGCGCTCCGAGAGGCGGCCGAGCAGGGTGTCGGCGATGGCCTGCGGCTGCTCGGCGATCTCCTTGAGCATGAAGTAGTCGTAGCCGCCCTTCTCCGCGGCCGAGGCGTCCCAGTCGATGTGGAACTCCTTGCCGGTGGCGGGCTGACCGGCGAAGTCGGTGATCTCGATGGCGCCGGGCGTGATCAGCACGACCTGGTCCTGGCCCAGCTCGATGGCCTCCCGGGTGTGCTCGATGAAGGCCGAGACGTCACTGGCCAGGAAGTTCTCGCCGTCGCCCCGGCCGACCACCAGCGGCGAGTTGCGGCGCGCGGCCACGACGGCGTCCGGGATGTCCACGTCGATCGCCAGCAGGGTGAAGGCGCCCTCGAGGCGGCGCACGGCACGGCGCATACCCTCGGCCAGCAGGTGCGGCCCGTCGGCGTCCGCGCCGGAGTCGCGCAGTGCCCGCATCTCGGCGGCCAAGAGGTGCGCGGCGCACTCGGTGTCGGTGTCGCTCACGAACTCGATCCCCGTCGCCTCCAGCTCGGCGCGGAGCCGGGAGAAGTTCTCGATGATCCCGTTGTGGATCACCGCGACCCGGCCGTCGGCCGACAGGTGGGGGTGGGCGTTACGGTCGGTGGGTCCGCCGTGCGTCGCCCACCGGGTGTGCCCGATCGCCGTCGGCCCGGCGGCGATCCCGTCGCCCGCCCGATCGGCCAGGGCCTTTTCCAAGTTCGCCAGCTTTCCGGCGCGCTTCTCGGTCAGGATGACGGTGTCGTCGATGACCGCCACGCCGGCCGAGTCATATCCGCGGTACTCCAGGCGTCGGAGCCCGTCGAGGACGATTTGCAGCGCCGGACGATTGCCGACGTAACCCACGATCCCACACATGTGGGGCAGCGTAGCGGACTTTCGCTCATGGCATGTGCTCGAGAAGCATACTTTCGCGCATCGTACGTGATCGAAACAGCCGTTCGGACAGGGGTGTCCCGCCTCCGGGCCAGGTCCCGGCCCTCCCTGACACGTCCGGGTGATCCATTCCTGGCGGGGAGGGCGTACCGTCGGGCCGACGCCTGCTCGGGAGAGACGATTGAGCTATCCACCGCCTTCCGACCCCACGCGCCCGCTCCCGCCTGAGGAGCCGCCGTCGGGTCAGCCCTGGTCGTCACCGTCGGGCGACCCCCTGTCCGCGCAGCCTGCGCCACCGCCGGGCCCCCCGCAGTACCAGCCCGGTTACGCACCCCTTCCCCAGTCCGATCCGGTGAGCGGGCCGCCGGAGGGCCACCCCGCGACGTCGCAGTTCCCGTCGGTGGATCCGCCGCAGTATCAGCAGCCCGGCTATGCCCCGCCCGCCGGCTACGGGCCACCCGCCGGCTACGGCGCGCCTCCTCCCGGATACGGGCCGCCCCCGGGGTATGGACCGCCGCCCGGTTACGGCGCGCCGCCTCCGCCGCCGCCGAAGCGCAGCAACACCCCGCTGGTCGCCGTGCTGATCGCGGTGACGCTGCTGCTCTGCGCGGGTGGCGTGACCTCGGCGGTGCTGTTGGTGAACCGGGCCACCGACAAGGCGAAGGAGGCCCTCGACAGCCTCCCCACCGACCCGCCGATCGACGTGCCGACGGAGATTCCGGACCTGCCCACCGACCTGCCGACCGACCTGCCGACGCTGCCCACCGACCTGCCGACGGGCATCCCGCAGCTGCCGGGCGAGGGCGAGGAGATCACCGTCGAGTACGAGGTGACCGGGGACGGCCCGGTGGAGATCATCTACTTGGAGGAGCTGGGCAAGCAGGCCAAACGGGAACGAAACGTCTCCCTGCCCTGGCACAAGAAGGTGAAACTGCACGGTTCCGCGCTCGTCTCCGTGGTCGCCGTCCGCGGCAGCATCTCGGAGGGCACGATCAGCTGCAGCGCGAAGGTCGACGGCGAGGAAGTCGCCCAGAAGACGAGCACCGGCTCCTTCATCACCGCCTCCTGCATGAAGGTGGTCTCCTAGCGCGGGGCCGTAGGCTGGCGGGCGTGACGACGTCGATCTCGGCGGACCCGCTCGTCGGCCGCATGCGCCCGTTCGGCACCACCATCTTCAGCGAGATGTCCGCGCTCGCCGCGCGGACCGGCTCGGTCAACCTGGGACAGGGCTTCCCCGACACCGACGGCCCGCCCGAGATGCTCGCCGCTGCGGCCGAGGCGCTGGCCTCGGGCGCCAACCAGTACCCGCCGCTGCCCGGCATCCCGGCGCTGCGCCAGGCCGTGGTGGCGCACGAGGAGCGGTTCTGGGGACTCACCCGGGACCCGGACACCGAGGTCGTGGTGACCGCCGGCGCCACCGAGGCGATCGCGGCGGCCATTCTCGCGCTGTGCGAGGCCGGCGACGAGGTGGTGTGCTTCGAGCCGTACTACGACTCGTACGCGGCGTCCATCGCGCTCGCCGGGGCCGTGCGGCGACCGGTGACGCTGCGGCCCGGGCCGGACGGCCGGTACGGCTTCGACGAGGCCGAGCTGCGCGCCGCGTTCGGGCCGAGGACCCGGATGGTGCTGCTCAACTCACCGCACAACCCGACCGGCACCGTGTTCACCACCGACGAGCTGGCGCTGGTGGCGCGGCTCTGCCAGGAGCACGACGTGTACGCCGTGACGGACGAGGTCTACGAGCACCTGGTGTACACCGACGCCGCCACTGCGCACGTACCGCTGGCCACCCTGCCGGGCATGCGCGAGCGCACCCTGCGCATCTCGTCGGCGGGCAAGACCTTCTCCTGCACCGGGTGGAAGGTCGGCTGGGCCACCGGACCGGCCCCGCTGGTCTCCGCCATGACGCGCGTCAAGCAGTTCCTGACCTTCGTCAACGCCGGCCCGCTCCAGCCCGCCGTGGCGGTCGCCCTGGGCCTGCCGGACGCGTACTTCACCACGTTCCGGGACGGGCTCCAGGCGCGGCGCGACCGGCTCGTGGCGGGGCTGACGGACGCGGGCTTCGGGGTGCTGCCGTCCGAGGGCACCTACTTCGTGACGGCGGACATCCGGCCGCTGGGCGGGACGGACGGGGTCGACTTCTGCCGTACGCTGCCCGGGCGGTGCGGGGTGGTGGCGGTGCCCACCCAGGTCTTCTACGACCACCGCGAGCAGGGGCGGCACCTGATCCGGTTCGCCTTCTGCAAGCGCGAGGACGTGATCGACGAGGCCGCCCGCCGGCTGCGCACGCTGGCCTGAGAACGGGGTCGAGCCGGGCGGACCGCCCGGCTCGGTGGGCGCGGTCAGGCCGGGCTGGCTGCGCGCACCTCGGCCGCCACCCGCTCGGCCACCGCCCGTGCCTGGTCCTGCGTCTCCGCCTCGACCATCACCCGCACCAGCGGCTCCGTGCCCGACGGCCGCAGCAGCACCCGCCCGGTCTCGCCCAGCTCGTCCTCCGCCAGCGCCACCGCGGCCTGGACCGTGGGCGCCTGGGCGCCCGCCTCGCGGTCCTTCACCTGGACGTTGATGAGGACCTGGGGCAGCTTGTGCACCACGGCCGCGAGGTCGGCCAGGGACTTGCCCGTGGCGGCGATGGTGGCCATGAGGTGCAGGCCGGTCAGGACGCCGTCGCCGGTGGTCGCGAACGCCGGCATCACGATGTGGCCGCTCTGCTCGCCGCCGAGGGCGTAGTTGCCCGCCGTCAGCTCCTCCAGCACGTACCGGTCGCCGACCTTGGTCTCGAGCAGGCGGATGCCCGCCTGCTTCATCGCGAGCCGCAGGCCGAGGTTGCTCATGACCGTCGCCACGAGGGTGTTGTCGGAGAGCGTGCCCGCGTCGCGCATCGCCAGGGCCAGGATCGCCATGATCTGGTCGCCGTCGACCACCTCGCCGGAGGCGGTGACCGCGAGGCAGCGGTCCGCGTCGCCGTCGTGGGCGAGGCCCAGGTCGGCGCCCTCGCGGAGGACGGCCTCGCGGACCGTGTCCAGGTGCGTGGAGCCGCAGCCGTCGTTGATGTTGAGCCCGTCCGGCTCGGCGTGGATGGCGATGACCTCCGCGCCCGCCTGCTCGTACGCGGCCGGGCCGACCTCGCTGGCCGCGCCGTTCGCGCAGTCGACCACGACCTTGATGCCGGCCAGGCTGTGCGGGGTGGCGGCGACGAGGTGCTTGACGTAGTGCTCCGCGCCGTCGAGGAGGTCGTGGACGCGGCCCACGCCGGCGCCGGTGGGGCGGCCGACGAGTCCGTGGCCGTCCTCGACCGCCTCCTCGATGCGGGCCTCGATCTCGTCGGGGAGCTTCTGGCCGCCCGGGGCGAAGAGCTTGATCCCGTTGTCCGGCATCGGGTTGTGCGAGGCCGAGAGCATCACGCCGAGGTCGGCGTTGGCCTGGCCGACGAGGTAGGCGACCGCCGGCGTGGGCAGCACCCCCACCCGGACGACGTTGGCGCCGGCGCTGGTCAGGCCGGCCACCACGGCGGCCTCGAGCATCTCGCCGCTGGCTCGCGGGTCGCGGCCGACGATGGCGAGCGGCTGGTGGCTGCGGTCGCTCTCGATGAGCACCCGGGCGGCCGCTACGGCGACCGAGAGCGCCAGTTCCGGGGTGAGGAGGTCACCGTTCGCGAGCCCGCGTACGCCGTCCGTGCCGAAGAGTCGCCCCATGGCGGTCGTTCCTTTCGCCGGTTCCTGCTCAGTAAAGGCGAACCGGTGCGTTGTTCGGGGGAGGAAATGCGAAACGGCCGGGCACGCCCGCTGGGGGCGCACCCGGCCGTACCGGTCAGACGTGGTGCAAGGCGAGCGCGGCGATCAGCGCTTCGAGTACTGCGGAGCCTTGCGGGCCTTCTTGAGGCCGTACTTCTTGCTCTCCTTGACCCGCGCGTCACGGGTGAGGAAGCCGGCCTTCTTCAGCGCCGGGCGGTCGTCGCCGTCGTTCGAGACGAGCGCGCGGGCGATGCCGAGGCGCAGGGCGCCGGCCTGGCCGGTGATGCCGCCGCCACGGAGGTTGGCGATCACGTCGAACTGCTCGGCCTTCTCGGCGGTGGTCAGCGGCTCGCGGATGAGCTGCTGGTGCACCTTGCTCGGGAAGTAGTTCTCGAGCTCGCGGCCGTTGCAGATGATCTTGCCGGAGCCGGGCACCAGGCGGACCCGGACGATGGCCTCCTTGCGGCGGCCGACGGTCTGGATCGGACGGTCACCGGGGCGCGGGGCGCGGACGGTGACCGGCGCGGCCTCGACGACCACCACGGTCTCCGCGGGGGTCTCAGCGGGTGCCTCGACGGTCTCGACGACCTCGGGCTCGACGATGTCGGACATGCTGTTTCCTTCGCCCTCGCTCACTGCGCGATCTGCTTGATTTCGAACGGCACCGGCTGCTGCGCGGCGTGCGGGTGCTCGGCGCCCGGGTAGACCTTCAGCTTCTTGATGATCTGACGGGCGAGCTTGTTGTGCGGGAGCATGCCCTTGACGGCCAGCTCGACCGCGTGCTCGGGGCGCTTGGTCAGCAGCTCCTCGTAGCCGACCTGCTTGAGGCCGCCCGGGTAGCCGGAGTGCCGGTAGGCGACCTTGGTCTGCCGCTTGTTGCCGGTCAGCGCGACCTTGCCCGCGTTGATGATCACCACAAAGTCGCCGGTGTCGACGTGCGGGGCGAACGTCGGCTTGTGCTTGCCGCGCAGGAGAGTGGCGGCGTGGGTGGCCAGGCGGCCCAGAACGACGTCAGAAGCGTCGATAATGTGCCACTGACGCTCGATCTCACCCGGCTTCGGGCTGTACGTACGCACAGAATTACCTTGTCTCGTCGTCGGTCTGGGGGCGCGCGCTGGTCGCTCGAGAACGAACGTCAAGCATCCCCGGGAGGGAACGCCTGCAGCTGTCGCACAACAGCAGGCAACAATACCCGGCTGCGCGGCGCGCGGTCAAAACGGGCTAGGAGGCCCGTCGAGCCGACGGACCGCATAACTTATCGGTCCCAGGATAGGCGGTGACCGACGGCACGCCGACGGCGGGTGACGTGATTCCACCCACCGTGGCCCATCCGGGACCCGGACGCCTCTTAGCGTGCTCGAAACATGAGGGACGCAAGGCCGAAATTACCCACCGGCACGCTTCCGTCATGGCGAGTGGTGCGGTCACCCCGACGACGCGGCCCGGGCTCCGGTCCGGCCGCCGCCGCGGGCGCACCACCCACGAACCATCGCCAGGGTTGAGGACGGACCTGGCGGTGCCCGCCGGAACGGGTGACCGCTCCGGCAGAGAGCCGCGGTGTGTGCCGGCCGGAGGTACGGCGGTGAACGCAGGCGTGACATGGGAGCGGGTCGACGCTGAGGACGGCGGTCGCCGCGCGTGCCCTTCGGTGGACCGGCCGGCCACGCCGCGGCTACTCGGGACAGCGCTGGAAGCATGACGGCGGACCGGAGCGGGGGTGTGCGTCGCGCGGTGATCACGCCGTCCGCTCTCACCTCGCTGTCCGGTTACACCGTGGGCGTCACCTCGGACCGTCGTCGCGACGAGCTGGCGACCCTCCTGGAGAGCAGGGGCGCACGCGTGGTCCTCGCCCCCGCCCTGCGCATCGTCCCGATCGCCGACGACGCCGAGCTGCGCGCGGCGACCCGGGCCTGCCTGGCCACTCCACCCGACATCGTGCTGGTCAACACAGGGATCGGCATGCGCGGCTGGCTCGAGGCGGCGGACGGGTGGGGCCTGGCCGAGCCGCTGCGCGCCGTACTGTCGCGGGCCTATCTGGTCGCGCGCGGGCCCAAGGCACGAGCCGCCATCCGCTCCGCAGGGCTGCGGGATCAATGGTCGCCGGAGGGTGAGAGCTCCGAGGAAGTGATCGACCACCTGACCACCCGGGGCGTCGGCGGGCTGACCGTGGCGTTGCAGCTGCACGGCGACAGCCAGCCGGAATACGCGGAGGCGCTGGAGGCGGCCGGCGCGCGGGTCGTCGAGGTGCCGGTCTACCGCTGGGCCCCGCCGGTCGACCCGGCGCCGCTGCACCGCCTGGTCGACCTCATCACCGGGCGGCTCGTGGACGCGGTGACGTTCACGGCCGCGCCCGCCGCCGGCGCTCTCCTACGGGCAGCGGGGTCCGGCACCGAGCAGCTGCTGGAGGCACTCCGCGAGGACGTGCTGGCTGCCTGCGTGGGGCCCGTCACGGCGGCGCCGCTGCGCAGGCACGGCGTACCCGTGGTCGCCCCGGCCCGGGCCAGGCTGAGCGCGCTGGTCCGTACGATCGTGGACGAGCTGCCGAAACGGGCGGTGACCATCGAGGTCGCCGGGCATTCGCTGACCCTGCGTGGGCACGCCGCGATCGTCGACGGCGAACTGAAGCCGCTCGCGCCGGCTCCGATGGCCGTGCTCCGCGCGCTGGCAGCGACGCCCGGGCGGGTGCTCTCCCGGGCGGCACTGCTGCGCACGCTGCCCCGCGGCGCCGACGAGCACGCGGTGGAGATGGCCGTCGCGCGGCTGCGCGCCGGCCTGGGCACCTCCCGCGTGATCCAGACGGTGGTCAAGCGGGGCTACCGACTGCCCGCCTGAGCTCAGCCGACAGGGGTCGGGAAGCCCCGCTCCTGCTCGGCCACCAGCGTGCGCATCGCATGCTCCACGACGCCCACCAGCACCTGCTTCACCGAGTCCCGATGCCGGGCGTCACACATGATCAGCGGTACCTCCGGCGAGATCGCCAGGGCCTCGCGGACCTCCTCCGGCTCGTACCGGGGTGCGCCGTCGAAGCAGTTCAGCGCCACCAGGTACGGCAGATGACGGTTCTCGAAGTAGTCGAGCGGCGCGAAGGCGTCGGAGATGCGGCGGGTGTCCACCAGCACCGCCGCCCCGACGGCACCCCTGATCAGCTCGTCCCACATGAACCAGAAGCGCGTCTGGCCCGGTGTGCCGAACAGGTACAGGATGAGGTCGTCGGCCATGGTGATGCGACCGAAGTCCATCGCCACCGTGGTCGTCTCCTTGCCGGGCACCTTGGACGCGTCGTCGATGCCCTGCCCCGCCGAGGTCATGACGGCCTCGGTGGTCAGCGGCTCGATCTCGGAGACCGCGCCGACCAGCGTCGTCTTGCCCACGCCGAAGCCACCGGCGATGACGATCTTCGCGGAGGTGATCTCCTTGGGTTGCGCCCCCGCCCGCTCAGAGCTTGCGAAGTCCACTCAACACCCTTTCCAGCAGATCCATCCGCTCCGTGAACCCTGTCTTGGGAGCGGCACTGTGCAGCGACAACATCCCGTCGGCGACCATGTCGGCGACGAGGACCCGGGCGACTCCCAACGGGAGACGGCTGTAGGCCGCGATCTCGGCAAGCGACTGCGCCCGGGGCTCACACAGCACGGCTATGCGGTACTTGTCGTGCCCGGCGAACCGGGCTTCCTGAACGGCGGCCTGGCTGGCTACCAGCACCGCCTCGATGGGAATGTCCCGGCGCGGCTCCGTCCGGCCCCGGGTGACCGCATACGGGCGGACCAGATTGCCGCGGGGGTCGTGCGGCTGTCCCATCGAGCGGTCACCTCCTTCCGGTCGTGGTCGGACGCGCTGGGGGACGGTGCTAGACCTGGCCGGCGACGGCCTCGCGCGGCGCCGGCACCAGGGCGGCACCGACCCGCTCGACGAGCAGCGCCATCTCGTAGCCGACCTGCCCGACGTCGCAGCTGCGGGCCGCCAGGACGGCCATCGACGATCCGTCGCTGATGGACATCAGAAACAGGTAGCCGCTGTCCATCTCGATGATCGTCTGCTGCACCTGGCCGGCGTTGAACATCCGCGACGCGCCGTCGGTCAGGCTGACCACGCCGGAGGTGATCGCCGCGAGCTGGTCGGCGCGGTCCGCCGGCAGGTCCCTCGACGAGGCCAGCAGCAGGCCGTCGGCGGAGACCGCGACGACGTGCGCGATGCCGGCCACGCTGTCGGCGAAGTTGCTGAGCAGCCAGCCCATGTCCTGCATGGTGGGGGGCCTGGTCACTGTCCGTTCTCCTTCGGGGCAGGGGCGTCCTCGGCAGCTTCCTCGCTGCCGGCCGTACGCCCTCGTTGCACGCCACGGTGGTACGCGGAGAGGAGCCCGCGGACCTCGTCGGGGCTGCGCCGTTTCTGGTTGCGAGGAGCTGTCTGCACGCCGCCGGGCACCAGCTGCGCCTGGGGCTTGCGCTTCGGCAACCCGGAGCGGGTCGTGTCGGTCACGGTGGGTTCCGCCGCCGCCATGGCCCGTTGCCATCCCTCGTCGGCGGCGGTACGCCAGGCGTCCTCGGCCGACCTGCGGGGGCGCGGCACGGACTGGCTGCCGCCGTCCGGCTCCGGCGCGGGTGCGGCCGAGACCGGCGCGGCCGACGCGGGCGCGGACGAAGTCGCCGCGGCCGAAGCCGGCGCGGCGGGAACCACGGCGGGTGAGACCGGAGCGGATGCCGCCACAGCGGGTGAGACCGGCGCGGCCGGGGCCGGCTGGTTCGGCGGTGGCGCGTAGCCCGCGGTCGGCATGCCCCACTCCTCGATCGGCCCGTCGTGACCCTTGAACCAGCTCTGCTGCATCTGCAGGAAGATCGGCGCCGCCTCCGGCCGTTCCTCCGGCCGCGCCGGTGCCGGAGGAGGCGGTGGGGGTGGCATCGCCGCAAGCGCGGCACCCCATCCGTTCGCGCCGGGCGCGGCTCCGGACGTCGGCGTCAGCGGCTGGGCGGCCGGCGAGACCGGCTGCATGGTCGGGTACGCGGCGGTGACCGGCTCGGGATCCACGGGCTGGGCCACCCGGGTGGGCAGCGGCGGCCGCTCGTCGGCCCCGCGCTTGGGCAGCGTGGGCCGGTTCGGCGTCGGGAAGCCGTCCCCGGCGCCGGGGCGCTGCGAGGGCTGCAGCGGCAACTGGGGGTGGCTCGGCGCCTCCGGCGGCGGCGCCGGCGGTGCGGAGATCGTCGGCAGGCCGGAGACGGACCGGGGGTAGCCCTCCTCGGACCGCGGCTGCCACGGCTCCGGGGCGATCGCGGGCAGGGTCGCCGTCGCCGCGCTGCCACGTCCCAGCGGCATGGGGTCGTTCCACCCGGCCGGGGCGGAGTCGAGCTGGCGGTTGCCGCGCGACGGCGGGTCCAGCGGCCGGTTGTTCGGCAGCACCACGATGGTGTTCGGCAGGATCACCTGGGCGACCGTGCCGCCCTCCATGTTGGCCCGCAGCTCGACGCGGATGCCGTACCGGTTGGCGAGGCGGCTGACGACGGCAAGGCCCATGAGCCGGAAGGCGGCCACGTCGACGTCGGGCGTCTCGGCGAGGCGCCGGTTCAGGCTGTCCATCTGTTCCTCGGACATGCCGAGACCGCGGTCCTCGACCTGGATCACGACGTAGTCGCGGATCCGCCGCCCGTCGGCGACCACCACGGTGTTGGGCGGCGAGAACCGGGTGGCGTTGTCCAGCAGCTCGGCGACCAGCCGGACCACGTCGTTGACGGCGACCGCGGCGATGGAGACGTCGGTGTCCACCGTACCGAACTCGATGCGGTTGTAGAGCTCGACCTCGGACTGCGCGGCGCGCAACGCGTCGACCACCAGCGCGTCCTCGCGGCGCGGGGCGCTGGAGTCGGCGCCGGCCAGCACCAGCAGGTTCTCGTCGTTGCGGCGCATCCGGGTCGCGAGGTGGTCCAGCTCGAAGAGCTGCGCGAGCCGCTTCGGGTCCTCCTCGCCGCGCTCGATCTGGTCCAGCTCGCCGATCATGCGGTCGACCAGGCTCTGCGAGCGGCGCGCGAGGTTGAGGAACATGGCCGAGACGCTCGTGCGCAGCGCGGCCTGCTCGGCCGCGATCCGCACCGCTTCCCGGTGGACCACGTTGAAGGCCTGGGCCACCTGGCCGACCTCGTCGCGGTTGTGCAGCCGGATGGGGTCGCGCACCTGCCGGACGATGTCCTCGGCGCCGCCGTCGCCGAGGTTGCGGGCGTCGCGCAGCCGGGCGACCGCCTCGGGCAGGTCGCGGTTGGCCACGGCGAGGGCACCCTCGCGCAGCCGGCGCAGGGAGGAGTTGAGCGAGCGGGCCAGCACGACGGCCAGGGCGACGGCGAGGAGCAGCGTGAGCAGCACCAGGCCGGCTTCCATCGCCGCCTGCCGGGTCACCGAGTCGCTCTCGTCGGCCGCCTGCTGCAGAGCCTGCTGCTCGAGCCGCTGCTCGGCCCAGCGCATGAGGTCGACGACGGACCCCATCGACTGGGTGATGGCCTGGGCCGCGACAGCGTCGCCGCGGACGAGCTGCGTGGCGGTCTGGTCGGCGAGGTTCACCGCGTCGCCGGTGACCGTACGGTCGACCAGCGCCTGCTGCTCGGGGGTGGCGACCAGGGCGAAGCCCTCGAGCGCCTCCTGCTGGCTGGTCTGCGTGGCGGTGAAGACGGAGAGCTGCTCGTCGCTGACGTCGCCGGCGACGCGGGCCGCGTAGGCGACCGCCTCCTGCTCACCGGTGCCGGCCTTGGCGCGGGCGAACGCCGAGACGGCCCGGAGGCTGTCGGCGACCTTGCCCTCGCCCGCGTACTGGCTGAGGACCTCGCCGTAGCCCACCAGGTCGGTGATGACGACGCCGTAGCGCAGCACCGCCTCGGAGACGGCGATCTCGTCGCGGTCGGTGATCTTCTTGCGGGTCGCGTCCATCGTGCGCAGGTGGTCGTCGATCCGGCTGAGCCGGTCCTGCACGGCGGCGGGCGGCTCGTCGAGCGCGCGGCGGTCGGCGTTGTACTTCTGGATGCGACGGTCGCTCTCGGCGATGACGGCGTTGTAACCGTCCGGCTTCGCGCCCTGCGTCGCCAGATACTCGGCCGCGGCGATGCGTTCCTTGTGGAGCCACTGGGTCAGCTCGGAGACGTCGGTCGAGAGCCGCGTCAGATCTTCCACCTGGCCGGCGTCGAGGGCCCGGCCGCCGACGTCGACGAGGCGTACGGTCGCCAGCGCGAGAACCGCCAGCAGTGGCACGAAGAGGATCAGGGCGAGCTTGGAACGGATGCGGGCGTCGCGCAGACGCGGGAACCGCCCGCGCCGCTCGCGGGTTCCGGCACCGCCGTCCCGTACGCCGTTGTCGCCGCCGTCAGCAGGATCGACGGCGGAGCGCGCGGGGTAGGTCGTAGCCTGGGTCGAAGATCCGGTGCTCACGACATCTCCTCGCTGATCATCCCCGCTTCTCTTCGCCCGCCGGCGTTGCTGTTGCCCGGGTCCGCCGGGACCCGCGGCAGGACTCGTGTCGCACGCGGCACGGCCGCGATTTCATCAGAGTCGGCAACCGTTTGGGAAGTGCGGAACCTCCCGGAAACACCGTTCACGCCGGCCCGGCAAATACTGAGGAGGGTCGACAGTAAACAGTGAGTAGGCGTTGACGTGCGCGAATGTAACCGTAGCAACGCATTGTGTCGACGCAGTGACGCTCGTCCATCAAGATTCCAACCACTATGTGGGAAACACGTCCCGCTCGCCATGCCGCGTACGGCTTGACCAGCAACCTTCACGTTGGCAAGGTTTGGCGCGTTTGGACGGACGGGCTGTCCGTGTTCGTGCGGTCTACTCCGGACAACGTTGCGTCTGCGGGACACAGCACGTCCCGTCTCCGCCCTCGAGGAGGCACCCCAGTGAGGCTCCCCCGTCGTCTGACGGCGTCCGTCGCCGCATCGGCGCTCGTCATGACCGCTCTCGCGGGCTGCGACTCGGACCAAGAACCCGGCGACAAGACCGACATCGTGATCGGCGCCGATCTCGCCTCGGGCTCGGCGATCGACGCGGCGTACGCCCGCGCGCTGCAGCTCCGCGTCGAACAGGTCAACGCATCCGGCCGGCTCGGCGACAAGAGACTCGTCCTGCGCATCCAGGACAACCGGTCCGACGCCACGTCGGCGCTGCGCAACATCAGCACGCTCGCCGACGACCCCCACGTCGCCGCGATCATCGCCGGCGGCTGCAACGAGTGCGTGGTCGGCGCCGCCAAGACCATCAACGACAAGCGGGTGCCGACCATCGCCCTGGCAGCGGCCGAGGAGGTCAGCACCCCGGTCGAGAGCCGCCGCTACCTGTTCAAGCTTGGTCCGAACGCGAACGACAGCGCGGCCGCCCTCGTGGCCGAGCTCGTGCGCACGAAGACCAAGACGGTGGCGCTGCTCTACTCCGACGACCTGTACGGCAAGGGCGGCCGCAGCAAGATGGCCAAGCAGCTGGCCGCCGCCGGCATCACGGTCACCAACCAGCTGGCGGTCAAGCCGACCGCCACCGACGTCACCCAGACCGTCGGGACGCTGACCGACACCGAGCCGGACGCCCTGGTGGTGTGGACCGGGCCCGACCAGGCGACGCTCGCGGCCACCAGCGCCAAGGTCGCGCAGTACAAGGGCCGGGTGTACTTCGACGCCGCCGCCGCGGGCGACCTCTTCCTGCCCCAGGAGGCCGCCGCGGCCACGAACAACACGACCATGGTGTTCACCCAGATCCTCGCGATCGACGACGTGATCGCGACGACCCCGGCCAAGGCGGCCCGGAAGCAGTGGTTCCGCGACTACACCTCGCGGTACGGCAGCTACTCCGGCGTCGCCTCGTTCGCCGGGGACGCGGTGAACCTGGTCGCCGACGCCGTGGTCCAGGCGGGCGGCGACCGCAGGAGGATCCGGGACATCCTGGAGACCTCGCAGACCGACGGCCTGTCCGGGCCGATCCGCCTCACCCCGGACAACCACTCGGGGCTCATGCCGCAGGCGCTGACCCTGCTGGTCGCCCGCAGCGGCCGCTGGCGGCTGCTGAGCTGACCGCCGTTGAAAAGGGCGCCGGTCCGCGGACCGGCGCCCTTTCAGCGTGCGGAAGTCGTCGCGCGCACCCACGGCAGGGCGAGCCGCTCGACCAGCACCAGCAGGTAATACAGCACGATGCTGACCAGCGCGAGCAGCGCGATGGCCGCGAACGCCGTCGGGGTGTCCCCCTGGCCACTGGTCTGCACGATGACCATGCCCAGTCCCGTGTTGCCGTACTGCATCTCGCCGACGACCACACCGATCACCGCGAGCGGCATCGCGACCTTGAGACCGACGAACATCTGCGGAAGCGCGGCGGGCAGCCGGACCCGCAGGAACGTCTGCGCGCGCGACGCGTCCATGGACCGCGCCAGCTCCGCCAGATCGGCCGGGGTGCTGGTGAGCCCGGTCGCGGTGGAGAGCACGATCGGGAAGAAGCAGACCATGAACGCCATGGCCAGGATGGGCGTGCGGCCGTAGCCGAACCAGATCAGCATCAGCGGCGCGAGCGCCACCTTGGGCACCGCGTTGAAGGCGACCAGCAGCGGCGAGAACATCCGCTCGACGGGCCGCCAGGCGGCGATCGCCAGACCGATCAGCACCCCGACGGCCAGCGACAGGGCGAAGCCCAGAACCGTCGAGACGGTGGTGTGCCAGGTCTCGGCGAGCAGCAGGTCGCGGTAACGCTGGAACCCGTCGACGACTTCCGGCGGCGCCGGCAGCACCACCGTGTTGATGGTGAAGACGACGGTGACGAGCCACCAGATCGCGACGGCCACGGCCAGGCCGACGATCGGCCAGACCACGGCGGAAACGGTACGGCGGGGAGCCGGCCCGGAAGCGGACGGCGCCGCAGGGGCGGGGGCGGTCGCCAGGTCAGTCATCTCTCATCCCCTCCGCCAGTCGCGGGGCACCCGGCAGGCACCCCGCGACACGGGCCGGATCAGGCGTTGGGCACCAGGTCGAAGGTGATGACCTGCTCGGGCGTGAGCCCGGCGGGGATCTGCCCGGACCCCTGCAGGATCGCGATGCTGCGCGCGACGCGCTGGCTGTCCAGGGCGCCGACCGGAACGCCGGACGCCTCCGAGCGCACGAACGGGCCCATCAGGGTCAGCTCGGCCGCGGCCGACTTGGGATCGGCGGTGGCCACGTACTTCTTGATGATCGTGCCGGCCTCGTCCGGGTTGGTGATCGAGTCCTGCAGGCCCTTGAGCAGCGCCTGCGTGAACTTCTTGACCTTCTCCGGGTTGTCCTTGGCGTACTTGCTGGAGGTGATCAGCACGTTGCCGTACAGGTCCTGCAGGTAGTCGCTGTACGGCAGCAGGACCGCGGACTTCTTGGCGATGCCCTCGATCGTGGGCTTGCCGACCACGAACTGCCCGATGCCGTCCACTCTGTGCTGCGCCAGGGTGCCGAACAGCGTCTGCGGGTTGCCGTTCTCGAACTTGACCTTCGTGGCGTCCACGTTGGCCAGCTTCGCGTACGTGGGGAAGAGGTTGCGCACGACGGAGCCGGGGGTGTCCGCGAGGGTCTTGCCCTCGAGGTCCTTGGGCGAGTTGATCCCGTAGCCGTCCAACGACATGATCGCCGCCATCGTGCGCTGCTGGATCGCAGCCACCGCGGTGAATCCGCTGATCTTCGGCGCCCCGCCGGCACCGCCCGCCGCCAGCAGGCCACCGGTGAGGTCGATGGGGGTGAACTGTGCCTGACCGCCGACGATGGACTTGACGTTCTCACCGCTGCCGGCGCCCGGTTTGATGTCGACGTCGAAGCCGGCGTCCTTGAAGTAGCCCTTCTCCTTGGCCACGTATGCGTATCCGTCACGGCCGAAGTTGCCGAACGACGTCAGGTAGGTGACCTTCTCCAGCGTCTGCGTGCCGCCGGGCGCGCCCTTGTCGTCCGCGTCGTCGCTGCAACCGGCTGCGGCGGCGAGCGTCGTGGCCAGCGCGGCAGCCACGAGCGTGCGGGTGAATGTCCTTCTGTGCACGGTGTTCCTTCCAACCGAGGGGGGACCGGCGGACGGCGGAGGGTGCCGTGACGCCGAGTGGTGGTGTAGTGAACTCGCCGCATCAGGGTATGGGAAGTCCTAACGATCATCGATGACAGGTCGGTCTCGAAGGCCCTTGTGGACAAGCTGCTCATGACTGTCCCGGATGGCGCTACAGTGTCTGCGCATTCACCGCATTCCATCGGAAGCGCAGGCAGATGATCCATCTCACCGGGGTCTCCCGGACGTTCACCGGGCGTTCCGGCACCGTGGAGGCCCTGAGCGACATCGATCTCGACGTGGCCGAGGGCGAGTTCGTCGCCGTGCTCGGCCGCTCGGGCTGCGGGAAATCCACTCTGCTGCGCCTGGTCGCCGGCCTCCTGCCGGCCACCGCAGGGGACGTGCGCGTGTCCGGCGACCGGGTGACGAAGCCCCGCCGCGACATCGCGATGATGTTCCAGAAGCCGGCCCTGCTGCCGTGGCGCTCGGTGCTCGACAACGTGCTCCTGCCGGTGCAGATCTTCGGCTGGCGCAAGGCCGCCCACCGTGAGCGCGCCCACGAGCTGCTGACCATGACCGGGCTCGCCGGCTTCGAGAAACGACTGCCCCACGAGCTCTCCGGCGGCATGCAGCAGCGCGTCGCACTCTGCCGTTCGCTGATCGCGAATCCGCGCGTGATGCTCATGGACGAGCCGTTCTCCGCGCTCGACGCGCTCACCCGCGAGGAGCTCTCGGGCGAGCTGCAACGCGTGCACATGGAGCTCAACACGACCATCGTCTTCGTCACCCACTCGATCGACGAGGCGGTCCTGCTGGCCGACCGCGTCGTCGTGCTCAGCCCGCGCCCGGGCCGCATCCGCGAGATCCTCGACATCAAGATCCCGCGGCCCCGCACGCTGGGCCGCGGCGCCCACCTCGAGGAAGTGGCCCGGTGCAGCGCCGAGCTGCACGAACTGCTGATGGCTTAGGACAACCGATGCGCGTCTGCCTTTTCGTCGAGCCGCACCGCGGCGCCACCTACGAGGACCAGCTCACCCTCGCCCGGCACGCCGAGGAAGCCGGGTTCGAGGGCTTCTTCCGGGCCGACCACTACCAGTCGATGGGCGCGGACCCGGGACTGCCCGGCCCCACCGACGCCTGGCTGACCCTGGCCGGGCTGGCCCGCGAGACCTCCCGCCTGCGGCTCGGCACGCTGGTCAACTCCGCCACGTTCCGGCTGCCCGGACCGCTGGCGATCATGGTGGCGCAGGCCGACGCCATGAGCGGCGGGCGGATCGAGCTCGGCATGGGTGCGGGCTGGCTCGAGCGCGAGCACACGTCGTACGGCATCCCCTTCCCGCCACTGGGCGAGCGCTTCGACCGGCTGGCCGAGCAACTGGCGATCATCACCGGGCTGTGGGCCACCCCGGACGGCGAGCGCTACTCCTTCGACGGCAAGCACTACCGGCTGCTCGACGCGCCCGCCCTGCCCAAGCCGGTGCAGCGGCCCGGTCCCCCGGTGATCGTGGGCGGCCGGGGCCCGCGACGCACCCCGGAGCTCGCCGCCCGCTTCGCGGACGAGTTCAACATGCCGTTCAAGACGGTGGCGGAGACGGCTGCGGCCTTCGATCGGGTACGCCGCGCCTGCGACACGTACGACCGCCCCGCGGACCGCCCCCTGAGGCTGTCGGCGGGTGTCGTGGTGGCGCTGGGGCGTACGGACGAGGAGGCGCACCGCCGGGCCGCGCCGCTGCACGTGCCGAGCGCCCTGCCGCCGGAGGACCCGGTGGTCGGCTCGCCGGACGCGCTGGTCCAGCGCATCGGTGAGCTCGCGGAGATCGGCGCCACCCGCGTCCATCTGCGGGTCATCGACATGGCCGACCTCGACCACGTCGACCTGATCGCCGATCGGGTCCTGCCGCAACTGGGAGCGCTGTGACCGAGCAGGTGCTGGGCGCCGTCGGGCAGGAGATCCTGCTCGAGAACGACAAGGTCCGGATCTGGCACATCTCTCTGCGACCGGGCGAGACGCAGCCGCTGCACCACCACGACCTGCCGTACGTCGTGGTCGCCGTGCAGGGCGCCAAGAACGTGATCCACACGGCCGCCGGGGAACGGATCGAGGTCGAGGAGGAGACCGGCGGCATCGTCTTCCGCGAGCCCGGCCAGACTCACATGCTGACCAACGACGGTGACACTGTGTATATCGGCCGGATCATCGAACTCAAGGTCGCCTAAGCGCGATTTTGGGCAACCTTAAGAAGCCTCCTCCTGACTGGCGGGCGGCCCGGACCTTTCCGTAACGTGCCCGCCATGGCATTTCGGACCTGGGCGAAGCTGTTGTCCGCCACCCTCGGCGTGGGTGTCCTCGCGGGCGCGAGCCAGCTCGGCCTGGCGTACGGGCTGGGCATCGTGCGCCTCACCCGGGTCCTCGACGTGACCACGCGTGATCAATGGACGGCGCAGCTGGCGTGGGTCGCCTGGTTCCCGATGACCGCCGCGGTGGTCGGCGCCCTCGCGAGCACCGGCTTTCTGCGCCGCTGGGCCCCGGAGGTCCGCGGCGGCACCGGCACCGAGCTCGCCCTGGCGTTCGCGGCGGCGATCGGCGCGGCCGTGGTCGTACCGCTGACCATGCAGCCGGCCCGGACGGCGCAGATCGCCGGGGTCAACCCGGTCGTCGTCATCGCGATCTGCTCCGGGCTGGGCGCGCTGGTCGGCGTCTTCGCCGCGTGGGCCGCGCTCGCCCAGGCGGTGGCCCGCTGGAGCCTGGTGACGCTGGGCGCGGCGATCTGGGCCCTGGCACTCGTCTCGGTGTCACCGTCCCTGGCCCCCGGCGACCCGCTCCCCGCCGTACGGCTGGGGGTCTTCGACGCGGGCTTCCTGTCGCCCGCGGTGACCCAGCGGACGGCCCTGGCCACGATGCCGGCGCTGGCGCTGCTGGCCGGCGCCGCCCTGGGCTGGGCGGCGCGGCGCCGCGAGCTGCCGACGCTGACGATCGCGCTGGCCGGCCTGCCCGGCCCGGCCCTCCTGACGATCTCGTACCTGATCGCGGGCCCCGGCGCGGGCGCGGACCGCTACCAGGTGGTCCCGTACTGGGCGGCGATGACGGCCACCGGCGCCGGCGTCCTGGGGTCGGTCCTGGCCGCGGTGCTGCGGCGCGGAGCCGAACCGGCCGACGACGGCGACGGCGACGGCGACGACCGCGAAACACCGACCGAGAACCGGCCGCCGCTGCCGAAGCGCACCGAGCACGCCGAGTCGGCCGTCGCGGCGGCCGCTCCCGCCGCCCCCACCGCGACGGATCCGCCGCTGCGCGCGTCGGACACCGCGGTCTTCGAGGCACCCGGCGGCCGGCGGCCCAGCGCCGCGGACGCGTTCACCGGCCGCACCGGCGAGTTCTCCACGAGCCGCCCCGAGCCGCCGCAGGGTGTCGCGCTCGGCGAGTACGCCCAGCCCGAACCGGCACCGTTCGACGCGTTCGGCGGAGCCGGTCAGGCGCCGAAGCCGTACGTTCCGGAGCCGGCCACCCGCCCGCTGCCACCGGAAGCGGTCCAGCCGCCGGCCACCCGCCCGCTGGCGCCGGAAGCGGTCCAGCCGCCCGCCGGCCGCCCGCTGCCGCCGGAAGCAGCGCAGGCGCCGGCCGCGGAATCGCCCCGGTCGGTCGCCGGCCGGCTCGGCCGGAGCCTGCGCCCGACCGCCCGGGGTCGGGTCAGCGGCACGCCGGCCACGAAACCGACCGCCGTCGGTCGCGCAAACGGCACGCCGACCCCGGAAGCGACGGGCCGTGGTCGCGCGAAAGCACCGGAACGCACGACCCGTGGCCGCGCGAGCGGACCCCTCACCCCCGAGCCGACCGCGGTCAGCCCGCCGCTGCCGCAACCGGAGCCCGTCACGCCCCCGCTGCCGCTCACCCCGGCCCCGCGCCCCGCCGAGACGCCGCCGCAGGCCACCCCCAAGGACCAGGCGTCCGGCGGTGGACGCGGCCGCAACAAGTTCGGTCTGCGGCGGCGCAAGGACGAGGACTACGTCGACTGGGTCAGCGAGCTCGGCAGATAGGACGTCACCTTGTGCCGTGGCCGGCGGCAGCTCGCCGGCTGATCGCCCGCTCGAGCGTGGCACGGATGGATTGCACCGAGGCGAGCGCCTGTGGATACGCCTCCCCGGCCTCCTGCCACAGCGCTCGCCACTCCGAGTCGTCCCCGACGATGCGGTCCAGGGCTCGAACCGCGATTGCGGGAACGTCGTCGGCAACGTCGACTCGACCGCCCTCCAGCACGAAGTGGGGCGCGTAGGCGCTGTCGATCGCCGTCCCGCCCGGCAGCTGTGAGGCGACGATCGCCGCGGCCGCGATGGCCTCGACCGCATCGTCGCTGTCGAGATAGTCGGCGCCGTGCTCCGCGACCCGGCTCAGCGCATCGCGGATCGATGCCGCCCGTTGCTCCGGGGCGGCGTCGTCGAGGTCACCGCACCAGTCGGCGGCGGTGTCATTGTCGAACGGCCCGACGTCCCAGGTACCCATGCTCGCTCTCCGCTCGCCTCGGTCCGATCAAGGGGTCGCGGGTTGCACGTTAGCGCGGGGCAGGTACGTGCAGTACAGAGCGTCGGGAGTCCGCGCCGAGCCGAGCCTGCCGGTGTAAGCGATGCCGGCCGCGTACTCGGCGTCGCCGCACTGCCCCTTGTAGTGGCCGTCGGCGAAGTCACCCCCGGGTTCGCCGGCCGGCCGGTTGTCGCTCCGGTCGAACCACACCGTCCGGCCGTCACCGGTCAGTGCGGCGGTGGACACCGCACACAGCCCGCTCGACACTGCAGCGCCGCGGACGGCGTACCCGATGAGGAAGGACCTCGGCGGGCATTGCAGCTTGGTGTAGCCCCGGGCCCAGTCGGTCGAGACATACCGCTCGTCGGTGACGACCACGTGGTCCCCCGAGGCCGACCACAGGTCACCGGCTGTCGTGTCCGTGCAGAGGCCGCGGTTGCCGGTGTGGCTCAGGCCGATGAGGCGTTGCCCGTCCGGGCAGGCGGCTTTGCGGGCGCCCGGGTCCCAGTCCGGCCGGTCCCGCATCCGCAGGGAGGCGACGAAGTCACCGTGGTCGGGGCTCAGCATGGACCATCGCGGCGCGGGTTCGACGTATCCGCTGCGCCCGGTGGAGGTGACCAGCCTGGTCCAGGCCTCGGCCCGCCAGTCGGCGCCGTCGTACGGCCCGGAGCGCCGGCCGGCTCGGTCCCAGAAGAGCAGCGCCCAGCCGTTGACGTCTCGGTTCTCCGCCGAGCCCACGACCGGCCAGTAGGCGAAGTCGGCGTCCGCCGCGATCAGGTAGTCGGTGAACGCCGCGAACCACGTCCGCTGTTTCGTGTCCGGCGCGGCGTTGCCGTCCACCCCGAACTCGCTGATCCACACCGGCGCGGTGAAGTGCCGGCCGGTTTCGGCGCCTACGAAGAAGGCGTCCCGCTGGAGGACGTCGCCCAGCTGCGCAACGCTCAGGTCGCGATAGCGGGGGTCGCTGGTCTCGCCGATGCCGGTCGCGCCGCTGTGGTTCGGGCCGGTGTAGTCGTAGAAATGCGCCGAGTAGACGAGCTTTCCGGATCTCACCAGCGTGTGGGAGAGCGAGCGTACGGGCCGCAGCGTCGGCCGCCCGTGCGGGAACCCGTCCACCGGGATGCCGGTCCAGTTGATTCCCTCGACGATGATCAGCAGGTCCGGGTTGGCCTCGCGCAGGATGCGGTCGCCGAGTCGCTGGGAGGCGGCGAACCAGTCGTGGTCGTCGCCCAGCCCCCAGTTGGGGTCGTCCCAGACCGAGCGGCGTACCTCGTTGTAGAGGTCCGCTCCCACCACCCTGGGGTTGTCACGGTAACGGCGGACGACCGACAGCCAGTTCTCCTCCCACGTACGGGCGCTCTGCGAGGTGTTCCACCGCTCGTTGCCGTCGACGCCGCAGCACCAGCGGGTCGTCGTGGTGTGGTTGTTGAGGATCACCGCCAGGCCGGCGCCCGTCAGGGCGGCGACCACCTGGTCGTAGACCTGCAGCGGTGTCATGCCCCGCAGCCGCGGGTTGGCCGCCACGGCCGCGTCGGTGACGGGCCGGGCGTCGGTCAGCATCTCGTCGGAGAAGGGCAGCCGCACGCTGTTCAGGCCGATCGAGCGGAAACCGCCGACGATATCGTCCAGGGGTGCCCGGTCGAGCCCGAGCGGGATCCGCCCCGAGTTCTCGCCCGCGTGATGGTTGGCGTCGTCGGCGGGGTCGCCGGACCCGGTCCACGTGCCGCTGGCCCCGTGCCAGTTGCCGGAGCGCAGCTTGAACCGCCGGCCCTGGGCGTCCACGATGTAGCGCCCCCGGGTGCTCAACGGCGCGGTCCAGCCGGCCTCGGCCGGGTCCGCCGGGTCCGCCGAATCCGCCGGGTGTGGCACGGGCACGGGCAGGATCAGAGCGGCGACGAGCGCGGCAGCGATGAGCAAGGCGATCACCATTCCCCTCGGCGTCAGCCTCCATTCAAGACCGCAACGGTCGTTAACGCATAGCCGAACACCGATGGAATCAGGTCTCGGAGCGGTATCGCCGTCGACTCCAGCTGCACCGGATCGTGGTGAACCGGGCCACCAAGGAGACCTGGTTCACCCCCGACCACTACGCGAACTTCTACAAGCTCTGAGACGACGCCGCCGACGTGACCGGGAGATACACCCGGCCGCCGGCGTTCAGGAACTCCTCGCTCTTGTCCTGCATGCCCTTGGCGGCGTAGTCCTTCAGTTCCTGCGTAATCTTCATCGAACAGAACTTGGGCCCGCACATCGAGCAGAAGTGCGCGGTCTTCGCGGGCGCCGCGGGCAGCGTCGCGTCGTGGTACGCCCGCGCGGTGTCGGGGTCCAGCGACAGGTTGAACTGGTCCTCCCACCGGAACTCGAAGCGGGCCTTGGACAGCGCGTCGTCCCAGGCCTGCGCCCCGGGGTGGCCCTTGGCCAGGTCGGCGGCGTGCGCGGCGATCTTGTACGCGATCATCCCGGCCTTCACGTCGTCGCGGTCCGGCAGCCCGAGGTGCTCCTTCGGCGTGACGTAGCAGAGCATCGCGGTGCCGAACATGCCGATCATCGCCGCCCCGATTGCCGAGGTGATGTGGTCGTACGCGGGCGCGATGTCCGTG
This sequence comes from Actinoplanes sp. NPDC049548, assembly GCF_040676695.1. Lineage (NCBI taxonomy): Bacteria > Bacillati > Actinomycetota > Actinomycetes > Micromonosporales > Micromonosporaceae > Actinoplanes > Actinoplanes sp. NPDC049548. The sequence continues at coordinate 245,596 of NZ_JBFAPM010000005.1, forward strand.
GTCAGCGGCCCGAGGGTGTAGAACGGCGCCCCCGAGCACAGCTCCTGCTGCAGGTCGACGTTCTCCTTGATCTTGTGCATGGGCACGTGCCCCGGGCCCTCGATCATCACCTGCACGCCGTGCTCCCAGGCGATGTGCGTGAGCTCGCCCAGCGTGCGCAGCTCGGCGAACTGCGCGTCGTCGTTGGCGTCGGCGATGGAGCCGGGACGCAGCCCGTCGCCGAGCGAGAAGGTGACGTCGTAGCGGGCCAGGATCTCGCACAGCTCGGCGAAGTTCTCGTAGAGGAAGTTCTCGCGGTGGTGCGCCAGGCACCAGGCAGCCATGATCGAGCCGCCGCGGGAAACGATCCCGGTGACCCGGTTGACGGCCAGCGGCACGTACGGCAGGAGCACTCCCGCGTGGACGGTCATGTAGTCGACGCCCTGCTCGGCCTGCTCGATGACGGTGTCGCGGAAGATCTCCCAGGAGAGCTTGACCGGGTCGCCGTCGACCTTCTCGAGCGCCTGGTAGATCGGCACCGTGCCGATGGGCACCGGGGAGTTGCGGATGATCGCCTCGCGGGTCTCGTGGATCCGCTTGCCGGTGGACAGGTCCATCACCGTGTCGGCGCCCCAGCGGGCGGCCCAGATGAGCTTGTCGACCTCCTCGGCGATCGAGGACGTGACGGCGGACGTACCGATGTTGGCGTTGACCTTCACCAGGAACCGGGAACCGATGATCATCGGCTCGCTCTCCGGGTGGTTGACGTTCGCCGGCAGCACCGCCCGGCCCGCGGCGATCTCCTCGCGCACGACGGAGGGGTCGACGCCCTCGCGGATCGCGACGAACTCCATCTCGTCGGTCACGATCCCCGCCCGGGCGTACGCGAGCTGGGTCGGGCGTTCGCCGGCCAGCGGCGTGCCACCGCCGGCGACGGGGGCGACGTCGCCGCGGGCCGCGATCCAGGGACCGCGCAGCGGCGGCAGGCCGGCCTCGGGGTCGCTGCCCGGTCCGGACGTGTCGTAGAGCCGGACCGGCGGGTTGTCCCCGGTCAGCTCGATCTCCGCGAACGGCACCCGCAGGTCCGGACGGGATCCCTCGACGTACACCTTGCGCCTCATGTTTCCTCCCCAATCGTGATGAACCGGGCGCGACAGGGCCGCACGGGGCCGCGCCGGTGGCTTTCCTCCACCGCTCAGGCGAAGTGGTGCAGTGGCCCCGGCCCCGCGCCGAGCTTCCAGTCGCGGCCGCCCGCCAGCGCCCGCGCCACATAGGACTTCGCATTCCTGACCGCCGCCGCGACGTCGTCGCCGAGCGCCAGCCGCGCGGCGATCGCGGAGGAGAACGTGCAGCCGGACCCGTGGTTGTTGGCGGTCGGCACGGGTTCGCCCCGCAACGTCTCGGTGCGGCCGCTGGTGTGCAGCACATCGACGGCCAGCTCGCTGCCGGTGACCACGACGGCTTCCGGCCCGCGCGAAGCCAGCGCGGCCGCCGCCCGGGCCATCTCCTCCGCCGTCTCGACCCGGGCCTCGAGGAGGGCGCCGGCCTCGTGCCGGTTCGGCGTGAGCACCCGGGGGTACGCGACCAGCGGCTCCACCGCCGCAACACCGGACAACCGGCTGCCGCTGGTGGCGACGAGCACCGGATCCACCACCAGGTTCGGCAGCCGCGGCGCACGCTCGGCGATCACCGCGGCGACGGCGGGATCCCCCACCATGCCGACCTTGACCGCCGCCACCTCGAAGTCGTCGAGCACCGCGTCCAGCTGGGCCGCGACGATGTCCGCCGGCACCGAGTGGATCGCGGTGACGCCGAGCGTGTTCTGCGCGGTGATCGCCGTGACCACCGAGACCCCGTACGCCCCCAGCGCCGCGAACGTCTTGAGATCCGCCTGGATGCCGGCCCCGCCTCCGGAGTCGGACCCCGCGATGGTCAGCACGACCGGCGGCGTCATGGGGCCACCGCCTCGACCAGCATCCGCGTGGTCCGCTCCGGGTCCTCGGCTCGCATGATCGCCCCCATCACCGCGACACCGGCGGCCCCGGCCCGCACACACTCCGCTGCCCGCTCGGCCGAGTCCACCCCGCCCAGCGCCAGCCACGGCCGCTCCCCCGCCAGCTCGGCGGCGCGCGCCGCACCGAGGGCAGGTCCGTAGCCGGGCTTCGACGCGGATGGGAAGATCGGCGACACGGTGACGTAGTCCTCATCGGACAGCTGTTCGAAGCCATGCCAGGAGCGTCCCACAAGATCCACGCCAGGCGGCCGGTTATCCACAGCGGACAGGTGAACCGCGTTACCCCCCAACGGATCCGGACCCGCCACGATCACCGGCGCTACTGTTCTCAGTTCGGCGGCAAGGGCCGAGCGCTCGCCGTACGGAAGATCCTTGTCGCGCAGGACGACCCACGCCGCGCCCCCACGGACCGCGGCCCGGACCACCTCGACCAGCGGCCCGGCGGCGAGCCGGCGGTCGGTGAGCACGACGACGCCGGAGGGGGTCACCATGCCGGCATCCCCTCGTCCGAAGTGGAGGCGAGCGCGTGGTATCGCTTGGGGATCCGGCCGGCACCCGCCGCGAGCCGGCCGGCCTCGACGGCATGCCGCATCGCCGCCGCCATCCGCGCCGGATCGGCCGCCCGGGTCACCGCCGAGGCGATCAGCACCGCGTCGCAGCCCAGCTCCATCGCCAGCGCCGCGTCCGACGCGGTGCCGATGCCGGCGTCGAGGATCACCGGCACGTCGACGCTGTCCCGGATCAGCCGGATGTGATGGGGATTGGAGATCCCCAGGCCCGATCCGATCGGCGCACCCGCGGGCATGACCGCCGCGCAGCCGGCGTCGGCCAGGCGGCGGGCCAGGATCGGGTCGTCGCTGGTGTACGGCAGCACCCGGAACCCGTGACCGACCAGCGTCTCCGCGGCCTTCAGCAGCTCCACACCATCCGGCAGCAGGGTCCGCTCGTCGCCGATGACCTCGAGCTTGACCAGGTCCGTCTCGAAGGCGTCCCGGGCCAGATGAGCGGCCTTGACGGCGTCCGTGGCGGTGTAGCACCCCGCCGTGTTCGGCAGCACCCGCATGCCGAGCCTGTCCAGCAGCGGCAGCAGGCCGGGCCCGGCGGCGTCCACCCGGCGCAGGGCCACGGTGACCATCTCCGTGCCGGAGGCCACGATCGCCGCCTCCAGCGCGGCCAGGCTCTCCGCGCCGCCGGTGCCGAGGATGAGCCGCGACTCCCCGAGGAGGTCTCCCACGTCAGCCTCCCTGGGCGGCGGTGAGGACCTCGACGCGGTCACCCTCGGACAACTGGGCTCCCGGCCACGCGGACCGGGGCACGACCTCGCCGTTCACCGCGACCGCCACGCCGCGGCGGGCCTCGGTGACGGCGGCGACGAGCCGCTCGACGGTGCTGCCGGCGTCGACGGTGCGGCCGGTGCCGTTGACGGTGACCCTCATGCGAACCTCCCGGGGGCGAACGCGGCGAGCGAAGGATCGGGCCGGCCGGTGACGACCAGGCCGGCGATGAGATCCGCGGTGACGGGCGCGAGCAGCACCCCGTTGCGGTGGTGTCCGGCCGCCACGACTACGTCGTCGCGCAGGCGCCCGAGCAGGGGCGCATTGTCCGGTGTGGACGGCCGGTGGCGGACCACGGTCTCGGCGAGCTCGAGCTCGGCCAGTTCCGGCACGAGATCCGTGGCGGCACGCAGAAGGTCGAGGACCGCACCCGCGCTCACGGCGAAGTCGGCGCGCTCCTCCTGGGTGGCGCCGACGACGACCTCGCCGTCCGCGCGGGGAACGAGATAGACGTGCCGCCCGTCCGCGTACCCGACGATGACGTGGCGCAGGATCCCCGGCTCCCCGCGCAGGCGCAGCACCAGGCCCTTCACCGGTCGCACCGGCAGGCCGGTCAGGGCGGCGGTGCCGGTGCCGGCGGCGACCACCACCGGCCCGGGCGGCAGCTCGGTGAGCCGCCCCGGCACCACGGCCTCCCCCAGCGCGGCACGCAGCGCCGCGACCACCCGCCGGGGGTCGACCTGGAGGTCGTCGGGGATGTACGCCCCACCCCGCAGCCGCGGAGAAAGGGCCGGCTCCAGGTCGCGGACGGCGCTGGGCAGCAGCCGGCGCACCTTGAGATCGTGCTCCTCCCTGTACGCCCACAGCCGCCGCGCCTCGGCCAGATCGTCGCCGGTCAGCGCGACGGCCAGCGTGCCCCGCGCGTCGAGGCCGACGTCGAGCCCCGTCTCCTGCTGCAGCTCGGCGGCGAAGGCGGGCCACCGGGACGCCGACTCCACCATGAGGGCGGTCAGCGCCTCCTGCCCGAACGACGTCTCCCCGGCCGGGGCGAGCATGCCGGCGGCCGCGTACCAGGCGGCGTCGTCGGTGCCGCCGTCGTACACGGTCACCGGCACCCCGCGCTGCCGCAGGCGCCAGGCGACGGCCAGGCCGATGATCCCGCCGCCCACCACGGTGACCTGCTTCACGTAAGCACCTTCAGCAGCCGCTCGGTGGCCTCCTCGGGGTTCCCGGCGTTCGCGACGGCACCCACCACGGCGACGCCGGTGGCTCCCGCCCGTACCAGATCGGCGGCACTGTCCACAGTGACCCCACCGATCGCCACGATGGGAACGCCGGGCACGGCACCTGCCACCTCGCCGATCCGCGCAGGCCCGAGCGGCGCCGGCAGCCCGCTCTTCGTGACCGTCGCGAAGGCCGGGCCGACACCCAGGTACGTGGCGCCGGCGGCCACCGCGGCCCGCGCCGCGGCGGGATCGCGGCAGGTGGCGCCGAGCACGCCGCGATCGCCCAGCACCTTGCGCGCGGCCGCGACAGGAAGATCGTCGGCGCCGACGTGACCGCCGTCGGCGTTCACCGCCAGAGCGACGTGCAACCGGTCGTTGACCAGGACCCGCACGCCGGCCGGCCGGCACCGCGCGACCACCTCGGAGGCCAGCTCGAAGAGGACCCGGTCGGTGACGTCGTCCTCGACGCGGACCTGAACGGCGAGCCGGTCAGCCGCCCCCAGCCGCTGGGCGGCGGCCACCGCGGCGGCGACCACGGCGAGCGGATCACGACCGGGACGGGCATCGGTGACGACATGCAGACACGGGAAAACAGGGTCCACAACGCACTCCTCCCTGCGCCGGCATGACCCGGATCAGGTTCGACGGTCGGGGGCCGCGTCAGCCCCCCTCTCAGCCCGGTGCACCGGACTCCCGTGGGGTTGGTTCCGACGCCGACCCTAACGCCGCGCCGCCGTCCGCGTAAAGACCCGTCAGCGGACGTCCCAGACCGGCTCCGGGGTCTCCACGACCTCACCGTCGCCCTGAAAGAGCACGAACCTGTCGAAGCCGCGGGTGAACCAGCGGTCGTGCGTGACCGCGATCACCGTGCCCTCGAACGCCTGCAGGCCCTCCTCCAGCGCCTCGGCCGACGCCAGGTCCAGGTTGTCCGTCGGCTCGTCCAGCAGCAGGACCGTGGCACCCGACAGCTCCAGCAGCAGCACCAGGAACCGCGCCTGCTGCCCACCGGAGAGCGTGCCGAACCGCTGGTCGCCCTGCGCCGCCAGCTCGTACCGGTTGAGCGCCTTCATCGCGCCCGCGCGGTCCAATCCGGACCGGTGCTCGTCCCCGCGCCAGAGGATGTCGACGAGCGTGCGGTCGAGCAGCTCCGGCCGGTCATGGGTCTGCGAGAAGTGGCCGGGCCGCACCCGGGCGCCGAGCCGCGCGATGCCGTTGTGCGCGACGTGGGCCAGCGGCGCGCCGTCGACCGGCTTGTTGTCGGCCTCGGGATCCGTGCCGCCGGCCGCGAGCAGCCGCAGGAAGTGCGACTTGCCGGTGCCGTTGGCGCCCAGGACGGCGACGCGGTCGCCGTACCAGATCTCCAGGTCGAAGGGAAAGGTCAGATCCTCCAGCTCCAGGTCGGTGCAGACCACGGCCCGTTTTCCGGTACGCCCACCGCGCAGGTTCATCCGCAGCGACTGTTCCTTGGGTGGCAGCGGCGGCGGACCGGCCTCCTCGAACTTGCGCAGCCGCGTCTGGGCGGCCTGGTACCGCGACGCCATACCGTCGTTGAAGGTCGCCTTCTGCTTCAGGGTGAACACCAGCTCGCGCAGCTTCTCGTGCTCCTCGTCCCACCGCCGGCGCAGCTCCAGCAGCCGCTCGTGCCGGTTGGCGCGAGCCTCGTGCCAGGAGGCGAACCCGCCGGGATGGGTCCACGCGCTGCCGCCCTCGACCGCCACCACCCGGGTCGCCGTCTGCGCCAGCAGCTCGCGGTCGTGCGAGACGTAGAGCACCGACTTCGGCGACTCGCGCAGCCGCGCCTCCAGCCACCGCTTGCCGGGAACGTCGAGGAAGTTGTCCGGCTCGTCGAGGAGCAGCACCTCGTCGCCGCCGCGCAGCAGCAGGTCGAGGGCGAACCGCTTCTGCTGCCCGCCGGAGAGCGTCCGCACCGGCCGGCTCCGCACCTCGTCCCAGGACTTGCCCAGGATGGCGACGGCGACCGTGTCGAAGAGCACCTCGGCGTCGTAGCCGCCGGCCTCGCCCCACCCGGTCAGCGCGTTGGCGAACCGCAGCTGTGCCTTCTCCGAGTCGGGCGCGGACCGCAGCGCGGCGTCGGCGGCGGCCATGGCCTCGCCCGCCGCCCGCAACTCCGGGGCGACCAGGGACAAGGCAAGATCGACAAGGGTACGGTCATCGCCGATCATCCCGATGAACTGGCGCATGACGCCGAGCCCGCCGGAGCGAGCCACCGTACCGACCGGCACGGCGAGGTCACCGGCGACCATCCGCAGCAGGGTGGTCTTGCCGGCACCGTTCGGCCCGACGAGCGCCACCTTCGCGCCCTCGCCGACCCGGAACGAGACGTCCGAGAACAGCTCCCGCCCGTCCGGCAGCACGAACCCGACCCCGGCGACATCCACGTAACCCACGCGGCCATCCTCCCCGAGGAAGCGGCGCAGGTCAGTCGGTTTTCTCCGGCCCCCGGGTCACCTTCAGCACGCGGAAGCCGCGCTGGCTGGCCGTACGGTGCACGTCCCAGCCCCGGTCGGTCAGCCAGGCGTGCAGCGAGTCACCGCCGAGGTTGCGGTTGATCACCAGCCAGGTCACGCCGCCCGGTGCGAGCCGCGCGAGCCACCGGTCCATGAGCGAGTGCAGCTCCGCCTTGCCGACGTGGGTCGGCGGGTTGCTCCAGATCTCGTCGAACGTCACCCCGTCGGGCACCTCGTCGGGAGCGCAGACGCGGACCCGGTCGGCGAGGCCCAGGGCGGCGGCGTTCTCGGCGGTGAGGTCGCGGGCGCGGGAGTTGACGTCGATGGCGTACACCGTGGCGGCCGGGGCCTCGCTGGCCAGGACGCAGGTGATGGGGCCGTAGCCGCAGCCCAGGTCGAGCAGGGTGCCGGTGGTCGCCACGGTCGGCAGGTCCGCCTTGCGCAGCAGCACGGCGGTGCCGGGGTCGAGCCGCCCCGCGGAGAAGACCCCGCGCGCGACCGCCAGGTCGTACGCCCGCCCGGCCGCGGTGAACTCGATCCGCCCTCGCGTCTCGGGCGCGGCCGGCTCGGCAGTGAAGTAATGGTCGGCGCTCACCCCGTCAGTCTCCCGCCGCGCAACGAGCGCCGGCGCACCGGGGTGCCGCACAATCTGTGCGTTCATCGATCACAGTGCGCTCCTACCTTGGCATCATGCACCGCGACTCCCACTCCCGCTCCGCCCATCGTGCGAATCCGGGAAGCGGACTCGCGATCCTCACCCGGCAGGCCCTCGCCCGGGTGACCACCCCGCCTGCCCAGCACCGCCGCCCCCAGCGGCACGCCGTCGTCATCCCGCGGATGCGGACGCGGCCCATGCCCCGCCCGCAGGACGAGAAGACCCAGCGCCTGTGGCCCCGGGCGGTGGTCCGCGCGGTCCCCCGGCGCCCCGGTGGCCCGCTGCACCCCCTGGCCCAGCCCCAGCAGGCGCTGCAGCTGCTGCTGAGCGGCCTGGGCGCCCTCATCATCACGTCGATCGTCGTGCTCACCGCGTTCTTCGTCATCGCGGAGGAACGCCGGGGACCGCTCGACGGCTCGTCCGCACCGCAGGGCGCCGCGACGGAGGCCCTGGCCTCCCGTGACATGGACGCCGCGCCGCTCACCCGCCAGGAGGTGTTCGGTGGCCCGGAGATCCGGCTCGCGACCGGCGCCGCGCCCTACCGGGTCACCGTGACGCACACCGACACCGACTGCGCGATCGCCACCACGGGCGAGCTCGGCGGCCTGCTCGACGAGCAGGGGTGCAGCCAGGTGGTCCGGGCCGGCATGGTCGCGCCGTACGGCGACTACCGGGTCACCGCCGGCATCTTCAACCTGCCCGACGCGGCCACGGCGAAGACGGCCGGCGACCAGACGGGCGCCCTGGTCGAGGCCGGTCGGGGCAGCTTCGCGGCGATGGGCACCACCGGCACGCCGCTGACCCAGGTCGGGTGGCACGACGTCGGCCACTACCTGCTCTACTGCGTCATCTCACGGCCGGACGGCACCCTGGTCACCGACGACGACCCGTACGCGGAACAGATCACAGTGGACCTGGTCGAGCACTATCTCGCCGAGGACGTCCTGGACAAGCGCAGCGTCACGCCGTAACGGTCAGGCGCGCAGGCGGCGGGTCGCATCCGCGCGGCTGGCGTACTCGGCCTCGTCCGGGTAGCCGACCGCCACCAGCGTCAGCCCGTGCGCCGGCGCCACCGTCACCTCGCTGGACCGCTCGCGCATCGTCAGCAGCTTCGCCGGCCAGGCCGGGTCCCGACGGCCGTCGCCGACGGTCAGCATCGCCCCGACCAGGCTGCGCACCATCGCCTGGCAGAACGCGTCCGCCTGCACGGTCGCGACCGCGACCCCGTCCGGCTCCCGGCGCCACTCCAGCCGGGTGATGGCCCGCACGGTGGTCGCATGCTCCTTGCGCTTGCAGTACGCGGCGAAGTCGTGCAACCCCACCAGCCCCGCCGCGGCCTCGTTCAGCCGGTCCACGTCGAGCGGGCGCACCCAGCCGATCGTGTCGTGCCGGCGCAGTGGCTCGGGACCGAACACCGTGTCCGCGACCCGGTACTCGTAACGGCGGAACGTGGCCGAGAACCGCGCGTCGAACGTGGCCGGCACCGGCGTCACCCCCTTCACCCGGGCGTCCGGTGGCATCAGGGCCGCGAGCCTGCGCAGCAGCGACTCCCGCAACGATTCCCACGTGTCGGCCGGCAGGTCGATGTGGCACACCTGACCGGTGGCGTGCACCCCCGCGTCCGTACGCCCGGCCACGGTGAGCCCCAGCGGGACGTCGGGCCCGACGAGCTTGCCGAGCGCCTCGGTCAGCACCCCGGCCACCGTGCGCCGGGACGGCTGGGCCGCCCATCCCGAGAAGTCCCCGCCGTCGTAGGAGACGTCGAGCCGCAGACGAGTCACAACCGGTCCTTCATCCGTACCGAAAAAGCGAAACGGCCCGGCACCCACGAGGGGTGCCGGGCCGCACGTGCCTGCTCAGGCCTTGGTGTCGTCGGTGTCTTCACCCTCGGCCTGGTCGCCCGGGCCCTCGGCACCCTTGTCGCCGGAAGCGTTCACCGGCGGCTCGGCGTCCTGGTCGGCGGCGGTGTCGTCCGCGGCGGGAGCGCTGGCGGGGGTCTCGTCCTCGCGGGCGAGCGCCTCGACCTTGTCCTGCTGCGCGGCAGCCTTGCGGGCCGCCTTCTTGGCCGGCGCCGTGGTGGCCGCGACCTGCAGCTCCTCGACCAGCTCGATGACCGCCATGGGAGCGGCGTCGCCCTTGCGCGGGCCGGTCTTGGTGATCCGGGTGTAGCCACCCGGCCGGTTGCCGTAGCGCGGAGCGATCTGCTCGAACAGGGCGTACACGACGTCCTTGTCCTTGACGACGGTCAGCACCCGGCGGCGGGCGTGCAGGTCACCGCGCTTGGCCTTGGTGATCAGCTGCTCCGCCAGGGGGCGCAGGCGCCGCGCCTTGGTCTCGGTCGTCTTGATCTTCCCGTGCCGGAAGAGCTCCGTGGCCAGGTTGGCCAGCAGCAGCTTCTCGTGCGCCGGGCTGCCGCCGAGGCGGGGACCCTTGGTGGGCGTAGGCATTTCCCGTTGCTCCTAGTTCGGGCCGAGCGAGATCAGAGCTGCTCGGTCTCGCGGTAGTCGTCCGTGTCGTAGTCCACGTCGCCGAACGAATCGACCACGTGCGCCGGGTCGAAGGACGGCGCGCTGTCCTTCAGCCCCAGGCCCATTCCGGCGAGCTTCATCTTGACCTCGTCGATCGACTTCTGACCGAAATTCCTTATATCCAGAAGGTCGGCCTCCGTCCGCCCGATCAGCTCGCCGACGGTGTTGATGCCCTCGCGCTTGAGGCAGTTGTACGACCGGACCGTGAGGTCCAGCTCCTCGATCGGCAGGGCGAGGTCGGCGGCCAGCTGGGCGTCCTGCGGCGACGGGCCGATGTCGATGCCCTCGGCGGTCTCGTCCAGCTCGCGGCAGAGGCCGAACAGCTCGACGAGGGTCGAGCCGGCGGACGCCAGCGCGGTACGGGGCGAGATGGACGCCTTCGACTCGACGTCGATGATCAGGCGGTCGAAGTCGGTGCGCTGCTCGACACGGGTGGCCTCGACGCGGTAGGTCACCTTCATGACCGGCGAGTAGATCGAGTCGACCGGGATCCGGCCGATCTCGGCGCCGGCGCTCTTGTTCTGCGCCGCCGTGACGTAGCCACGGCCCCGCTCGACGGTGAGCTCCATGTCGAGCCGGCCCTTGCTGTTGAGCGTGGCCAGCTTCAGGTCGGGGTTGTGCACGGACACGCCGGCGGGGGGCTGGATGTCACCGGCGGTGACGTCGCCCGGGCCCTGCTTGCGCAGGTACATGCTGACCGGCTCGTCGTGCTCGGAGCTGACGGTGAGCTCCTTGACGTTCATGACGAGCTCGACCACGTCCTCCTTGACACCGGGGATGGTGGTGAACTCGTGCAGGACGCCGTCGATCTTGATGCTGGTGACCGCCGCGCCCGGGATGGACGACAGCAGGGTCCGCCGCAGCGAGTTGCCGAGGGTGTAGCCGAAGCCCGGCTCCAGGGGCTCGATGGTGAACCGGGAGCGGGTCTCGCTGAGCGACTCCTCCGAGAGGGTCGGCCGCTGGCTGATGAGCACGCTGTTCTTCTTTCTGTCGGGCCACCCGCTATTTGATGGCCGTCCGAAGGTGATGCACCGGGCGCCTCGGTGCCGAGGCGCCCGGTAGGAGCACTACTTGGAGTAGAGCTCGACGATCAGCTGCTCCTGGACCTGCGTGTCGATGACAGCGCGGGCCGGGAGCGAGTGGATCAGGATCTTCATCTCGCTCGGGATCGGCTCCAGCCACGCCGGGACGGGACGGGAACCGGCCTGGGCCTGCGCGACGACGAAGGGGGTCATCTCCTTCGACTTCTCGCGGAGCGTGACGATGTCGTGCTCCTTGACCCGGTACGACGGGATGTCGACCTTCACGCCGTTGACCAGGAAGTGGCCGTGCTTGACCAGCTGCCGGGCCATGTCCCGGGAGGCGGCGTAGCCGGCCCGGTAGACGACGTTGTCGAGACGGGACTCGAGGATCTGCAGGAGCACCTCACCGGTCTTGCCGGGCTTGGTGACAGCCTCCTCGTAGTAACCGCGGAACTGCTTCTCGAGCACGCCGTACGTACGACGGGCCTTCTGCTTCTCGCGGTGCTGGAGCAGGTACTCGGTCTCCTTGGTCCGGCCGCGGCCGTGCTGCCCGGGCGGGAACGGCCGGGACTCGAACGGGCACTTCGGACCATCGCACTTGCTGCCCTTGAGGAACAGCTTCATCTTCTCGCGGCGGCAGCGCTTGCAGTCCGCACCTGTGTAACGAGCCATTGCTTCGATCTCTCCCTTAGACCCGGCGACGCTTCGGCGGACGGCACCCGTTGTGCGGCTGCGGCGTGACGTCGGAGATCTGCCCGACCTCGAGACCGGCGGCCTGCAGCGAACGGATGGCGGTCTCCCGGCCGGAGCCGGGGCCCTTGACGAACACGTCGACCTTGCGCATGCCGTGCTCCATGGCCCGGCGCGCGGCGGCCTCGGCGGCCAGCTGCGCGGCGAACGGAGTCGACTTGCGGGAGCCCTTGAAGCCCACCTGGCCGGACGAGGCCCAGGAGATGACCGCACCGGTCGGGTCGGTGATCGACACGATGGTGTTGTTGAAGGTGCTCTTGATGTGCGCCTGCCCGTGGGCGACGTTCTTGCGTTCCTTGCGCCGGACCTTCTTGACGGGGGCCCCAGCGCGTGCCTTCGGTGGCATAAGTCAGTGCGCTCCTCTTACTTCCGACCGGGCTTCTTCTTACCGGCGACCGTGCGCTTCGGACCCTTGCGGGTACGAGCGTTGGTCCGCGTGCGCTGACCCCGGACGGGGAGCCCACGACGGTGGCGGATGCCGGCGTAGCAGCCGATCTCGACCTTGCGGCGGATGTCCGCGGCGACCTCGCGGCGCAGGTCACCCTCAACCTTGAAATTGGCCTCGATGTAGTCGCGGAGCTGGACCAGCTCCTCGTCCGTGAGGTCCTTGGCGCGCTTGTTCAGGTCAATGCCGGTCGCGGTGAGCGCCTCCACGGCGCGGGTCCGACCGACCCCGAAGATGTAGGTGAGCGCGATCTCCATCCGCTTCTCGCGGGGAAGATCGACGCCGACGAGTCGTGCCATAAGTGGGCGTACTCCTCAGGTGTCTCACGGAGGTCTGTGCCCGTCCCCTCCCCGCCTGCCCGGGCGGGCCCCGGCCTCCGACCGGGGGTGAGACCGCGCGCCATCAACGTGCATGACACCGCGGCTGGGACGAGCTTCTTCAGTGGTGCGGATCTGGCAGCGAGAGGCTGACAATCAGCCCTGGCGCTGCTTGTGACGCGCGTCGGTCTTGCAGATGACCATGACGCGCCCGTGCCGCCGGATGACCCGGCAGTTGTTGCAGATCCGCTTGACGCTCGGCTTGACCTTCACGGTTTGCCTTAACTCTCAGTCAGACGGGATGTGGATCCCCGCGACCCTGTTACTTGTAGCGGTAGACGATGCGCCCACGGGTCAGGTCGTACGGCGAAAGCTCGACGACGACCCGGTCCTCAGGAAGAATGCGGATGTAGTGCTGCCGCATCTTGCCGGAGATGTGAGCCAGCACCTTGTGACCATTCGCGAGCTCCACACGGAACATGGCGTTCGGCAGGGGCTCGATCACTCGGCCTTCGATCTCGATGGCTCCGTCTTTCTTTGGCATGTCCTCCGCTACCTGACATCGGGTTCTTGGGGCAGGCTCACAGCATTCATCCCGACCCCGACGGGGCCGGACCAGCCGCGGCTCCGGCGCCATCAGAAGCGCTTGATGGACATGCCGGAGTGGACGCTGTGCGCCAGCAAGCCAGTGTACGCGCGCCCGGGCATCGACACCAAACCGAGGTCCCCGTAACCCGGGGTCGGGTGTGTCGACGACTCCCGGAACCGGACAAACCAGTCGCTTCAGCGCGTTTTCTTCGGCTCCTTCGCCTTTTTGGGAGCCGCCGGCAGCTCACCGCGCGAGATCGCTTCCGCCTCCAGCGCCCGGCGCTCACGCTTGAGCTGTTTCGCCTGCTCCTTGCGCGCCCGCCGCACGGCCCGCTTCCGCGGCTCCCCGCCGACCAGCCCGGAGACCGTCGCGAAGACCAGCACCAGGCCCCACGGCCCGGCGACCCACACCGGCCAGAAGTAGGTGAGCCCACCGGTCGCCAGGCAGGTCACGGCCCAGATCGCCACCGTGATACCCACCACGGAGACCCAGCTCCCCCAGACCTCCGCCAGCCACCGCCGGGTCAGCTCCCCGTCCGAGGCGGTGACGAGCAGCGCCGCATCGGGCGCGGGCCGGGGCGCGGGGACGGTGGCGGCGGGCAGATCGGTCAGCAGCCCGGCCAGATCCCCGTACGTCTTGGCGGCGTAGGCGCGCTGCAGCCGCTCGTCGTACTCGTGCAGCTCGAGCCGGCCCTCCTCGAGCGCGACCCGCAACTGGTCGGCGACGGCCTGCCGATCAGCGTCGGCGGCCCTCATCTCGTCCCGCCCCATGCCCTCCAGGATGCCAGCGCGACGCTCACAACGGCAGAGCCCGCCAGGAGCGCGGCAAGCGTCGCAAGCAGTCGCCGGGCGCCGGCTCTCCTCGCTCGGCGCCGGCCTCCTTGTCGTCCTCTTCGCGGTGATCCCGCCGGGCCGGGTGGCCGGTCCCGGCGAGCCGGCCCGCGGGCCTCCGCCGGCGCGGTCAGCGCCTGCGGCTCGCCCGGCGACCGATCACGCCGAACACGAGCGGGATCAGCATCCAACCCGGCCAGAAGTAGATGAACTCTCCCGATGCCAGCGAGGACAGGGCCCACACGATGACGCAGACCACCACGACACCGGCATAGGAGGCCAGCCACGGCGGCCCGGAGGGCTTGCGCATCTCCTCCATGCCCGACGTGCCCAGGGGCGCCTCCCGGTCCGGCTGGGGCACGACCTGGGCCCGCTGTGCGGGGATGACTCCCGGCAGGTCGGCGGTGAGGCCGTCCAGCTCGCCGTAGGTCTTCGCCGCGTACGCCCGCTGCAGCCGCTCGTCGTACTCGTTCAGCTCCAGCCGGCCCTCTTCCAGGGCCACCTTCAGCCGGTCGGCGGCAGCCTGCCGCTCGGCGTCCCCCACCCGCATGTCTTCCTGAGCCATGCGGTCAGCATGCCAAATCCGGCCTCGAATCGCGGCCCCTGTTTGCTCCGCCGCCGAGTCAATACTCGGCGTTCATGACGACCGCGATGCCGGCAGCACCAGGCCGCCGGTCACTCGGCGAGCGAACCGACCGCCGGCTGGCGGGACGTCACCAGGTCGCCGAGGCGGGCCCGGCCGCCGTCCCGCGCCGTCGTCACCCACACGCCGTCGTCGAGCAGCGCCATCGTGTGCTCCACGTGCGCCGCCATCGAGCCGTCCCGGGTGACGACGGTCCAGCCGTCGGAGAGCTCCTGGGTCCGGGGCGAGCCCATCGTGATCATCGGCTCGATCGCCAGGCACAGCCCTGGGACCAGTCGTGGGCCCTTGCCCGGCTTGCCGTGGTTGAGCACGTGCGGGTCCTGGTGCATCTCGGTGCCGATGCCGTGTCCGCCGTACCCGTCGACGATGCCGTAGCGGCCCCCCTTGCGGACGGCCTTCTCGACGTTGAAGGAGATGTCGGTGAGCCGGCCGCGGCCGTTGGCGGCGCCTCGGGCGGCTGCGGCGATTCCCGCCCACATCGCGTCCTCGGCCACCTCGGCCATGCGCAGCAGCTCGGGGTCGGTCTCGCCGACGCCGACGGTGATGGCGGAGTCGCCGTGCCAGCCGTTGAGGATGGCGCCGCAGTCGAGGGAGATGAGATCCCCCTCGCGCAGCACCTGGGACGGCGAGGGGATGCCGTGCACGACCTGCTCGTTGACCGAGGCGCAGATCGACGCCGGGAAGCCGTGGTACCCCTTGAACGAGGGGACCGCGCCGGCGTCCCGGATGGTCTTCTCCGCGATGGCGTCGAGGTCGGCCGTCGACACCCCGGGTGCCACGGCCGCGCGCATGGCGTCCAGCGCGGCGGCGACGACCAGGCCGGCGCCGCGCATGAGCTCGATCTGTTCCGGCGTCTTGAGCTGGATGTCCAGCTGCTGACGGCGCATCTCAGCCCCCGTACGACCGCAGCGCGTCGATGGCCCGCACGGTGACGTCCTCGACCGGCCCGGTGGCGTCGATGCCGACGAGCTTGCCCTGGGCGCCGTAGAAGTCGACGAGCGGGGCGGTCTTGTCCGCGTACTCGACGAGCCGGTTGGCGATCGTCTCCGCCCGGTCGTCGTCACGCTGGAACAGCTCGGAACCGCACCGGTCGCAGATGTTCTCCTTGCTGGTGGGGTCGAACTCGACGTGCCAGATCTTGCCGCAGCCGCGGCAGGTCCGGCGGCCGGAGAGCCGCCGGATGACCTCGTCGTCGTCGACCACGAGCTCCATCACCAGATCGAGCGCGGTGCCCAGGTCGGCGAGCAGCTTGTCGAGCGCCGACGCCTGCGGAACGGTTCTCGGGAAGCCGTCCAGCAGGAAGCCGTCGCCGGCGTCGGGCTCGGCGAGCCGGTCGCGCACCATGTTGATGGTGACCTCGTCCGGCACGAGGTTGCCCGCGTCCATGTAGCGCTTGGCCTCGAGGCCCAGCGGCGTGCCCTGCGACACGTTGGCCCGGAAGATGTCCCCGGTCGAGATCTTCGGTACGGCGAGATGGGCGGCGATGAACTCAGCCTGGGTCCCCTTGCCGGCCCCCGGAGGGCCCACCAGTACCAGCCGCACCTACATCGCCTCGCTTCGGTGAGAACGAGCCTCGCGAACCACAGACGCAAGAGCCCCCCGGCTCCGCGCCCCCACTACCGGAGGAACCCTTCATAGTTGCGCTGCATGAGCTGGCTCTCGATCTGCTTCACCGTCTCCAGACCCACGCCCACCATGATCAGCACCGCGGTGCCGCCGAAGGGGAAGTTCTGGTACTGCTGGCTGTTCAGCCAGATGAAGAAGAAGTTCGGCAGGACCGAGATCAGGCCGAGGTAGAGCGCGCCCGGCAGCGTGATCCGGCTCAGGATGAAGTCCAGGTAGTCGGCGGTCGGCTTACCGGGCCGGATGCCCGGTACGAAGCCACCGTACTTCTTCATGTTCTCGGCGACCTCGGTCGGGTTGAACGTGATCGACACGTAGAAGTACGTGAAGAAGATGATCATGAGGAAGTACGACGTGATGTAGATCGGGCTCCTCGGGTCAGCGAGGTTGTCCTGGATCCACAGCTGGTAGCCCTTGAGGTTGTTCTTGTCGAAGAACTGCAGGTACAGCTGCGGCAGGTAGAGCAGCGACGACGCGAAGATCACCGGCACGACGCCGGCCTGGTTGACCTTCAGCGGGATGTACGTCGACGTGCCGCCGTACATGCGCCGGCCGATCATGCGCTTCGCGTACTGCACCGGGATGCGGCGCTGGGCCTGCTCGATGAAGACGACCGCGCAGATGACGAGCAGCACCAGGGCGACGACGAGCCAGAACTTGGCCCAGCCGCTGCTCTCCTTGATCGTCCAGCCCTCGCCGGGAAGGCGGGCGGCGATCGAGGTGAAGATCAGGACGGACATGCCGTTGCCGACGCCGCGGTCGGTGATGAGCTCGCCGAGCCACATGACGACGCCCGTACCGGCGGTCATCGTGATGACCAGCATCGAGAGCGTCAGCCAGTCGGGGATCCCGGTGCCCTTGGGGATGATCGCGAAGTTCGACTGGTCCTGCGGGCAGGCGCCGGCGAAGAGCTGGCCGGAGCGGGCCAGCGCCACGAACGCCGAGGACTGCAGGATCGCGAGGCCCAGGGTCAGGTACCGGGTGTACTGCGTGATCTTCGCCTGCCCGGACTGGCCCTCCTTGCGGAGCTGCTCGAGGCGAGGGATCACCACCGTCAGCAGCTGCAGGATGATCGAGGCTGTGATGTACGGCATGATGCCGAGCGCGAAGACCGACAGCTGCAGCAGCGCGCCGCCGGAGAACAGGTTCAGCAGGTTCAGGACGCCGGTGCCCGCGTCCTGATCGTTCACGGCCTTCAGGCAGTTCTTCACGTTGGTGTAGGACACGCCCGGGCTGGGCAGTGTTGCCCCGAGCCGGTAGACCGCGATGATCGCTACTGTGAACAGCAGTTTCTTGCGCAGGTCAGGCGTCCGGAACGCACTCAGAAAGGCGGAGAGCAACTTCTTCCTCCTGCGCGAGGTGGCCGCCTGAAACCGGCGGATGGGGGTAGGCATCGGTCCGGACGACCGATATACCTGGCTGGGAACGGACTTTAACAGCCTGACGTGCCTGCCGTGAGGCACGGTCGCCGCTTGTGCAGCACCCGGGGACGAAGAGCTACGCCGCGGCTGGTGGAACCACGGCGCCCGGCCCGGCAAAAGGCCAGGTCAGACGCCACAACGGGGATGCCGGCCGAGCATCGCTGCGCGAAACCCGGACCGGCATCCCCGGCAAGCCTCACAGCTCGGTGGCGGAACCACCGGCGGCTGCGATCTTCTCCTTGGCCGACTCGCTGAACGCGTGCGCCGACACCTGCAGCGACACGCCACCCAGCTCGCCGGAGCCCAGGACCTTCACCGGCTGGCCACGGCGGACCGCGCCGGCGTCGGCCAGCTCCAGCGGACCGACCTCGCCGCCGTTCGGGAACAGCTCGGCGAGCCGGTCCAGGTTCACGACCTGGAAGACGACCTTGTTCTTGTTCTTGAAGCCCTTCAGCTTCGGCAGACGCATGTGGAGGGGCATCTGCCCACCCTCGAACGCGGCCGAGACGTTCTTGCGAGCTCCCGTACCCTTGGTGCCCCGACCGGCGGTCTTGCCCTTGGAGCCCTCACCGCGACCCACGCGGGTCTTCGGCGTCTTGGCTCCGGGCGCCGGCCGGAGGTGGTGGACCTTGATCGCCATTACTCGACCTCCTCAACACTCACGAGGTGGCTCACGGCGAAGATCATGCCCCGAATCTCGGGGCGGTCCTCCTTGACCACCACATCGTTGATCCGCTTCAGGCCGAGCGACCGCAGGGAGTCCCGCTGGTTCTGCTTGCGGCCGATCTCGGACCGGATCTGGGTGACCTTCAAGCGTGCCATCAGTGCACCGCCGCTTCCGCACGCGCCGCCAGCATGGCCGCGGGCGCCACGTCCTCGACCGGCAGGCCACGGCGCGCCGCGACCTTCTCCGGCGACTCGAGGCCCTTCAGAGCGGCCACCGTCGCGTGCACGATGTTGATCGGGTTGGACGAGCCGAGGCTCTTGCTCAGCACGTCGTGGATGCCCGCGCACTCGAGCACGGCACGCACCGGGCCACCGGCGATGACGCCGGTACCGGCGGAGGCCGGCTTGAGGAGCACGACACCCGCGGCGGCCTCGCCGGTGATCGGGTGCGGGATCGTCGCACCGATCCGCGGCACCTTGAAGAAGTGCTTCTTGGCCTCCTCGACGCCCTTGGCGATGGCCGCGGGCACCTCCTTGGCCTTGCCGTATCCGATGCCGACGGTGCCGTCACCGTCGCCGACGATCACGAGGGCGGTGAAGCTGAAGCGACGACCACCCTTCACGACCTTCGCGACACGGTTGATCGCTACGACCCGCTCCAGGTGGGGGGTCTTCTCGACGGGCGCGTTACCGCGGCCGCCCTCACGGCGGTTGTCGCGGCGGCCGCCCTCGTTGTTACCGCCGGACCCGCCGCCACGGCGCTGCTGACCAGGCATTGGTCTTCCTTCCTAGAACTCGAGTCCGGCTTCGCGGGCGGCGTCGGCAAGCGCGGCGATACGCCCCGCGTACTTGTTGCCACCGCGGTCGAAGACGACCTTGGACACGCCCGCGGCCTTCGCGCGCTCGGCGAGGAGAGCGCCGACCTTGCCGGCCAGGGCGCTCTTGTCACCCTCGGAGCCCCGCAGGGAGGCGTCGAGCGTGGAGGCAGAGACGAGCGTGTGGCCCTTGAGGTCGTCCACGATCTGCGCGGTGATGTGCCGCGTGGACCGGGTGACGACCAGACGGGGACGCTCGGCAGTGCCGCGGACGTTCTTGCGGACCCGGAAGTGCCGACGCGCCTTTCCGACGGCGCGCTTGGAGGCGACTCCGCCCCCATTGCGGCGCTTGAGCAGCGTGGCGGTCACTTCTTACCTGCCTTTCCAGCCTTGCGGCGGATGACCTCGCCCTGGTACTTGACGCCCTTGCCCTTGTAGGGCTCCGGCGGGCGGATCTTCCGGATGTTCGCGGCGACCTCGCCGACGAGCTGCTTGTCGATGCCGGCGACCGTGAACTGCGTTGGCCGCTCCACCGAGAAGGTGATGCCGTCCGGCGCGGGCACGTTGACCGGGTGCGAGAAGCCCAGGGCGAACTCGAGGTCCTTGCCCTTGGCGGTCACGCGGTAACCGGTGCCGTTGATCTCCAGGGTCTTCTTGTAGCCCTCGGTGACGCCGACGATCATGTTGGCGACCAGGGTACGCGAGAGACCGTGCAGCTCCTTGGCCTTACGGTCGTCGTTGGGGCGGTTGACGACCAGCTCGCCGTTGTCCGCCTTCTCGACCGTGATCGGCTCCGAGACGGTGTGCGAGAGCTCGCCCTTGGGGCCCTTGACCTTGACGGTCTGGCCCGTGATGGTGACGTCGACGCCGGCCGGGACCGGGATCGACTTACGTCCGATTCGCGACATGTCAGAGTCTCCGTTACCAGACGAAGGCGAGGACTTCCCCGCCAACGCTCCGCTTGCGGGCCTGCCGGTCGGTCAGGAGGCCCTGGGACGTCGAGATGATCGCGACGCCCAGGCCGCCGAGCACGCGCGGGAGCTCGTCGGACTTGGCGTAAACCCGGAGACCGGGCTTGGACACGCGCTTGATGCCGGCGAGGCTGCGCTCGCGGTTCTGGCCGTACTTGAGCTCAACGACCAGACGCCTGCCGACAGCGCCTTCCTCGGGCTCCTCGGCCGACCAGGAGGCGATGTAACCCTCGGCCTTGAGGACCTCGGCGATGTTCGCCTTGATCTTCGAGAAGGGCATGGTCACCTTGTCGTGGTACGCCTGGTTGGCGTTACGCAGACGCGTGAGCATGTCTGCGATCGGGTCCGTCATCGTCATGGGTATTCGTCAACCTTTCTCGCCGGGGTTCCCCAGCCGGGGCCAGGGCCTACGGCGAAGCGGTAGTACAAAGTCAGGGTTACCAGGAAGCCTTGGACACGCCCGGCAGCTCGCCGCGGTGGGCCATCTCGCGGATGCACACCCGGCACAGGCCGAACTTGCGGTAGACCGAGTGCGGGCGCCCGCAACGCTGGCAGCGGGTGTACGCACGCACAGCGAACTTCGGCTTCGCGGCAGCCTTGAGGATCAGGGCCTTCTTCGCCATGCTCAGTTCTCCTTGAACGGGAAGCCCAGGAGCTTGAGCAGCTGCCGGCCCTCCTCGTCGGTCGTGGCGGTGGTCACCACCGTGATGTCCATGCCCCGGGTGCGATCGATCCGGTCCTGGTCGATCTCGTGGAACACCGACTGCTCGGTCAGGCCGAACGTGTAGTTGCCGTGCCCGTCGAGCTTGCGCCCGTCGAGGCCGCGGAAGTCGCGGATACGCGGCAGCGCGATCGACAGCAGCCGGTCCAGGAACTCCCACATCCGGTCGTTGCGGAGGGTGACCTTCGCGCCGATCGGCATGCCCTCACGCAGCTTGAACTGCGCGATGGACTTGGTCGCCCGCCGCACCAGCGGCTTCTGACCGGTGATGGTGGTCAGGTCCCGGACGGCGCCGTCGATCAGCTTGGCGTCGCGGGCGGCCTCACCCACACCCATGTTCACGACGACCTTCACCAGGCCGGGAACCTGCATGGGGTTGCCGTACTTGAACTGCTCCTGAAGCCCGGCGACGACCTCGCTGCGGTACTTCTGCTTCAGCCGGGGCAGAGTCTTGGTCTCGGTAGCGGCAGTCATCACAGGTCCTTACCAGTCGTACGCGCGATGCGGACCTTCTGGCCGTTGTCGTCGACGCGGTAGCCGACGCGGGTCGGCTTGCCCTGGTCGTCCACGATCTGCACGTTGGAGATGTGGATCGGGGCTTCCTGCGTGACGATGCCGCCGGTCTTCGAACCACGCTGCGTCGTACGGATGCGCTCGTGCTTCTTGATGCGGTTGACGCCCTCGACGAGGACCTTGTCCTGGCGCGGGAAGGCCGCGATGACCTTGCCCTTGGCACCCTTGTCCTTGCCGGCGATGACGACGACCGTGTCGCCCTTCTTGATCTTCACGGTCAGAGCACCTCCGGCGCCAGGCTGATGATCTTCATGAACCGCTTGTCGCGCAGCTCGCGGCCGACCGGGCCGAAGATACGCGTACCGCGGGGGTCCCCACCGTCCTTGATGATGACGGCGGCGTTCTCGTCGAAACGGATGTACGAGCCGTCGGGACGGCGCTTCTCCTTGGCGGTGCGGACGATGACCGCCTTGACGACGTCGCCCTTCTTCACACCGGCACCCGGGATGGCGTCCTTGACCGTGGCCACGATGACGTCGCCGATGCTCGCGTAGCGGCGGCCGGAGCCGCCCAGTACGCGGATGCACAGGATCTCCCGGGCACCCGTGTTGTCGGCGACGCGCAGTCGCGACTCCTGCTGGATCACGTCTGTCTCCTATGTCTGCCAGTTCTCCGGGATGTTCATCCGAAGCTTGGCGGAACGATGGTGGGCTGGGCCGGCCGAAGCCGGCCCAGCGCACTCACTTGGCCTTTTCGAGGATCTCCACGACACGCCACCGCTTGGTGGCGGACAGCGGACGGGTCTCCATCATCAGGACCCGGTCGCCGATGCCGCACGCGTTCTGCTCGTCGTGCACCTTCAGCTTGCGGGTACGACGGAGAACCTTGCCGTAGAGGGCGTGCTTGACGCGGTCCTCGACCTCGACGACGACGGTCTTGTCCATCTTGTCGCTGACCACGAGGCCCTCGCGCACCTTGCGCTGAGCCCGCGGCGCAGCAGCAGCGTTCTCACTCATGCTGTCACCTCACTCGGCGCGGCCGAGAGCCCCAGCTCACGCTCACGCATGATCGTGTAGATCTTCGCGATGTCCTTGCGGACCACCTGCAGCCGACGGTGATTGTCGAGCTGGCCGGTCGCGCCCTGCACGCGAAGATTGAACAGCTCCGCCTTGGCCTCCCGCAGCCGCGAGACCAGCTCCTCTTCGGAGAGCTCCCGCAGCTCGGCTGCCTTAACGCCCGCTGCCATCAGCTTTCACCCACTTCGCGTGTCACGATGCGGCACTTCATCGGGAGCTTGTGGATCGCGCGACGCATCGCTTCGCGCGCGATCGTCTCGTTCGGGAAAGACATCTCGAAGAGGATGCGTCCCGGCTTGACGTTCGCCACCCACCACTCCGGCGAGCCCTTACCGGAACCCATGCGGGTCTCGGCGGGCTTCTTCGTCAGAGCCTGGTCCGGGAAGATCGAGATCCACACCTTGCCGCCACGCTTGATGTGACGGGTCATGGCGATACGAGCCGACTCGATCTGCCGGTTGGTCACGTACGCCGGCTCCAGAGCCTGGATACCGAACTCGCCGAAGACCACCCGGTTGCCGCCCTTGGACGCGCCGTGGCGGTCCGGGTGGTGCGGCTTGCGGAAGCCCTTCGGGGGCTTACGCGGCATCAGCATGTGTCAGCCCTCCTGCTGCGGGTCGGCAGCGGCCGGCGCCGCGGCGACAGCCGCGTCGTCGATCGACTCACCGGTCGGGGTGTCGCCCTTGGCCTGGGCGGCAGCGGCAGCGCGGCCGGCCTCGGTGCCACCGGCGGTGGTACCGGACGAACCGCTACGGCCACGGCGCGGACGGTCCGGACGGTCGCCACGCTCGCGGCGCGGACGCGCGGGCGCCTCGGGGGCGACCTCACGACCGGGGACGGCGTCGCCCTTGTAGATCCAGACCTTCACGCCGATGCGGCCGAACGTGGTACGGGCCTCGAAGAAGCCGTACTCGATGTTGGCCCGCAGCGTGTGCAGCGGAACACGACCCTCGCGGTAGAACTCCGTGCGGCTCATCTCCGCGCCGCCGAGGCGGCCGGAGACCTGCACCCGGATGCCCTTGCAGACCGGGTTCTTCATCGCCGACTGCATGGCCTTGCGCATCGCCCGGCGGAAGCTGACCCGGCTGGAGAGCTGCTCGGCGACGCCCTGCGCCACGAGCTGCGCGTCCGACTCCGGGCTCTTCACCTCGAGGATGTTGAGCTGGACCTGCTTGCCGGTGAGCTTCTCGAGCTCGCCGCGGATGCGGTCGGCCTCCGCGCCCTTACGGCCGATGACGATGCCCGGCCGGGCGGTGTGGATGTCGACGCGGACCCGGTCGCGGGTGCGCTCGATGTCCACCTTGGAGATGCCGGCGCGCTCGAGGCCCTTGGACATCATGCGGCGGATCTTGACGTCCTCGCCGATGTAGTCCTTGTAGAGCTTGTCCGCGAACCAGCGGCTCTTCCAGTCGGTGGAGATGCCGAGCCGGAACCCGGTGGGGTGAACTTTCTGACCCATTACTCGGCACCTTCCGTGCTCTGGGACTCGGCCGGCGTGGCCTCGGCAGCGGCGGGAGCCGCCTTCTTGGCCGGCGCGGCCTTCTTCGCGGCGGCCTTGCGGGCCGGCGTGGCGACCTGGACGGCCTCCACCGCGACGGTGATGTGACAGGTGCGCTTGCGGATCCGGTACGCCCGGCCCTGCGCCCGCGGCCGGAACCGCTTCAGCGTCGGGCCCTCGTCGACGAACGCCTCGCTGACCAGGAGCGCGTCCGGGTCGAGCCGCTCGTTGTTCTCGGCGTTCGCGATCGCGCTGGCGAGCACCTTGTAGACCTGCTCACTCGCAGCCTGCGGCGCGAACTGCAGGACCGTGAGAGCCTCCTTCGCGGGCAGACCGCGGACGAGGTTGATCACACGGCGCGCCTTGTTCGGCGAGATGCGCACGTGGCGCGCAACCGCCCGCGCGCCCGGAAGCGCCGGAGCGTCGCCCTTGACTGGCATCGCTGTAACCCCTTGTTCTTATCCGTGGACTGCTTTAGCGACGACGGCTCTTGCGGTCGTCCTTCTCGTGACCCTTGAACGTACGGGTCAGAGCGAACTCGCCGAGCTTGTGCCCGACCATGGCCTCGGTGATGAACACCGGGACGTGCTTGCGCCCGTCGTGCACGGCGATCGTGTGCCCGAGCATGTCGGGAATGATCGTCGAGCGCCGCGACCAGGTCTTGATGACGTTCTTCGAGTTCTTCTCGTTCTGGACTTCCACCTTCTTGAGCAGGTGGTCGTCGACGAACGGGCCCTTCTTCAGGCTGCGAGGCATCTTTTAACTCCCGTTACCCGCGCTTGCGGGTCGCGTAGCGGCGGCGAACGATCAGCTTGTCGCTCGGCTGGCCCTTGCGACGGGTGCGGCCCTCAGGCTTACCCGCCGGGTTCACCGGGTGGCGACCACCCGAGGTCTTACCCTCACCACCACCGTGCGGGTGGTCGATCGGGTTCATGGCGACACCACGGACGGTCGGGCGCTTGCCCTTCCACCGCATGCGGCCGGCCTTGCCCCAGTTGATGTTCGACTGGTCGGCGTTGCCGATCTCGCCGACGGTGGCGCGGCAGCGCACGTCGACGCGACGGATCTCGCCCGAGGGCATACGCAGCGTGGCGTAGACACCCTCCCGGCCCAGGAGCTGGATGCCGACGCCGGCCGAACGGGCCAGCTTGGCGCCACCGCCGGGACGAAGCTCCACGTTGTGGACCGTCGTACCGACCGGGATGTTGCGCAGGGCCAGGTTGTTGCCCGGCTTGATGTCCGCGCCCGGACCCGACTCGACGCGGTCGCCCTGCTTCAGGTCCTTCGGCGCGAGGATGTAGCGCTTCTCGCCGTCGGCGTAGTGCAGCAGCGCGATGCGGGCGGTGCGGTTGGGGTCGTACTCGATGTGAGCGACCTTGGCCGGCACGCCGTCCTTGTCGTTGCGCTTGAAGTCGATGATCCGGTACTGCCGCTTGTGGCCGCCGCCCTGGTGCCGCGTGGTGATGCGGCCGTGGACGTTGCGTCCACCCTTCTTGGGCAGCGGGGCCAGCAGCGACTTCTCGGGCGTCGACCGGGTGATCTCAGCGAAGTCGGAGACGCTCGAGCCGCGGCGGCCCGGCGTCGTCGGCTTGTACTTACGGATAGCCATGATTCACAAACCCCTTAGCTGACCGGGCCGCCGAAGGCCTCGATACGGTCACCGTCAGCCAGCTTCACCATGGCGCGCTTGGTGGCCTTGCGCTGACCGAAGCCGGTGCGGGTGCGCTTGCGCTTGCCCTCGCGGTTCGCGGTGTTCACCGTCAGCACGCGGACGTCGAAGATCTGCTGGATCGCGATCTTGATCTGGGTCTTGTTCGCGTCCGGGTGGACGAGGAACGTGTACCAGTTCTGGTCGAGAACGCTGTAGCTCTTCTCGGAGACCACGGGCGCGATGATGATGTCGCGCGGGTCGGCGATCGTGCTCACTTGTTGCCCTCCTCGGAGGTCTCGGCCGGAACGCCGAGGAACTCCTCGAGCGCCTCCTTGGTGAAGACGACCTCGTCCGCGACCAGCACGTCGTACGTGTTCAGCTGGCCGGCCTCGATGAGGTGCACGGTCGGCTCGTTGCGCAGCGACAGCCAGTTCAGCTCGTCGTAGCTGCTCAGCACGACCAGGACCTTGGTGGACTCGGTCGCCTTGCGCAGCGTCGCGACCGCGGCCTTCGTGGACGGCGTCTCGCCGGCGACGAACGCCTCGACCACGTGCACCCGGCCGTCGCGGGCCCGGTCGGAGAGAGCGCCACGCAGGGCGGCGGCCTTCATCTTCTTGGGGGTCCGCTGGCTGTAGTCACGCGGCACGGGACCGTGCACGGTGCCACCACCGGTGAACTGCGGGGCGCGGATCGAGCCCTGGCGGGCCCGGCCGGTGCCCTTCTGCTTGTACGGCTTCTTGCCGCCACCGGCGACCTCGCCGCGGGTCTTCGCCTTGTGCGTACCCTGCCGGGCGGCCGCGAGCTGGGCGACGACGACCTGGTGCATCAGCGGGATGTTCGCCTGCACGTCGAAGATGTCGTCGGGCAGCTCGACGGAGCCGGCCTTCGTGCCCTCGGCGTTGATCACGTCAACCGAGCTCACTTGGCACCACCCTTCTTCTTCGCCGCCGTACGGACCAGGATCAGCGCACCCTTGGGGCCGGGAACGGCGCCCTTGATGAGCAGCAGGTTGTTGTCGGTGTCGACGGCCTGCACCGTGAGGTTCTGCACGGTGAAGCGCTTGCTTCCCATGCGGCCCGCCATCCGGGTGCCCTTGAAGACACGCGCGGGGGTGGCGCAGGCGCCGATCGAGCCCGGCGAGCGGTGCTTGCGCTCGACACCGTGGCTGGCGCGCAGACCGTGGAAGCCGTGCCGCTTGATGACACCGGCGTAGCCCTTGCCCTTGGTCTTACCGGTGACGTCGATCGGCGTGCCCGCCGCGAACGCCTCGACGGTGACCTCCTGGCCGAGCTCGTACTCGCCGGCGTCGGTGGTGCGCAGCTCCACGATGTGGCGGCGCGGCGACACGTTCGCCTTGGCGAAGTGGCCGCTCTCCGGCTTGTTCACCTTGCGCGGGTCGATCTGGCCGTAAGCCAGCTGCACCGCGGCGTAGCCGTCCGCCTCAGGGGTGCGGACCTGGGTCACGACGCACGGGCCGGCCTGCACCACGGTTACCGGGACGACCTTGTTGTTGTCCCAGACCTGGGTCATGCCGAGCTTGGCGCCCAGGATGCCCTTCACTTGCCTGTCCATTGTCCGGTCCCTACAGCTTGATCTCGATGTCGACGCCAGCCGGCAGGTCGAGGCGCATGAGCGAGTCGACCGTCTTCGGAGTCGGGTCGATGATGTCGATCAGACGCTTGTGCGTGCGCATCTCGAAGTGCTCGCGCGAGTCCTTGTACTTGTGCGGCGAACGGATCACGCAGAAACGGTTGATCTCCGTGGGCAGCGGCACCGGGCCCGCGACCTGCGCCCCGGTCCGCGTCACCGTCTCGACGATCTTCCGCGCCGAGGAGTCGACGACCTCGTGGTCATAGGCCTTGAGCCGGATGCGGATCTTCTGTCCCGCCATGGTGGCTTCTGTTTCCTTCTCTCGATGCCGCTACGTGCGAAAGCGGTGGCCCTCGCATGCCCGCAGGACCGTTGATCCTGCGTTGTCCGACCCCCGCGGTCGGGCGTGTCGCGCTGTGGAACCAGGCTCCGCCCCAGGCAACTGGAGCGATCAAGCCCGTGGAGAGGCTCCGCAGGGAGCTCCCCATCCGTCGGGATCGGGGCGGCCGGCGGCTCTAACACACGCCGGACACCGGGCGAGGGTGGTCGGCTGCCAGAACTGCAAAGGCAGCCAACCACCCTGCGCGGACGCAACCTGACTAGTATGCCGTATCGAAAGCGGCAACGCTAATCGGGGTCACCGTTGAGGGCTACGCCTCAACGTCACTTGTTGATCTTCGTGACCGTTCCGGCGCCGACGGTGCGGCCACCCTCACGGATCGCGAACTTCAGGCCCTGCTCCATGGCGATCGGCTGGATCAGCTTGACCGACATGGTGGTGGAGTCGCCGGGCATGACCATCTCGGTGCCCTCGGGCAGCGTGACGACGCCGGTGACGTCCGTGGTGCGGAAGTAGAACTGCGGGCGGTAGTTCTGGAAGAACGGGGTGTGCCGGCCGCCCTCCTCCTTCGAGAGGATGTAGACCTGGCCCTCGAACTCCGTGTGGGGAGTCGTGGTGCCCGGCTTCACGACGACCATGCCGCGCTCGACGTCCTCGCGCTTGATACCGCGCAGCAGCAGACCGACGTTCTCACCCGCGCGGGCCTCGTCGAGCAGCTTGCGGAACATCTCGATGCCGGTGCAGACGGTCTTCGTCGACTTCTCGCGGATGCCGACGATCTCGACCTCCTCGTTCGGCTTGAGGATGCCACGCTCGGCGCGACCGGTGACGACCGTGCCACGACCGGTGATCGTGAAGACGTCCTCGATCGGCATGAGGAACGGCTTCTCGGTCTCACGCTCGGGCTGCGGGATCGCGGTGTCGACCGCGTTCATCAGGTCCATGAGCTTGGTGGTCCACTCCGGGTCACCCTCGAGCGCCTTGAGCGCCGAGACGCGCACGACCGGCACGTCGTCGCCCGGGAACTCGTAGGTGCTCAGCAGCTCGCGGACCTCGAGCTCGACGAGCTCCAGGAGCTCCTCGTCCTCGACCATGTCGCTCTTGTTCAGGGCGACGACGATGTACGGAACGCCGACCTGGCGGGCCAGGAGCACGTGCTCCTTGGTCTGCGGCATCGGGCCGTCGGTCGCGGCGACCACCAGGATCGCGCCGTCCATCTGCGCGGCACCGGTGATCATGTTCTTGATGTAGTCGGCGTGGCCGGGGCAGTCCACGTGCGCGTAGTGCCGCGCCGCGGTCTGGTACTCCACGTGCGCGATCGAGATCGTGATGCCGCGGGCCTTCTCCTCCGGCGCCTTGTCGATCTCGTCGAACGGGGTGTACGGGTTCAGGTCCGGGTACTCGTCGTGCAGGACCTTCGTGATGGCCGCAGTCAGCGTCGTCTTACCGTGGTCGATGTGACCAATGGTGCCGATGTTGACGTGCGGCTTAGTCCGCTCGAACTTCGCCTTCGCCACTGGTGTCCTCCTGTGGACTGTGGTTTCTTCTCTCGCCCGGCACGCCGATAAGGCGATTAGGACTCTGTCGACTGCTGGTGCGCGTGCGGTCCTCGACGGACCGCACGCGCCTCAACGCATCAGGCGCCGGTGGCCTTCGCGATGATCTCCTTCGCCACGCCCTGCGGCACCTCGGCGTAGGAGTCGAACTGCATGCTGTAGCTAGCCCGGCCGGCGGTCTTCGACCGCAGGTCGCCGACGTAGCCGAACATCTCCGACAGCGGCACCAGCGCCTTGACGACTCGGGCGCCGGAGCGCTCCTCCATCGACTGGATGATGCCACGGCGGGAGTTGAGGTCGCCGATGACGTCGCCCATGTTGTCCTCGGGCGTGGTCACCTCGACGGACATCATCGGCTCGAGCAGCGCGGGGTCGGCCTTGCGGGCCGCCTCCTTCATCACCATTGAGCCGGCGATCTTGAACGCCATCTCGGACGAGTCGACCTCGTGGTACTGGCCGTCGAGCAGCGTCAGCTTCACGCCGACCAGCGGGTAGCCGGCCAGGACGCCGTACTGCATCGAGTCCTGCGCGCCGGCGTCGACCGACGGGATGAACTCCTTGGGGATGCGACCACCGGTCACGGCGTTGACGAACTCGTACGTGGGGCCGTCGGCCGCGAGCGGCAGCGGCTCGAGCTTGACGACGACCTTCGCGTACTGGCCGGAGCCACCGGTCTGCTTCTTGTGGACGTAGTCGAGCTTCTCCACGGTGCCGCGGATCGTCTCGCGGTACGCCACCTGCGGCTTACCGATGTTCGCCTCGACGTTGAACTCGCGCCGCATGCGGTCGACGAGGATGTCGAGGTGCAGCTCGCCCATGCCGGCGATGATGGTCTGCCCGGTCTCCTCGTCGTTGAAGACGCGGAAGGTCGGGTCCTCCTCGGCCAGACGCTGGATCGCGGTGCCCAGCTTCTCCTGGTCGGACTTGGTCTTCGGCTCGATGGCCACCTGGATGACCGGCTCGGGGAAGGTCATCGACTCGAGGATGACCGGCTTGGCCGGGTCGCAGAGCGTGTCACCGGTGGTGGTCTGCTTCAGACCCTGGACGGCGATGATGTCGCCGGCCTGCGCGGTGGTGCGCTCCTCACGCTTGTTCGCGTGCATCTGGTAGATCTTGCCGATGCGCTCCTTGCGGTCCTTGGTGGAGTTGATCACCTGGGAACCGGTCTCGAGCGTGCCGGAGTAGACCCGGACGTAGGTCAGCTTGCCGAGGTGCTTGTCGGTCTGGATCTTGAACGCCAGGGCCGAGAAGGGCTCGTCGTTCGAGGGCTTGCGCTGCAGCGGCGTCTCGCCGTCGGTCGCGGTGCCCTCGATGGCCGGGATGTCCAGCGGCGACGGCAGGAAGTCCACCACGGCGTCGAGCATGGGCTGCACGCCCTTGTTCTTGAACGCCGAACCGCAGAGCACCGGGTTCGCCTTGCTGGCGATCGTGGCGCGCCGGATGGCGGCCTTGATCTCGGCCTCGGAGAGCTCCTCGCCCTCGAGGTACTTCTCCATGACCGCGTCGTCGACGTCGGCGAGGGTCTCGATGAGCTTCTCGCGCCACTCGGCGGCCTGGTCGGCGAGGTCGGCCGGGATCTCCTCGACCGCGTAGTCCTCGCCCTTCTGGGTCTCGCCGCGCCAGGTCAGCGCCCGCATGCCGATCAGGTCGACGACGCCGATGTGGTCACCCTCGAGGCCGATCGGGATCTGCAGCACGAGCGGCGTCGCGTTGAGCCGGTCGATCATCATCTGGACGCAGCGGAAGAAGTCCGCGCCGGTCCGGTCGAGCTTGTTGACGAAGCACATCCGGGGGACGTGGTACTTGTCCGCCTGCCGCCAGACGTTCTCCGTCTGCGGCTCCACGCCGGCGACACCGTCGTAGACCGCGACGGCACCGTCGAGCACACGCAGCGACCGCTCGACCTCGACCGTGAAGTCGACGTGGCCGGGCGTGTCGATGATCTGGATCGTGTGGCCCTTCCACTCGCACTTCGTGGCGGCGGAGGTGATGGTGATACCGCGTTCCTGTTCCTGCTCCATCCAGTCCATGACGGCCGCGCCCTCGTGGACTTCACCGATCTTGTACGTGATGCCGGTGTAGAACAGGATGCGCTCGGTCGTCGTGGTCTTACCAGCGTCGATGTGCGCCATGATGCCGATGTTGCGTACCTTGGCGAGCGCGTCTGCGGCAGCCACTGCAATCCCTACTCTTCGTCGTCGTGTCGACTGTGTTCCGCGGGATGTCGCGGAGGGCCGGTGGGACCGGCGTCCCGGCCCGGCAAGTGCCGGGCCGGCAACGGGGGTCTTACCAGCGGTAGTGCGCGAAGGCCTTGTTGGACTCCGCCATCTTGTGGGTGTCCTCGCGCCGCTTGACGGCGGCACCGAGGCCGTTGCTGGCGTCGAGCAGCTCGTTCTGCAGGCGCTCGATCATGGTCTTCTCGCGGCGGGCCTTGGAGTACTGGACCAGCCAGCGCAGACCCAGGGTGGTCTGCCGCGGGGTACGGACCTCGACCGGCACCTGGTAGGTCGCGCCACCGACACGGCGGCTGCGGACCTCGAGGGTCGGCTTGACGTTGTCCATGGCGCGCTTGAGCGTCACCACGGGGTCGGTCCCGTTCTTCTCGCGGCAGCCCTCGAGGGCGCCGTACACGATCCGCTCGGCGAGCTGACGCTTGCCACCGACCAGGATCTTGTTCACCAGCTGGGTGACGAGCGGCGAGTTGTAAACCGGGTCCGCGACCACAGGGTGGCGCGGAGCGGGGCCCTTACGAGGCATGTCAGCTCTTCTCCTTCTTCGCGCCGTAACGGCTGCGCGCCTGCTTGCGGTTGCGGACACCCTGGGTGTCCAGCGAACCACGGACGATCTTGTAGCGGACGCCCGGGAGGTCCTTCACACGGCCGCCACGCACGAGCACGATCGAGTGCTCCTGCAGGTTGTGGCCGACGCCCGGGATGTACGCCGTGACCTCGATCTGGCTGCTGAGCTTCACACGAGCGACCTTGCGCAGCGCAGAGTTCGGCTTCTTGGGGGTGGTGGTGTACACGCGCGTGCACACGCCGCGCCGCTGAGGACTTCCCTTCAGCGCCGGCGTCTTGGTCTTGCTCGTCTTCGCCTGGCGGCCCTTACGGACCAGCTGCTGGATCGTGGGCACCGGGTTTCTCCGCTCCCTTCGGCCGCCCTTCAGCGGCCGCACCGTCTTCGTTCTGCCTTGTGTACGAACCGTCCCCGGTAGGAACGCCCCGCACCCGCGGTCGGGCGTGTCGTCCGGCTCACGGTCCCGCCGCGCGCACATCGCGCGCAGCGAGTCTTGTCTTTGTCGGGCTCAGCCCGTCGTGCTCATCGCCCCGTCGGTACTACAGACTCGGGCGCACGCACGAGTTGCCCGGGCGAGCCCGGGCACGAGGGGAAAGAGTACCCACCGCAGGCACGCAGGTCAAAACGAGCCCGCTTGACCAGCCAGCCTGACGATGGACATCTCCGCATACCAAGTGTACCGGGTGCTCCGCCGCGACAATGCCGCGGTGCCAGTTTCGGCGCACCACGCGGCTTCACGATGACTGCAACACCAGCACCAACAAGAGAGTGAGCGCCGCGATTCCCACTCCGGCCCCGCCGCAGGAGATCCCCGCCACGGCGACACCGCGGCCGGTGAAGCGCACCCGGCCGCCCTGTCCGGAGCGCCTGATCTGCCGGCGGGCGACCAGGCCCAGCGCGACCGCGCCACCGCCCACCAGGGCTCCCAGCAGGGCGAAAGCGCCGGCCACCACACCGCCCCAGCCGTCCGCAGCGCCCGCGATGCCGAAGCACAGCACCAGCGTGGCGACCAGGATGGACCCGATGCCGGCGATGAGCGAGCCGACCGCCGGCCCGGACGTGATCGGCGCGACGCGCAGCTGCACCAGGCCGAACTCGGTGCCCGGCACGGGCTCGACCCGCTCGGGCGTCCACGCCTCCCCCGGCTTCGGCTGCATCACGGCCGGCGGACGTGGCTGTCCCGGCCACGAACCTGGCTGCTGTGTCACGGACCGTCCCTCTCGCCGCGTACCGCTGGATCTCGAGCATGTCACCCGAAGGTGAGCGCGCGCAGCCCGAGGCCCGGTGCGGGTCAGTCGGTGGTGGAGTCGAAGTCCTGACCGCCGGGCGCGGACGCGAGATGCAGCAGCCCCGCGATCGTGGCCACCACCAGCGCCGTCAGGGCCAGCACGATGCCCGCCCAGGCGAGCGTACGGCCGCGGCGCACCCACTTCGAGCCGGTGAGGTAGCCGCCCGCGGCGAACTGTTCCCGGGCGACCTGACGGGCGAGCAGGAGCGCGAGGGTGGCGGGAATCACGCCTCCGACGAATGCCCCGGTCACGAAGGCCGTCAGCCCCAGCGCGAAGACCGCGCGCGCCTTCGTCGACGGTGCCGGTTCCGGATCCATCGGATGGCGGGTGGGTGCGGCGGGGGCGGGGAGCGTCACCCGTCCATCTTAGGAAGAAACGCCGAGGGCGGCCGCGCTGCTGCGCGACCGCCCTGTGCGTTGCTGCGGAGACCCTTAGCGGTACGACCCGAAGTCGAAGTCGTCCAGCGGCACTGCCTGCCCGCTGGCCGGCCCGAAGCCGTAGTCCGTCTCGGGGTAGCCGGTCATCGAGTACACCTTGGCCTTCGCCTCCTCGGTGGGCTCGACCCGGATGTTGCGGTACTTGCTGATGCCCGTACCGGCCGGGATGAGCTTACCGATGATGACGTTCTCCTTGAGGCCGACGAGCGAGTCGCTGCGCGAGTTGATCGCCGCGTCGGTGAGCACCCGGGTGGTCTCCTGGAAGGAGGCCGCCGAGAGCCAGGAGTCGGTCGCCAGCGACGCCTTGGTGATACCCATGAGCACCGGACGACCGGCGGCGGGCTCGCCGCCCTCGCCGACGAGCCGGCGGTTCTCCGACTCGAACAGCGCGCGGTCGACCAGCACGCCCGGCAGGAACTCCGAGGCGCCCGAGTCGATGACCGTCACCCGCTTGAGCATCTGGCGGATGATGATCTCGATGTGCTTGTCGTGGATGAGCACACCCTGCGAGCGGTAGACCTCCTGGACCTCACTGGTCAGGTGGACCTGGACCGCCCGCGGACCCATGATCCGCAGCAGCTCGTGCGGGTCGATGGTGCCCTCGGTGAGCTTCTCGCCGACGCCCACGTGGTCGCCGTCGTGGAACCGCAGCTTCACGCGCTTCGAGATCTTGTCGTACACGATCTCGTCGCTGCCGTCGTCCGGCACCACGATGATCTTCCGCGAGCGCTCGCCGTCCTCGATCCGCACACGTCCCGGGGTGTCGGCGATGGGCGCCTTGCCCTTGGGTACGCGCGCCTCGAAGATCTCCTGCACACGCGGCAGACCCTGGGTGATGTCCTCACCCGCGACACCACCGGTGTGGAAGGTACGCATGGTCAGCTGCGTACCCGGCTCACCGATGGACTGGGCGGCGATGATGCCGACCGCCTCGCCGATGTCGACCGACTTGCCGGTCGGCAGCGACCGGCCGTAGCAGGCCGCGCAGACGCCCAGCTTTGACTCGCAGGTCAGCACGCTGCGGACGCGGACGTTCTCCACCCCGGCGGCGACGAGCTTGTCGACCAGGATCGAGTTGAGGTCCTCGCCGCGCGCCACGACCAGGTTGCCGTCGGGGCCGGTGATGTCGTCCGCCAGGGTGCGGGCGTGGACGCCGGTCTCGGCGTGCGTGTGCACGACGAGGGTGCCGTCCTCCAGCTTGTCCGCCACCTGCATCGGGATCGCGCGATCGGTGCCGCAGTCCTCCTCGCGGATGATGACGTCCTGCGAGACGTCCACCAGACGCCGGGTCAGGTAACCCGAGTCGGCGGTACGCAGCGCGGTGTCGGCCAGACCCTTACGGGCACCGTGCGTGGAGATGAAGTACTCCAGCACGGTCAGACCCTCGCGGTACGACGACGTGATCGGCCGCGGGATGATCTCGCCCTTGGGGTTGGCCACCAGACCACGGATCGCGGCGATCTGCCGGAGCTGGAGGAGGTTACCGCGGGCGCCGGAGTTGATCATCACCCAGAGCGGGTTCTCCTGCGGCAGCGCCGTCTCCATCTCCTTCGAGATGTCCTTGGTCGCGTTGGTCCAGATGTCGATGAGCTCGCCGCGGCGTTCCTCGGCGGTCATCAGACCCCGCTGGTACTGCTTGTCGATGCGGTCCGCCTCGCCCTGGTAGCGGGCGATGATCTCCGGCTTGCGCGGAGGACCGATGACGTCACCCATGCCGATCGTCACGCCGGACCAGGTGGCCCAGTGGAAGCCGGCCTCCTTGAGCGCGTCCAGGGTCGCGGCGAGCGCGACCTTGGGGAAGCGCTCGGCGAGGTCGTTGACGATCGCGGAGAGCTGACCCTTGCGGATCTCGTAGTTGACGTACCGGTAGCCCGGCGGCAGCGTCTCGTTGAAGATCACCCGGCCCAGGGTGGTCTCGACGAGCAGCGGCTCACCCTGCTGCCACTCCTCCGGCGCCTCCCACGGGGCGCTCGCGCCGTTGTCGACACCAACGACCTCGCGGAGCCGGATCTTGACCGGCGCCTGCAGGTGCAGCTCGCCGTTGTCGAACGCCATCCGCGCCTCGGCGTCGGAGCTGAACACCCGGCCCTCACCCTTCGCGCCCGGCGTCAGGTGGGTCAGGTGGTACAGCCCGATGACCATGTCCTGGGTGGGCATGGTGACCGGCTTGCCGTCGGCCGGCTTGAGGATGTTGTTCGACGAGAGCATCAGGATCCGGGCCTCGGCCTGCGCCTCGGCCGACAGCGGTACGTGCACCGCCATCTGGTCACCGTCGAAGTCGGCGTTGAACGCCGTGCAGACGAGCGGGTGGATCTGGATCGCCTTGCCCTCGACCAGCTGCGGCTCGAAGGCCTGGATGCCGAGGCGGTGCAGCGTCGGCGCGCGGTTCAGCAGCACCGGGTGCTCGCTGATGACCTCTTCCAGGACGTCCCACACGACCGGGCGCTGCCGCTCGACCATGCGCTTGGCCGACTTGATGTTCTGCGCGTGGTTGAGGTCCACCAGGCGCTTCATCACGAACGGCTTGAACAGCTCCAGCGCCATCTGCTTCGGCAGGCCGCACTGGTGCAGCTTGAGCCGGGGGCCGACGACGATGACGGAACGGCCGGAGTAGTCGACGCGCTTACCCAGCAGGTTCTGCCGGAAGCGGCCCTGCTTGCCCTTGAGCATGTCGGACAGCGACTTCAGCGGGCGGTTACCCGGGCCGGTGACCGGCCGGCCGCGGCGGCCGTTGTCGAACAGCGCGTCGACGGCCTCCTGCAGCATCCGCTTCTCGTTGTTGACGATGATCTCGGGCGCGCCCAGGTCGATCAGGCGCTTGAGCCGGTTGTTGCGGTTGATGACCCGGCGGTACAGGTCGTTCAGGTCGCTGGTGGCGAAGCGGCCACCGTCGAGCTGCACCATCGGGCGCAGGTCCGGCGGAATGACCGGTACGCAGTCCAGCACCATGCCCAGCGGCGAGTTGCGGGTGTTCAGGAACGCGGCGACGACCTTGAGCCGCTTGAGCGCACGGATCTTCCGCTGGCCCTTACCGGTGCGGATGATCTCCCGCAGGTTCTCGGCCTCGGCGTCCAGGTCCATGTTCTCGAGCAGCGCCTTGATGGCCTCGGCCCCCATGCCGCCGGTGAAGTACTCACCGAAGCGGTCGCGCAGCTCGCGGTAGAGCAGCTCGTCGGTGACCAGCTGCTTGCTGTCGAGCTTGCGGAAGGTGTCGAGCACCTCGTCGAGCCGGTCGATCTCACGCTGCGCCTTGTCGCGGATCTGGCGCATCTCGCGCTCGCCGGCCTCCTTGACCTTGCGGCGCACGTCCGCCTTCGCGCCCTCGGCCTCGAGCTCGGCGAGGTCCTGCTCCAGCTTGGCGGCCCGCTTCTCGATCTCGGAGTCGCGGCCGTTCTCGGACTGCCGCTTCTCGGCGAAGATCTCGTTCTCGATGGTGGACATGTCGCGGTGACGCGCCTCGGCGTCCACGCTCGTGACCACGTACGAGGCGAAGTAGATGATCTTCTCGAGGTCCTTGGGGGCCAGGTCGAGCAGGTAGCCCAGCCGGCTCGGCACACCCTTGAAGTACCAGATGTGCGTGACCGACGCGGCCAGCTCGATGTGGCCCATGCGCTCACGGCGCACCTTGGACCGGGTCACCTCGACGCCGCAGCGCTCACAGATGATGCCCTTGAACCGGACCCGCTTGTACTTACCGCAGTAGCACTCCCAGTCCCGCTGCGGACCGAAGATCTTCTCGCAGAAGAGTCCGTCCTTCTCGGGCTTGAGGGTGCGGTAGTTGATCGTCTCGGGCTTCTTGACCTCGCCGTGCGACCACTGACGGATGTCGTCCGCGGTCGCCAGGCCGATGCGCAACTCGTCGAAGAAGTTGACGTCGAGCACTTGGTCTATCCCTCGTGTTTCGCTTGCTCGGATGGTTTCCAGGCCGGCGGGGGTGTCCCCGGTAGCTGTGTCATCAAACGGCTTCGCCGTACTGCGATCGAAAACCGTTGATGGGCCACCGGGGACACCATCCGTCAGATCTCTTCGACGCTGCTAACGCCCTCGTTCGGGCGCCGGGACAGGTCGATGCCGAGTTCTTCCGCGGCCCGGAAGACCTCGTCGTCGGTCTCGCGCATCTCCAGGGCCACGCCGTCGCTGGACAGCACCTCGACGTTGAGGCACAGCGACTGCAGCTCCTTGAGCAGCACCTTGAACGACTCGGGGATTCCCGGCTCCGGGATGTTCTCGCCCTTGACGATGGCCTCGTAGACCTTCACGCGGCCCAGGACGTCGTCGGACTTGATGGTGAGCAGCTCCTGCAGCGCGTACGCCGCGCCGTAGGCCTGCATCGCCCAGCACTCCATCTCGCCGAACCGCTGGCCACCGAACTGCGCCTTACCACCCAGCGGCTGCTGCGTGATCATCGAGTACGGGCCGGTCGAGCGAGCGTGGATCTTGTCGTCGACCAGGTGGTTCAGCTTGAGGATGTACACGTAGCCGACGGAGATCGGGTCGGGCAGCGGCTCGCCGGAGCGACCGTCGAAGAGCTGCGCCTTGCCGTCACCGTTGACCAGTCGCTTGCCGTCGCGGTTGACGAGCGTCGACTCGAGGAGGCCCTTGATCTCCTCCTCCTGCGCGCCGTCGAAGACCGGGGTCGCGACGTTCGAGTCCGCGGGGGACTCGTGCGCCTCGATGGCCCGCAGCTGCCGCTTCCAGTCGGCGTCCTCGCCCTCGACCTCCCAGCCGGTCTTGGCGATCCACCCGAGGTGGGTCTCCAGGACCTGGCCGATGTTCATGCGCGAGGGCACACCGAGCGGGTTCAGCACGATGTCGACCGGGGTGCCGTCCTCCAGGAACGGCATGTCCTCGACCGGCAGGATCTTCGAGATGACGCCCTTGTTGCCGTGCCGGCCGGCGAGCTTGTCGCCGTCCTGGATCTTGCGCTTCTGGGCGACGTACACCCGGACCAGCTCGTTCACGCCCGGGGGCAGCTCGTCGCCGTCCTCGCGCGAGAAGGTGCGGACGCCGATGACCGTGCCGGTCTCGCCGTGCGGCACCTTCAGCGAGGTGTCGCGGACCTCGCGCGCCTTCTCACCGAAGATCGCGCGGAGCAGCCGCTCCTCCGGCGTCAGCTCGGTCTCGCCCTTGGGCGTGACCTTGCCGACCAGGATGTCGCCGGGCACGACCTCGGCACCGATCCGGATGATGCCGCGCTCGTCCAGGTCGGCGAGCATTTCCTCGCTGACGTTGGGGATGTCGCGGGTGATCTCCTCCGGGCCGAGCTTGGTGTCGCGCGCGTCGACCTCGTGCTCCTCGATGTGGATCGAGGTGAGCACGTCCTGCTGCACGAGGCGCTGCGACAGGATGATCGCGTCCTCGTAGTTGTGGCCCTCCCAGCACATGAACGCGACGAGCAGGTTGCGGCCGAGGGCCATCTCCCCCTCGTCGGTGCACGGGCCGTCGGCGATGACCTGGCCGGCCTCGACCCGGTCGCCCTCGAAGACGACGGGCTTCTGGTTGACGCAGGAGCCGGCGTTGCTGCGGCGGAACTTGTGCAGCAGGTACGTCCGGCGGTGGCCGTCGTCCTGGTGCACCGTCACGTAGTCGGCGCACAGGT
Organism: Actinoplanes sp. NPDC049548; assembly: GCF_040676695.1. Lineage (NCBI taxonomy): Bacteria > Bacillati > Actinomycetota > Actinomycetes > Micromonosporales > Micromonosporaceae > Actinoplanes > Actinoplanes sp. NPDC049548. The sequence goes on from NZ_JBFAPM010000005.1 coordinate 284,898, forward strand.
CCTCGACGACACCGCCGACCTCGGCCACGACCACGTCACCGGCGTCGACCGCGGCGCGGTACTCCATGCCGGTGCCGACCAGCGGCGCCTCGGCCTTGACCAGCGGCACGGCCTGACGCTGCATGTTCGCGCCCATGAGCGCGCGGTTGGCGTCGTCGTGCTCGAGGAACGGGATCATCGCGGTCGCGACGGAGGTCATCTGCCGCGGCGAGACGTCCATGTAGTCGACGTCGGTGCCGGGCACGTAGTCGACCTCACCGCCCTTCCGGCGGACCAGGACGCGGTCCTCGGCGAAGGTGCCGTCGCTGGAGAGCGGGGCGTTCGCCTGGGCCTTGATGAACCGGTCTTCCTCGTCCGCGGTGAGGTAGTGCACCTCGTCGGTGACGCGGCCGTTCTCCACCTTGCGGTAGGGCGTCTCCACGAAACCGAACGGGTTCACCCGCGCGAAGGTCGAGAGCGCACCGATCAGGCCGATGTTCGGGCCTTCGGGCGTCTCGATCGGGCACATCCGGCCATAGTGGGACGGGTGCACGTCACGGACCTCGAAGCCCGCCCGCTCGCGGGACAGACCACCCGGGCCGAGCGCGCTCAGCCGGCGCCGGTGGGTCAGACCCGCCAGCGGGTTGGTCTGGTCCATGAACTGCGACAGCTGCGAGGTGCCGAAGAACTCCTTGATCGCCGCCACGACCGGGCGGATGTTGATCAGGGTCTGCGGCGTGATCGCCTCGACGTCCTGCGTGGTCATGCGCTCGCGGACGACGCGCTCCATGCGGGAGAGGCCGACGCGGACCTGGTTCTGGATCAGCTCGCCGACCGTACGCAGGCGCCGGTTGCCGAAGTGGTCGATGTCGTCGGCCTCGTAGCCCTCCTCACCGGCGTGCAGCCGGCAGAGGTACTCGACGGTCTTGACGATGTCCTCTTCGGTGAGGGTGCCGCGGACGATCGGGACGTCGATGTCCAGCTTCTTGTTGAACTTGTAGCGGCCGACCTTGGCGACGTCGTACCTCTTCGGGTTGAAGAAGAGGTTGTCCAGCAGGGTCTGCGCGTTCTCACGGGTCGGGGGCTCACCCGGGCGCAGCTTGCGGTAGATGTCGAGCAGAGCCTCGTCCTGCCCGGCGATGTGGTCCTTCTCGAGCGTCGTCATGAGCAGCTCGGACCAGCCGAACCGCTCCCGGATCTGGTCCGCCGACCAGCCGATCGCCTTCAGCAGGACGGTGACGGCCTGCCGGCGCTTGCGGTCGATGCGGACGCCGACGGTGTCGCGCTTGTCGATGTCGAACTCGAGCCAGGCGCCCCGGCTCGGGATGACCTTGACGCTGGACAGGTCGCGGTCGGAGGTCTTGTCCGGCTCCTTCGTGAAGTACACGCCCGGCGAGCGGACGAGCTGACTCACCACGACGCGCTCGGTGCCATTGATGACGAACGTCCCCTTGGGGGTCATCATCGGGAAGTCACCCATGAACACGGTCTGGCTCTTGATCTCGCCAGTGGTGTTGTTGGTGAACTCCGCGGTCACGAACAGCGGCGCGCAGTAGGTCAGGTCCTTCTCCTTGCACTCCTCGATCGAGGCCTTGACCTCGTCGAAGCGCGGAGAGGAGAAGGACAGCGACATTGTGCCGGAGAAGTCCTCAATGGGACTGATCTCTTCGAGGATCTCTGCGAGGCCCGAGTGGGCGTGCGGGTCATCCGTCGAACGGGCCTGCCATGCCTCGTTACCCACCAGCCAGTCGAAGGACTCCGTCTGGAGGGCGAGGAGGTTGGGGACCTCAAGTTGCTCGGTGATCCTGCCGAAAGAGATACGGCGGGGAGCGTAAGCGCTCGACGTACGACTGGTCTTCGCAGGGCGGGAAGCTGCCAAGATGCGTCCTTCCGAGGACCGGTGCTGCTGATGCGGCTGAGCTGCTGATGCAACTGTGTGCGCTACTGACTGCCGGGCACTCCAATGAACCCCCAGGAAGTCATCCGGATGGATGTCCCTGCAGGGCTCAAGGCAGAAGGCAGCGCAAACTAGCAGTGTAGCCGCTCGGCTAACCGCTGTCCAGCCCACACCGGAGGGGGCCTGCGGAGCGTGTCCCCACGGCCTCTGACCTGCGCCTCCACGGTCAGTGCCTCGGTGGGGCCGCTCGGAACGCGGCGAAACCTCCTCGGGTGCCGCCTGCGGGAACCCGTCGGAAGCAGGTATACCCACAGGGCGGCTGTCGCAAGCGCGGAAACTTGCTGATGTCAGCGTGCCTGTCGGCGGACACACAGTCAAGGGTTGTGCCGCGGGTCGGACCTGTGCCGTCCTCCGCCGGACGAGGCATAGAGACCTTAACGCCTAAAATACAGGCTTCGGAGCCTTTTGTCCGTCGGCCTTCCGACCACTCACGACACCATGTTTGACCTGCGATTTTGTCCCGAATGCGGCGCGGGCGGGGACCCCGGGAAGGGCCCCCGCCCGCGGCGAGGATGAAGCGGTGGAGCTCAGGTCACTTGAGGGTGACCTTGGCGCCCTCGCCCTCGAGCTTGGCCTTGGCCTCCTCGGCCTTCTCCTTGTTGACACCCTCGAGGATCGCCTTGGGGGCGGCCTCGACGGCGTCCTTGGCCTCCTTGAGGCCCAGGCCGGTCAGCTCACGCACGACCTTGATGACCTGGATCTTCTTGCCACCGTCGGCCTCGAGGACGACGTCGAACGAGTCCTTCTCGGCCTCGGCGGCAGCGCCACCGTCGCCACCGGCCGGCGCGGCAGCCGCAACGGCGACGGGCGCGGCGGCGGTGACCTCGAAGACCTCCTCGAACTGCTTCACGAACTCGGACAGCTCGATCAGCGTCATCTCCTTGAACGCGTCGAGCAGCTCGTCGGTGCTGAGCTTCGCCATGTCTGGCAACCTTTCGTTGTTTCTGTGGATGGAAGTCAACTCCGCGCGGGGCTGTCAGCCCTCGGCGGAACCGTCCTGCGCGCGCTTGTCCTGCAGTGCAGCCGCCAGACGTGCGACCTGGGCCAGCGGGGCCTGGAAGGTGCCCGCAGCCTTGGTCAGGTTGCCCTTCATGGCGCCGGCCAGCTTGGCCAGCAGCACCTCGCGAGGCTCGAGGTCGGCGATCTTGCTGACCTCGGCGGCCGAGATGGCCTTGCCCTCGAAGACACCGCCCTTGATGACCAGGACGGGGTGGGTCTTGGCGAAGGCCCGGAGACCCTTGGCCGCCTCGACCGGGTCGCCGGTGACGAAGGCGAGCGCGGTAGGACCGGCGAAGAGCGCGTCGAGGCCCTCGATGCCCGCGTCGCTGGCCGCCCGCTTCGCGAGCGTGTTCTTCGACACGGAGTACTTGGTCTCGCTGCCGAGCGAACGCCGCAGCTCGGTGAGCTCGGCGACGCTGAGGCCGCGGTACTCGGTCAACACGGTGGCCGACGAGTTACGGAACTGCTCCGTGAGCTCGGCGACGGCAGTGGCCTTGTCGGCCCGGACCGGCTTGTCCGCCATGTCCCTCCTCTCTCGTTGCTCAAGAGCCGCTGGCGCGGGGCCCGGCCCGAACAACGAGAACGCCCCGGCGCAGGGCGCACGGGGCGGGAAGACGAACACGCGCGGACGCGGTCGAGATCACGAACCGTTCTCCCCTGCGCGGGCCGCCCGCCTTGCTGCGGGACCTTCGGCCGCGGTCTCCGTCGAACGACGGCGACTGCGGCGACCAGCGGTCTATGGGTGGAACTTCAACACCGAAGAGTACGCGGCCCCGTGTCCGAATCCAAATCGGCTCAACCGCGCCTGCGGCGGAGCCACCCGTACGCCCCCAGCACGGCCGCGGACCACGCGAGCACCCCGGCACTGAGCAGCCAGAAGGTCCCGGCGGACGGCAACGGCGAGCGGGCGAGCGCCCGGGCGGTCGCCATCAGCGGCGGGACCAGCCACGGCGCGGCCGAGCCCCGCAGGCCCAGGACGACGCCCAGCACGGCGCCGGAGACCAGGACGGTGACGCCGTTGCGGACGGTCCGCGTCACCGCACGGCTCGCCAGCGCGCCGAGCGCCACGCCTGCGGTGAGCGACAACACATGGGCCAGCACGCCGAGCCCGACACCGACGGCGGTGGAAGGCTCCGCGCTGCCCGGCTCGGGGCCACGGACAGCCCCCAGCATGAACGGGACCACGATGGCGGCCGCGGCCAGGACGAGCCCCGCCGTCGCGGCCGCCAGCATGCCGGCGAGCAGCTCCCGGACCGGGCCCACCGTCACCCGGGCCAGCCGGCGCTGGACGTCCGGCTCGGTGTCGAGCACGACCTTGGTGAGCCACGCGAACACCGGGAAGAGCGCCACGGCCGAGTAGCCGTATACCGGGGCGGCCGGCGACGCGCCACCGCCGTGCAGGATCCCGAGCAGGACCAGGCCGGCGATGAGGGGCGCCAGGACACGGCCGCCACGGAGGAAGGCGGTCAAGCGCATCAGGGTCAGCGGGATCATCGCGGCTGCTCCTCGCGTACGCCCAGAACACGGTGACCGTCGGCACGAAGCCGGGCCACCGTCTGGTCGGCGTCCGCGCGGCGGACGGCGACCTCGATCACCACCTCCTGGCCGGGCACGGGACCCTCGTCGGCGAGGTGCAGCGTGCCGTCGGCGACCGTCCAGCGAACGGCGCCGGGCAGGCCGGCGATCTCACCCCGGTGATCGCTGACCAGCACCGCTCCCCCGGCGGCCGTCACCTCGGCGACGAGCTGCGGGACCAGCGTGCGGGCCTGGGCATCCAGGCCCTCCCACGGCTCGTCGAGAACGAGCAGGCCGGGCGGGACCAGCAACGCCTGCGCGAGACCGACCTTCTGAGCCGTGCCCTTGGACAGGGCGTTCAGGCGGGTGTGCGCGTGCTCGCCGAGCCCGAGCCGCTCGATCCAGCGGTCGACCTCGGCGGCGCCCCGCAGGCCACGAAGCGCCGCCATGGCGCACAGATACTGGCGCGCGGTGAACGGCTGGTCCGCCGGGAAACGCTCGGGCACCCAGCCGACCACGCGCGGACGGTGCCGGACCGCACCTCGCACGGGCCGCAGGACGCCGGCGGCCAGCTGCAGCAGAGTGGACTTGCCGGCGCCGTTACGGCCGAGGACCACCACAGTGGCTCCCGGCTCGACGGTGGCGTCCACCTCGCGCAGTGTCCAGCCGCCTCTCCGGGCGTACCGGAAATGGACCTGGTCGAATCGCACGCAGGCAGCCTCGCACAAAGAAAGGCCCCCGGGATGATCCCGGGGGCCTCCTGTGGATAACCGGCTGTCAGGCCTCGGCGCCGGCGGTCAGGTTCTTGGTCACGTTGGGGTCGACCGGCACGCCGGGGCCCATCGTGGTGCTGACCGTGACCTTCTTCAGGTACTTGCCCTTGGCCGCGGAGGGCTTGGCCCGCAGCACCTCGTCGAGCACGGCGCCGTAGTTCTCGACGAGCTGCTGCTCGCTGAACGACGCCTTGCCGATGATCAGGTGCAGGTTCGAGTGCTTGTCGACCCGGAAGGTGATCTTGCCGCCCTTGATGTCCGAGACCGCCTTGGTCACGTCCATGGTGACCGTGCCGGTCTTCGGGTTCGGCATGAGACCGCGGGGGCCGAGGATCCGGGCGATGCGGCCGATCTTGGCCATCTGGTCCGGGGTGGCGATCGCGGCGTCGAAGTCCAGCCAGCCGCCCTGGATGCGGGCGACGAGCTCGTCCGTGCCGACCTCGTCGGCGCCGGCCGCGACGGCCTCCTCGGCCTTCGCGCCCTGGGCGAAGACGATCACGCGGGCGGTCTTGCCGGTGCCGTGCGGCAGGTTGACGGTGCCACGCACCATCTGGTCCGCCTTACGGGGGTCGACGCCGAGGCGCATCGCGACCTCGACCGTCGCGTCGAACTTGGTGGGGCTGGACTCCTTCGCCAGCTTCACGGCCGCGACGGGCTCGTAGAGCTTCGAGGTGTCGATCTGCTCGGCGGCCTTGCGGTAGGCCTTGCTGCGCTGCATTTCACGTACTCCTGTGGTTGATGGCGGGACGCGCCCGTGCGCGCCCCTCCCACGACTTGCTGAGGGTGGTGCGTCAATCAGATCTTGGTGACCTGGTTGAAGTTCAGCTCGACCGGCGTCTCCCGGCCGAAGATGGATACCAGAACCTTCAACTTCTGCTGGTCGGCATTGATTTCCGAGATCGACGCCGGCAGCGAGGCGAAGGCACCGTCGGTGACCGTGACCGAGTCGCCGACCTCGAAGTCGAGCACCTTGACCTCGGGCTTCGCCTTCTTCTCCTCGGCCTCGACGGCCGGGGCCAGCCACTTCAGCACCTCGTCGAGCGACAGCGGCGCGGGCCGGTCGACCCGGTCGGTCGCGCCGACGAAGCCGGTGACGCCCGGGGTGTTGCGCACGCAGGAGTACGACTCCGGCGTGAGGTCCATCCGGACCAGGATGTAGCCCGGGAAGACCTTGGCCTGCACCTGGTTGCGCTTGCCGTTCTTGACCTCGACCTCTTCGCGGGTCGGCACCTCGACCTGGAAGATGTAGTCCTCCATGTCGAGGCTCGTGATCCGGGTCTCGAGGTTGGTCTTGACCTTGTTCTCGTAACCGGCGTACGAGTGCACCACGTACCAGTCGCCGGGGGCGTACCGCAGCTTCTGGCGCAGCTCGGCGACCGGGTCGTAGTCCTCGTCGACGTCGGGAGCCTCGGCAGCGGCGGGCTCAGCGGCGGCTGGCTCAGCGGCGGCCTCGACCGACTCCTCGTCGCCCGCCGTCGCCACCGAGGACTGCTCGTCGGCGGGGGCGGTCTCGTCGTCGTACTCAGGCACGCTTGCTCACTTCCGTAACTATCAGCTTCAGTTGCCGAACGTCGCCAGGATGGCCTTGCCGAACCCGAAATCCAGCACGGCGACGATCGCGGTCATCACGGTGACGAAGCCGATCACGACGGCGGTGTAGGTCAGCAATTCCTTGCGGGTCGGCCAGATGACCTTACGCAGCTCACTGACGACCTCGCGGAAGAAACCGCCGATGCGGCCGCCACGGCGGCCTTCCTTCGACTTCGGCTTGTCGGCGCTCTCGGTGCGCTCACGGACGGCGGTCCCGCCGCCACGCGTCACCGGCTCGCCGGCCTCGACGTCGTCGTCCCGGACGTCGTCGTCGGCGACTGCACCGTCGATCGCCTCGTCCTCGGGGCGGTCGCCTGCAGCGTCGTCACCGGGTCGCTTCCTCTCGGCCACTTCGCCCTCTTCCGTCGTCGGTCGGTGGATGTCGCAGCGCCCTACGCGGCGCTCGGTCGTACCGGCGGCCCGCGCCGGGCGGTCCGCCGCCGGGCCGATACGGGTTCGGTGCGCAGGGGTGACAGGACTTGAACCTGCAGCCTGCGGTTTTGGAGACCGCTGCTCTGCCAATTGAGCTACACCCCTACGTGGGGAACGGCCATGCCCCGCGCACGCTTCGCATGCGAAAGGCAGGGTCGATTACCCCACGGCGGACCAGTGTACGGGTTCGTCCTCGTGATTCCCAACCCGGCCCCGGTTCTCCGCTACGGAGGTTCGCCGGAGTGCGCGTCCCCGCGTCCGGCCGGGGTCGAGCGGGTCCGAGCGGGTCGCCGTCTCGGGCGCGTCCCGGGGTCGGTGGCCCTTCGGAAGGTTCCCGGCCCGCGTCCCGCAGCCCTCGTCGACCGCCTGGCCGCCGGGTCACGCGCCCCGGACCAGCCGCCAACCCGCAGTTCCCCGGCTCGCCCGCCCTGAGCCGGCCGCCAACCGACTGGCCGCCGGGTCATCCGCCCGGGACCGGCCGCCAACCCGCTGGTTTCCGGGTCGATGTGTCCCGAGGCCGGCCGCCACGGGCAGGGGGCGGCACAAGCATCCCGGGCCGGTCGACGGCCGGGCGGGTGGCGACCGGCGGCGGGTCAGCGTTTGCGGACCGTGGCCTTCGCCATGGCCAGGATCTTCTCGCCGTTGCAGGTCGCGGTGATGTCGATTTTGGTGAGGCCGTCGTCGGTGACTTCCTTGACGACGCCGCTCACGACCACCTCGGTGCCCTCGTCCGTGTCCGGGACCGGCACCGGGCGGGTGAAGCGGACGCCGTACTCGACCACGGCATCGGGGGCTCCGGCCCAGACGGCGACCGCGCGGCCGGCCAGGGCCATCGTGTACATGCCGTGGGCGATCACGCCGGGGAGGCCGACGCTCTTGGCGATCCGGTCGCTCCAGTGGATCGTGTTGAAGTCGCCGGACGCGCCCGCGTACCGGATCAGGTCGGCCCGGGTGACCCGGAAGGTCTGGGTGGGCAGTTCCTCGGCCATGGTCATTCCTCCCCGCGCTGGACGAGCTTGGACCAGACCGTGACGACGGGCTCGCCCGCGTCGGTGGTGACCTCGGTCCGGGTCGTGATGAAGTCGTGGCCGCCGCGCGTGGTGATCTCGTCGACGCTGTTGACGCAGACCAGCGCGTCGCCGGCGACGACCGGCCGGGTGTACGCGAACTTCTGGTCGCCGTGCACGACGCGGCTGTAGTCCAGGCCGAGGGCCGGGTCGGCGATGATCTGCCGGCTGGCGGCCATCGTGATCACCACCGGGAAGGTGGGCGGCGCGACGACGTCGGGATAACCGGCGGCGCGGGCGGCGGCGGGATCGTGATACTCCGCGTCGGTGGCGCCGATGGCAGTGGCGAACTCACGGATCTTCTCGCGGCCCACCAGGTAGGGCTCGGTGGCCGGCCAGCTGCGGCCGACGAAGGACTGGTCCAGGGGCATGAGGGGAACCTACCGTGCGGGCCGCCGGGACTTAAGAACCTGCACGCCCAACGCAGATTGAGGCGGTTGGGCGTGACGACCACTCCACGCCGGGACCGACGGCGACAACCCGCCGACCGGAGATCGCCCGGCAGGGTCGAGGGCCGGAGCGACAGGCACAAGCGCGGGCGGCAGGGCGGCGGCGAAGCCCGCAAACGGAGCCGGCGGCCGCCCGGGCCGCAGCGCCCGCAAACAGAACTGGCGGCCACCCCCGGTCAGGGGCGCCGCCAGTTCTGGAAGGCTCAGCTCAGCGCGTCTCGCGGTGCAGGGTGTGCCGGCCGTCCCGGGGGCAGAACTTCTTCAGCTCGATGCGGTCCGGGTCGTTGCGGCGGTTCTTGCGGGTGATGTAGTTGCGCTCCTTGCACTCCGTACACGCCAAGGTGATCTTGGGACGGACGTCGGTCGCCTTGGCCACGGCGGGGTGCCTTCCTGCTCACGGGGTTCACATACGGCATATCAGCGTAGACGCTTGCCACGCGGACATGCAAAACGCCGGACATTCGCCCGGGGTCGTACGGCATCCGGGACGCGTCCCGGACAGTAGCGGTGGCCGGACTTGAACCGGCGACACAGCGATTATGAGCCGCTTGCTCTGCCATCTGAGCTACACCGCCGCGCCAGGCTGAAATCCCGCGCCTGAGGGCGGATCACGAACCCGGTTGGAGCCCCCTTACGGAATCGAACCGTAGACCTTCTCCTTACCATGGAGACGCTCTGCCGACTGAGCTAAGGGGGCGCGCGCGATCTCTCGCTTGTTGCGCAGGGAGAAGCTTACACGGCCCCGCAGCCGAGGCGAAATCGGTACCCCGGCGCGGCGTACCCGCAGTTCAGAAAGCTGCCGAACGCCGGATCAGCCCACGGCACGCAGGCGCCGCACCTCGCCGGTGGGAGTCTCCTCCGGCTCCGTCTGGGCGCTCAGCCATGTGTTGAGCCGCTCCACCGGGAGTGGCCGGCTGAACAGATACCCCTGGCCGATCTCGCATCCGAGCTCGGCGAGCAGGTCGAGGGTCAGCTCGCTCTCCACGCCCTCGGCCACCACGGTGAGGCCGAACTCACGCGAGAGCCCGATCACCGCCCGCACGATCGCCAGGTCACCGGAGTCCGTCGCCATGCCCTGGACGAAACTGTCGTCGATCTTCACCTCCTGCACCGGCAGCTGCCTGAGGTAGGAGAGCGACGAGGCACCCGTACCGAAATCGTCGACCGAGAGGCGGACGCCCAGGTCTCGCAGGCGGTAGAGGGTGGGCAGGGCGCGCTCGATCTCGCCGAGCATGCCGGGCTCGGAGATCTCGAAGGTGACCTGGCCGGCCGGGACCCGGTAACGCTTCAGCAGCTCGTGCACCTGGTCCGGGAAACGGGGGTCCAGCAGGGTGCGGGCCGACAGGTTGACGGCGATGGACAGTGGCCGGCCGGCATCCGCCCATTCGCGACAGTGCCGCAGGCCGGCGGTGAGGACGACCTCGGTGAGCCGGTGCAGCTGGCCGGTGTGCTCGGCCACCGCCACGAAGTCCTCAGGAGACACTTCGCCGTGCGCCGGATGCTGCCAGCGGGCGAGACACTCGACGCCGATCAGATGACGGTCCTGAATGGAGACCTTGGGCTGGTAGTGCACCTCGAGCGCACCTTCGTCGAGGGCGCGGCGCAGGTCGGCGGCGAGGCCGAGGCGGCGGACCGCCCGGGACTCGAGGGCGGGATGGAAGAGCTGCACGCCGTACGGAAGCGCCTTGGCCGCATTGGCAGCGAGCTCGGCCCGGCGCAGCAGGGCGTCGGGATCGTCGCCGTGATCCGGATCGACGGCCACCCCGGAGGCCGCGTCGACGTCGAGGGTGAGGGAACCCACGGTCAGCGGGCCGCGCAGTTGTTCGCGCATCTCCGTCGCCAGCCGGACCACTTCTTCCGTGCTTCCCGACCGCAACGTGACGACGAACTCGTCGCCGCCGACCCGGCCCACCAGGGCGCCCGGACCAGCGATCGTCCGCAGCCGCCCGGCCACCTCGGCCAGCAGCTTGTCGCCGGCCGCGTTGCCCAGCGACTCGTTGACGTCACGCAGGCCGTCTACGTCGAAGAGGATGACCGCGACCACGTCGCCCGGTGCTCGCACCTTCACGGACTCGGCGAGCGCGTCGGTGACACGCCGCCGGTTCGGCAGGGAGGTCAGCCGATCGTGGTACGCGTCGTAGCGCAGCCGCTCGACCAGCCGGGAATTCTCGACCGCCACTGCGGCATGGGCGGCGATCGTCTCCAGCACCTGGACGTCGGCGTCGCGGAAGGGGGTGAACTCACCGAGCCGGTTGACGACCTCGAGGGTGCCCACGGGCGTCTGCCCGGAGCGCAGCGGCACCACGATGACGTCCCTGATCCGGGCGTCCCGCAGCGCCGGCCTCAGCTCCACGGTGCCGGGGAAGCGACTGCCCACTGCGACCGAACGGCCGCTGCGGGTCGCTTCCTCGCGCACCGCCACCGGCGTCGGAGAGATGTCCAGCAGGCCTTTGCCGTCGACCCGGGAAGTGAGCAGGACCTCGGGATGGCGCCCCTGTTCCGGCAGCCACAGAGTCGCGTACTCGGCCTGCATGATGCGGCGTACGGGCTCGAGCATGATGTCGGGGAGGCTGCCGTCGTTCCCTTGCTCCCGCATGGCCTTGGTCAGGTCGTAGACCTCGGTCAAGGTTCGGTGCCGGCGGAAGAACGCCGTGAAGGACCGCATCACGAACACCAGGGTCAGGACGAGAAGCCCCAGCGGGATCGCCGACCACCAGGTGGCGTCGAGCGCGATGATGAAGACGAGCCCGACGACGATGTTGACCGCCTCGGTGACACCTGTCCGGGATACGACCCGGAGGGCTTCCTGCCCCGCCTGACGGCCCTCGACCGCGGTGATCACGCCGGCATAGGAGATCCAGCTGACGGCCGTGGCCGTGGCGACACCTGCGGTGAGGATCGCCCAGGACCCGGGGCCGGCCCCGTGGATCTCCGGCAGGCAGGAGATGACCACCAGCGCGGCCGCCGTCCGCGCGGCTGATCTGGCGATGTTGTACGCGGACTTGGTGGTGTCCAAGTGCGACCGCAGCTGCGTCACGATGCTGGCCAGCGTCGCAGCCACGATGACGGCCGGCTTGGGCAGGAAGTAGATCGCCAGCATGAGCGGGATTTCGTTCAGGACGACCGCGAAGGACTGCCGCTTGACGACGATGTTCAGGACAGCGGTGTGCGCGAGGATGACTCCGAGGAAGGCGAGCACCGCGCCCGGCCAGGAACGCCACCAGTCCGGGTCATGGACCCAGTACACCACCAGGCAGACGATCGCGAAGATCGCCAGCGGGGACGTGACCAGCCACGCGTATTGGAAGGAGCGGCGAACGGACGATGATCGCCGTGCCATGGCACGCTCCTAGTCTTCAAAGCCCGTGCGGCACAGCCTGGAAGACCAGCTGACCGATCAGTTCCACTCGAGGTCGAGAAGCAGGGCTGAAACCGCGGCACGATCCGTCGGGGACTGCTGGGCGGAGACTGCCCCAGCGGTGCCGCCGACCAGTGCCGCGACGATGAGAACCAAACCGGCGAAGCGGCTCAGCCGTCGTGCGGACATGTTTGCTCCTCGGTGGGAAAGTGCGAGCGGGTTCCATGATGGTGCCACACACCGAGTACGTCGGACAGCGTGCGCAGGCGGGTCGAAGCCGCACATCCCAAAATCATGGCTGAACGGCTGAGGCGGTGTCACGGTGGCGCTCCGCATCATTGGTGGCTTTGCGTCTGAAATAAACGGAGAAGTGAGCCCAATTCGCATGCGATCGTCAGGTCAGCTTGACGTCAAGCCAGCCTGACGAGAGGCTACACAGGTGACTACTCCCGATGACCTTGAGCAACGGCACACGCTCTCCACCGCAACAACGCGTTACGACGAGCTGAGGATGCGGGACGCCCTGGCCACGATGGCCGGCGACGGCGAGAACCCGCCGCTCGGCCGCGAGGAGACCCTCGAGCTGCTCGCGCTCAGCGAGGTGGTGAGCCGGAAAGCGGGATACGGGCGCCAGGCGATGATCCGCTCGGCCCGCAGCGCGGGCGCCTCCTGGACCCAGATCGGCGCCGCCCTCGGCACCAGCAAGCAGGCAGCCTGGGAGGCCCATAACCGCTGGATCGAGGAGCAGACCCGCCAGCACGACGCCACCGGCTACCAGGGCCTCGGACCGGACGAGGCGGACGCCGCGCGCGGACTGGCCGGCGAGCCCGACTAGTCGCCGGTGGCGGCAGGCCGGCCCGTGGCGCTGTACTGCGACCACGACCCCGGATAGAGCCGGCCCACGCCGAGACCGGCATGCTCCATGGCGAGCAGATTGTGACAGGCCGTAACACCGGATCCGCAATAGGAAACGACGTCACTGCCTTCTCGAACACCCACAGCCCCGAAACGCTCGCGCAGCTCCGGCACCGGAAGGAACCTGCCCTTCTCGTCCAGATTCTCCCGGCACGGTAGATTGCGCGCCCCGGGGATATGCCCCGCCCGCGGATCGACCGGCTCCGTCTCCCCACGGAACCGCGGCCGATCGCGCGCATCGAGCACCACCGCACTGCCACCCGCGGCAGCGTCGATGTCGGCCAGCCGGTCACCCGGCCAGGGCCGGGCAGTGAAAACCGCGGGGGTCCGGGCGGTCGGCCCGCTCACCAGGTCTCCCCGGTACGCGCTGAGCCCGCCGTCCAGCAACGCGGCGTCGTGCCCGGTGACCCGCAGCATCCACACGAGCCGCGCCGCCACGACACCGCCCGCGTCGTCGTACCCGATGACCGTGTCCTCGTCGCCGATGCCGGCCGCGGCCATGCCCTCCGCGAAGACCTCCGGCTCGGGAAGCGGATGCCGGCCCTCCGCCGGCGAGGCGTGCCGGGCCAGCCACCGGTCCAGGTCCACGAAGACCGCACCGGGCAGATGACCCTCCTCGTACGCCTCCCGCCCCGACCGCCCGTCGAGGTACCAGCGCACGTCGGCCAGCACGACCCGGTCTTTGTGCTCCCGCACCCACTCGACGTCGACGACCGGACCGATCACCACGGCTCCCTCAGATCTACGTGTCCTCGCGCGGCCGCCCCCGCCGCGGCCGATACCTGATCAGGGCGACGGCCACCAACAGAATGGCGACCGCATTCATCACCAGGGCGGCCGTGCCGGCCATCAGCACCTGCCCCACGACCATCACCAGCAACGCCGCCCCGAACAACAGGTGGTACAGGGCGGCGTCGCGTACGCCCGGGAAGTTCCGCAGCGTGCTCGCCGGAGCCCGGCCGGTGGCCAGCATCTTCACTCCGAACAGCGCGAGCAGCAGCCCGATCCCGCCACCCACGACGAGCGTCGCCGCACCAAGGTCCATGACCCTCAGTCTGGACCGCGCCGAGCCGCCTTACCGGTAGTTCGTGAACTGCAGGGCGACGCCGAAGTCCTCCTGCTTGAGCAGGGCGATGACGGCCTGCAGGTCGTCCCGCTTCTTGCCGGTCACCCGCAGCTGGTCGCCCTGGATCTGGGCCTGCACGCCCTTGGGCCCGGCGTCACGGATCTTCTTGCTGATCGCCTTCGCCTTATCGGCTTCGATGCCCTCGACCACCTTGCAGTCGATCTTGTAGGTCTTCCCGGACTGCCGCGGCTCCCCCGCATCCAGCGACTTCAGCGAGATGTTCCGCTTGACCAGCTTCTCCTTGTAGACGTCGAGCGCGGCGACGGCCCGCTCCTCGGTCTCCGAGGTGATGGTGACCCCGTTCTCCCCCGCCTTCACGATGGAGGTCCCGGTCCCCCGGAAGTCGAACCGGGTACCGAGCTCCTTCTCCGCCTGATGGAAGGCGTTGTCCACCTCCTGAGCGTCGACCTTGCTCACGATGTCGAACGACGGGCTGGCTGCCATGATCAGACTCCTGCTGTGGGCCACGTATCGATGTCGACGAAGACCCCGCAGGGCCCCCGACATGCCGACCGTACCCGGTTGCAGAACCGGCCGCGGCTACGGCTATCCTGTTGTCCGCTGCCAAGGAACACCGAGGCGGCGATGCCCAGGCGGGTTGCCCGAGCGGCCAATGGGAGCGGACTGTAAATCCGTCGCGAAAGCTACAGAGGTTCGAATCCTCTACCCGCCACCACCGGCACGAAGAGGCCCCTCACCTGCTGAAACAGCGGGGAGGGGCTTCTTTCGTCGGTCTCAGTGAGTCTCACTCGGGACCGCTAGATCTCACTGGTCGTGTCGGATACGTGTCGGCCGGCCCCGGCCCCGGCCCCGGCCCCGGCTCCGCACGAACGCGGCCGCCTGTTGGCAGAATGCTTCGATGGCATGGGAATGGCTCGGTCCTGTAGCCACCGGGGTAGTAGGGGTCGTCGGTGTCCTCGGCACCACCTTGACTGCCGCCCTCGGGCGCCGAACGCAGCTAGACCTCGCTCGTGTCCAGGCCGCTGCGGAGAACCGCCGAGCCCTCATGCTGGACAAGCGATCTCTGTACGCCAAGCTCTTGCACCAAGCGGAGACGAATTTCAATCTAGCCTTGAGGGAATCAGCCATCCGTGGTCTTGCAGCCGAGGCAGAGGACGCGTACAGCAAGCGCCTCGTGGAAGTGGCCGATGAAGGAATGCGGGAGGCGACCGCTCTGCAGCGCTTAAGGCTTGAAGTAGGGATCGTCGGCGGCATCGAGATTGAGGATCACACTGCGAGCTTCGCCCTACGAATCCAGCAACTCGCGGGCGCGACGTCTGAAGTTGAACGGGGCCGCCTTATTGACGAGGCAAGCGACCTCCTCTCAGCCCTTACCAGGGCGCTTCACGCCGACCTGGAAGCGCACCGACGGGACGCCTAGCCAACTCGCAAGGCCGCCTCGACCCTTCGGCGCGACGCCTCATCCTGGCCGTAGATGCACTTCGCGTACACCCGCATGAGGACATGGACGCTATGCCCCGCCCACTCGGCAACCTGTGTCGCGGGAACGCCCGCGTTCAGCCATAGAGACACGGCGGCGTGCCGCAGGTCGTACGGGCGCTTAGCAAGCGGGGAGCGCACCTGCACGGGCGTGAGCGTGGCCTCACGCGCATCGCGCCACGCCTTGCCGTAGGAGTTGCTCGGGATGGGCTGACCGGCGGTCGGCACGTAGCGACCGCCTGGACCGCGCCGGGTGACGAACAGCCTTCCGTCGGGCGCGGGCTTGTACTCAGCGATGTGGTGGTCGAGTAAGCCACAGAGCGGCGGCGGCGCGGGCACCGGCCGGGTGGCGGTCTTCGCCCGGTGCTTGAGTCCGCGTCGCTCGATTGTGCCGTCTTGGTCGCCCCACCCGCGCCCTACGGCGACGGTTGAGCCGGTGAGGTGAAGTACGCCCCATCCTCCCTTGACCTTGGGTCGCTCGTACTCGTCTTGCCGTAGGTTCAGCACTTCCTCGGGCCGCAGCGCTGCGTAGTACATGCAGCCGAAGAACGCTTCTAGCTCGGGCGTGCGTTCGCGGACGGCGGCGAGCAGGGCTCGGGCCTGCTTCGGGTTGACCACGGCCTTGCGGTCGACCTCGTCGTCATGTTTTGGGACGACCCAGCTGACGAGGGACAGCGGGTGGACTTCCAAGAGTCGTAGTTCGACCGCGTATTTAAGGGCGCCGGAGAAGATCGCGCGTTTGCGGGCGATGGTGCTCGCGGACGCCGCTCCGCCGTCCTTCATCTTGAGTGCGATCGTGTCGAGGGCCTTCCTGACCAAGGCGGCATCGGTCAGGGCGGACAGGTCGACGGTGTTGGACTCCAGCCAGCGGGCAGCGGTCGCCAGTTCGGCCGGCGGGTCTCCGGCGTCCCGGCGGGCCTTGTTGAAAGACCAGCCGTAGAGCACGGCGCGCATGGCCTTCTCGCTCGGCGCTCCCCTACTGGTCGACAGCAGCGCCGGGGTGACGGTGGCCAGGGCCTCGGCGATGCCTTTGCGGTGTTTGGCTGAGGCGCGCGGCCATTTGACGTCGACGTAGGCGATCGCATGGTCGTACCAGGAGCGGGCGTTGCGGGCGCGGGCCATCGGTTCGGGCAGTCCGCAAGTCTCGTCGAACGCGACGCCTTCGCGCTGGGCGACGACGAGCTTCGACCGGAAGCTGTCGGCCAATGCCCGAGTGGCGAACGTGTCCCGAAACGGTTTTCCGGCGACGACCCACCGGACGGTGTATGAAGCGCCTTTGGCGAGCTTGTTGACCAACACACTGTGTACGCGGACATCGAAGGTGCTCATGCGGCTTGCGGCTCCTCACGGCTCGACAGCCAGGCGTCGAAGTCGGTGCGACGAATGCGAAGCTGACCGTTCGGCAGCTTGTAGGTGCGGGGTGCCTGACCGAGGGCCTTCCAGCGGAAGAAGGTTGACTTGGGGACGTCCAGCTCGGCGAGGAACTCAGTCAGGGTCAGGAAGTTGCGTGCCATCGGGGTTCCGACCTCCCTTGGCGATGTGCGGCGGCGGCGCTGAGTTGCACAGAGACAGGCGTGTGCGGCGGGAACGCGATCTGCCGAAGGCCGGAGGACCCCTACGACAAAGGGCCGCAGAACGGCACCCTGAAAGCCACGCTGAGCCAAGATCTCGGTCGTCGTGGTGTCTTCCTATGCGTGTGAGCTGAAACAGCCGGAGGCCCTTCTGTTTCAGCTGATCTGAGGGGTTCACGTCCACAAGCCGGGTGTCTCCGAGGTGTCCCCGCCCTTTTCGCTACTCACAGCTGGTTCGGGGACTCCGGGGACAGGGGGGACACCGGGGACTCGGTACCGGCCGCCGGTGTCGGCGGCGAGTTGCCCGTCGGCGAGCATCCGCTGGCAGGTCTTCTTGGTCAGGTCGTACGGCAGAGCCGCTCCGGCGGCGATCGCTTTCGGGGTGGAGCCGGGCGCGCCGCGCAGCCAGCGCAGGATCACGGCGCGGGTCTCGCCGACCTGGTGGTCTTCGGCGGGGCCGTCGAGCATCTGCCAGGCTCCGGCGGCGGGGTCGAAGCTGAGGGCGTACTCGTTCTCGTCGACGTCGCGGCCGGTGACGTGCAGCACGCCGTCGCCCTGGTTGCGGGCTCGCTTGAGTACGAGGGTGGCGTCGGCGGCTCCGGCGAGGCCGTTGGTGCCACTGACTTCGGTGAGGAAATCGTCGGATCCGGCCTTGCGGACGTGGTGGACGAGGACGAACGCGACGCCGTAGTCGTCGGCGACCTTCTTGGCCCGGCCGACGGCGGCGTAGTCCGCGTCGTAGGCCGAGGCGCCGGGGGCGGAGTTGCCGCGCAGTTTGGCGAACACGTCGATGATGACCATCCGCGCGGTCGGGTGGCGGTCAAGCCACGCGGCGATGGCCTGGTCCCCGCCTTGCGGCAGCGGCGGGCACTGGGTGGCGAGGGTGAGCCCGGCCGGGGCGGGCCGGTCGCCAAGGACTTTGCCGAGGCGTGATTGCAGGCGCCGGGCGGTGTCTTCCAGGGCGAGGTAGAGCACCGGCCCCGCCTCGACCGGGATGGACCCGAACGCAGTGCCGCCCAGGGCGACGTCGACGCCGAGGCCGAGCGACATCCAGGACTTGCCGACCTTCGGGGGGCCGCAGAGCAGGTTGACGCCTTCGGAGAGCACGCCGGGCACGGCCCACTTGGGTGGGGCGAACTCCATGGCCATGATGTCGGCGGCGGTCCACGAGGTGCGGATCCGGGCGGGCTGCTTGGGTGCGGGTGAGAGCACGTCGGCGGCGTCGTCGGGTCCGGCGACGTGCAGGGCGGGCCGGTCGGCCGGCACGGCGTTCACGCGGCCACCGTCCGGGGGCGGCGGGCACCGGCGGCGAGGCCTGAGCGGATCGTGCGCAACGTTTCGAAGCGGGTCAGCCCAATCGCCAACGCCACCTCTTCGAGCAGCGCGGCGGCCTGGTCCTCGGCGAGGGCGCCTCCGGCGGCGAGCTGGCCGAGGGCGACAGCGGAGACATATAGGGCGTGGTTCCGCTCCCCCTCGACCGCGTGCTGCAGGTGCTCGAGTTGGCGGCTGATCGCGGCGTCGATGTAGGCCCCGGCCCGGCCGCCGGGTAGGTCGACGGCGACCGGGCGTTGCGGCGGCAGCGGCGCCGGGGTGAGGCGTTCGGCGAGCCAGCCGGGCAGCTCGGCGACCTCGGCGTCGCGGGCGACGGTGTAGGGGCGTCCGGCGACGGTGGAGCCTGCGGCGACGACGTAGCCGCCGTGGGCGCGGGTGTCGATCAGCCAGCCGAGGCCGTTGCCGCGCTCCCCCGCCGTGTTGCGCAGCGCCGCACCCGTGGCGGGGTGCCGGTAGTAGAGGTGGGTGCCGCCCCGTCCGGTCGTGACGGTGTACGTGTCATCAGGAACCTGCTGTCCGGCGATCTCGCACACTTCGACAAGCACGTCGAAGCCGTCCTCAGCCGCCGGGTAGGGGCAGTCGGTCGGCGGGGTCTGGTCGGGCTTGCGCACGTCCAGGTCGACGACGACCAGGCCGGAGGGTCCGCAGGCGATACCGACGCCGTACGCGGTGGTGGCCCAGCCGCGCCGGATCCGGTCAGGGTCGGTAGTGGCGCGGGCTTCCCAACCGGTGTGCCCAGCGCGGCAGCGCGGATCGGTATGGGTGCAGGCGGCGGCGGGGTGGTCAGGGAAGGCGGGCCGCTTATCGTCGGGCCGTAGCGGGAAGACGTGCCAGCCGCGCGCGGCAGCGGCGAGGGCGACGTCGCGCAGGGAATCGTTGGCGTGCATAGGTTCCGACCTCCGGGTGTCGGGTGTGGACGGGCGGGCGCGAGGGTGTTTGTCGTGGGCGCAGGCGGCGCAGTCGCGGCGGCCGAGCCGGATTGGGTGGCCGCTGCCGGTGTCTTCGGCGGCGACCAGGCGCCCACAAACGTGGGGGTAGGGGTCGGTGGCGGGCACCAGGCGGCCGAGGGCTTTGCTCGCGCCGATCCAGTGCCCGCCTCTCATCGGGCGTCGTGGCAGGTCAGGCACTCGCCGAGCGAGCGCGGGATGTAGTAGGGCCGCAGCTGGCGACAGGTCGGGCAGGTGCGCCGGGCGCGCAGCGCAGCCCGTACGGCGCGCAGCTGGCCCGGGGTTGCCGGTTGCTTCGGTCGGGCGAGGTCGATGCGATACAGGTACGCGGCCCGGGTGCCGCCGACGCCGTGCCAGAGGATCTGCGCGGCGATCGGCTGACGGCCCGGGCGCAGGCCCTGTGCGCGCAGTTGGCGGCGGGTGGCGTAGCCCTGCGGTGCGCTGCGCCACCAGTAGGTCGGCAGGCCGTACCGGGTGCCCTCGGGATCCCAGTAGCGGGCGCGGATCCGCGACATCAGACGATCCCCCGGCCGCAGGATTTCCCGCCGGCCCGGGTGAGCTCCCTGGGTTCGGCAGCAGGATTTCCGGCGTGGCTGATCGCGGTCTGCTCGTGCCGGCCACTCAGCACGCCGGGCCGGATCGCGACAGCGCTGAGCAGCTGCCGCACGAGCCGCAGCGTCACGGTGACCTGCCAGCGGGCGCCGGTTTCGGTGTGGTGCAACGGGATTCGGGCGCGGATCTCGGCGTACTCGGTGTCGGCGGCGCGCACGCGGGTGATGACGGCCCGGCCGCCGATGCCGTCGGCGATCAGGTCGGTTGAGCGGTGCTCGGCCAGGTTGCAGCGGTGGTCGCGGGCGCACCACGAGGTGTGCGGGGTCGGGGTCCGGCGCAGCCGGGCCATCGTGCGGGCCTTCATCGGGTGCCCTTGTCGTGCAGCTCCCGCAGGCTGTTGATGATCCGGCGGCCGGTGCGTAAGCGGCGGCCGTCGCCGCCGCAGCGGCGGCACAGGCCGAACGCGCGGCCGAACGGGCTGCGGCGTTTGCCGCTGCCCTTGCACTTGCGGCAGGCGCCGAAGGGCCAGAGCCAGCACCCAAGGCCGTAACAGAGGGTGGCGATCACGGTGGCGAGGCAGAGCAGTCCGGTCAGGGTGGCTTCGGGGGTTGCGGTCGCGGCGAGGGCAGGCACAGCGGGCCTCCAGAGGGGCGTTTTTGGGCGTGAGGGGCTGGCGGCGCGACCCGCGACCGGTGGATGTGTTGGCTGACCAGGCCGGTCGCGGGTCGGGTCGCGGTGACGCGACCGGTCGCGGGTGTGCCGCGACCGGTTAGGCGGCCTTGCGGCGGGCGATCGCGGCGTCGATGTCGTCGGTCTTGGCGCCCTTGAGGGCCTTGCCGGAGCGCTTGACGTCTACGCTGCGTACACCGAACGAGCGGACCTGAGCCGAGATCGACTCAGCGGTCACGTCGGTGTAGGCCTCGGGGAGCCGGTCGGCGAGGCGAGCGGCGATCTCTTCCCACTGCGCGCCGGTCTCGCTCTTCTCGATCACGGAGCGGACGTCGGCCAGCACGTCGCGGTGTTCGCGGGTGATGTCCTCACCGGCGGCCATGCCGGTCAGGGTTCCGGCGGCCTCGCGCAGCTTGCGCGCGGCGATGAGGATCTTCTCGGCGTCGTCCGCATCAGCGAGGTAGGTCCGTACGGTCGGGGTGGCATCCGAGGCGCCGCGCAGGATCCCGACGCCCTTGTAGGACGGCAACAGCGTTGAGGAGTCGTGGCCCTCGCTGTAGGCGCCGGAGCCCAGCACGAGGTCGGAGACCTGCCACGAGCCGGTGCGCAGGGAGAACCGGACCTGGTGGTTGTCGCGGAAGCTGATGAACTGCTGCGCGATCTGCCCAGCGCCCACACCCGAGGGCCGCTGGGTGGCGTCAACCAGGAAGACACCGGCGGCCGGGGCCACCTTGATCAGGTAAACCAGCAGGGACGCGATCTCCTTGCTGATGTCGCCGAGGTCGAAGTACTCCTGAAACTCGTCCAGGAACACGGCCCGCACCGGCATCCGGTACTTCGGGTCGCGGGCGATCTCGCGGGTCAGCTTGCCCTCGGGGCAGACATCAACCGGCAGCTTGGACAGCCGCTCGTAGCGGTCCTGCACGTCGGCCTTGATCTCGCGCAGCGCTTCGAGCACGATCTCGGCCGGGTCACCGTCGCGGGTCATCGCCAGGCCGAACGCGTACCGGTCGGCGACCAGGGCGAACTTGCGCCAGTCCGGCTTACCGCCACCGTCCAGGACGGTCAGCTTCACGTACGGATCCAGCGCGCAGTACAAGGCCAGCACGCGGGCGGCGAACGTCTTGCCCTGCCGGGGCTGTGCACCGATCAGGATGCTGTTCCACATCAGGTCGACGCTCACCTTGTTGCCGCGCTCGTCCAGGCCGAACGGGGCAGGCTGCCAGATGTCGGTGGGCTTGCAGCGCAGCAGCGGGGTTCGGCCGGCGCCCTGGGCGAGGGGGTCACGGTCGGCGACCCAGAGCGTGTGGCGGCGGTGCGAGCTGGGGTCGCGGGTGATGAACACCTGCGACACGGCGACGTCCAGGCCGGAGGCGATCGCGCCGCGTGCCTTGACCGCGTCGTCGAAGGTCTTGCCGTAGGGCAGGTCGATCGACACCTGCGAGCCGGTGCCGGAGGCGTCGCGGGCCATGGTCGAGCCGAAGCTGATCTGCTGGTGCGCCTTATCGGGGTGGCCGAGTCCGGCGGCGTAGTAGGCGCGCAGGATGATGTCCGGGTTCACCCGCCGGAACCGGCCGGACACCGTCGCGGGGGTGATGATCCGCTGGTCGTCGGGGCGCCCGACGTGCGCGAGGAACGCGACGGCCAGGGCGGCGCCGAGGGCGAGTGCCCAGGTGGGGGCGGTGGCCCAGAGGATCGGGCCGCCGACGGCGATGGTGAGGACCTCGGCCGTCAGAACGGCGAACCGCCAGGCGCGGGTGGCCTTGACCTCGCGGTGCAGCTTCAGCCACATCTGCGGGTCGTTGGCGTCGGCGGCGGCCTGCCGCAGCCCGTACTGCTCCGACACCCACCACCACTTGAGCTGGCGTCCGGTCAGCCGGAACAGCCCGATGACGGCCCAGAACGTCGCGAGGATGGCGTATGAGGGTGAGCGCAGGGCGTGGAACCCGGCGCGGTAGGCGGTCAGCTCGGCCGCCTGGCGCAGGCTGTGCTTAATGTTCGGCCACGTCGACCAGTTGGCCGGCACGATCGGGCGTCGCCCGGACGGCCCGACCGGCGGCTCGTCGACGGGCATCCCGCCACGGGTCGGGGTCTCGTCCAGGGCGACCTCGAAGTGCGTGCCCGCCTCGGCGGTCGTGCGGCGGGTGCGCTCGGCGTCCAGGTCGACGACGTTGGTGTCTTTGACGTCGGCCTCGGCGGCCTGCCAGTCGAAGTTCTCGGGGGTCGGGTTGGGGTCGCTCATCCGCGTCGTCCTGTTCCTCGGCATGGTGTGCAGGGCTGGGAGATGCGTCCGGCGCAGCCGCAGCGGGGGCAGCTGCGGGTGCCGGTGGTCGGGTTGCTGAGGCGGCCGGTTCCGTTGCAGGTGCGGCAGTCGAGGTGCTTGCCGATGCCGGTTCCGCCGCATCGGCGGCACAGCCGGTCCGCGATGCTCGAGTCCACGTAGTGCGGGTGGCGGGCCATCACTTGCTCCGGCCGGAGCCGCCGCAGCGCGGGCAGGGGTGCTGCTGGTAGCCGCGGGTGCAGGCGCCGCAGCGGTTGTTGCGGTAGTCGCCGTTGACGCCGGTGCCGCCGCACTGGGTGCATTTGCGGTCCATCCGGCCGGTGCCGGAGCAGTACGCGCAGGACTTGCCGGTGTTGGGGGTGGGCATCAGCGCTTCCTCCTGGCGAGAAGGTCCTTGATGAGCGCGCCACGGTCCTTGAAAGAGCGGGTGTCGTAGACGCTGCCCTTGGGGGTTTTGCCGACGTAGAGGCCGGTCGGGACGGTGCGCAGGTAGTTGCCGTTGTCGTCGTAGAGGTCCACCTCGCCGGTGGGCATCACCGTTTTCTTGGCCATGACGGGTCAGCCCTTCCGACGCGAGCGGGTCAAGTGGTCGGGGCGCATCGCGTCGTGGCCACGCGGGCAGGTGGCGTAGACGCCGGGCTGGCTGGTGACGACACAGCCGCAGGTGAGTCGAGTCGTGACAGTGCGGGGGGTCTGCGAGACCATGGGTGCCTCTCCTTGAGGTCTTGACGGGCTGAGGGGTGGAGACCGGAGCGCGGCCGGGTTGTCTAGGCCATGTGGTCGCGCTCCGGGCGGATTCAGCGACCGGCGCGGCGCGCGTGGTCGCGAACGGTGCGGTCCAGGTCCTCGCGTCCCTGCTGCGTCATCAGGGCGCGGATCTGCTTGTCGATGCCCCGGGTCTTGAAGTGCTTGTCGAGGGCGGCGACGGCGATCTCGGCGGCGGCCTGGTCATCGGTGAGGCGGTGCTTGGCCATGACGGCTGCTCCTTCTGGTGGTCGGATCAGGCGGCGATCAGGGTGGGCGTTTCCGCAGGCACCGGGCTGGTTGGTGACGCGTCGGTGAGCGCCAGGGCGGCGAGGTGACGCCGGGCGGTCGACGGGGAGACACCGGCCTTGGCGGCGATCTGCGCGACCGGCGCGCCGGGCATCTTCGCGGCGGCCTTGGCGACCTTGTCCGCCGACGCGGGGCGCGGCGTGACGCGCTTAGCGGGTGCCTTCTTCACCGGCGGGACCGGTGCGGGCTTGTCCTCGATGACCGGCGCGGCGGCCGGTCCCGGCGTGCTCACCTCGGGGGCGGGCGATGCGGCCGGCACGCTGTTGTCGAGGACCGGAGCGACACGGCGGGCGGTGGCCATGAGCGCGCCTGTGGCCATGACCATCAGGCCGTCGACCGCGAGCGGGCCGAAGTGGGAGGTGACCGCGTCCTCGCCGTAGAAGTGCAGCAGCCCGGCGAGGTGCTTGTACGACACGAGAGCAGCGACCAGAGCGACCGGCAGCAGACCACCGAAGCGCAACGCGTCCCATGCCCGACCGGACGGCCAGACGACCCGGGCCAGGATCTCGGTCGCGACGAACAGGGCGACGGGCCAGAAGATCGCACCGACCACCGCGCCGGTCTGCGGCGTCCAGGCGGCCGGGGCGTCGGCGGGCGGGACGTAGGAGTGAGCAACGTTCGCGGCGATCGAAACCGTGCCACCGAGAGCGGCACCGATGTAGGCCCACCCACGGCCCGACACAGACAGCGTGTGCATCACGCCACCGCCTTCCAGGCAGCTGGCCGCGCGGCCAGCTCGGCGGCGACGCGGATCACGCGGGCCTCGGCCCGACGCAGCCGCCGCCAGTCCAGCGGCGACGGACCGCCATGGTCGGCGGCGCTGATCAGAGCGATCTCGGCATCGAGCACGTACAGCTCCGCCTCGATCAACGGCCACTCGGCCTCGATCGCGGCCAGATCCTTCGGCATCGGTTCGCCCGTCAGAGACGGTGATGTTCGCACGGCGCACCTCCAAGGTTGGCAAGCCTGGCTAGTCAAGCTCGCGCCTTGAACGCTAGGCGTGCTTGGCTAGTCAGGTCAAGCATGGCGGGCAAACTTTCTCAGCTTGGCTAGTCAGCGCTATGCTCTGGCAGTGGCCGTGAACTTGGATTTCCTTGGTGACCTCGATCCGGATGATCCCCGGCAGGCATCGCAGCAGATTGCGAACATGCTGCGCGCAGCGATCTTGACAAGGAAGCTCGCGCCGGGGGACAAGCTGCCCTCGCAACCTGAGCTGGCGAACCGGTACGGCGTCGCCCGCGAAACGATCAAACGCGCGTTGGAGGTGCTACGTAGCGAACGCCTGATCGTGACGCGGCAGGGTAGCGGCGCATTCGTACGCGCTCAGACGCAGCGGCCTGTAGAGCTTCGGCCTTTGATCGTGGCCGCCTTCGAAGAACCGCACGTGACGATTGACTTTGCCGGCTTTACAAGCGAGACCCTCAGGGACGCCGTCGCCGAGGCTCTCGACATGGTCCGGGCAGGGCGCATCGCTCCCGAAACGATTGCACTACGCCTGCTGCTTTCCGGCATGACGTCTCCGTGCGCACTGCCTGCGCTTCGGTCGACCGGAACGGACAGCCCTGCCATCCGCAAGCGGGCAGAACGGATCACGCGGCGCGCCGCCGACGGCATCGTCGACCAAGTCCAGGAGCTCGCGGAGCTTGGGCTGGTCAAGTCAGCCACCGTGGACATACGGCTCCACGACCTTGGGCCTAGTTTCAAGCTCTACTTGCTCAACGGCCGGGAGGCGTTCTTCAGCTTTTATCCGGTAGTCGAGCGAGACGTGACCATCGGTGGAGAATCGACTGAGATCTTCGATCTCTTGGGCAGGGATGTGACCTTGTTCCACTACGCCGTTGATGACGACGAGACGTCGCATGGAACGCAGTTCGTGGAGTCTTCGCGCCTGTGGTTCGACTCGGTTTGGACCAGCATCGCCCGCGAGTATCGCTCATGAGTACGTTGGCGCGCCTCGTCGGGACCGGGCCGCTGCTCCTAGATTTCGATGGGCCAGTGTGCTCGGTCTTCGCCGGGCATCCGGCGCCTCGGGTCGCCGCGGAACTGGTCGCCCTGATCGGCGCGGAGGGTATCGCGATTCCAGAAGCGGTCTATCGAGAATCAGATCCTTTGGCTATCCTTCGATGGGTCGGCAGCACCTCCTCGACGGAGATCACGACTGCCGTCGAGGTTGCGCTATGTGCGGCGGAGCTGTCCGCCTCGGCAACTGCTACACCAACACCTTTCGCTCGTGACGTGATCCTCAACGCTCGGGCGCGCGGCCTGGCGGTCGCCGTGGTCAGTAACAACTCGGCACCGGCGATTGAGGCGTACCTAACGGCGCACGGCATGGCCGCGTACGTCTCGCCAATCATCGGCAGGGCGTACGCAGATCCAGGCCGCATGAAGCCCAACCCGGAGCCGTTGCTCGCCGCTGCCCGCGCCCTCAACGTGGCGCCGTCACGGTGCACCTTGATCGGCGACTCGATGACGGATATTGAAGCCGCGCGGGCGGCCGGCGTCCCCGTAGTGGGCTACGCGAACCGGCCATGGAAGGTCGACGCCTTCGCCCACGCCGACGCCGTAGTCACGTCTATGAGGGACATAGCTGAGTTGCTGTCCCCCATGTCCCCGGAGTCCCCCGACCTGTCTTAACCTGGCGGAACTTCGGGGACGCCGCACGGATCCGGATGTCCCCCGCCGGTCTGAGCACAGCCTGGAAGTCGCGCGGTGGTCACGCTCTACGGTGATCCGGTGACCTCATCCACGCGACCGATCTACGCCTTTGACTTGCTCGACAGAGCGGATCTCGTGCTCGACGCGGAATATGCAGGGGGGACGGCCGGAACCGCTGGCGACGATCCGCTACAGCGGATCTTGCCGGTCGGCAATCAGGGTGGGTTCCGCCCCAGCGGGTCCCCCAAGCGGAGCGATGTGAAGCTCGTAGCCCTCTACACATCGGGCGAGAACCCGGACTGGCCTGACTTCCTCGATGAGAAGACGGGACTGTTCACGTACTTCGGTGACAACCGGTCACCGGGCAAGCTTCTGCATGAGACCTCACGCTGGGGCAACGTGATCCTCCGGGACAGCTTCGCCGCAGCACACGCCGACGATCAGGCTCGGCGTCGGGTACCGCCGTTTCTTCTCTTCGCCAAGGCCAACGCCCGCGGCCGCAACGTCGTGTTCCGTGGTTTGCTGGCCCCTGGCGCGGCCACCATGGCGGCCGACGACGATCTCCAGGCCATCTGGCGAAGCACAAAGGGGCAGCGCTTCCAGAACTACCGGGCTACCTTCACCGTCCTCGATGTACCAGTCGTTTCTAAAGTCTGGATCAACCAGCTCCTCGCCGGTGAGCCACTCGGAGACGCATGCCCGTCGGCCTGGACCGAGTGGGTTCACGGACGTGCCTACCGCACTTTGGTTGCCCCCGCCACAAAGGTCATCCGGAGTCGAGCCGAGCAGCTACCGTCGGACGCCGCCGGTCAGCAAATCCTCAACACCATCCATCAGTACTTCTCCGGTCGGTGGAGCGACTTCGAGACATGCGCCATTGAGCTTTGGCGCATGCTTGCACCCAATACCGGCATTACGGCAGTCACTCGACCAACCCGGGACTTCGGGCGCGATGCGATCGGCATCTATCAGCTTGGTCCGGCGGCTGACCGAGTCTCACTCGACTTTGTCCTTGAGGCTAAATGCTATGGGCCGAAGACCTCCGTGGGCGTTGAGGACACCTCACGACTGATCTCCCGGATCCGACACCGTATGTTCGGGGTGCTGGTCACCACGTCATACGTCCACGACCAGGCATACAAGGAGGTACGAGAGGATCAGCATCCCATC
Organism: Actinoplanes sp. NPDC049548; assembly: GCF_040676695.1. Lineage (NCBI taxonomy): Bacteria > Bacillati > Actinomycetota > Actinomycetes > Micromonosporales > Micromonosporaceae > Actinoplanes > Actinoplanes sp. NPDC049548. The sequence continues at coordinate 312,728 of NZ_JBFAPM010000005.1, forward strand.
GTCATCATGTGCGGCCGCGACATCGTCGATGTCCTCCGCAGCAAGGGGTACAGCACGCCAGCCGACGTGGCAGCATGGCTTGCCGCAGCCTTCCCGCCCCGGTGAGTACACGATCGTCGGCGGGCCATCGAGCCGAGCACGGGTACGGTGTTACGCATGACGAGGGGCAACCAGTGTTGCGTTCGCATGACTTCCAGCCAGCCCGGGTCATTCCTCTCCGTGTCCCCGCTGTCCCCCGAGTCCCTGCTGTCCCCCGAGGCGACCTGAGCTGCATAAACGGTGGGGACAGCCGAACCCCAGGCGTCCCCTAACATTAGTGATCGACGGCGGTCGACAGCGTTGCTTATCGTGCCGGGAGGATCACGCAACGGCGACACCGAATGATGTCCCATCACTTCCGACCTCGACAGGGGCGAGGGATAGTCAGGCGTACTCTTCTCCCTGCGCGGACCAGCCGATGGACTGTAGCTCAGTCATTGGCCCCCTGAGGCCTCTGCCGCGCCTGCCGGGTTTCGGCCAGGCTCGGTGCCACCGACTTTCATCCACAGCCGAACGCGACCGTCAACAGCTGGATCCGGGCTCTGCTCTGCGAGGATTTCACTACGCTTTTCACTCCACCAGCGGTGTCGCTCGCGAAGCTCATCAGAGAATATTCTGACTTGTCCACCGCCGAACTGGCAACGTCCCCGCAACTCTCTAAGAAGGTCGTGTTGCACTTCGCGAGCATTGTGGTACATCTTCGCCATCTCAATGTCCATGAAGAATAGATCAAACCTATCACGGTGGAATATCGCCACACCGGCTTCGGGCGAGAATCCGCGCATTCCGGCTATAGCCCCCTCGCGGTTCGGATCTTCCGGCGAGAGAACCAGACTTCTCCCGGCCAAATACCAATCAGACAATGCAGCAACATCGGATAAGCCACTGACCGCTAGGTCGAGCCACTCGTCTATGTGCTCGAGACTATTGCGAACCTTACTCACCGCATAAATCACATATTCTTCATTATCCTGAGGCAGCTCCAGACGGACGCGTAGCGATTTGACGCGTCGAACCTTCGCCTCTTTTGCTTTCCTTCTCTTATCGGCCTTACTCGAGCCGGGCCAGCCTTCGCCCCTCGGATCTTGCCCGTAAGTGACCAACCGACTTACGATAATGCCCGCAAACATGGCGGATTGCATATGCCGCCATGAGAGTGAGTTCTCACCCTGCAAAGCCGCGTCAACGGCAGATTGGAAGCTTTCATTGAAAATCTTGGCTTGTCGTTCAATCTCCACAAGATAGAACAGCTCTCTCAAAATCTCGGTCGCTGCGTCGTTCTCCCCCTTTATCGATTGGAGTGGAATCGCCCGGTCTGAATCTCCCTCAGTCATTAGCTTATGATTAGTGCGACAGGAAAGAAAGGCAAGCGAGTTCCTGCCGAGCGTCACTCGTCCGAGTAGCACGCAGTCCGACGCAAGGCGGAGGCCCGGCCAGCGGGCCATGGGCGGTCCGCGCCAAACGGACCATCCGAGCAGCGACACTCGGGACTCGCAGATGCCGACCTGCCTCTGCCCCATACCGAGACGCTCTGAACTCACTCCCTATTCAGATTAGGGAATTTACGAATAAGAGCACGGAGATAGTCCGCCGCTTCCGCGTTGACTTTCTCAATTCTGTAAGCGCGTCATCGATCTCGAAGCGAGCAGCCTCATATGATTCGGACAGCAAATCCTGGAGATGCGGCAGCACCGGGTAACATCAATGGAGCGGCTAGTCATTGCCGTACGCGTCCCAATCATACGCCATACGCTCTTGCAGCGAGGTTGTGTCAACAACGTCCTCCCAACCTTCATATCGGTCTTCCGAGTACTCAATAACCCGCATTCTGGGGATTCCTGCGGCGATAACCTTCGCCGTGTCGTCAAGGACCAAGCCACACACTTTGCACGTGAGTCCAGTGGCTAGATGTATGACGCTATACGCGATTTCGCCAGAGTCTTCGTCGTACTTGCTCTTTGTTGTCCGTCCTGGCGTCAATTGCAGCGGAGCCTCGTTGCCGCAAGCAGGGCATGGAACCGCATTTATATGGATTACTCGGTTACCCTGGGGCGTGCGCGTCGCGGCGGCGATTCGAGCCTCGCGTTCGGCCTCCGTAAGGTGATCATACATGAATTTGCATTGTTGGATCAGACCTTGCACTGTCCGTTGAACTGCTCGATCAGCCTCGATGCTGAGCTTCTCGGCATGCGCCGCGATGGCAGGGTCCAAGACCTCCGACACTGGCATCTCGAGGTGCTCAGTGACCGCCTTCACTACTGCGATGAACCGGGGCAACCATTGATCCTCCGGGACATTCGCTAGTGCCGCGTCAGCAGAGTGGAGTTCTTGATTTCGAAGGTTGGCGAGAAACGTCGCGTCCCGTTGACGGTCGTCGCCGAATCCTTCGATAACAAATTTGAGCCTCTCTACCACGGTCTTAGTCATGACGGACCGCGGTTGAGCATCAGCCTTTAAGATCCCTGCGGCGTGCAGAAGACTGTTACCCTCTGGAGCCGCCAGGAGCGACGGGTGGACCTTTGCCAGTGGGGCACGGAGAAGAAATTCGAGACCTAACAAAAGCCACAAGGCAAACTCGTCGTCAGCCTCGCTGTGATTAGCCGCGCGATCGAAATACAGTTTCGCCTTCGCTGTCAGCTCTTCATAGCCCCACATGCCGAATTCCACCTTAGTAGATATAGAGGCGATTTAGGGTTCGGACGTTGTTCCCTTTTACCCCCGGGCGCCGGTGGAGTATTCGCCTGTTATCGACGAATGCTACTCGGCTCGGGCGCCAGTTCACAGTGTCCGTGGGTGGCAGCTGCCCGACAATAGCCGCAACTTCCTTCCACTGCCTGCGGGCCACCTCGCAGACTCGGGGATCCCAACGAATCATCCATCTATCCGATGAAGACTGCAGAGCAGGAAGATACCGAATATGCCCGGCTTTGTCTCGCACCCGAAGAACCACCCTTGACAACAGCTGCAACACACGCACGTTGGATTCGTCCGCAAGGTCAAGAAGCTCGGTTGGCTCGGCGTCCTCTGATGCAGCGACGCAACGGAGCGCGACGTAGCGGGGCGGGTTGACAGCAACCGCGCCGTCAATGTGCCAAGGAAATCGACCCATTCCGTAATAGCCCGAGAGGCTCCACGGGTCGGATTCCTCCTTCGGCTTGGGTGTCAAGGTTTGCCAAGATGCTGATACCACTCCGAGTGTCTTGGCGACAGCCTCAACGTCCGCTGCATGGTCAAAGTCGGCGATCGCATAGCCGCGAGTGGCAAGGTCCTCCGCAACTGCGGCGCTGCGGTCGGCTAACGCTGAACTCGACATGCAGACACATTACCGCCCAATCACCCGTCGACGCCTGACGAGAGCAGCGGGACGGTCGAGGCGTCGATGCGGTAGACGAGGTACACGCCGAGGGCCAAGATCCGGTCGTGCTTAGCGAGGTCCTGGGCGCTTTCCTCGCAAGTGCCGAACACCTGCCGTCACTTTGGACCGCAGTCAACCTTCTGCGGGCGGCCGGTGCCGATGAAGACGTCGCGTCGGTAAGGGCCGCCTGGCTGCGCGAGCGGTACCCCAATGGGCTTCTCTGACATCGGCTAACCCGCCGGGCGCACGGCGCTAAGCGATCGACGGCAATCGAGGCATCGCCTATCGTGCCTGGATGATCACGCGATGGCGAACTCGGGTCATGCGGCTGGTCGATGCCTTGCGACAGTGGTCGGAACGACGTCGGCTGGCGGGCTGGTCGACGCGTCGGCGATGGGTCGTGCTGGTTCTGCTGCCCACCCTCCTCGTGTGCAGCTGTTGTGGCGCGCTGGCGCTGCCGGTGGCGTGGGTGTGGAAGTTGACGGCTGAGGCGAACAAGGGCGCCGTCGGCCCCGACGTCGCGGCGAGCACCTACCTGCAAGAGCTGAGCTACAACGACGAGTTAGACATCATCACGGTCCTCGACGGCGACCGCCGAGACGAGTTGCTGGCTCAGTGGCGCGCGTACCGCGACGCGATGCAGCGCAGCGAGGCGTTCGAGCTGGACTTCGCGGGACTGACGGTCGGGCCGGTCCAGGATGGGCGGGCCACAGTGACAGTTGACGTCACTGCGGTCTCGCACTACCAAGACGGCGGCGCACCCTTTCTCAACAGTCAAGCACTCACCTGGCGCTTCAACACCCGTGACGATGACGGGCGATGGTGGGTGACCGCCGTCGACGCGCCTGCCTGGTGCGGTGAATACGTCACGCGGTGCCCGGGCGACGCAGGCCCGTCGGCCAGCGCGTCGCCGAGTCCGTCCCCATCGCCATCCGACGATCTGCTGGAGAACCCCCGCTCGATGTTGCCGTGCGGACCCCGTGACCCGTTTCGGTCTCGGCACTCATGCCCACCATCAGAGCCAGCGCCGATCCCGTCGTGAGCGTCACCCCAAATCGCTCCGTCTCTCGTGTCCCCGGTGTCCCCACTGTCCCCCGACCGATGCTTACCTGCCCAAAGTCCGGGGACACACCACCGGTCCGTTGTCTTGGGCGGAGAGCGTCAGGCGATCCGCTCGAGTTAGCGAGGCGCTCGCCCTGGGAATGCGCCGGCCATTAGCGGGCCATTACGCCGTGCCTACCGAGGTCACTCCAGGCCACTCGATCCGCGATGAGCTGCGGCGGACGGCGACCGTCAGGAGATCTTACGGTTCCCGAGCTGACAGTGCGGGCTCAGTTCCCGTCATCCGCCCCAAGCACCAAGGGGCTGATCAAGGAACGATGCTTTGGTCGACGCAGCTGCGTGCGTCCGGAACTGTGCGGTGCCACGCCCCGTACAAATCACCTTGAACGTACGGACGTGAAGACCAAAATCGACGGCGGTGTCGTGGACCGGATGACGGCCCGAGCGTGCCTATGGGCCCTGAGGCCGGATTGGCACGCTTGCAGCGCCTACCAGTTGTACCCTGTCGCAATAGACCCGTCAATATTAAGACCATATCGGCGTATTTGCTCTGCGGCAGTTTGATCGCCTTTCCGCTCCTTCAGATCGGCGAGCTGTGATAGCGCCCCCACTACGCCGGCGTTGATGGCCTCGCGGTAGACCACCTCGGCTCCGTTCGCGTCCTGCTCTTCCTCGAACATGGCAGCAAGGGGCAGGAGTGATTCGTTATGCCCATGTTGAATTGCCTGCCGGTAGAGCGTCTGGGCGGCAGCCGTGTTGCCCTTGTGTCTTCGCAAGTTGGCCAGGCGCCTTAAGCCTCCAGGATCACCGCGTTCGATGGCTTGCATGACGAGCTGCTCGGCGCCGTCCGGATCACCGGCGTTCTCTCGGACTATGGCGAGTTCCGCTAAGGCTCGGGTATCGCCATGGTCGGCGGCTCGCAATGCAAGGGAATTGGCATCGTGGGGGTTGCCGAGGCGCTCATGCTGGATCGCCATCCGGCCAGCAGCCCAAGTAGCGCCTCGTTCGAAAGCCCGCTCGTAAAGGGCAAGCGCGGCTACGTGGTCACCTTGCTGCTCCTTCTGTTGCGCCGTCGTCCACAGCGCACTGAGGTTCCCCTTTTCGGCAGCTTGCCGGTAGAGACGCATGGCACTCTCCTCGTCACCAGCCCAGGCGCGGAGAGTCGCCAGTTGCTGCAAGGCCGTATCGTCGCCCAGGTCGACCGCTTGCGCCGCCAATTCCTCGGCCTCGGCCTTACTCCCAGCGTCGTCCATGTGAACGATTAGCCGTTTGAGCGGTCCGTAGGTGCCCTGCCTTGCGGCTCTCATGGCGACGGCATGGGCGCCCGATCGATCTCCCAGCTTCGTCGCCCTGATGTAGACGACGTCACCTAGAGCGTTCAGATTGCCGTGCTCTGCCGCGCGCAGATGCAGTGACTCGGCGGCGCGCAAGTCGCCGTTATCTTCTCGAGCGTCCGCAATCTGCGTCAGAGCAGCGGTGTTTCCCCTAGTGGCTGCCTGCTCAGCCAGTGCCACGGCGCCAGCCGGGTCACCGCCGCGTTCCCGCAAGAGGGCTAGCTCCACCATGGCTTCATCGTCCCCAGCGTCAACGCCTTGCTGGTAGATCGCTTCCGCACCGGATTGATCACCGGCATGTAGTCGCAGCGCGGCCAGGTACCGTAAGGCCTCGAGCGCCCCGCGATCGGCCGCGTATTGATACAGTTCCTCGGCGCCGGCCCGGTCGCCTTCCTCTCGTTTCGTCATAGCGAGCTCGAGAATGATCTCGTAGTCACCATGGTCCGCCGCCGTCATGGCGAGTTCCTCGAGGCCGTCCGTCTTGCCCACCCGTCGCCATAGATATGCTAGTAGCGGTAGTGCGTTGATGTTGCCGCTTGAGGCTGCTCGCCAGCCGAGCTCGCCGGCCAAGTTGTACCGCCCGCGTGACTCGGCCCAATAGGCAAAATGAAGGAAGCCGTGAACCCCTGTAGGGCCGTCCTGGATGGCTGCCCATAGCTGGGCCGGAGGAAATATGCGGGATCGTTCCAGGCGTCCGAGTTGATCAAGGTAGTCGGCCAGCCGATAGCACGGTTGCGGAGTGGTCGGTTCATCCGGTCGCGGGCGATGGGGCGTCACCGGGCCAAGGGTCCCGTGGCAAGGCCTAGCGGTATACGCGAAAGCGCGCTCCAGCCAGTCGTCGCCGGCTTGATCCCACTCAACGTCGTGCAGGTAGCCCGGCGTGGCTTTCGCCAGTAGAGAATGAGGCAGCAGTAGTGGATGCCCGAGGCGACGGGCGTCCATGGCCACTTCGATGAGTGCTTTGGCAGGGGCAGGGGCGGTGCGGTAACGACGTTCCAACTCCGGCACGCCGGCGAGCAGTTGGGTGATGCGCCCCTGTTCGGCGTGCTTAGCGGCGTACCGCAGCCGAATGTCCCCTTTGGCAAGGTATTGCAAAGCGTTCAAATCCGCTGGGCTGAAGTTGTCCGACACGGCGATCTGGGCGCCGTCGAGCAGTTCGCGGGCTTGCGCGTGCGGATCTGGGTCGCCCTGGCGGGGTGGGGTGGTGAGCTGCGCCCAGTACTCCCGCCAGATCGTGCCGAGTATTAGGACCGGCGCCCGGTCGCGATCTAGTAGCAGACTGCGTAGACCGGCTGCTATCCGTTCAGCGAGTGCGGCGTCCGTGGCGAGCAGGTAGTGCTGGACCTCATTTAGCCAGACCACGGTATGCGAGCCGACCTGGTTCAACGCGGTGGCGGCCGCCTCCGGTCTGGTGGGCTCGTACGGGTGCCACAATCGCCACGGCTGGGGCAGGCGTTGGATGGCTTCCCAACAGGCGCGCGTCTTGCCCGTCGACGACCCGCCGACTAGTACCGCGCATCGACTGTTTCCAGCCGACGCTGCGGCAACCACTTGCGCCAGTTGCCCATCGTGGGCCCGGGATACGTACGGCGGCAAGTCTGGCAACTTGTCGGCCTGGCCGGCGACGGTGATGGCCCGGTGTACCTCCAACTCCAGCGCGGTGTACTGGCTGATCGGCCGGCCCAGAGCACCGGCGATTGCATCCGATGACGTGGCGGTATTGCGCGTGCGGGGGCGCCCGATGCGGCTGGAGCGCCTGGCCTCACGGGCACCTTTCAGCAACTGCAGCCACTGTTCAGTTGACCGAGACGCGTACCCAGTACGTTTCTGGGCCTGAGGCTGCAGGTACTCCACCAGGAACCGCACAGCGGCGTCGCTGCTGGGTGTCGAGGTGCCACCGAACCAGTCACTCAACGACTGGGCGTTGAGCTTCACAGACGGCGTCTGCCGGCTTGCCTGGAAGATCAGCACGCCATGCTTTGGAGATCCTGCCGCCCGGTACAGGGCTTCCAGCTCGGTGGCGAAGCGCGCGGCCGGATCGTGCTGACTCACAGCCTGCTCCGTGATGTCTCGCGGGATCCGAACCGGATCCGACCCGGAGAACATCTCGCATAGCGTGACCTGCGCATCTCCGCACCGTAGCGGACGAGATGTCGCCGGAAAACGTCCCGCGGGGCAGAACGGACATGTCAGCCAGCCGGCTCGATGCCTGTTCCTCCGATTCAGCGGGAGACCACGATGCCCACCAACGAGAACCCCACTATGCGTAGCCAAATGCTGGCGGCCGTCGTCCGGGGAGCCGCAACCGGCACGTTCCACGCCGTTGTTGCCTGGCTGTTGGAGCACTGCATCGGCAGCTGACTAGGGCGTGGGTTGGGCGAGTCCAGCTTCCGCTCCGGCCCTCGGCTCGTGTGCTGGGCGCGCTGGCCGCCCACGGCATGACCGATACCATCAGCGGAGGCGTCGAGGGGCACTCAGGCCGCTCGGTGCTCCTGTGAGCTGGACCCGCCATCCTCCACCACAGGATTTTGTACGGTTCCAAGCTGACAGCGCGTTCGGCTGCTGCCCCGGACCTCGTCCCCCTGTCCCTGCCGTCCCCCATGTCCCCAACCTGCTTCGAGCAGCAAGAACTTGGGGGGACACGTCGCGGACACCCGTTGGTTCAGCGTCTTGCCGTCCAGCCTCGCCAGAGCCGTATGCAGGCGCCTGTTGTCGGATCTGTGTCGGCCAGGTGGGTGCGAGTGGCGTTTGGGCTGGTCAGAACCAGGCCTTCGACGGACTGTAAATCCGTCGCGAAAGCTACAGAGGTTCGAATCCTCTACCCGCCACCACCGGCACGAAGAGGCCCCTCACCTGCTGAAACAGCGGGGAGGGGCCTCTCTCGTCGGTCCCACTGGGTCTCAGGCGGGGCCACTCCGTCCCACCGGTTGCGGCAAATGCGCGGCAACGAGCTAGGCGCCCCGGACACCTTCCGCGGCCGACCGGGGCCGGTCTTGCCAGCAGTCGGCACGTAGCGGCCGCTGGGACCGCGCCGAGTGACGAACAGCCTGCCGTCGGGCGCGGGCTTGTCACATCGAACACGCGGTCCCGGTGCCGCGTCTCAGACATGCACCGGCGCGCTGCCGTCCGCGGCGGTCGCCCCGACACCAAACACCACGTGACCCCCATTTGCGTGCCAGGCTGGACACGCCGTCGGCTTCACCGTTGTGCCATCCCCACCAGACGCGCGGGTCACCCGGCAGGTCGAAGCCCAGTTCGGTGGCGTACGCATCCAGTTCCGTCTCGCTCAGGCCGGTGCCGCCGAGCCGGGCGTTGGCGCGCCCTGGCCCGCCCCGCCGCAGCGAGCCGGTCAAGATCCCGTTGCTCAAGCACGTCGCTATAGTGCCTGCATCCCTACGAGGAAGTCCGTGTGCCCAAAGACCTTCGCCCCCTGCTCGTCGCGCCGGCGCTCGTCGGCGGCATCATCACGGCCGTCCTGATGGCGGTCGCCGACTCGGTCGCCTCCTGCACCGGCACCGAGTGCTTCGGCCGCGGGCTCACCCTGGTCTTCGTCGGCGTACCGATCGCCCTGACCCTGAGCTGGCTCGCGCTCGCCCTCACCACTGGTGCTTGGCGCGCCCCGGTCGTGACGGTGCTCGGAGCGATCCTGGTCGCGTGCCTGCTCAAGCTGGTCACGGTCACCGTCACCACACCGGACCCGCCGCCGTTCTGGGCGGGGGCGCTGCTCGGAGCGACGGGCTTCGCGCTGGTGGCGGGCGTTTTCCTGCCACGGATCCCGGGCTGGATCCGGGCGTTGATCGCGATGGGGGCCATCGCCCTCGGCCTGTGGGGTGCCAACTCCGCCTGATGACGCAGCCCAGAACTGGCAGACCGGTTAGTTCATCCGGGGAAGCGCGCCCCTTTCCAATCTCTCCCCCGGGCTCAGGTGCGGGTGACGGCGGATCAGTGCGGGGAGGTGTCGAACTCGCCGCTCATTGCCAGCCCGGCCGAGCAGCCCAACTCGCCCGGGGCCAGCTGGGTGTGCGACGGCCGCCAGAGTGTCGTGTCTCCCGGGGCCTTGACCCGAGCAACCACGCAGTCGTACTGACTGGCTTGCAGCGCCACCCCGACGATGCCGTCCTTGGCGGCGAAGTCCTGGTGGATGGCCGAGTCGAGTTTCAGTTTGGCCACGGCGGCGCGGACGGCGGACTCGTCCGGGCCGACGCGGTTCAGCGCCCTCTGCAGACGCTCATCGACGCCCTGCAGGGACGGGTCTTCGGGAACCGGCAGCGGCGCACCCGCCGGGCAGTCGATGTCGTCGTCGCGGGTGTCCTTCTCCGGCCCCATTTGCAGGCGAAAGCAGATCGGCACGTCGCCCTGCTGGAGCACCGTCTGATCGAAGCCGCGCGCCACACCGCGACCTGTCACCTTCAGTATCAAGGTCACGCCGGTTCCCCAGTGCGTCTCCCCGGTGACCGAGAGGACCTGCACGTCGGGGTGCTGGCCCGCCGAGTGCAGGTAGTCGCCGGCCTTGTAGAGGTGGTCGCGCTCGAACTGGGCGAGCACCGCGTCGACCTTCTTCGCCGCGCCGGGAACCGCCGTGTGGTGAATCTGCCAGTCCGGCTGACGGTGGACGTGCTGCTCGTACCGCCACGCGCCCGCCGCCGAAAGGCCCAGCACCGCAACTACCGCGCCCAGCCCGGCCCACTTCCCTCTCCCCCGCATGGGCTCGGATTATGCCGCGGACAGCCCCGCGGCCGGGCCCGGGAACCATTGATCGAGGTCATCTGTTGTGGTTCCGAGACGAAGCTCTCGCGGGGTGGCGGCGAACGAACGGTCGCCACGCTCAAGATCTGAGAAATCCGCATGGAGCTGAGCTGTTGGCCGATGGATCACGCGGTGAGCTGACCAGCGACGTGGCCGATCAGGTCAGCTGCCACACCGCCGCCCCACGCTCGACCAACGGCCATGAGCGGTATCTGGCCGGCATCGGACCGGGTCAAGGCCGGTTGTAGAGGCACCATTGGTCGAGGTGCATGAGTGCCCGGGCGTAGGCGCGCAGCGTGGTCCGGGCACTCAATCCGGCGATGGCCACGTGTTCGGCCGCGAGTCTTTCGGCGGCATGGACGTCGGCCGGTCGACGGTCGACCAGGAAGCCGGAGGCCATCCCCACGACGGTGGGAACAGCGCCGTAACGGTCGTGCCATGCCCGCGCGGTGGCCACCGCGAGCTCCGTACCGTCACCCAACATGGCGTACGCATCGAGGTAGGCGAACGCTGCCCATGGCTCGGGGCGGGGCAGGATGACCAGCGTTTGCTGCGTGCCGTAGGACATGGCGTTGTAGCTGTCCAGGTAGTAGCCCTCAAGGCCGGTGCCGAGGAGTTCCTCATCCCTGGTCATCTCCCTGGCGAGCCAGGCCTCGAGATCGACGCTCGCCGCGCGGGCGATCAGGTCGGCGGGCGGGTCGGAGGGGCGGTAGTCGGGCTCGGTGACCCACGCGGCGTCGTGGACGAGGACTGGGTAGTGCTCGGCGGAGGCGGCGCGGGCCGCGTGCCAGGCTGCCATGGCGTCGCCGGTGAGCGCGGCTATGACCACCTCGTCGCCGTGGATGGTCACCCGCTCGGCTTTGTCGCCGGTCCAGGCCGGCGGCTCGCAGGATGTGATCCACTGAGGCAGGCTAGCGGGCGCTCGCGGAACGGGCGCCGGCCTTCTGGTCACCCGCCGGCGCCGCGACTCCGGTCGGCGCTGACGCGCTAGGCCGACGCCACCACCTTGCGCAGGGACACGATCAGCTCGGCCACGTCGTCGCGGGTCAGTTCCGCGGTCCACATGGATTCCGTCAGGTAGAGGGAGATCACCAGGTTCTCCGCGGGGGCGTACTGGATGGTCGCCTGACCGCCGTTGTGACCGATGGCGCTGTAGACCGGCTTGCCGTCCTTCATCGAGCAGGGGCACGTCGGGAACGCGCCCAGGCCGGTGGAGAACTTGTTGGCGACGCTGAGCATCTCGGCCAGCCACTTGGGCTGCAGGATGGTCTTCTTCCGGTACAGCGCGTCACCCCAGGCCATCAGGTCCTTCGGCGTGGAGACCACGCCGCCGGCCGAGAAGCCGGCCCAGCCCGCGGTCGGCGTCTCGTCCAGCCGCGACTCGGTCATCCCGGCCGGGCCGAAGACCCGCTCGGCCAGCAGCTGCTTGTACGGCTTGCCGCTGAGCTGCTCGGCGAGCAGGCCGAGGGTCAGGTAGCCCGCGTTCGAGTAGCCGACCTGGGTGCCCGGCGTCCATTCCAGCGGCTCGTCCACCACGAGCTGCAATGCGGTCACGGCGGTCAGCGGCCGGCCCTTCGCGGCCGCGTATGCCTTGCTCTGGTCGTACGGTTTGATGCCGGCCGTGTGGTTGAGGATCTGGCGGATCGTGACCTTGCCGGCGTACGGGAGGTTCGGCACGGCCGTGAGTTTCGGCAGCTTGTCCTCCAGCGAGATCTTCCCCTCCGCGACCAGTTGCAGGATGATCGCCGCGGTCATGGTCTTGGTCACGGACGTGACGGGGAAGGTGCCCTCGGGCTCCAGGACGCCACCGTCGGTCTTCGCGCCACTGGCCAGGACCACCTGCGAGCCGTCCTCCAGGGACAGGCCGACCTGGACGCCGTCGACCTTCTTCTTCGCCCGCCAGGCGTCCACGGTCGCGAGGACCTTGCCCTTCAGGGAGTCGTCGGCGCCCGCCGCGGGTGCCGCTGCCTCTTCGGTCGGCTCGGGCTCGGGTTCGGCGGCCGCATCCTCGGTGCCACCACCGGTGAAGTCGGCGACGTCCGGCTTGCCGGAGGGGGCGGGCGGCAGGGCCAGGTTCCCGCCGGCGGCGGGAGCGTCGGTCGTCGCCGCCTCCTCCTTCTGCGGCGCGGCTCCCGACGGCACGACGAAGCCGACCGCGAGCACGGCGATCACCGCGCCCAGGCCCAGCGCTTGCGTGCTCGACATCGACCCGCGCAGCTTCTCGCTGAGGCGGGTGAAGAGCCGTGCCGTGCCGGGCGGGTCTTCGCGCCCCGGCCACCACTGCCCGGCGCGGCCCGCCGCATAGTCCTCGGCCCGGCCGAAGATCACGCAGAGCGCCACGGTCAGGAGGCCGACGATCGGCAGGACCATCGGTCGCGGCAGGTCGGGGACCAGGTTCGCGCGGATCCAGTACGCGCCGACGATGGCGATCGGGTGCCACAGGTACACGGTCATCGACCGCCGGTTCAGCCACCGGATCACCGGCCCGGCCAGGAAGTTGAGCGAGAGGTCGCCGATCCACCGCTCGGCGGCCAGGAAGATGCCCAGCCACGCGATGCCCATGAAGAGCAGCAGCGGGTAGGAGTTGTTGACGACCATCCCGGGAACGTCGACGACCTTGACCCAGATGAACGCCGCGACCCCGCCGAGCGCGGCCCATTCCAGCCGGGCCCGCCGGTGCAACTGCGCCATCTGCCCGTCGCGGTGGGTGAAACCCAGCATCCAGAAGAAGCTGTACGTGCAGATGTCGCCGACGTACCACTTGTAGGAGTCCCACCCGGCGGGCGCGACGTCCGCGTGACGGTTCAGGTAGTCGACGACGAAGACACCGGCGAGCGGGATCAGCAACACCTTCAGCCCCAGCCGCCGGTACGCCGTGAGCATCAACGGCGTCAGCAGCATCAGCCACAGGTAGCAGCGCAGGTACCAGAGCGGCGTGGTGGCCCAGCCGGCTTCCCACGGCGGCCCGTGCGGGTCGGCGAGCGGGAAGATCCACGGCACGATCGCGCCGATCGACAGCTTGGTGTCCGGCGCCGGGGACATCCGGTAGACGACGGCGAGCACGGTCAGCACCACGCCGCCGAACACCCAGAACGGCAGGAGCAGCCGGCGCAGCCGGGCCCGCAGCACGGTCCCGGCCGGGCGGCGGTCCAGGCTGTGGGCGAGCAGGCTGCCGCCGATGAAGAACATGGCCGGCATCGAGGCGACGACCCAGCTGATGATCGCCGAGGCGAGGGTGTGCCAGACGATGACCCGGATGAGGGCGATGGCCCGGACGTTGTCCAGGAAGGTGTCGCGGCGCTTGCCGGCCGCGGGGGCCGGGGCCGCTGCCGGAGCCGGTTCCGCGGCACGGCGCGAACGGCGGGGCGCGGAGGCCGGGTGAGCGAGGACGTCGGTGGTCATGAAGTCGCCTTCGGGCTCGCGTCGGCGGCCGGGCTCGCTTCAGCGCCGGCCGGGCTCGCTTCCTTGCCGGTGGCCGCGGTGTCGCCGGCAGCGTCCTCGCCGGCGGCCGGGGCTGCGGCACCCTTGTCATCCGCGCCGGTGGCGGTGCCCGCCGCGCCGGTGGCAGGAGTCGAGATCCATTGCGCGGGGTCGGCGACCGCTCGGCGCGGGATCGCGACGAGGCGGCTGTAGTCGCCTGAGGTCGTACCTGTCACGGTCACCTGCCAGACCACCGACTCGCCGCGGGCGAGCTCGCCCAGCCGGTCCTCGTGGCTTTTCAGGAGCGTGAGCAGCCAGGAGTTGAGCTCCTTCGGCGCCACCCCGTTGAGGTTCGCGGTGAAGACGAGACCGCGGTCCGGCAGGTAGCCGCCGGTGACGTGGACGGTCTCCGGGGCCGCGGCGGCCGACGTCACCACCTCGAGGGCGGTCTTCTGCCAGGCGGCCGGCGTGGAGTCGGCGCCCGGCCGGATGACGACGTACGCCGCCATGACGACGGCCAGAGCCAGCAGGGCCCAGCGGAACCACGGGGCGACGAGGGGGGTGGCGGATCTGGGCGGGAGCGCAGGCGCGGCGGCCGGGGCAGCCGCGGCGGGCTGCGCCTCCGGAACGAAAGCGACCGGCTGCGCCTCCGGAACGGAAGCCAAAGGCGGCGTCTCGGAAGCGAACACGACAGGAGGCGCGTCCGAAGCGAAGGCAACAGGCTGCGCCTGGGACGGGAAAGCAACAGGCGACGCCTGCGAACCAGAGATAACAGGCTGCGCTTCCGAAGCAAAGCTGAGTGGCTGCGCCTCCGAAGCGGAAGCGACGGACTGCGCGGGGAAGTACTCCGGGTAGGGCGCCGGGGCCGGCGGCACCGGGGAGGGCTCAGGGAAGTACGCCGGCGAGGGCGACGGGACGGCGGTGACCGGTGGGATCGCCCAGTAGGGGACCGGTTCCTGCAGTTCTGCCTGGCCTGCCGTGTTCACCCTTGCTCCCATGCCGATGTCGACGTCGTGACTCGACGTCTGTCAGACAGATTGGCGGCGGCATGGCTCCGGAACGGAACCCCTTCGGGTGCTACTCGGTTTCAACGTCCGGCGGGCTGTCGCTGGGACTGCGCGGTGGCGAGCCGGCATTGGCGGTGCGGTCGTCACGCTCCGTCTGAGGAGACCAGGGCCTCGGCGGCGTGACGACTTCGTCGTAGCTCAATGCCGCCTCCCTCCTCTAGCGTGGCCCGTATGGGGAAGGAAGTCGCGCGGCGGCCCGAGGTGGAATCGATGCGGGCTGCCGACGCCGACCGGCATACCGTCGCCGAGCAGTTGAAGTCGGCGCTGGACGAGGGGCGGTTGTCGCTCGCCGAGTATGACGAGCGGGTCCGGGATGCGTACGCCGCCCGGACGTACGCCGATCTGATGCCGCTCGTCGCCGATCTGCCGAAGCCCGGCCTGAGCGCCGCCGAGGTGAAGGCGCGGCGGGCCGCCGAGGTGCGGCGGGAGGCTCGGCGGTTGCCGACGGCGCTGATCGTGCTCTGGACGGTCTGGGGTGCCGTCGCGGCCGTGAACGTGGTGATCTGGATCATCGTTGCGGCGACCGTCGCGGGCGAGGTGTATCCGTGGCCGGTCTGGCTGCTGGTGCCCGGTGCCGCGCTGGTCGCCAGCACCGCCGGGGTGCAGACGATCCGGCGCCGACGGCGGCGCTGAGCCCGGACCGCGACGCCGCGCCGGCCCTGTGGCGCAGCTCATGCGTTGCGGGCGGGCGGCGGAGCTAGGGTCGGTGAGTGCGCGTACCTTTGTCCGTTCTTGACCTTGCCACCGTGCGCGAGGGGCATGACAGTACCGATGCGCTGCGCGGGACGACGGAGACAGCCAAGGCTGCCGACGAGCTCGGTTATGCGCGGTTCTGGGTGGCCGAGCATCACAACATGCCGGCGGTCGCCTCGACGTCGCCGCCGGTGCTGATCGCTCATGTGGCCGCGCACACCCGGCGGATCCGGGTCGGGTCGGGTGGGGTGATGTTGCCCAACCACATGCCGTTCGTCGTGGCGGAGCAGTTCGCGCTGCTGGAGGCGCTGCACCCGGGGCGCATCGATCTGGGCATCGGCCGGGCGCCCGGCACCGATCAGGCGACCGCGGCGGCGCTGCGGGGGGTGTCTCCGCATCTGACCGTCGAGCAGTTCCCCGATCATCTGGGGATGGTGCTGGCGTTGCTCGGCGACGGCCGGGTGGCGCCGGAGCGGGTCGAGCGGCTGCGGGCCACGCCCGTGGCGCAGTCGTTCCCCGAGGTGTGGATGCTGGGCTCTTCGACGTACGGGGCTCAGGTGGCGGCGGCGCTGGGGCTGCCGTTCTGCTACGCGTACCACTTCGCGATGAGTGGGGACGTGGATTCCGCCGTACGTCTCTATCGGTCCGGGTTCCAGCCGTCGGCGCGTTTTCCCGAGCCGCATCTCATGATCAGCGCCTCGGTGCTCGCCGCCGAGACCGCCGAGGAGGCGAACTACCTCGCCGGGCCCAGCCGGATCATGGCGTTGAGCCTGCGCACCGGGCGGCTCGGGCCGATCGTCTCCCCGGCGGCCGCCGCCGCCGTCGAACTGTCCGAACTGGACCGCAGCGTGCTGAGCCAGCTTCCCGGCACGCAGTATGCGGGCACCGCCGAGGAGGTCGTCGCGGGCCTCGACGCGCTGGTCGAGCGCACCGGCGCCGACGAGCTGATCCTCGCCGGGGCCGTCTACGACCCGGAGACCCGGCGGGATTCTCTGGCGCGCATCGCGAAGGCGTGGGGTCTGTAAGAATCGCCTCCATGGCCTGGCACATCACGGGGGACGTCGAGGAGTTCCTGGCCGGGGCGGGAGGTTTCCTGCGCGCCCGGCCGGTGCAGAACACGTTGATGCTGACGATCGCTGAGGCCGTACGGATGCAGGGTCCGCATGTGTACGGCCCGGGCGACCCCGTCTTCGGGTGGCATGACGGCGAGGACGCGGCGGTGCTGTGCACGCCACCGCGGGCGCCGGTGCTGTCCGCGATGTCGCCGGATGCGGCCGCCTCGCTGGCGGAGCTGCTCGACGCCGACCTGCCCGGAGTATCCGGTCCCGACGTCGCCGTCGACGCCTTCGTGGCCCGGTGGAGGCGCCGCACCGGCAGAGCCGCGAAGGTGCACGGCCGGCAGCGCCTCTATCGGCTGGGCGAGCTGGCGCCGCCCACACCGCAGCCTCCCGGGGAGGCCAAGGTAGCCGGCGCGCGGGACCGGGATCTGCTGGTCGAGTGGACGGCGGCCTTCTTCCGGGAGGTCGGCGAGGACGATCCCGAGGTCGCACAGTTCGTCGACGCACGGCTGTCCTACGGCGGCGTGCTGGTGTGGGAGACCGGCGGCGCGCCGGTGTCCATGGCGTCACTCACCCGTCCGGAGTCCGGCATGGTCCGCGTCCAGGCCGTCTTCACCCCGCCGCAGCATCGCGGCCGGGGGTACGCGGGCGCCGTCACGGCCGCGATCAGCCGGGCGGCGCGCGACGCCGGTGCCACGGAGGTGGTGCTGTTCACCGATCTCGCCAATCCGACGTCGAACGCCCTGTACCAACGGCTGGGCTTCATACCTCTGGAGGACCGCACTATGGTGGAGTTCGCGTCATGAGCCGGGTGTTGCAGGTCAACCTGGCAGTGCCGGAGCGCACAGATGCCAAGAACATCGGCACGACCGGCATCACCAAGCGGCCGGTGACGCACGCGGTCGCCGTGCGGGCACCGGGCCCGAAGGGCCTGCCGCCGGAGCGGGCGAGCGGGCTGGCCGGCGACCAGATCTTCGACACCAAGCACCACGGCGGCGACGACCAGGCGGTTTACGCGTACGCGCGCGAGGACTACGACTGGTGGGAGCAGGAGCTCGGCCGCGAGCTGCCCGGCGGGATGTTCGGCGAGAACTTGACCACTGTGGACGTGGACGTGTCCGGCGCGGAGATCGGCGAGACGTGGCGCATCGGGCGGACGCTCGTGCTGCAGACGACGTTCGGCCGCATTCCCTGCGCGACGTTCCAGTGGAAGATGGGCGAGCCGCGCTGGGTCAAGCGGTTCGCCGCGGAGAGCCGGCCGGGCGCATACCTGCGAGTGGTGACCCCGGGCGAGGTCCGCGCCGGCGACCCGGTGACGGTGCTCGACCGCCCGGGTCACGGTGTGACGATCGCGGAGAGCTTCCGCGCCTGGATGCACGAACCGGAGCGCTTGGCGGCGTTTCTGACGATCGACGGGCTGCCCGAAAACCTCAAAGCTGACATCCGACGACGACTCAAACTTCCCTAATTTCCAACGGTAGGGTAGTTTGGGGAACATGGAGACGTTAATCGAGCGTGTCGGTGTGCCCGTCGTGCTCTGCGAAGGGCCCGGCGCGTCGATCGGCGGGCCGCAGGACGCCCTCGACCTGATCGGAGCGGCGTTCGGGCGGGCCGACACGGTGGCGGTCGCCGCCCAGCGGCTCGACGAGCGGTTCTTCCGGCTGAGCAGCGGGCTGGCCGGGGAGATCATGCAGAAGTTCGTGAACTACCGCATCCGGCTCGCCGTCGTGGGCGACATCTCGGCCCACGTGGCGGCCAGCGACGCGCTGCGCGACCTGGTCCGCGAGTCGAACAAGGGTGACCACGTCTGGTTCGTGCCGACCCTCGACGATCTCGACGCGATGCTGCTGCGGCGGGCGGGCCGAACGAGTTCCTGACATTCGCGGACCACCATATGCGCCGTGCCGAATCAACCGTTGAACGCGGACGATGTCCCCCACGGCCCGGGAAGACGGAGAAGGCCCAGCCGGTGGCGCCGTACCCTCATCCGGCTCCTCGTCGTGCTGCTCCTGGTCTGCGGCGCGGCGGCCGCGGGCATCGAGATCTACATCCGGTCCGTGCCGCTGCCGGCCGAGTCCGCGAAACCGCAGGCATCGACGCTGTACTACCGCGACGGGCACACCATCCTGGCGCGCGTCGGCACCACCGACCACAGCGACGTGCCGCTGTCCGCCGTCCCCGAGGCGGTCCGCTGGGCGGTTCTGGCAGCCGAGGACCGGGACTTCTACCACCATGGCGGCATCTCGATCCGCGGAGTGCTGAGAGCGGTCGTCGCCAACGTCCGCGGGAGCCGGGAGGGCGCCTCGACCGTCACTCAGCAGTACGCGCGCAACGCCTACCTGAGCCAGGACGTCACTGTCGAGCGCAAGGCCAAGGAGTTCGCGCTGGCCGTCCAGCTGGAGCGTAAGTTCACCAAGGACGAGATCCTCGAGCGGTACCTCAACACCATCTACTTCGGACGCGGCGCGTACGGCATTGCGGCCGCGGCCTACGCCTACTTCGGGACCACGCCGAGTCAGCTGACGGCTGCGCAGGGTACGGTGCTCGCCGCGGTCATCAAGGACCCGTACAACTTCGACCCGGCGAACGACCGGGCGGCGGCGCGGACCCGGTGGGACTGGATCGTGCAGGCGCAGCGCGAGCAGGGCTGGCTCGAGCAGACCCTCGCGTACCCGGCCGTCAACCCGGCGCACGCCAAGGATCCGGGACCGAACGGCCCGATCATCGACCGGGTCGAGGCGGAACTGGCGGCGCTCGGCATCACGCCCCGGGCCCTGCACACGCGGGGCCTGTCGGTGACCACGACCCTCGACGCGCGCGCCCAGCAGGCGGCCGTCACGCAGGTCAAGAAGCGCCTGTCCGGCCAGCCGAAAGGGCTGCTGGCGGCGCTGGTCGCCGTCGACCCCGGCACCGGTGGGGTCCGGGCGTACTACGGCGGCAACCAGGGCCGGGGCTACTTCGACAACGCGTCGGCACCGCGCCCGGCCGCCTCCACCTTCAAGCCGATCGTGCTGGCGGCGGCATTGCGCAACGGCATCGCGTACGAGTCGAGGTGGGACGGCAGCTCGCCGCGGGTGTTCCCGGGCCGGCTCGGGGTGCCGCTGCGGAACCAGAAGAACCTGCAGTGCCCGTTCTGCACGCTCGAGGAGTCGATGGTGGACTCGCTCAACACACCGTTCTACTCGGTGACCGAGCGGATCGGCGCCGACACCGTGCGCCGGATGGCCAACACGCTCGGGGTTCCTCGGCAGTACGCGAACGCGCCGTCACTGGTCGACGTCAAAGGCGATCCGGCACCCGGGAAGACCCGCCCCGACATCGCGCTCGGCCGTTACCCGGTCGCCCCGGCCGACATCGCCTCCGTGTACGCCACCTTCGCCGCGAACGGAGTACGACGCGACCGGCATTTCGTCGACGGCGTGTCCACGGCGAGCGGGGAGCCGCTGCGAATGCCGAAGCGCCGTACCGTGCGGGCCATCGACCGGGACGTCGCGGCGGACGTCTCCACGGTTCTCAGTTCGGTCGTACGGGCACACGACCTGTCGCCGGACCATCCCGCCGCCGGCAAGACCGGTAGCCAGCAGTGGGGGGACACCGCCGACAACCAGGACGCGTGGATGGCCGGGTACACCCCCGAACTGGCGACCGCCGTGTGGATCGG
Source organism: Actinoplanes sp. NPDC049548 (assembly GCF_040676695.1). NCBI lineage: Bacteria > Bacillati > Actinomycetota > Actinomycetes > Micromonosporales > Micromonosporaceae > Actinoplanes > Actinoplanes sp. NPDC049548. Next base: position 333,163 of record NZ_JBFAPM010000005.1, read on the forward strand.
CAAGGCGCAGCCGGGGCCGATCCGTGACGCCAAGGGCCGCCGCATCGAGGGCGAGACCATGCCGGCGAAGTTGTGGAAGGCTTTCACCAGCGACGCCCTTCAGGGCACTGCGCCGACGGCCCTTCCCCGGCCCGCCCACGTGGGGAGCCCGCTGGCGGGCGACGCGCAGCCGCCCGTGGTGGAGGAGGTCGAACGGAAGAAGCAGCCGCCGAAGGAGACGGAGGAACGTTCCGAGTCGCTGCCGGCCAAGCGCGGGCTCCCCAGCGCCGGGCCCTCGCCGTCGGAGGGCGAGGGCGACGCAGCGGCGGCCGCCAAGGAGCAAGCCGACTCCGAGGAACCCGCGAACTGACAGCTAGAGCCGCTGCCAGAGGGCTTCGACGTTCGGCGGCTCCCACGTCACCAGCGAGGTGTGCGGGATCCGGCACTGGTAGCGGACACCCGAGTAGGTGACGACCTGGCCCTGGGCGTAGGCGACATTCGGCGCCCACTGCGTGCCGGCCGGCGGCGCCGTGGTGGGTGCCGTCGTCGACGGACGGGTGGGCGACGTCGTCGCCGGGGTCGTGGTGGCCGGCGGTGCGGGCGGCTCACCGGCCGAGCAGTCGGATGCCGCGACGACGTTGTCCGTGTGGGTGGTGCCCGCCGACCGGTACGCGGCGACCGCGGCCGTGGCCTGGGACGGCGTCAAGATCTGCTTCTTCGCGTGGAAGACGTAGTCGACGGACTCCTGCCACACCGACGTGCCACCGGCCGCCCGGCCCTCCAGGTCGATGAGCCACTGGTTGAAGTCGATGGACATGTTCTGCCGCGGGTACACCTTGCCGGAGTGGTCGCCGACCAGCGCGCCGTCGATGTAGTACTTCACGTGGCCGCCGCCGACCGTCGCCATGACGTCGTGCCAGCCCGCGATGCTGCGCGCCTGCTGGCTGTGCTGGTTGTCGGCGTACCAGGGTTCGGGCACGTACGTGTACCAGGTGGTCTGGTAGTTGATCGGCCCGGCCTCACCCCAGCCGCCGTTCGGCAGGTACTCCGACAAGTCCATCTCCGAGTACGTCGGGTCCATCGGGGCGGCCAGCGGGGAGATCGTGTAGAAGGTCTGGTTCACGTGGTCGCCGTCCGGGCCGCTCGCCGGCGCGTCCGCGAACTTGATGCGGGCCAGGTAGGTGCCCTCCAGGAAGCGGCGGTTGCTCAGCGAGAACTCGGCGTGCGACGTGCCGGCCGCCGTGCCGTCGGTGCGGGCGGTCAGCTGGACCACCTTCTGACCGTCCACAGTGGGGAAGGCCACGTTGTCGGCCCGCCAGCTGGCGCCGGGCACGCCCGGACCGCCGGCCTGGCCGCGGATGCTCCAGCCTCGCTGGGACAGTGCCGGATCGGTACGCGACGAGTAGCTGAAGTCGTCGAACAGCGTCCCGCAGGCGGTGGCGGCGCTGCTGCTGGGAGCGGAGGCGATGCCGAAGGCGGCGAGAGCGCCCGCGGTGGTGGCGACGGTGGCGCCGAGCATGACGGTGCGTTTGCGGCCCATGGGGGAAGGGCTCCTCGGTTCGGGGATGGATGTTTACCAGTGGTCAACACCAAACCTCGACCCACTGGCCAGCGTCAATAGCGCGCACCTGTGCCGGCGCTTAATTCACGGCCTGGCAGAAAGATCGGGCACCGACGACAATGACCATGGGGCACAGAGGACGACGAGGATGAGGTGGGAATGCGACGCGCCGAGGTGCGGGAGCGGCTGCTCGAACTGATCGACTCCGTCGCCCCCGGTGACGCCCTGCCTTCCGAGCGCGACCTCAGCGGCGAGCTGGGTGCGTCCCGGCCGACGGTCCGCGCCGCCATCGAGGAGCTGGCCCGGGAAGGTCTTCTGGTACGCCGCCACGGCCGCGGCACGTTCACCAACCCGCACAAGATCTCGCAGGACGTGCCCGCCACGGCGAACCTGCCGCCGGCCGAGGGCGAGTGGGCCAGCGAGGTGCTCGAGTTCGAGGTGGTCCCCGCGGACGCCCGCCTCGGCCGCCGGTTAGGGCTCTCCCCCGGCGAGGACGTCGTCCGCGCTTTGCGCCGGCGCCTGGTCGACGGCGAACCGATGGCGCTGGAGGAGATCCGCATCCCGCGGGCCGTCGCCCCGAAGCTGACCAGCGACGACTTCGCCGACGGCACGCTCTACCGGCACCTGCGCGAGCGCCACGGCGTCGTCCCGGCCGAGGCCGTGCAGACCACCGAGCCCACGGTGACGGACGCGACGGAGTCGCGCTTGCTCGCCGTACCGTTGCACTCCCCCGCCCTGCTGTTCGAGCGCACGACGACCGATGCCCGGGGGCGGCTCATCGAGTTCGCCCGCTCGGTCTACCGCGGAGACCGGTACCGGCTCACCCAGCACCTGCGCCTGGGCCCGGACTCCGGGTGAGACTCAGCCGGCCAGGGCCTCGCGCAGGTCCTCGGCCGCACGTTGGTCGGCACGGGCCATCGACCCGGTCGGCACGGCGGCGACCGCCGCTGCCAGCAGCAGCACCACGCCCGCGAAGACGAACGCCCACGGCAGGCCGCCGGGCTGGTCCACGATCATCCCGGCGATCGCACCGCCGGCCGCGCTGCCCCCGACCGACACCGTGACGATCCAGGTGTACGCCTCGTTCAGCATCGCCCGTGGCGCGATCCGGCCGACCAGGTTGTTCTCGACCGTCAGCGCCGGGGCGATGGTCGCGCCGCCGATGACCAGCGCCGCGCCGAGCGCCGTCGGGTTGGGCATCACCGCCAGCACCAGGAAGCTCAGCGACACGGCGGCCAGCAGCCAGGCGAACTGGCGGGTGAGCGTCATCGCGGGACGACGGGTGCCGAACCAGATGCCACCGATCGCGCTGCCGACGCCCCAGACGCCGAGCAGGACTCCGCCGAGGCCCTCGCCGCCGCCGTGCTGCTGCGCATACGCCGGGACCATGACTCCGGCCGCGCCGAACGCGATGCCGAGCGCGCTGACGCAGAGCAGCAGGGCGGGAAAACCGCCGACCTTGAGCGGACCCAGGCCGCGGGCCGGTTCGGCGGACTCGTGACGCTCCCAGTGCCGCATCATCGGCAGCAGGGCGATCGCCAGCGTGCCGCCGAGCGTCACGACCGCCGCGAACATCAGCGCCGCCGCCGGGCCGGTGAGCACCACGAACGCCGCGACGAGCAGCGGGCCCAGCACGAACACGAGCTCGAACAGCGAGGTCTCGGCGGCCATCGCGGCCGGTCGCAGGTCGTGCCGGCCGGTGCCGGGCGCGGTCGCGTCGGTCCAGGCGCGCCGGATGGCGGCGCTCAGCGGCGGGTACGTCGCCCCGGCCAGCGCCGACGCCACGACGAGCGACGGCAACGCGGCCGCACCGCCCCGGCTGACCAGCAGCAGGCCGCCCAGGGCGAGCGGATGCAGCACGGCGGTGACCACCAGCACCGGGGACGGGCCGATGCGGTCGGCGATGCGCCCCACGACCGGGCTGACCGCCGCGCCGGCCAGCGCGTACATGCCACCGGCCAGGCCGGCCGCGGCGTAGCGGCCGGTGGACTCCTGGACGAGCAGCAGCAGGGCGAGCGGCGTCACGCCGATGCCGAGGCGGGCCAGGACACCGACGATGAGCAGGACCCTGCCGCCCGGCATGCGCCAGACGCCCAGGTACTGACGCAACGCGGTCACGGCCCTACCCCCTTCGGTAACGAGCGAAAGCCGCCTCCGACCGTAACGGCCGGAGGCGGCGTAGCACGACGGATTTCAGCCGCCTGTCAGCGACGTCACCGCTGGAACTGCACCGGGCCCGTCCCGGTGATCGCGGCCAGCTGGTGCAGGCGTTTGATCCGCTCCGCCATCGGCGGGTGCGTGGAGAAGAGCCCGGCGATACCCCCACCGCGCAGCGGGTTGGCGATCATCAGGTGCGCCGACGTGGCGAGCCGGCCGTCCGCCGGCAGCGGCAGGCGCTCGGCCCCGTACTGGATCTTCTCGAGCGCGCTCGCCAGGGCGAGCGGGTCACGGGTCAGGGTGGCGCCGGAGGCGTCCGCCTGGAACTCCCGGTTGCGGCTGATCGCCAGCTGGATCACCGACGCGGCGAGCGGGCCGAGGATCAGCATGAGCAGCAGCGACGCCGGGTTCGGGCCCTCCTCGTCGTCGGCACCGCCGAGCGGCAGGAAGATCGCGAGCTGGGCGAACATCGTGATGATGCCGGCCAGGGCCGCGGCGACGCTCGAAATGAGGATGTCGCGGTTGTAGACGTGGGACAGCTCGTGACCGATGACGCCCCGCAGCTCGCGGCGGTCGAGGATCCGGGTGATCCCCACGGTGACCGCCACGGCGGCGTGCCGGGGGCTGCGCCCGGTGGCGAACGCGTTGGGCTGCATCGTCGGGCTCACGTACAGGCGGGGCATCGGCTGGCCCGCCTCCGTGGCCAGCTCGCGGACGATCTGGTAGAGCGCGGGGAACTCCGCCTCGCTGACCGGCCGGGCACCCATGGACCGCAGCGCTATCTTGTCGGAGAAGAAGTAGGTGCCGGCGTTCATCGCCAGCGAGAGGACGACGGCGAACACCAGGCCGCCACCGCCGCCCACCCAGTACCCCACGGCGAGAATCATGGCGGTGAGCAGACCCAGCAGAGCGGCCGTCTTGAGGCCGTTGTGGTGGCTGTGCACGATCACTCCTTCGGCATGCGGGCCGGTAGGCCCACGTCCGATGGAACATCGGAAGCCCGTGAATTCATCCGGGAGTGACTGAGAGTTCGCTGAGCGTCAGCGTCACCCGGTGAGCGCGTCGAAGACCGCCTGAGGCGCGAACCCCAGCACGATCGTGACCGCGGCGGCCACCACGACGACCCTGGAGACCACCACGCGGGGACGCGTCGCCCGCTCCAGCAGCTCGGGATCCACGACGCCGGCCGGTTGCGGAGCGGCGTACAGCAGGGCGGCCACCCGGACGTAGTAGGCCAGGGCGATCACCGCGTTGAGCGCCACCACGCCCGCCAGCCAGCCCCAGCCCGCCCCGATCAGCGCGCCGACGACCGCCACCTTGGCGAAGAGCCCGGCGAAACCGGGTGGGAGTCCCGCCAGGCCGGCCAGCGCCAGCACCAGCGCCGCCCCCATCCAGCGGGCGCGGCGGCCGGCGCCGCGATAGTCCTCGAGGTCACCGCCGTCCTCACCCGGGGCGCGCAGGGCGGTCACGACCCCGAACGCGATCAGCTCCAGGAGCACGAAGAAGACCGCGTACGCGTACGCGGCCTCGACGCCCGCCGCACCTGCCGCCAGCGCCGCGAGGATGTACCCCGCCTGTGCCACCGACGACCACGCCAGCAGGCGCACCATCCGGGTCTGGCGCAGCGCCACCAGGTTGCCGACCGTCATCGTGAGCACGGCCAGCACCGCGACCAGCGGGCCGGTGTCCAGGCGCTGCACGACCGCGGCGAGAGCCAGCACGCCGCCGAGCTTCGAGGCCGTCGACAGGTACGCGGCCACGGGCACCGGCGCGCCGTCGTACGTGGCCGGCGCCCAGGCGTGCAAGGGCACGGCGGCGACCTTGAAGGCGAACCCGACCACCACCAGGGCGGCACCGACCGAGGCGAGGGGCGCGTACACACCCGAGCCCTCGGTCAGCGCGTCCAGGTGCAGGGCGCCGGTGGCCGCGTACAGCAGCGCCGCGCCGAGCAGGGCGATCGCCGTCGACACCACGCTGACCAGGAAGAACGTGACCGCGGCCGAGGCGCCGGCGGCCGACACCCGGATCCGGCGCAGCCCGACCAGGACGTACAGCGGAAGGGTGAGGGTCTCGAGGCCGACGATCAGGGAGATCAGGTCGCCGGCGTACGCCACCACCACCCCGCCGGTCATCGCGCAGGTCAGCAGGAAGCAGTACTCGCCCGCGGGCGCCAGCCCCTGCCGCAGCGCCGGCGCCGACAGGCCCAGCACGCCGATGGTCAGGCCCGCGAACAGCACCGTCATGAGCGCCGCGTGCGGAGTCACTATCCACGAGCACAGGTCGCCGCTGCAGAAGGTGGCGGTGTGATCGGGGACGGCGGTCGCGCAGACCGCCGTGGCGAGGCCGCCCAGCACGGCGGCCGGGAGGTGGAAGCGGCCCACGACCAGGTCGGCCACCAGGACGAGCAGGGCCGTGCCGGCCGCGGCGTACAGCGGCAGCAGGGCGACGTGGTTGACGGCCTGGGTCATCGCAGCGCTCCGGTCAGGGCGGCCACCGGGTCGGCCGCGGCGGCGAGCACCAGCGCGGGCACCAGGCCGACCACCAGGGTGAGCAGGATCAGCGGGGTCCAGGCGAGCCACTCGGCCCGGCTGACGGCCGGGAACGCGGCGACGGCCTGCGTCGCCGGGCCGTGGGTCACGCGGCGCAGCAGCCGCAGGAAGTAGGTCGCGGTCAGGGCGCCGCCGACGGCCGCCACCACCGCGAGCGTGCACCACAGCGGTCCGCCGCGCTGGACCGCGGCGACGACCGCGAACGCCTCGCCCCAGAAGCCGGCCAGGCCGGGCAGCCCCAGCGAAGCGATCGCGGCGAAGCCGAGCACGCCGGCGAGCCGTGGCGCGGTCTCGCGCAGGCCGCCCAGCCCCGCGAGGTCGCCCGTGTGCGCCCGGTCCTTGATCGCACCGGCCAGGAAGAACAGCAGGCCGGTGATGAGACCGTGCGCCACGTTGCCGATCAGCGCCGCCTGCACCCCGGTCACCGTCAGCGTCGCGGTGCCGAGCAGGACGAAACCCATGTGCCCGACGCTGGAGTAGGCGATCAGCCGCTTCAGCTCGGTCTGGCGCAGGCACACCAGTGACCCGGCGATGATCGCGGCGGCGGCGAGGACGCCCAGCACCGGCGCGGCCCAGGCGGCTCCCTCCGGCGCGACGCCGACGCCGACGCGGATGAGGCCGTACGTGCCCATCTTGAGCAGCACCCCGGCGAGGACCACGCTGCCGACCGTCGGCGCCTCCGTGTGCGCGTCGGGCAGCCAGGTGTGCAGCGGCCACAGCGGCGCCTTCACCGCGAAGGCGACGGCGAAGAGCGCGAACGCCACGCATTGCGTGGTCCGGGACAGCCCGTAGCCGCCCGCCAGTGCCATCAGGTCGCCCGTGCCCGCGGCGACGACCACGGTGAAGACCCCGAGCAGCAGCAGCACCGACCCGAACAGGGTGTAGAGCACGAACTTGCGGGCCGCCCGGCGCCGCTCCGGACCGCCCCATCCCGCGATGACCGCGTACATGGGAAGCAGGACGACCTCGAAGAACACGAAGAACAACACCAGGTCGAGCGCCAGGAAGGTGCCCAGGATGCCGACCTCGAGGACCAGGAGCAGGGCGGCGAGGGTACGCCCGGAGCCGCCCGAGGGCACCTTCCACACCGTGTACGCGCAGCACAGCAGCGTCAGCAGCCCGGTCAGCACCACCAGCGGGTACGAGACCCCGTCGACGCCGATGTGGAACCGGATGCCCAGCGACGGCACCCAGGACAGGTCCACCTCCGCCCAGGGCACGACCGGCACGGCGTCGGTAGGCGTGTAGGCGACCCACCCGGAGTCCCGCGAGGACGGCAGGGCCAGCAGCGCCGCCGCCACGAACGCGACCGCCGCGAAGCCCGTCGCGACGAGGCGGGCACCCCGGTCGAACCGCGCGGGCAGCAGGGCCACCACGACCGCGCCGAGCGCCGGAACGACCAGCACCGCGAGCAGCAGGATCTGCAGCGCCGGCGAGACGTCGGTGGGCGCGATCATGACGTGGCTCCGTAGATGGCGGCGACGACGCCGAGCACCAGCGCGCCGGTGAAGACGGCGACGGCGGCACGCGGCAGGGCGGCCCGGTGCGCGGCAGCCAGCACGGCGCCCAGGCGGGTCGTCGACGTGCCGGTGCCCTCCACCGCGGCGTCGACCACGCGCTCGTCGGTGAGGCGTACGCCCTGAGCGAGCGCGCGCACCGGGCGTACCAGAAAGCGGTCCTGAAGGTCGTCCAGCCGGAACCCGGCGGCGAACAACGGCCGCAACCGGCCGAGGGCCTTGGCCGGATCCACGCCCGGCGCGGCCCGCCACAGCCACCACGAACTGCCCGCGCCCAGCACGAGCAGCACCAGCGGCAGCACGATCGCCACCTCCAGGTGCGGTTCGTCGAGCTCCAGGGCGGCGCGGAAGGCGGGCAGGAAGGCGGCCAGGCCGAGCAACGCCGCGGGCACGGCGAGCAGCACCACCGGCCAGCGCATGAGGCCCGGCGGATCGTGCGGCTCCGGTTCCTCGTACACCTCGTAGGAGGCGTCGTCGAAGCCGACCGACCACTGTTCCGCCCGGGCGCGCGGGAAGCCGAAGAACGTACGCAGGAGCAAGCGGGTCGCGTACCAGGCGGTGATCGCGACGCCCGCGAGGGCGGCGACCCACACCACCCAGCCGACCCAGGCCGGGGCCGGCCCGTCGCCCTCGGTCGCGTGCGCGGCGGCGACCAGCACGTTCTCCTTGGACCAGAACCCGGCCAGCGGGGGTACGCCCGCGAGCGCGCCCAGCCCCACCACGAACGACCAGAACGTCACGGGCATCGGCTTGCGCAGGCCGCCCATCCGCGACATCAGGTTGGTCCCGGCCGCGTGGATGACCGCACCGGCCGCGAGGAACAGCAGCGCCTTGAAGGCGGCGTGGGTGAGCAGGTGGAACAGCGCGGCGGCGGGCGAACCGACCGCCAGCGCACCCGTCATGTAGCCGATCTGCGACACGGTCGACCAGGCCAGCACCCGCTTGATGTCGTCCTGCGCCGTCGCGGACAGCGCCCCGAGCAGCAGCGTCACCGCGGCCATGACGCCGAGGACGGCGAGGGCCCCGGGCGACCCCGCGAAGAGCGGGAAGAGCCGGAAGACGACGTAGACGCCGGCGGCGACCATGGTGGCGGCGTGGATGAGCGCGGAGATCGGCGTCGGACCGGCCATCGCGTCCGGCAGCCAGGTGTGCAGCGGGAACTGGGCGCTCTTGCCGGCCACCCCGGCGAGCACCAGCAGCAGGGCCGTCGTCGGGGCCCCGACGTGCGCGATGATGTCGGAGATGCGGAAACTGCCCGCGGCCGTTCCCAACCAGGCGATGCCGAGCAGGAAACCGACGTCGCCGACCCGGGTGACGACGAACGCCTTCACCGCCGCCGCGGGCGCCTCGGGCAGCCGCCGGTCATGGCCGATGAGCAGGTACGAACAGGCGCCCATCACCTCCCAGCCGACCAGCAGCAGTATCAGGTCGTCGGCCGCCACGACGAGCAGCATCGCGCCGGTGAAGAGGCTGATCTGGGCGGCGTAGGGCGCGTACCGGCGGTCCCGGTGCAGATATTCGATCGAGTAGATCTGCACGAAGAGCGCGACGACCGAGACGGCCAGCGCGACGTAGAGCGCGGCCGGGCCGAGCGCGAACCCGAGCGTCACCGGCAGATCGCCGAAGCTGACCCAGCGGTACGTCACCTCCACCGGCTCGTCCACGACGACCAGCAGCACGACCGTGATCAGCAGGGCCAGTGCGGCGCCGGTGACGCCCAGAAGTGCGGCCGAGCGCCGCCGGGCCCGCAGGCCGTCGCCGGGTGGCAGCAGCAGCCCGGCAAGACCCATGAGCAGCGGTACGCCGGGCAGCAGCGGCGTCAGCACGTCGGCGGTCATCCGGCCTCCGGCTCGTGGTGCAGGACGACCTCGTCGACGTGCACGGCGGCGCGCATCCGGTAGTACTGCAGGATGATCGCCAGACCCACACCGACCTCGGCCGCGGCCAGCACGATGACGAACAGGGCGAAGACCCCACCCGAGAGCGTGCCCGCGGTCACCAGGATGAGGTTGACGGCATTGAGCATCAGCTCGACCGCCATGAGCACGAGAATCGCGTTGCGCCGGCGCAGGACGCCGTAGACGCCCAGCCCGAAGAGCAGCGCCGCCGTCACGTACGGAATCACGGCATGCATCAGGCCTCGCCCTTCTCCGGCGCGCCGATGTCGGGACGCGACAGCACGATCGCGCCCACCAGGGCGGCCAGCAGCAGGATCGACAGCACCTCGAACGGCAGCACCCAGGTCCCGAAGATCTCGCCACCCATCCGCGCGGTGGTCCCGGTCTCGGGCAACGCGACGAGGGTCCAGCGGAAGGCGTCGGCGAGCAGGACGGCGAGGCCGAGCCCGACCCCGCCGCCGACGACCAGCGCGGGCCAGGCGGGGCGGTCGAGGTCGGCGGAGGGCCCGATCGGGGCCCGGGTCAGCATGACCGCGAACAGCAGGAGCACGACGACGGCGCCGACGTACACCAGGACCTGGACCCAGGCGACGAGCTCGGCGCCGAGGACGAGGTACAGGCCCGCCATGGCGCCGAGGCTGACGACCAGGTAGAGCCCGGCCCGGACGATGTGGGTGCTGGTGACCACGAGCGCGCCGGAGCCGACGGCGATGGCTCCGAGCGCCAGCAGCAGGGCGTCGGCGACGGTCACCGGCCGCCCTCCGGGGCCTCGGCCTGCGTCTCGGCCGCCGTTCCAGCCGGGCGGGTGGCCGGGCGGGCGGTGCGGGCCGGTGTGGCGGCTCCCGGGCCGGCGGCCTTGCGCGCGGCCGTGGTCTCCTCCTTCGACGGCTCCCCGAGCACGTCGTGGGCGGGCGGCGGGGGCACGGTCGGCATCCAGGCACCCAGGCGGTTCTTGTCGTGCAGCAGGTCCAGCACGTCCATCTCCGAGTACTCGAACTCGGGACTCCAGTGCAGCGCGTCGAACGGGCACACCTCGATGCAGATCCCGCAGTACATGCACAGCGAGAAGTCGATGTCGAACCGGTCGAGCACGTTGCGCTGACGGGCCCGCGCCGCGCCGGGCACGACCACTTCTTCCTTGTGCGAGTCGATGTAGATGCACCAGTCCGGGCACTCGCGCGCACAGAGCATGCAGACGGTGCAGTTCTCCTCCAGCAGCGCGATGACCCCGCGCGACCGGGGCGGCAGCTCGGGCTCGACGTCGGGGTACTGCTGAGTGGTGGACCGCCTGGTCATGGTCCGCAACGTCACGGCGAGCCCGTTGACCAGCCCCTTACCGGGCGCGGACCGCTCCCCGTGCTCACTCATAACCGCATATCCTGCCCGGTCGGCGCGGCGGAGGCGAGCACACCCCCACCAGATCTTCCGGTACGGTGGTACGAGGGGTGAGAGACCCCGTTTCCGGGAGGCTCGCGATGACCGTTGCGATGAACGTCGTCCCGCCGTCCGACGGCTGGACGACCGATGATCTCGACGCCTTGCCCGAGGATGGCCTGCGCCGTGAACTGATCGATGGAGTACTCCTGGTGTCTCCCGCCCCCTCGAACATTCACCAGATCATCGCCGCCCGCCTGATGGTCGCCCTCGAGGCGAGTTGTCCCGACGACCTCGAGGTCACGCAGGGCAACGAGGTCCGGATCAGCACGCGCCGAGCACTCATTCCCGATGTCCTCGTCACCACCGATGCCGCGGCCAGCCGTCGCGGTCACTTCTACGCGCCACAGGAAGTTCTGCTGGCCGTGGAGATCGTGTCTCCGACGTCGCAGAGCATGGACCGTGTCATGAAGCCGGCGCTCTACGCGAAAGCCGGAATCCCCAACTACTGGCTGGTCGAGACGCATGGTGGCCTGACCGTGCAGACCTACCAGCTCGAGTACGAGGACGAGGTTTACCAGCCGTCCGGCACGTTCACCGACTGGCTGAAGATCGACCAGCCCTGGCGCATCGAGATCCCGCTGGCGAAACTGCGGCCGCGGCATCTCTGAGCCCTAGCTCTCAGCTGCCTCTTCTCCGGCGGCGCACCAGATCGCCCGGCCACGAACGCCACGCCCGTCACCGCTGCGAACATCCAAGTCTGCGTGCCGAAAGGCGGCTCGTCGCTCCGTTCGCGGCGGCGGCCAGGCCCGTCAGCCACCTGAGAGCGGCAGACACCGTCAGTCGCCGACTCATGCGGCTCGCTCTCCCGCTGTGAAGGTAAATGCGACCGCAGGCGGTGGTGAATCACCACGCCTGCGGACCCCCCGATGACACGCCCTCCGCAGAGGAGCCCCGGGAAAATAGCAACGCCTGCGAGTCTCGCGCCCCGCGATGTGACGGCCACCATGGCGGGACGGCGGGGAAAGCGGACGGCCGGGGAGAAGACGGGCCCGGCCGCTCGCCCGATATGCGCGTACCCGGCGACAAGATCACTGTTCAGCGCCTTCACAGTTTTCTTCGTAAATAACGATGATCGTCAGTTTGTGGTCCCGTCTGTCCGGTTAAAGGTGGGCGTGACACAGTGCAACCGACCACATTGGAGGATCACTGATGGTTCGCACCGCATCCCGTCGCCGGGCGGTCCTGACCGCCTCGCTCGCCGCTGCCGGTCTGGCCGGCGTGCTCGGCGCCACTGCCCAGCCCGCTGCCGCCGCGCCCGCCGCCCTGGCGTCGCCCTGCGTGCAGAAGATCGCCGTCGTCAACAACGGCGGCTTCGTGATGAACTTCCAGATCACCACCCGCGAGGGCCAGCTGTCGGCACCGACCGACGACTACCCGATCAACCAGTGGCGGCTGATCGACCTCACCTCGACGCCCCTCGAGGAGGGCGTGGACGTGCGGCCGCTCGTGCACGCCACCGCGGGCGACGACGTGCTCGGCAACACCTTCGTGTCCTACTGCACGAACGGCCAGACGGCCACCTACACCGCCAGCGGCACGACCCTCAACTACACGGTCACCCTGCTGACGTGACGCCGTACCGGCCGGGCGCCCTCCCCTCTGGAGGGGGCGCCCGGCAGCGGGTCGCCTACAGCGCCACTTTGACCGCGGCGGTCAGGACGAGCTGACCCAGGGCGAGGGGCACCAGGACCAGCCAGCACAGGCGCTGGAGCTGGTCCTCGCGCAGCCGCGGATACGTCACGCGCAGCCAGATGATGACGAAGGACACCGCGAAGATCTTGAGCAGGGTCCACAGCCAGCCGAGATGGGCCGGGTCGGGGCCGTGCCAGCCGCCCAGGAAGAGCACGGTGGTCAGGGCGGCGATGACGACGATGCCCACGTACTCGGCGAGCAGGAAGAACGCGAAGCGCAGGCCGGTGTACTCGGTCATGTAGCCGAAGACCAGCTCGGAGTCGGCGATCGGCATGTCGAACGGGGGCCGCCGGATCTCGGCGAGCCCGGAGACGAAGAAGACGAACGCGGCGGGCGCCTGCCACAACAGCCACCACGGCGACCAGGCCTCGACGATGCCGGGCAGGCTCAGGGTGCCCGCGGCCATGGCGACGCTCGCCGCGGACAGCACCAGCGGCAGCTCGTAGCCGAGCAGCTGGGCCGCCCCCCGCAGTCCACCGAGCAGGCTGTACTTGTTGGCGGACGCCCAGGCGGACATCAGCACGGCGACGACGCCGATGCCCAGCACGGCGAGGACGAAGAACAGACCGACGTCCAAGGGCTGGGCGACGAGGCCGCCGGGTCCGAGCGGGACGGCCAGCAGCACGATCAGGTACGGGAAGAGCGCCACGATCGGCGCCAGCTGGAACACCCGGCGGTCGGCGTCACGCGGGGTGATGTCCTCCTTCTGCACGAACTTGACGCCGTCGGCGACGAGCTGCGCCCACCCGTGGAAGGCGCCGGCGTACATGGGGCCGAGCCGGCCCTGCATGTGCGCCATGACCTTGTGCTCGGCCTGGCCGACCACGAGCGGCAGGACCAGGAAGGCGGCCACGACCGCGACGACCCGTACGAGCAGGTCCAGCCAGAGCGGCATCAGCCCTCCCCCTCAGGGTTCTCGGCCTTCGGGTCCCCGGGCGTGCCGGGCGTGGCCGGGCGCTCGACGGACCGGGCCGGACGATCACCCGGCGCCGGGCGCGCGGGCCGGTCACCCGAGGCCGGGCGCGCCGGCCGGTCACCCGGCGCCGGCCGTGCCGGGCGCTCGCCCGGGGCGCGGCGGGCCGGTGTCTCGGGCGGCGGCACCTTGCCCTTCATCGGCCCCCACTCGTTCGGATCCGGCACCCCCGGCGGTCGCATCGGCGCCCGCTTGGCCACGCCGGCCTCCGACTCCCCCGGCTCCTTCGCGCCGGGCCAGGCCTTGGCGACCCGCGACGCCAGGACGAACTCCTTGCGCAGCGGGTGGCCCTCGAAGGCGGGCGGCAGCAGCAGCGGCTGGAGGTCCGGATGACGCTCGAAGCCGATGCCGAACATCTCGTGCGTCTCCCGCTCGTGCCAGGCCGCGCCCGGGAAGAGGTCGACGACCGACTCGACGGCCGGGTTCTCGCGCGGCACCCGGGCCCGGATCAGCAGGCCGTGCCGGCGCCGGGTCGACCACAGGTGAGCGACCACGGTGAACCCCTCGTCGAGCTCGTCCACCGCGGAGAGCCAGTCGAAGAAGTCGCAGCTCAGTGCCGCGGGGTCGCGGGCGGCACCGATGGCGGTCCACCAGAGGGCGGCCGGCACGTCGACGACCGCGCGCGCGTGCTCCGGGCCGCCTCCGGAGATCCCCGCGGTGATCGCCGACGGGTCCGCGGGAGCGCCGGCGTCGGGGGCTGTCAGCAGTGCGACCATCCGCTCGCCGACCTCTTCGGGCGTCATGCCGCCCATCCTATGATCCGCGACTGCGGCGCAACCCCCGGCGCTTCCCGTACGTGTAGTAGCCGTGACCTCGCCCGCCATCAGCCTCGAACCGGAGCCGCTCACCGCCGTGACAGCAACCCCAGTGACGTTCGACGAGCTGTACGCCGCGCACTACGGCGACCTGACGGTGCAGCTGTACGCCTACTTCGGCGACCGGCAGGAGGCGCAGGACGTGGTGCAGGAGGCGTTCTGCCGGGCGCTGGCGCGCTGGCGCACGGTGTCCGGCTACGACGACCCGGTCAGCTGGGTACGCCGGGTCGCCTGGAACCTCGCCGTGAGCAGATGGCGGAGGGGCCGGACGGCGCTGAACTTCCTGCGCCGCCAGCGGCCGCTCGAGGGGCAGGTCGAGGGGCCGAGCCCCGAGCGGGTGGCGCTGGTCGCGGCGCTGAGCACCCTGCCACCGGCCCAGCGGCGCGCGATGGTCCTGCACTACCTGGCCGACATGACGATCGCCGAGATCGCCGACCGGGAGGGGGTCGCCGAGGGCACGGTCAAGTCGTGGCTGCACCGGGCCCGGACCGCCCTGGCGACCCGGCTCGACACCGAGGGGGTGCGCAATGCCTGACCAGTTCGAGAGCCTCTTCGCCGGCCTGCGCGCCGAGACGTTGCCGGAGGTCCGCCCGCCGGGCACCGCCGCCGTGCACCGCACCGTGCGGCGCCGCCGGACGACCAGGTCCATGGCGGGCGCGACCGCCGTGCTCGCCGCGGCAGGCGCCTTCGCCGTCGGCGGCTTGCCCGAGCGTGAGCACCGCACCGTGCCGGACGACCCGATGACCCGGCTGACCGCCGCCGCTCAGCGCGCCGTCGACGAGCGGCTTCCCGACCGCGCCGAGCAGGCTGCCGGCCTCGTGACTGGCGGAACCGTCAAGAACTTGCCCGTTCTGACCTCCGGCGTCTACGTCCTTGCCATCGCGTGCGGGGGCGTGGGTGTGCTGGCGGTCACGGTGACCAGCTCGACCAGCGCGGGCCCGAGTCCCCAGGGCGGTGCGGACGTCTCCTGCGCGGCGAACCCACGGGTCACGACCATGCGACTCGATCTCAACCTGGACAGCGAGCTCACCGTGTCGCTCCGCGGCGACGACGCGGCCGTGCAGGGGGATGCGGTCTACTCGCTGGCGGTGGCCCACGACGAGGACGAGGAGTCGACGTCGGCGGACCCGCAGTCGTCGTGGAACGCCGGTCGGGCCGCCGGGCTGCTCCCCTCGGGCGGCTCGATTTCGCCGACGCGGATCACCACCGAGCTGCCGAGTCAGACGAGCCGGATGAGGCCGGAGGCCGGGAACTACGAGTTCCGGATGGCCTGCGCCGGACCGGGCAGCGTAAGCGTCAAGGTGCAACGGGTGAAGCTGCGCGACGGGCGGCGGGACGGCACCGGCAAGGTCCTGGCGGAAGAGCAGGTCAGCTGCATCGACATCGACCCACGGCAGAGCGACTCGATCATCACCGTGGACCTGAGCCAGGGGGCGGAACTCGCCGTGACGGTCACCCCGGACAAGGCGGCCCGCAACCGGGCGGGCTTCGCGTACTTCCTCGCCCGGCTGTGAGTGTTCAGCCCAGGCCGGGGAGGCGGCCGTTGCGGAACAGGTCGACGAAGTCCTGGTGGTCCTCGCGCGCCTGGTCGCCGTACTTGTGGGCGAAGTCGACCAGGAGGCCGACGAAGCCGGCCTCGTCCTTGTCGATCTCGGCCACGATCGACTCCTCGGTGGAGAAGTCGACGAGGTCGTGGCTGGACTCGTCGTCGGCGACCGAGTGCATGCGGGCCACCGCGCGGCCCAGGTCGGCGAGGACGCCGGTCAGCTCCTCGGGCTCGTTGACGTCGGCCCAGTCCAGGTCGGCCGCGTACGGCGAGACCTCCGCGACGAGCTGGCCCACGCCGTTGAGCTCGGTGTAGCCCACCCACGGGTCGGCGTGCGCCTGCAGGGCCCGCTGCGACTCGGCCGTGCGGTGGCCCTGGTGGCGGAAGTAGCCGCGGACCCGCTCGTCGTCGATCCAGCGGGCGACCGCCGGCACCTGGGCCTGCTTCATGTAGATGATGACGTCGTTCTCCAGCGCCTGGGTGTGCCCCTCCAGCAGCAGGTTGTACGAGGGCAGCCCGGCCGACCCGATGCCGACGCCCTTGCGCAGCTTGATGTCCTTGATGTTCGTCGACACTCCGTCGCCGCCCGAGGGCAGCGTGGCGAGGTACTGCTCGAACGCGGCCCGGACGGTGGCGGCGGTCGCCTCGTCGACGTCGTACACGCCGTCGCCGAGGGAGAAGCGGCGCTCGTAGTCGTCGATCGTGGTCTGCGCGGCGAGCAGGTCGACCCGAGTGTTGAGGCGGGCCTCCTGGAGCACCCGGCGCAGCACGCCGTCGGCGTTGTCCAGGGTGATCGAGCCGATCGCGTCGTCGCCGCCCTGGGCGATGGCCCGCAGCTCGGTGAGGTACGCCCCGGCGAACGTCCGGACCAGCGAGGTGATCACGTCGTCGGAGAGCGCCTTGCTGTAGCCGATCAGGGCGACGCTGGCGCAGAACCGCTTGAGGTCCCAGATGAACGGGCCGACGTACGCCTCGTCGAAGTCGTTGACGTTGAAGACCAGCTGGCCGGAGGAGTTCATGTAGGTGCCGAAGTTCTCGGCGTGCAGGTCGCCGTGGATCCACACCCGGCTGGTCCGCTCGTCGAGGAAACGGTCGTCGGTGTACGCGCCGGTCATGTCCGCGTAGAAGAGCGAGGCGCTGCCCCGGTAGAACGCGAACGGCGACGCCGCCATCTTGCGGAACTTGCGCCGGAACGCCGCCGGATCGATCGCCATCAGCTCACCGAACTCCCTGGTGAGCACGTCGATGATGAAGTCCGACCGCGGTTGATCACTCATTCCCGCAGAGTAGCCCCGCGAGTCGATGCCTGTATGTCACAAGGACGACGCAGCGGCGGCGTGTCAGGCCGGCGGCCGCACGACCGGCGCCGTGAGCGACGCCGCGTCCCGGGAGGAGGCGGAGGAATCCGGCGGACCGGGCACCAGGGCGTCGCCGGACCGCAGCGGGTCGGGCCGCGGGACGCCGCCCGGGCCGGACTGCTCGGCGGCGATCTTCTCCTGCAGGCGCAGAATGCCGTGCAGCAGGGCCTCGGGCCGGGGCGGGCACCCCGGCACGTAGACGTCGACCGGGATGAGCTGGTCGACGCCCTTGGTCACCGAGTAGGAGTCCCAGTACGGCCCGCCGCAGTTGGAGCAGGAGCCGAACGAGATCACGTACTTGGGCTCGGGCATCTGGTCGTAGAGCCGCTTGATCGCCGGTGCCATCTTGTCGGTCACGGTGCCCGAGACGACCATGAGGTCGGCCTGGCGGGGGCCGTGGGCGAACGGGATCACGCCGAGGCGGATGAAGTCGTGCCGGCCCATGCTGGTCGCGATGAACTCGATGGCGCAGCAGGCCAGGCCGAAGTTGAAGACCCACAACGAGTAGCGGCGCCCCCAGTTCAGCACGAACTTGATGGGCTCCCCGAGCACTCCTGGCAGACCGGCCACGCCGCCCAACCTACCCTTTACCAGGCGGGCCGCTGGAGCAGGCTCAGGAAGCCGGCGAGCAGCGCCTCGCGCAGCGCGGGCGGGGCGGCGTCCAGCAGCGTGTTCACGGCCGCCATCGGCCCCGTGCCGCCGTCGCCGAGGCCGAGACCTCCGGCCAGGCCCTCGATCAGCTCGGGCGTCACCATCTCCGGCGTCAGCGCGCCCGCCGTCCGCACCAGCTCGGGCGGCAGCGCCACCGGGCCGCGGGTGCGGGTCGCCGCGACGGCGGCGGTCAGGTCGGGCGCGAAGTCCGCGGCGGTCGCGCTGACCGCGGCGGTCACGGTCAGGTGCAGGGTCGGGGGCAGCTTCGCGTACGCGAGCTGAGGCTGGGTGTGCCAGCCCCGCGCGGCCAGCTCGTCGGCGAGCACGAACAGGTCGACGCCGGGCTCGGCGGCGAGGCAGACCACCGTGGTCTCGGGCGGGGCGAACAGGCGTACGCCCTCGGCAGCCCGCACCGCGGCGGCCAGGACCGACACGGCCTCCCGGGTCTTCGCGGCCAATGCCAGGTAGCCGTCGTCGCCGATGTGCCGCAGCGTCGCGAGGGCCGCGGCGATCGGACCGCCGGACCGGGTGGACGAGACCACCGGGTTGATCATCGTGTAGCCCGGCCAGTCCGCGTACGCGAAGTACTGCGGCAGGCGCAGCGAGGCGTCGCGGTGCAGCAGGAGGGAGACGCCCTTGGGCGCGTACGCGTACTTGTGCAGGTCGACCGAGACGCTGGTGACGCCGGGCACGTCGAAGCCGAAGGCCGGCAGGCCGGCGCCGAGGCGCCGCAGGTAGGGCAGCACCCAGCCGCCGAAGCAGGCGTCGACGTGGCAGCGCACACCCCGCTCGGCGGCGAGGGCGGCCAGCTCCGGGATCGGGTCGACGACGCCGTGCGCGTAGGACGGCGCCGAACCGGCGATCAGCACGGTGTCCGGCCCGATCCGCTCGGCCGTCGCCGCGACGTCGGCGCGCAGGTCGTCGCCGACCGGGACGACGTCCAGCGCCACCCGCAGGTAGTGCGCGGCCTTGGCGAACGCGGCGTGCGCCGTCGAGGGCACGACGATCCGCGGCTCCCTCGTGGTCGCCGCGTCGCGGGCCGCCTTGACCGCCAGCAGCAGCGATTCGGTGCCGCCGCTGGTCACGCTGCCCACCATCGCGGGCGCGGCCGTCGCGGGTCCCGCGCCGAGCAGCCGCCCGGCGGCGGCCACCAGCGCGTTCTCCATGGCGAGCAGGGAGGGGAAGGCGGTCGGGTCCAGGCCGTTGACGTGCGCCGAGATCGCGTACGCGGCCCGCGCCAGCTCGTCGAGGCCCGGCACGTCGGGGTCGTAGACGTACGCGAACAGCCGCCCGCCGTGCGTGGGCAGGTCCGCCTCCCGCAACCCGCGCAGCTCCGCGAGCACCTGCTCGGCCGGTACGCCGTGCGCCGGCAACCCCTCGATCACGCGTCCTCCTGCACTCCGAACCAGGCACGCGGCAACTCCGTGGACGCGGTGGTTCGGTCGGCGACCAGCCTCCGCCAGAGCCGCCAGCCGTCGCCACCGGCTGTCTTCCTCAACGCCGCCGTCGGCGACCATCGGGCGGCGTCCAGCGCCTCGACCTCACTCACGAACGTCCGGGCCAGCCGGTCCTCCTCCGGGCGCAGCAGAAACAGCCCGAGGGTCAGGAACGGCAGCGCCTCGGCGTCGTCGCGCCAGGCGCCCGGCTCGTGCAGGCGGCACCACGCCAGGTAGCGCACCGCCTGCCCGGTCGCCTCCGGGCCGAGCTCCAGCGCCGACTCGACCAGCGCCGCGAGGGTCTCGGCCGGCACGACCTGGTCGATCGTGCGGACCAGCACCAGGCAGGCGAACAGCCGCGCGACGTGCTGACGCCACCCCGCGGAACCCGGCCGGCGATCCGGGTCGGCCGGTCTCTCGAAGCCCGCCAGCGACAGCACCTCGCCCGGCGCCCAGGCCAGCCACTCCGGCAGCCGGCGGGCGTCCAGCACCTCCTCGATCCCCTGCCGGTGCTCCTCGACCCGCATGCCGTGGTCCAGGCAGGCCAGCTCCCGCACGATCGAGGCGTTCACCCGGGTACGCACCCAGCCGTGCAGGGCCATCTCGTCCGGCCGGAGCTCGTTGAGCACCCGGACCAGCTCCCCCTCGGGCGGCATCAGCGTCTCCCCGGTCGGTCGTCGTAACGCCGCAGCAGCAGGACCGCCGCCGCCACGAGCAGGGCAGGGATGAGCGTAAAGC
This sequence comes from Actinoplanes sp. NPDC049548, assembly GCF_040676695.1. NCBI lineage: Bacteria > Bacillati > Actinomycetota > Actinomycetes > Micromonosporales > Micromonosporaceae > Actinoplanes > Actinoplanes sp. NPDC049548. Next base: position 353,470 of record NZ_JBFAPM010000005.1, read on the forward strand.
CGAGCAGCACGCCCAGCCGGGCCGTCGCATCCTGCACCGCAGCCTCCCCTGTGGATGACGAGGCGTATCCGAACAGCTGAAGGACCAGGGCATACACGCCCGGGCCCAGCGCGAGGCCGAGTGTTTCGCCCGCTGTCCACAGGCCGGTGAAGACGCCCGCCTGGCGGCGGCCGGTTCTGGCAGTCTCGTGGTCGATGCAGTCGGGGAGCATCGCCATCGCGAAGACCTGCTGGCCGGCGTAACCGCAGCCGATCACGGCCACGGTCAGGTAGGCGACGGTGACCGGCAGCGATCCGGCCGCGAGCAGGGCGAGGGCGCCGGCGGCGAAGAGAAGGGAGGAGACGATGAGCGCACGCAGCTTGCCGAGGCGGGCACCTACCCGGCTCCAGGCGGGCATCACGAGCAGGGCCGGGCCGACGAACGCGGCGAAGAGGAAGGTCGCTCCGGACTCCTGCACGATGACGTGGTCGGCGAAGTACTGCACGCCCGCGAGCATGGTGCCGATGCCGGCGGCCTGGACCACCCAACAGGCGAGGAGACCACGGAACGGCACGTTGGATGCCGCGATTCTCAGTTGGCCGCGCAGGCTGGGTTCAGATGCCGATGCGGCACGGGAGTCTGCTGTGCGCGTACCGAAAAAGGCACCCAGGGTGCCCACGACGATGAGGGCGCCGACGAACGCGCCGGACCACCGGTGGCCGGCCAGGCCGCCGCCACCCAGGTCGACCACCAGCGGGGCGAGCGCCCCCGAGACCAGGATGGCCAGGGCCAGGACGGCGACCCGCCATGTCATGAGGCGGGTGCGTTCGGCGTATCCGGCGGTCAGTTCGGCGGGCATCGCGACGTACGGCACCTGGAAGAAGGCGAACGCGGTGGCCGCGGCGAGGAAGGTCGCGGCGACGTAGGCGCCGGCCCGGCCGCCGGTGCCCACCGGTCCGGCGAAGATCGCTGCGAAGAGGACGGCGAGCAGCAGGCCCGCGCCGAGCAGGAAGGGCCGGCGCTCGCCGCTGCGGTCGCAGACGCGGCCGGCGACCGGGTTGACGAGCACGTCCCACGCCTTCGGCAGCAGCACCAGAAGTCCTGCGACACCCGCGGCGACGCCGAGGGTGTCCGTCAGATAGGGCAGGAGGAGCAGACCGGGCACGGTGCCGAAAGGGCCCGTGACCAGCGAACCGAGGGCGTAGCCGGCCAGCGTGCGACGCGGCAGGCGCTTGCCCTGCCGTACGTCGCAGGAGGGACCGGCTGTCGTCATGGACGCGGATCGTAACCACGGGTGGGCCGCGGCGCCTACGCTTCGCCCAATGGAGATTTCCCCACGGACGGGACGGGTCGCCGCCGGGGTCGCCGCCAGCCATCCGGCGACGGCCGAGGCGGGGCTGCGGATCCTGCGCGCCGGCGGGACGGCCGCCGACGCCGCGGTCGCCGCCGTGCTCGCGACCTGCGCCGCCGAGACCGTCTACACCGGACTGGGCGGTGGCGGGTTCGCCACGTACTTCGACGCCGCCTCGGGCGAGGTGACCTGTCTCGACTTCTTCGTCTCGGTCCCGGGCACCGACGGCGACCGCAGGCCGGGCCCGATGGTGGCGGTCGACGTGTTCTTCGGCGGGGTGCCGCAGGTCTACTCGATCGGCGGGGCCAGCGTGGCGGTGCCGGGCGTGCCCGCCGGCTGCGGCGAGGTGCACCGGCGCTGGGGACGGCTGCCCTGGGCCGCGCTGGTGACACCGGCCTACGAGCTGGCCGTGGCCGGTGTCGAGCTGCCACCCGCCCACGCGCGCACGCTCGACGCCTGCGCGCCGGCGCTCGCTCACGGTGACGGTGCCGACATCTACGCGCCGGGCGGGCAGCTGCTGCAGGGCGGCGACCGGCTGTTCCACCCCGGCCTGGCGACGGCGTTCGAGGCGCTCGCCGAGGAAGGCCCTGCCCTCTTCTACACCGGGGCGTACGCAGCGCTGACGGTCGAGACGGTACGCGCGGCCGGCGGCGCCCTGGGCCCGATGGACCTCGCCGGCTACCGGGTGCTGGAGACGCCGGTCGACCACGCGATGCTCGGCAGCTACCGGGTGCGGGCCCGCCACGATCTCAATCGGACGGTGGACACGATCGCGGCGCTCCCCGCCGACCTGGCCGCGCTGCCCCGCCCCGACCGGGCCGTCGCCGTGGCCGCGGCGCTGCGCGACCGGGGCCGGCAGAAGATCGGCGACACCACCAACGTCTCGGTGGTCGACCCCGAGGGCAACGCCTGCGTGATCACCACGACGATGGGGCTCGGCGCGGCGGTCTGGCTGCCCGGCCTCGGCATCAACCTCAACTCCATGCTCGGCGAGGGCGAGCTGATCACCGACGACCTCGCCCCCGGCCGCCGGATGTCGTCGAACATGTGCCCGCTGGTGGTGATCGACGAGTCCGGGGCGCTGGCGGTGGCCATCGGCTCCGCCGGGGCGTCACGGATCCGCACCGCGCTGGTGGACACGCTGATCGGGGTGCTGGCCGACGGCCTGGACATGCCGGCGGCCATCGCGAGGCCGCGGTTCCACGTGGTCGACGACACGGTCCACGCCGAGCCGGGCTATCCGCGCGACGAGCTGGAGGCGTTGGTGGAGGCCGGTTGGCAGCTGCACGAGTGGCCCGAGATCAACCACTACTTCGGCGGGGTCACCGCCGTGGGGGTGGGCGGCGCGGCCGGCGATCCGCGCCGCGACGGGGTCGGCCTGCTGCTCTGACTCTCCTCGCGCAGCACCACGTCCAGGTCGGTCGCGGTCAGGCCGAACGTGTCCGCCGTCTCGCGCGAGTCCAGCAGGAACGGCCCGTAGAACTGGTAGTCCATCTCGGCGAGCTCGCGCGCCATGGGCACGGCCAGGCCGGCCGTGCGCATGACCCAGCGCGGCAGGCGCCGGACCGCGACCGCGGGGCTGCCGGTCAGCTCGGCGTAGCGGGCGGCCAGCTCGCGGACGCTGACGGCGGGCTGCGACGGCACGTGCCAGGCCAGGCCCCAGGCGCGCTCGTCGCGGGCCAGGGTGACCAGCGTGCGGGCCATGTCGCCGATGTACGTCCAGGTGTGCGGCGCGTCCGGGTCGCCGGGCAGCCACGCCGTGCGTCCCTTGGCGATCGCCGGGAGCAGCACGGCGGAGAAGACGCCGTCCGCGCCGGCGCCGACGTAGTCCGAGCCCCGGGCCTCGAACGTCCGGATCCCGCTCGCGAGCGCGTCCTCCCACATGGCGATCCGGACCCGCCCCTTGCGGCCGGTCGCGGCGAGCGGGGTGCGCTCGGTCATCCGGCCGCCCGGCTGCGGGCCGTACCCGTAGAGGTTGCCGGTGATGGCCAGGACGGCGTCGTTCTCCCTCGCCGCATTGATCATCGCGGCGGAGACCGGCGGCCAGAGCTCCGGCCATCTCGTGTACGCCATGTTCGCGCAGTTGTAGATCACGGCCGCGCCCCGGGTCAGCTCGCACAGGCGGCCGGCGTCGGCGGCGTCCGCCGCGATGCGTTCGATCAACGGGTGCTCGGGTCCCGACCCGCTGCGGGTGACGACGCGGACGGTCTCGCCCTCGTCGGCGAGCAGGCGGGCTACCGCCGAACCGACCGGTCCGGCACCGACGACGACCTGGGTTGCCATAGCGTTCTCCTTTGTGAGCACTGCTCTCCATAGGAAACACCGATCCGCGCTCGCCGTCAAGAGCAGTGCTCTCGGTATGGCACACTGTTCACATGACCGCTGCCTCGATCCGTGCCCGGCTCCGCGCCGAGATGACCGACGAGATCAAGGCCGCCGCGCGCCGCCACCTCGCCACCGACGGCGCGAACCTGTCGCTGCGGGCGGTCGCCCGGGAGCTCGGCATGGCGTCCTCGGCGGTCTACCGCTACTTCGCCAGCCGGGACGAGCTGCTCACGGCGCTGATCATCGACGCGTACGACGCCCTGGGCGCCGCCGCCGAAGCCGCCGCGGAGCAGGGCTCCTGGCTCGCGGTGTGTCACGCCGTACGGGACTGGGCGCTGGCCAACCCGCACGAGTGGGCGCTGATCTACGGCAGCCCGGTGCCCGGATACCAGGCCCCCAGCGACACGGTCGGCCCGGCGATCCGGGTGATCCTGGCGCTCGGCCGCGTCGTGCAGGAGGCCGCGGCCGCCGGCCGGGTCGAGATCGGCCGGCCCGTCGGCGGACGACTGGGCGCGGAACTCGCAGGGGTGGCCGAACGCGCGGCGCCGGGCGTACCTCCCCAGCTGGTCGCCCGCTGCATGGCCGGCTGGATCCATTGCTGCGGCGCGGTCAGCGCGGAGCTGTTCGGGCAGCTCAACAACACCATCGACGAGCGCCGCGAGTTCTTCGAGTTCCAGATGCGCGGCGCGATGTCCTGGATCGGGATCCGCTAGAGCTTCCGCGCGTGCAGCAGGTGCCCGCCCGGGGTGTCCTTCGGCACGTCGGGCCGGCCGAAATAGCGGGCCGCGAGCTCCGCCGGCCCGAGATCCTCGATCTCGCCGAACCCGCTCTCCCGCAGCAGCATGGCCACCTCGGCCGGCATGAAGGACGACCGCCACGGCTCCCCGACGCGCGCCGCCCGGGCCGCCCGCGCCTCCAGGGACGCCCGCCGCTCGGCCGACATCGACGCCGTCGGCATCGCGTAGTCGAACACCACCTCGGCCCGGTCGACCCCCGCGACGAAGCCCAGGGTCTCGTCGACCCCCTCACGGCTGAGATAAGGCACGACGCCGAGCCACATGAAGAAGGCCCCCGGCCGCGCCGCAAACCTGTCACCCAGCGACTCCTTCTCGAAGTCCACCGGCACGTAGGTCAGCGTCGCCGGCACCTCGATCCCCTCGTCCCGCAGCCGCCGCCGCTTCCACGCCTGGGTGTCCGGGTGGTCGACCTCGACCACTTCCAGCCCCGGGTACGGGTTCCGATAGGCGAACGTGTCCAGGCCGGCGCCGAGCACCACCACCTGCCGCGTACCCCGAGCCACGGCCGTGGCCAGGGCGTCCTCGGCGAAACGGGCCCGCGCGGCGATGAACAGCCGCTGCCCCCGGCGGCCCGGCGCCTCCTCGGTGTCCGGCGCCTCCCCGACGATCCGCACGGCCAGCGGGTCCGCGAAGATCGCCCCGCCGTCCATGACCTGATGTGCCGCCCGGTACCGCGCCGCGCTGTACGCCGTGCGGCTCGGCCGTCCCGCCTCCATCAGGGCGTCCAGCCGGCGCGGGCCATGTCCACGTGATCGCCCCTCAGGGGCACTCCTTCGCTCAGCAAGCGCTGCCTCGCCTCCTGCTCGTGCCCCGGCGGCATGCGCCCGGAACCGGTCACCACCCGATGCCACGGAACGCCGCCGCCGTGGCGAGCCATGATCGTCCCCACCTGACGCGGCGAGTTCCGGCCCGACCGCTCGGCGAGGGCGTCGGCCACCGCGCCGTAGGACATGACCCGGCCCTCGGGGATGCTCTCCACGAGCCGCAGCACCTCTTCGACGTACTCCTGCGGTGTCACCGTCGCCACGATATGGGATCCGCGCCGGGGTTCGCCGACCCCGGCGAGCAGAATGGTGCAGGTGCGCGAAGAGGTGACCGGTGCCCGCCGCGTCGTCGTCAAGGTGGGGTCGTCCTCGCTGACCACGGCCGCCGGCGGGATCGACGAGCAGCGGGTCGACGCCCTGGTCGACGTGCTGGGCAGGCATGCCACCCAGGGCCGGGAGGTGGTGCTGGTCTCCAGCGGCGCCATCGCCGCGGGCCTGGCGCCGCTCAGGCTGCGCCGGCGACCGCGCGACCTCGCCACCCAGCAGGCGGCGGCCTCGGTGGGTCAGGGCCTGCTGATCGGACGGTACGCGGCCGGCTTCGCCCGCCACGGCCTCACGGTGGGCCAGGTGCTGCTCACCGTCGACGACGTGACCCGGCGCGCCCACTACCGCAACGCGTACAGGACCCTGCGCAAGCTGCTCGACCTGGGCGCGCTGCCGATCGTGAACGAGAACGACACGGTCGCCACCGAGGAGATCCGCTTCGGCGACAACGACCGCCTCGCCGCCCTCGTCGCCGCCCTCGTCCAGGCGGACCTGCTGATCCTGCTCTCCGACGTGGACGCCCTCTACACCGGCGACCCCGCGGACCCGGCATCCCGCCGCATCACCTCCGTACGCGACGAGGCGGACCTGGAGGGCATCGCCATCGGCTCCGCGGGCAAGGCGGGTGTCGGCACGGGCGGCATGGTGACCAAGGTCGAAGCCGCCCGCATCGCCACGGGCTTCGGCATCCCCGTCGTGCTGACCGCGGCGCCGATGGCCGGCCCGGTGCTGGAAGGCGAGGAGGTCGGCACCCTCTTCCAGGCGATGCCGACCCGGCCCACCGCCCGGCTGTTCTGGCTCGCCCACGCGACGTCCCCCCGCGGCCGGCTGCACCTCGACGCGGGTGCCGTGGCCGCGGTGGTCGCCCGCCGCAAGTCGCTGCTGCCCGCGGGCATCACGGCGGTGGACGGCTCGTTCGCGGCCGGCGACCCGGTCGACCTGGTCGACGCCGACTCGGGGGCCCCGGTGGCCCGAGGCCTGGTGAACTACGACGCCGTAGAACTTCCCGCCCTCCTCGGGCGGTCCACGCCGGAGCTGGCGGCGGCCCTCGGGCCAGGATATGAACGAGAGGTCGTGCACCGCGACGACCTGGTCCTTCTCTGAACCTCCCAGGAGTGATCATGACTGTGCTTCAGCAGGCCGCCGAGGCCCGGGTCGCCGCGATCGACCTCGCCGCCGCCACCCGATCGGAGAAGGACGCCGCACTGCTCCTGATGGCGGAACGCCTCGTCGAACGCACCGAGGACATCGTCGCCGCGAACGCGGTGGACATCGACAACGCCCGTACCGGTGGCCAGCCGGAAGCGATGATCGACCGCCTCACCCTGACCCCGGACCGGGTCGCCGCGATGGCCGACGGCCTGCGGCAGCTGGCCGCCCTGCCGGACCCCGTCGGCGACGTGATCCGCGGGTCGACGCTGGCCAACGGCCTGGAGCTGCGTCAGGTCCGGGTGCCGTTCGGCGTGGTCGGCATCATCTACGAGGGCCGCCCGAACGTGACCGCCGACGCGGCCGGCATCTGTCTCAAGAGCGGAAACGCGGCCCTGCTGCGCGGTTCGAGCTCGGCGATGAGCTCCAACGCGGCGATCGTCTCGGTGCTGCGCAAGGCGATCGCGGACTCCGGCCTCCCTGCGAACGCGGTGCAGCTGCTCGACGCCACGACCCGCGACTCGGTCAAGGAGCTGATGCGGGCGCGCGGGCTGGTCGACGTGCTGATCCCCCGCGGCGGGGCATCGCTGATCAAGACGGTGGTCGAGGAGTCGACCGTCCCGGTCATCGAAACCGGCGTGGGCAACTGCCACGTGTACGTGGACGAGGCCGCGGACCTGGAGAAGGCGCTCGGCGTGGTGCTGAATTCCAAGACGCAGCGGCTGTCGACGTGCAACACGGCCGAGTCGCTGCTGGTGCACTCGGCGCTGTCGGATTCGTTCCTGCCGCTGGTGATCGAGGAGCTCATCAACGCGGGCGTGACGATCCACGGCGACCCCCGGGTGGCGGCCTTCGACGGCGTGGTGCCGGCGACATCCGAGGACTGGGGCAAGGAGTACCTGTCGGCCGACATCTCGGTCGCGGTCGTGGACTCGCTGGACGACGCGCTGGACCACATCCGGCGTTACGGCACCGGACACACCGAGGCGATCGTCAGCGAGAGCACGACGGCGGTCCGGCGGTTCGCGGCCAGAGTGGACGCTGCGGCGGTGATGATCAACGCGTCGACGCGGTTCACGGACGGCGGGGAGTTCGGGTTCGGGGCGGAGATCGGCATCAGCACGCAGAAGCTGCACGCGCGAGGGCCGATGGGGCTGCCGGAGCTGACGTCGACGAAGTACATCGTCACGGGCAACGGTCACACCCGCTGAACGGCTCCGTGGAGGAACAGGTCCACGAGTTGTTCCGTCGTCGCGGGTGTCGTGGCGCGTGAGCCGCCGCGGCCGAAGAACATGCTGAGGAAGGCGTCGGTCGCCGCCTCGGCCGGCAAGCGCAGCTCCGCCTCGTCGGGCTGGAAGAGCTCCAGGACGGCCTGCCGGGTCGCGGCCTGCGCGGCGTCCCGGTCGGCCGACCGGCCGCGGGGCCGTGCGGGATCGACGGCTTCGGTGCCGGGCCGGCGGTGCGGAGTGCCGGAGGCGTGCACCGCGCCGATGACCGCGCCCATTCGTCCGAAGTAGGCGTCCAGCGCGTTCACCGCCTCCACCAGCCGCGCCACCAGCGGCTGGTCCAGGGAGATCGACCGCAGTTCCCGCAGGGCGAGGGTGGGGTCCATCGCGGCGGCGATGCAGGCCTGCAGCACCTCGTTCTTGTCCGCGAAGACGCGGAAGATGGTGGCCTCCCCGATCCCCGCCGCGCGGGCGATCTGAGCGGTGGTCACGGCGGCGCCGCGCTCGGCCACCAGCGGCAGGGCGGCGCGGACGATGGTGTCGCGGCGTTCTTCGGCGGTCATACCCGGCGCTCGACGCCGGTCGGTCATGGGTGTCATGCCACCACCATACGGAGTGAGTACTCACTCCGACAAGTGGGTTTCGAGGGTGTGCGCAAGGAGCGCGACCTGGTCGGCGTACGCGGGTTCGGGCTGATAGAGGCTCAGCCGGGTGGAGGAGTCGTCCACGTGCAAGGTCTGGTGAGTCAGGGTGATGTCGCCGATGCCGGGGTGGTGGAACGTCTTGTGGCTGGTCCGGCGCGGGCGGACGTCGTGGCGTGCCCACAGCCGGCGGAAGTCGGCGCTGACGGCGGCGAGCTCGTCGTGGATGCGGCGCAGGTCCGGGGCGTCGGGGTCGGTGCCGGTCCAGTGGCGCAGGTTGGCGACGCTGGTGGCTGCGAACCACTGCCAAGGGGCCAGCACTGACCGTGCTGCCGGGTGCGTGAAGATGTAGCGGATGATGCTGCGCCGCGATTCGGGCCACTCGTCGAGGCCGGCGTACAGCGCCAGCCCCTCGGGGTTGCAGGCGAGGATGTCCCCGGTGCGCGCGAGGATCAGCGCCGGCCAGGGGCGGAGGTGCTCGAGCATGCCGAGGGTGGCCGCGCTCACCGCCGGGCGCGGCGGTGGCCGCTCCGCCTGGCGCCCGGCGGCATGGTCGGCGAGCCGGTGCAGATGCCGGCGTTCGTCGGCGTCGAGCCGCAGCGTCTGGGCGAGCGAGACGATGACGGCCGGGCCTGGATTGCGTTCGCGGCCCTGCTCGAGACGGATGTAGTAGTCGACGCTCAGCCCGGCGACCGCGGCCAGTTCCTCGCGGCGCAGTCCGGCAGTACGGCGGCGGCCGATTGTTGGCGGTAGTCCGATGTCCTGCGGCTGGAGACGTGCACGGCGCGCACGGAGGAACTCGCCGAGCGGGTTGGGTGGCGCCATGGGCCCAGTGTGGCAGCTGCCGTCCGGTGCAGCCTGGGTGCGTGGCTGCTAGGCATCCCGCGGTCTGGTCCGGCTCACGCCGGCCCCGCAGGCTCGGTGCATGACACAGAGGGTGAGACGGGACCAACCGGTGCGCTGGAAGTTGTGGGCGCTGATGGTGGCCGCGCTGTATCCGCTCATCACGACGGGGGTCGCTGTGGCTGCGCCGGTGCTGGAGCCGCTTCCCATGGCCGGCCGATTCGCGGTGATCGTGCCGGTCATGGTCGCGCTGATGGTCTGGGTGGTCGTGCCGTTGCTGCACCGCCTTTTCGGCTCGTGGCTCGTGCGGTGACCATGCGGCGCATCTCCGAGCGGGTCTCCGGCATCGCCGAATCCGCGACGCTGGCCGTCGACGCGAGGGCGAAGATGATGCGGGCCGCGGGCCGGCCGGTCATCGGCTTCGGGGCCGGGGAGCCCGACTTTCCCACCCCCGGCTACATCGTGGACGCCGCGGCGCGAGCGTGCCGGGACCCGAGGACTCACAAGTACACGCCGGCCGGGGGGTTGCCCGAGCTGCGCGCGGCCATCGCACGCAAGGTGCGCCGCGACTCCGGCCAGCAGATCGAGCCCGCGCAGGTCATCGTCACCAACGGCGGCAAGCAGGCCGTTCATCAGGCCTTCGCGACGCTGCTCGACCCGGGCGACGAGGTGCTGCTGCCGGCGCCGTACTGGACCACCTACCCGGAGGCGGTCAAGCTCGCCGGCGGCGTGCCGGTCACCGTCATGACCGATGAGGCGGCGGGCCATCTGGTCACCACCGAGCAGCTGGAGGCGGCGCGGACGCCGCGGACCCGGGTGCTGCTGATGTGCTCACCGTCCAACCCGACCGGTGCCGTCTGTTCCCGCGCTCAGCTCGAGGAGATCGGCCGCTGGGCGCTGGACCACGACCTGATGGTCGTCGCCGACGAGATCTACGAGCATCTCGTGTACGGCAACGCCGAGTTCCACTCGCTGCCGGTGGCGGTGCCCGAGCTCGCCGAGCGCACCGTGGTGCTCAACGGCGTCTCCAAGACGTTTGCGATGACCGGCTGGCGGGTCGGCTGGATGTCCGGCCCCCGCGACGTGATCAAGGCTGCCACCGATCTGCAGTCGCACACGACGTCCAACGTCTGCAACGTGGCCCAGGCCGCCGCACTGGCGGCGGTCAGCGGCGATCTGTCCGCGGTGCATCGGATGCGGCAGGTGTTCGACCGGCGGCGCCGCACGATCGTGCGCCTGCTCAACGAGATCCCGGGGGTCCACTGCCCGGAACCGCAGGGCGCTTTCTACGTGTACCCGTCCGTCAAGGGGCTGCTGGGGCGCCGACCGGCCTCGTCGTTGGAGCTGGCCGACCTGATCCTCGACGAGGCCGAAGTCGCGGTGGTGCCCGGCGAGGCGTTCGGCACCCCCGGATACCTGCGCCTCTCCTACGCACTGGCCGACGAAGACCTGGTCGAAGGCGTCAACCGCATCGCGAAGCTGGTCAGCGGCAGGCTCTGATGGCGATCAGCGTGGTGTTGACGTCGAAGACCGGCCCCTCGTCGCTGTCCCAGCCGCCGTCGGTCCGCTGGGTCTCCCCCAGCCGCTTCCTGGCGCTCTGCAACAGCCAGTCGTCCCCCAGATTGACCCGGCGCAGGGCGGCCGCCATGCTCGCCACGTCCGCCGGCGACATGTCCGGCAGGCGGTCGCTCAGCACGAGCTGCATCCGGGCCGACTCGTAGAAGAACTGCTGCTCGTGCAGGAGCCCCGCCGCGTGCCACCCGGCCGCCAGGAACGACGGCCAGGTGCCGTCGGGACGCAGCTGGGCGACCACGTGCCGGGCCGCGGCCGTGAGGTTGGCGGCGTACCGGGCTGGTTCCTCGTGGTGGGGATGGGCTTCCACGTCGGCGACCGTCATCCAGAAGCCGGCCACCGCGGTCAGGTACAGCGTGGCCTCGGGGTCGCCCGGCATGGCCCACGCCGGGGCCTCCGCGGCCAGGGACTCGTCCTCCTGCCAGGTCCCGTCGGCGTGCTGGACGCTCGCCAGCCAGGCCAGGGCGCGGTCCACCTGGGGCCCTCGGAGGCCGCCGAGGTCGTCGAGCTCGGACAGGCGGAAGCAGGTGGCGTCCACCGACGGCACCGAGCCGTCGCCGCCCGCAGGCCAGCCGCCCGCCGGGGTCTGTCCGCTCTCGATGCGGTCGAGAACGGCCGGTGGCGGCTGGCTGCCGGTGCGCAGGTAGGACAGCCGGGCCCGCTCGACCGGGTCGCCGTGGGCCACGACGTACCCGATGGCGGCATCAATATCGACCACTACCGAGACGCTACGCGCCCAGCGGGCCGGCTACCAGCAGCGATTGGGGCCGATGGACGGTTCAGTACGACGGCAGCGACGGGTCGACCGTGTTGACCCAGGAGACGATGCCGCCCTGGACGTGCACCGCGTCCTTGAAGCCGGCCGCCTTCAGGGCGGCGAGAGCCTCCGCCGAGCGGACGCCCGACTTGCAGTGCAGGACGATCTGACGGTCCTGCGGGAAGCGGGACAGGGCCTCGCCCGAGAGGATGTCGCCCTTGGGGATCAGGGTCGCGCCGGGGATGCGGTTGATCTCCCACTCGGCCGGCTCGCGGACGTCGACCAGGAAGACGTCCTTGCCGGAGTCCTGCCATTCCTTGAGCTCGCGGGCGGTGATCGTCGCGTTGAGCGTGGCCTCCTGGGCCTCCGTGGAGACGGCGCCGCAGAAGTCCTCGTAGTCCTCGAGGAGGTCGGTGACCGTGGGGTTCTCGCCGCACAGCGCGCAGTTCGGGTCCTTGCGAACCTTGATCTTGCGGTATTCCATCTCCAGGGCGTCGTAGACCATCAACCGGCCGACCAGCGGCTCGCCGATGCCGGTGATCAGCTTGATCGCCTCGTTGACCTGGATCGAGCCGATCGACGCGCACAGCACGCCGAGCACGCCGCCCTCGGCGCAGGACGGGACCATGCCGGGCGGCGGGGGCTCCGGGTAGAGGCAGCGGTAGCAGGGACCGTGCTCCTCCCAGAAGACCGAGGCCTGGCCGTCGAAGCGGTAGATCGAACCCCAGACGTACGGCTTGCCGAGCAGCACCGCCGCGTCGTTGACCATGTAGCGGGTCGCGAAGTTGTCGGTGCCGTCGACGATGAGGTCGTACTGGCCGAAGATCTCCTTGACGTTGTCGCGGTCGAGCGCGGTGTTGTGGATGACCACGTTCACCAGCGGGTTGATCTCGCGGATGCTCGACGCGGCGGACTCGGCCTTGGGCCGGTCGACGTCGGAGACGCCGTGGATGATCTGGCGCTGCAGGTTCGACTCGTCGACGGTGTCGAAGTCCACGATGCCGAGCGTGCCCACCCCGGCCGCGGCCAGGTAGAGCAGCGCCGGGGAGCCCAGGCCACCGGCGCCGACGACGAGCACCTTGGCGTTCTTGAGCCGCTTCTGCCCGTCCATCCCGACGTCGGGGATGATCAGGTGACGGGAGTAGCGGCGGATCTCATCGACGGACAGCTCGGCGGCCGGTTCGACGAGCGGGGGCAGTGACACGGTGAACTCCCCGGGTTGACGGTCGGGTGCGCCACCATTGTTGCTCGTGGATCGGGGCTGTGGGCATGACGTGCAACACCGGCCCGACATGCGGGATGGGGAATGAATCGTCAGTCGGCGGGGTTGCCCGCGTACCGCCGGCCGCCGAGGTAGGGCCACGCGTTCGCGACGCACCCGCCGAGCCCATAGGTCTGCTGCATCATGACCGGCGCGGGCTTCCCGTCGCCGGGACAGGACTCGTGGCCGTGCCCGAGCTCGTGCCCGACCTCGTGGTTGATCGCGTACGCCCGGTAGACCGCCAGCGGTGCCCCGTAGCGCGGCACGCCGTGCTGCCACCGGTCCCAGTTGATGATCACGCGACCCTCGAGCCGGCACGAGGTGTACCCGTCGGTCCGAAGTCCCGCCTCGGCACACATCCGCTCGGACGTCCGGGCCGTGGCCAGGTAGACGGTGAACTGCGCCCGGTTCCCCTCCGGCACGCGCTGCAGCCGGTGGTCGCGACCGGCGATCCAGCTCCGCCGGTCACCGAGGATCCGGTCCACCTCGCCGGCGAACCCGTCCGCGCTCCGGGCGATCCCCGTCTCCACCGCCACCTGGAACCGGCGCAGGGTTCCGCCGCTGCCCAGCACCGGCCCCTTCCCCCGGGCCCGGACGAAGTCGCCGGTGGCACGCGGCTCGGTGGTGACGGCTTTCACGGGTACGGGCTGAGCACTGGGCGCCACCGACACGACCGCCCGGACCTCGGGATCAGGGGTGTTCCGGATCAACCGGCCTCCCACCAACACCAGCGCAGTGAGCAGCAGAAGCAGGATCAGCCGCACGGGATGCCGGTGATGGGACGCCGGTCGCCGCCACTGCGCGGCCGCCGCCACGTAGGCCTCGAGATCCGCGTCCGTGATGCGCTGCACCGTGCGGCGCCGGGCGGGTGCCGTCTTCGCCATGACACCGCCAGCGTGCCAGAGGCGGCAGGGCGTCAGAGGCGTTTCCGCGGAGGTCAGACAGCCGCCCCGCGCAGCGACCGACCGCCTCGGCGGGGCCAGGCGTACGGGACGCATCCGCGCAGCGTGAGGGTCTGCTGCACCATGACCGGCGCCGGTCCGCCGCGCTTCGGGCAGCCCTCGTGCTGCCGGCCCAGCTCGTGTCCGACCTCGTGGTTGACCACGTACTGGCGGTAGACGGCGAGCGGCACCCGGGCCGCGAGGTACGGCGCGGCCGACAGGCGCCACCGGTCCAGGTTGATGATCGCCCGCCCGGTGGTCCGGCACGACGTGTACGGTCGCCCGCCCACGACGATGTCGACGCCTCCGTCACGGCACATCCGCCCGGCCGTGTCCCGGGTGGCCAGGTACACCGTGAAGCTCGCGGGCACAGTGCCGGCCACGCGCTGCAGCCGCAGCCTCCCGTCGCCGATCCAGCTCCGGCTGTCGCCCAGGGTCGCCTCCACCTGCGCGGCGAACTCGGCGACGTCCTCGTTGCTGCCGCGCTCCACCGCCACGCGGAAGCGGCGCACGGCTCCGCGCGTACCGAAAATCTTGCTTTGTCCGGACGCGTAGTCGAACTTGCCGGATCCGTGGACCGGGACCTTGCCGGGCAGCGCCAGGGGGTTCTGCGCGACAGGGATGGGGGCGGCCGAGGTGGGCGTCGGCACGGCGGGAGCAGGAGGCGCGACGGAGGCGGAAGGTGGTGCCGGGGCGGGCGGCGCCTCGGCCGACGACCACACCGTGGGCAGCAGCATGCCGCCTGCCAGCAGCAGGGCGACCGCCATCGGGACCGCGAACCAGACGCGCGGCATACGGGTGTGGATCATCTCCCGCCAGCGTGCCACACCTCGGAACTGCTAGCCCACCGGTGAGCCGACGTCCTCCAGCATGCCGACCACCGCCCGGGCGACCAGCCGCGGCACCTCCATCTGCGCCACGTGCCCGACGCCGGGCAGGATCAGCAGCCGGCTGTCCGGGATCACCTTGGCGACGCGGGCCGGCACCCGGGGGTCCACCAGCCCGTCCTTGAGGCCGCCGATGACCAGCGTCGGTGCCGTGATCCTGGCGGCGAGGCGCCACTGCGAGTTGGCCCCCGGCAGGTAGGCCCGCAGGAAGCTCGACGCCAGCCCTCGCAGTGTGCCCAGGTACGCCTGCGAGTAGTGGGCGACGGTGTAGCGGAGCTTGATCTCCTCGATCGCCTCGGCCCGGCGCTGGGCGCTGACCTTGGTGGTGTCGCCGAAGCAGGCGAGCAGCACCTGATGCGCCATCTCCTCGGCGGTCATCCGGGCCATCGCCCAGCCGAGGATCCGGTGTCCCCGGGGCAGCGCGAGCAGCGGCAGCGCCTGCGCCTGCGCCGTACGCCGGGGGTCGAGGAACGGCATCGCGGGCGTGATCAGGGTGAGCGTGCGCACCAGGTCGGGGCGCAGCGCGGCGACGCGCACGGAGATGGAGCCGCCCAGCGAGTTGCCGACCAGGTGGACGGGGCCGCGGCCGGCGTCCTCGAGGTAGCCGATGAGCCGGTCGGCGAACGCGGGGATGGAGTAACGCCGGCTGGGGTCGCTGTAGCCGAAGCCGGGCAGGTCCACGGCCTGGCCGTCGAAGCGGTCGGCGAGCAGCCCGGCGAGGTCGGTGAAGTTCTGCGACGAGCCGCCGAGGCCGTGCACGTAGACCGCCGGTTCGGCGCCGGGGGCGGTGGCGGGCGTGTCGCGTACGTGCAGCATCGCGCCGTCGATCGTGACCCGGCGGGCCGGCCACGGCGGTGGCACCTCGCCGTCGGGCGGCAGGACGTCGTCCGCCGCGAGTTTTGCGCCCTTCATCAGGACAAGAGTGCCTCGAGGCGCCGGTTGACGGCCGCCAGTGTGGCGCGGACCATCGCCTGCCGGTCGTCACCGGTGACGACCGCCGAGCCGGCGAGCTGCTCGACCCAGCCGTCGGTGGCGAGCAGGACCACGACCACGGCCACCTGCATCGACCCGAACGGCACGGCCGCCGCGTGCTCGACGAAGCACTTCGCCGGGCCGTCGGCGTGGTCCGAGTGGACGAGCAGCTCGTCGACGGCGCTCGTCGTCGCCATCGCGCACAGCCGCAGCAGGTAGCCGTCGGTCGCCGGGCCGGTGGCCTCGCCCGCGGCGATCTGGGTGCCGATGGCGAGCTGGACGCGTACCGTCGCTTCGCTGCCGAAGGTCGTGACCTGGACATTCTCGATCATCACGCGCGGCGCGGGGGGTTCGCCCGGCTCGAGCAGCGGGCGAGGTGGGGCGGCGTCGAAGCCGGTCGGCACGTTCTCGACCGTCGCGGGCGCGGCCGGCGCCGGGCGGCCGGCCGGGTTGGGCTGGGCCGGCACGAAGGGCGCGGGCTGCGCCGGGGGCGCCGGGGCGGCGGGAGGCGCGGAGGCCTGGGCACTCGGTGAGCTGGGCGCCGGTGCGGGCAGCGATGCGCGGCCCGCGGGAGGCGCCGAGCGGGGTGCCGGGGACGGCGGGGCGGGGCTGCGCGGCGCCGAGGACGGCGGGCTCTGCGGGGGCGCTCCGAGCGGGGAGGCGCCCTGCATGGCGGCGTCCAGGCCCATCCGGTCCTGCAGCAGGCGGGCGACCTGACGGCTCACCTCGGCCGGGTCGGCGCCCTCGGCCAGGTCCAGCCGCAGGCTGTGCGCACCGGCCGGGGTGGTCCGCAGGGCCGCATCCCGGACGCCGTCGACCTCGCGGACCGCCTCCAGGATGGCGTTGACGTCGAAACCCTCCTGCCGCTCGTGCGACGACAGCACGTCACCGCGGCGCAGGTGCGTCGCGATGCGGGCCAGCGCGGGGGTCGCGGCCGAGGGCTCCACGGACGGCGGCTCCGGGACGGTGGGCACGTCCGGCTGGGCCGGGACGCGCTGGGGCAACGCGGAGAAGGGTCGCTCCCCCGCGTCGCGGGCGCCGGGTTCGCCGGCCGGCCGGGCCGGGAACGCCGGCTGCGGGGGCTGGTACGGCAACCGGCGCGGGAAGCTGGACGGATCGTACGACGCACGGACCGTCGGCTGATCACCGGATCGCGTGCCCTCGGAGGCCTCGGGGCCGACCCGGGGCATCCCCTCGGCGGGCGTCGGCGGGTTCAGGGCGTGCCGCGCGGACTCGGGCGCCGACCAGTCGGGGCGGCGGCCGCCCGGAGTGGCCGGCCGGACCGCCGGGAAGGGTTGCTCGGCGGGCAGCGCCGCCCGCTGCTGGCGGGCGTCGTCCAGGTCGCCCTCATACGGGTACGGCGGGGCGCTGGCCGGCAGGGTCGGCGGGACGGGACGCAGCTCCGTGGTCTCGTGACCGTTCGCGCGCAACAGCTCGGGCGACAGCGGGTCAGGACGCTCCGGCGGCTCGGCGGCCCGGGGCGGCTGGTTCTGACGGGGCTCGGCGCCGTTGGACGAGAGCAGGTCCTCATACCGCGCGCGGCCATCGGACCAGCGGGGGCCGGCGGAACCGTCGGTGCGCGGCGGGGAGTCGTCGGGCGACGGGCGGGCGGGCGTGAACGACGGCGGCGGCGGGGCCGCGAACGGGCGGATGTCACCCGACGGAGGGTCCGTCGGAAGGGGGCGCTGACCGAACGGGCGGCTCTCCGCGCCGGGGCGTCGCCAGGCCGGGATCTCGGTTTCCGAGTCGAGCGCCGCACCGGCGTTGGACCAGGGACTTTCCCTCGCCGCCCAGCCGTTCAACAGGGTACGGTCACGTGACTCGGCTCCGGTACCGCCGTCCGCGGTACCAGCGTCACCGGAATGCCCTGTTTCGTCCACCACGCGCTCCTCGCTTGCCCCACGCTGAGGCTACCGTGTGGTTGCAGTGGCGATAAGTTGCAGCGTCGCGACAATTGCCCGCCCGGAACGCGACAGGCGACGAACCGGGCAATCCGCGTTGCTGCGCGCGGTGGAACGAGCACCGGAGGTTGTTGACATGACCGCTGCGTCCGGCGGAGCACAGACGGCGGGGCGCCCCACGCGCCTGCCGCGCTCCGCGCGCCGTAAGCAACTGCTTGCCGCCGCGCAGCAGATCTTCGTGGCCCAGGGCTATCACGCCGCGGCCATGGACGAGATCGCGGAGCGGGCCGGCGTTTCCAAGCCCGTGCTCTACCAGCACTTCCCCGGCAAGCTCGAGCTCTACCTGGCACTGCTGGACACGCACTGCGACGCGATAATCGCCAAGGTACGCGGCGCCATGCTGAGCACGCCCGACAACAAGGAACGCGTCAAGGGCGCCGTCCGCGCGTACTTCGACTTCATGGACCACGAGAGCGAGGCCTTCCGCCTGGTCTTCGAGTCCGACCTGCGCAACGACCCGCAGGTGCGCGAGCGCGTCGAGCGGGTGGAGCAGGGCTGCATCGCGGCGGTCACCGACACGGTCGTCTCGGACACCGGCCTGAGCCAGGAGAAGGCCGAGCTGCTCGCCGCCGGCCTGGTCGGCGTCTCCGGCCAGGCCGCCCAGTACTGGCTCGCGACCGGCCGCCAGGTTCCCAAGGGCGAGGCGGAAGCCCTGGTCGCGGCCCTGGTCTGGCGGGGTATCGCCAGCTTCCCGCTGCAGGGTGAGTCAACGCCCGGAACGTCCGGAGAAATCGGCTAGCCTTCATGTCGGAAGACTGCTGAGAGGGAGGGACCCCAGTGGAGGTCAAGATCGGCGTGCAGTACGCCCCGCGCGAGCTGTCGCTGGAGAGCGCACAGACGCCGGCCGAGGTCGAGCAGCTCGTGACCGAGGCGATGGCCAAGGACAGCGTCCTGACCCTGACCGATGAGAAGGGCCGCAAGGTGATCGTGCCGATCGCCAAGGTGGCCTACGTGGAGATCGCCGAGAGCTCGAACCGGCCGTTCGGCTTCACCACCCGCTAGGCACGTCGCGTTCAGGGGGCTCCGGCCGGGGCCCCCTGAAGCATTCCTGCAGCACGGTCACCTTCGGCCTGAGGTGCAGAATCCCTCCGTCGGGTAGACTTGCCTGCGTCGCCGCCACGTCGATGCGTCCAGCCTGTTCGCACGGCTGTCCGCCAAATCGCCGCGGCGACGCGCGTGCGGCCCGTGAGCTTCTCTCGCGTGTGGCCCGCGCCCTACCCAGACCGCGCCCAGGACTTCGACGGGCGCACCACGAGAGGCACCCGTAGAACTCCATGACCGACAACCCGAACATCGACACAGAACCCGCTCTGGTACCCGCTCTGACCCGCGCGCCCGTGCGCGCCGACAGCCCCACCTTCGCCGAGCTCGGCGTGCGTGCCGAGACCGTGGAGGCGCTGGCCGCGGCGGGCATCACCAGGGCCTTCGCGATCCAGGAGTACGCCCTCCCGATCGCCCTGCGCGGCACCGACCTCATCGGCCAGGCCCCGACCGGCACCGGCAAGACCCTCGGCTTCGGCCTGCCCATCCTGGAGCGGGTGACCGCCCCGTCGGAGGGCGCCGACGGCAAGCCCCAGGCCCTGATCGTCGTCCCGACCCGCGAGCTGGGCCTGCAGGTGGCCCGCGACCTCGCCGCCGCGGGCGCGACCCGGGGCGTGCGGGTGCTGCCGATCTACGGCGGCGTGGCGTACGAGCCGCAGGTCGAGGCGCTCAAGAAGGGCGTCGAGATCCTCGTCGGCACGCCCGGCCGCCTGCTCGACCTGTCGAAGCAGAAGCAGCTGAAGCTCACCGGGATCAAGGCCCTGGTCCTCGACGAGGCCGACCGGATGCTCGACCTGGGCTTCCTCGAGGACGTCGAGAAGATCCTGGCGATGCTCCCCGAGCAGCGTCAGACGATGCTGTTCTCGGCCACCATGCCGGACCCGATCGTCGCGCTGTCCCGCCGCTTCCTGCGGCACCCGGTGACGATCCACGCCGGCCACACCGCCGACAGCGGCCCGTCCCCGCTGACCAAGCAGGTCGTCTACCGCACCCACCCGCTCAACAAGCTCGAGATGGTGGCGCGCATCCTGCAGGCTAAGGACCGCGGCCTCACGATGATCTTCACCCGGACGAAGCGCGCGGCCGACCGGGTCGCCGAGGACCTGGACTTCCGCGGCTTCGCGGTCGCCGCCGTCCACGGCGACCTCGGCCAGGGCGCCCGCGAGCGGGCACTGCGCGCGTTCCGTACGGGAAAGATCGACGTCCTGGTCGCCACCGACGTCGCGGCCCGCGGTCTCGACGTCTCCGGCGTCACGCACGTGATCAACTATGACTGCCCGGAGGACCCGGACACCTACACCCACCGCATCGGCCGCACCGGCCGCGCGGGGGCGACGGGCGTGGCCGTGACCTTCGTGGACTGGGAGGACATGCCACGCTGGGTCCTCATCGACAAGTCGATGGGCCTGAGCATGCCGCAGCCGCCGGAGACGTACCACACCTCTCCGGCGCTCTACGCCGACCTGGACATCCCCACGGACATCTCCGGCACGCTGCCCACCGCCGAGCGCAACCGGGCGGGCCTGGCGGCGGAGGTCGAGGAGGACCTGGGCGGCCGGCGACGCGGCAGCGGCCGGGATTCCACCCGCCCGCGCGGCCGAGGCCGTTCGCGGGGCCGCAGCGACGACTCCGCGGCGGCGGAGGGCACCGGGCCGGCGGAGGAGGAGACGTCCGACCGCCCGCGCCGGCAGCGTCGCCGCCGTCGCGCCGGAGAAGCCGTTTCCGGTACGGACACAGCACCGTCCGACTCCCCGGCGGCCGACTCGGCGGACGCCCAGCCCGCCGATGAGTCGCAGGCCCCGGCCGGCCCCCGGTCCCGCAGCCGCAGCCGGTCCCGGACCCGCGCCGAGGCCCCGGCCTTCTCGGACGCCGCACCGGCTTCGTCGGGTGCCGCACCGGCTTCCTCGGATGCCGCATCGGGTGCTGCACCGGCTTCCTCGGATGCCGGTGAGGACGCTTCCGAGGGCGAGAGCACCCGTCCACGCCGGCGCCGCCGCCGCAGTGGTGGCGGGTCCGACGCCGCGGAGATGACCGGCGGCTCCGACGCCGGAGTCGGCACCGGCACGCAGGACTGACCTGAGCAACGAAAAGGGCGCCCCACCGGCCGGTGGGGCGCCCTTTTCGTTGCTCAGTGGCAGGGCTCGACGCCCCTTTTCGTTGCTCAGTGGCGGGGCTCGACGCCCAGCGCGGCGCAGGCTTCGCGGTACATGCGCACCGCCTCCGCCCGCACCTGGCGGCGTTCCGTGAGCCGCTGCTGGAACGGGATCCGCACCGGCACCGCGATACCGTTCACGGTGGCCTCGAAGTCCATCCCGTCGGCGTCCATCCCCGACATCCGCGCGGCGCTGGCGGCGGCGATCCCGCCGAGCCCCCGAACGATGAGCACGTTGTCCTCGGCGTGGTCGCCGTTCATGTGACGCGCGATCTGCTCGACCACATCGGGTGGGAACGTCACGACGCCCACCGCCGCTTCAGCTCGTCCAGGACGGCGATGTTCAACCGGTACGCCTCCACGACCTCCGCCAGCAGCCGATCCGCATCCTCCGGCGAGAGGTCCGCCGCGTCGAGCAGGTCCCGGTACCGCCGGCGGAAGTCGGGCGGCGAGATCCCGTCGAAGACGAAGAACCGGTGCCCGGGGCCGTCGAGCCCGTACGCCCGCGCGATCGCCGGCCCGAGATACTGCCCGCCGGACAGGTCGCCCAGGTAGCGGGTGTAGTGGTGCGCGATGAATCCCCAGGGGGTGTCGAACGCGACCGCCTGGAGCCGCTCGCGGTACTCGCGGGTGGCGGCGAGCGGAAACAGCAGCTCGCCCGGGGTGTGACCGGCCAGCTCGGCAAGGTCGTCGGTGAGGGCGGGCAGACGGGTCAGCTCCGGAAAGACGAACGCGCCCGCCACGGGGTGGTCCGCCATCGCCGCCGCGGCCCGCTCGAGAGTCTCGTAGATGAACCAGTGCTGGACGGCGAGGTCCGCGTACGCCGCCCGGGGCAGGGTGCCGGCGGCGAGCCGGTCGAGGAAGCCGCTGCCCTGCGCGGCGTCGTGCTCGCTGCGGGTTCCGGTCCGCAGCCGGGCGGAGAGTCGCGCGGGAGGGTCGGCCAACGTCATCGCAGCACCTCCAAGCCTGCCGCCGCGTTAGGGCAGCCTAACAAAGAGCGGCCGGATCGCGGCCCCGCCGGTTCACCGGGGCAGAATGGCAGGATGCCCCAACCCCTGGACGCCGCCCTCGCCGAGGTTCGCGAGCTGGTGCTCGGCCCCACCCTGACCCGCGCGGTCGCGGCCGGCCGGCGCCGCACCGCCACCCCCTCGGTCACCCGCGCCGAACTGCGCCCGGTCACGCTCAAGGCCGGCCGGAAGCTGCAGATCGTCACGGACGACGGCGCCCGCCCGTACACGAGGAACGTCGCCGACGCCGAGGCCGCCGCGGCGGTCGACGCCCTGCTGGCCGAGCCGTTCGGCAACTGGCACGTGGAGACCGAGACGGCGACGGTGCAGGTCCGGGTCACGAAGAAGGGTGACGCCCAGGTGCACCGCGCGGCCGCGCCCGCCGCCCGCGCGCCGCAGGACCACGACCGGGCCAAGCAGTGGCTGCTCGACCCGGGCGACCCGCTGTTCGCCGTCATCGGCGGCAACGCGGCCAAGCGGCGCCAGGTCGACGCGTTCCTGCGGGCCCTGGCCGCCACGCTGCCCGAGGAGCTGCCGTCGCCGCTGCGCGTCGTCGACCTGGGCTGCGGCAACGCCTACCTGACCTTCGCGGCGTACCGGCATCTGACGGACCGAGGCGCGAACGTCCAGGTCGTGGGGGTCGACGTCCGCGAGGACCAACGGGTACGCAACTCCGCCGTCGCCGAGCAACTGGGCTGCGCCGACGCCGTACGGTTCGTCGCGGGCACGATCGAGGAGGCCGAGGTCGAGCAGGCGCCGGACCTGGTCCTGGCCCTGCACGCCTGCGACACGGCGACCGACCAGGCCCTGGCCCGGGCGGTGCGCTGGAACGCCCGCTGGGTGCTGGCGGCACCGTGCTGCCACCACGACATCGCCGCACAGCTGAAGGGGCGGCCGGCTCCCCCGCCGTACGCGGAGATCACCCGGAACGCGATTCTGCGGGAGCGCTTCGCCGACGTCCTCACCGACTCGCTGCGTTCGTCCCTGCTGCGGCTGCACGGCTACAAGGTGGACGTGGTGGAGTTCGTCGACTCCCAGCACACCCCCCGCAACCTGCTGCTCCGCGCCCGCCGCACGAGCGCCGCCGCCACGGACGCCCAGCGCGACGAGTACGAGACGCTCACGTCCCAGTGGGGCGTGACGCCGGCGCTGGAGAAGCTCCTCAGCTGACCACGGCGGTGAAGGCGACGGTGTGAACCTTGCCGGCCACCTGGAAGTCGAAGAACATCCGGTAGCGCCCCGGCCCCGGCGCAGCCAGCCAGAACTTCACGGCGCCGTCGACCGGCTGCGGTTCCGGGTGCACATGGACGTAGCCCACGTCACCCTCGCGCAGCACGACCAGATGCCCGTACGCCCCCAGATACGGCTCCAGCTCCGCAGGTTTGCCGTCCGCGCCCCGTACGGTCATGAGGACGGGCTGCGTCGTGCCGGTCTGCGGCGTACCCCCGTACTGAACGCTGAAGCCGTCCGTGGTGACCTCGGTGACCGGAGCGGGAAGGGCGACCGGCGCGTAGTTCCCGGCGACCGTGAGGTCGACGCCCAGCGTCGTGGGAGTCTGCTGCCCGCCGACGATCGCGGTGAAGTCCGCGACGGCCCGGTAGCTGCCCGGCTGAGCGAGCCGAAGGTCGATGCTCCAGGTGCCGTCGGGCGCCATCACGGGATGCAGATGCTGGAACCCGGTCAGGTCCCGCCGCACGACGACCAGGTGCAACGGCTTGTCGTGAACGACGGCGTAAGTGGTGACCGGCGCACCACCGGCAGCAGTGATCTTGAAGCGCAGAGGCTGGGCGCGACCGGCCGTGAAGATCGCGGTCTCGGGCCGCAGCGTAAGACCGCTGGAGGTCACCGCGAGGCCACCGACGGACTGCGCCGCAGCGGTCGACCCGGCGACCTGCGTGACAGTGCCGTCGGCGTTGTGCACATGCGGCGCGGCCCCGGAGTCGTCATGCGAAGCGGTGGGGCCGTGGCCGTGCGCGTCGGCGGCCGGGGTGGCGGACCGTGCCGTCTCGACGGAGTTGTTCAGGCGGCCGATGCCGTACCCGGCGAAGAGCACCACCACGACGACGGCACCGAAAGCGGCCAGCTTGAACCCGGCCCCCCGCTCCTCGGTTCGCGGGGTGTCGTCGGGCTGGTCGGTGTCGGGAGTGTCGTCGTGGCGCTCAGGCATCGGCGAGCTCGTAGCCGGCCTCGTCCACGGCGGCCCGCACGGCGTCGTCCGCGAGAGGCGCCGCGCTGGTGACGGTGACCGCGCCGGTCGAGAGCTCGACCTGGACGTCTTCGACGCCGGGGAGCTCCTTGAGTTCGCCGGTCACGGCCTGGACGCAGTGTCCGCAGGTCATCCCGGCGACGGTGTAGGTGGCGGTGACGGCCATGGCAGTCTCACTCTCTGTCTTCAGGACCGCACGAGGCGGGCGATCGCGTCGGAGGCCTCTTTGACCTTGGCGCTCGGGTCGCCGGCACGGGCGGCATCGACGACGCAATGGGCGAGATGATCCTCGAGCAGACCCACGGCCACAGCGTGCAACGCACTCTTCGCGGCGGAGATCTGGGTGAGAACATCGATGCAGTACGTGTCCTCGTCGACCATCCGTTGCAGACCGCGGATCTGCCCCTCGATCCGCCGCAACCTGCCGAGCAGCGCGGCCTTGTCCCCGGAGTAGCCGTGCGGCCCCGGGTGTTCATGGTCGGTGGTCATGCCGTCCAGCATACCCCCCACCCGTATGCTCCCCCTGCCCGGCCCGCCCGGCTCTGATCTTGTCTCGCCATCGCGTGGCTTTTGGACGTTTTGCCTCGTTAATGGCTCTGTGTCGTCTACCGTGACCGCCCGGGCCGCCATTGTCGCGCTGATGTCGGCGCTGCTGCTCACGGGCACCTGCACCCAGACCCTCGCCGGTCCCGCGGCCGCTTCCGCCGCCATCGAGGAATCCGTCGCCGTAGACCGCCTCGCGGACTCCTTCGCGGCGGCCTCATCGGCAGAGCTCTCCTTCCCGGCAGAGAGCCACACGGCCGCTTCCCCGCGTGCCGACCGTCCCACCGCGGCCGAGCTCGACAAGCACATCGCGACCGCTTCGCGCCGCCTCGAGGTGGTCGTCGAGCAGTACAACAACTCCCGCGAGGACCTGCGCGGCACTCAGCTCCGCATCGCGCACCTCAACAGCCGCCTGGGCCCGCTGACCCGCGAGCTCGAGCAGCGACAAGCCCTCGTGAACGGCCTGATGGCGAACACGTACCAGCGCACCCGCAGCGGCCCGACGGTCGCCCTCTTCGCCTCGGACGAGCCGCACGAGTTCGTCGACAAGCTGCTGGTCCTGCACCAGCTCGCCGCCGAGGAGCAGCGAGCCACCGACGCGCTGCAGCAGGCCGAGGCCAAGGTCAACGACACCCGGCAGATGCTCGACGCCCTCGCCGCCCAGCAACGCCGCCAGCAGACCCAGCTCAACACCCGCAAAGCCACCGTCAAAGGCGAGATCACCGCCCTCAAACAGATGCGAGCGATCGCGTACGGCGGGGGCACCCGCTACACCGACACCGGCGACATCCCGGTCCCCGACTACGTCCCCGGCGCCGCAGGAGAAGCGGTGGCATTCGCCTTCGCGCAGCTCGGCAAGCCCTACCGCTGGGGCGCGGACGGCCCCGGCTCCTACGACTGCTCAGGCCTGACACTGGCGGCCTGGCGCCGGGCGGGCGTGGGCCTCCCCCACAACGCCGCCCGCCAGTACGCCTCGACGGCCCACATCGGCAGAGGGCAGCTGAGACCGGGTGACCTGGTGTTCTTCTACGGCCCGATCAGCCACGTCGGCATCTACATCGGAGGCGGGAAGATGATCCACGCCCCCGAGTTCGGCGAGAACGTCCGCGTCTCCGGCATCGACTCTCAACCGATCGCAGGCTTCGGCCGCCCGGCGTAGCCAGCCGCCAAGAGCCGGTAAGTCGAAGCCGCAGCGGAAGCGGCCGCCTCGCAAGCCCGAGCCGAAGCGGCCGCCTCGCAAGCCCAAGCCGAAGCGGCCGCCTCGCAAGCCCAAGCCGAAGCCGCCGCCTCGCAAGCCCAGGCGGAAGCGGCCGCACACGCCGAGCACCCTCGACCCGGCCGCGGCCACTCTGACGACCGCCATACGGATCCCGGCCGAGGCGGACCGCAGCCCACCCGCGTTCTCGAATGCGCCGAGGTGGCCGGCCCGCCCGCTGTCCCGCGTCTGATCAGCCCGCAACAGCCAGCGCCAGCGGCAACACCCCCGATGCGCCCGCCTGCCGAAGGGCCCGCCCCGCCAGCACCATCGTCCAGCCCGAGTCCACCAGGTCGTCCACCAGCAGAACAGGCCCGTCCAGCCCGGCCAATGCCTGCGCCACCTCGGGCGGAACCGTGAAAGCGTCATGCAGGGCCAGCACCCGCTGGGCGCTGTTCCCGCGCGGCCCGCCGTCGCTCCGGTGCGACGACGTCAACGTGCCCAGCATCGGCAGGCGTCCCACCGTCGCGATGTGGGTTGCCAGGCTGGCGACCAGCTCGGGATGCCGCCGGGAGCCCATTGCCACCACTGCCGTGGGGCGCTGCTGCCACGCGTCGTCGCCGTGGGCCCACCCCTTCAGCACCTCGACCACGGCGGCCGCGACCGGGTCGGGGATCGGGGCGTCCGCTGCTTCCGGGGCGACGAGCGTGCGCAGTCTCGCACCCCAGCCCTGGTCGGAGAGGCGGCCCACGGCGCGGCCCGGCAGGATCTGCTCGGCCGGGGGAATCTTGCCCTTCAGGTCGACGCCCACGGTGGCCATGCCGGTCGGCCAGAGCTTCTTCGGAGCGATGTCGACTCCGGCGCGGCCGAGGAAGGCGTTGGCCGCGGCGAGGGACTCCGGGGAGATCTCGGCGTCGAACTGCGGTGCCGAGCAGGTGTCGCAGCGGCCGCACGGCTGAGCTTCCGGGTCGTCGAGGCACCGCCGGAGGAACTCCATGCGGCACATGGTCGTGGTCGCGTACTCAAGCATGGTTTGTTGCTCGGCGGTCCGCGCCTCCGCGACCCGGCGCAGGCGCGCGGTGTCGTAGGTCCACGGCTCACCGGTGACGGTCCAGCCGCCTCGGGTGCGGCGGACCGCGCCGTCGACGTCCAGGACCTTCAGCATCAGTTCGAGGCGGGCTCGGCGCAGGTCGACGATCGGCTCGAGGGCCTGCGTCGACAGCGGCCGGTCCGGGGACAGCGCGGCGAGCACCGCACGCACCTGGTCCTCCGGCGGGAATGCGAGGCTTGCGAAGTAGCGCCAGATGGCGGCGTCCTCCTGGCCCGGCAGCAGCACCACCTCGGCATGCTCCACGGCCCGTCCGGCGCGGCCCACCTGCTGGTAGTACGCGATCGGCGACGGTGGCGCGCCGAGGTGCACCACGAACCCCAGGTCGGGCTTGTCGAAGCCCATGCCGAGCGCCGACGTCGCGACCAACGCCTTGATCTTGTTGTCGAGCAGGTCCTGCTCGGCAGCGCGGCGGTCGGCATCCTCGACCTGTCCGGTGTATGACGCGACAGCGAAGCCCCGTGAGCGAAGGAACTCGGCGGTCTCGGTGGCCGCAGCGACCGTCAGGGTGTAGACGATCCCGGAGCCCGGCAGGCGGTCGAGGTGGTCGGCGAGCCAGGCCAGCCGGTGCGCGGGATTCGGCAGCTCGAGCACCGCCAGCCGCAGCGAGTCACGGTCGAGGCTGCCCCGCAACACCAGTGCGTCGCCGAGCTGGTCGGCGACATCGGCCGTCACGCGGGCGTTGGCCGTGGCGGTGGTGGCGAGGACCGGCGTACGGGAAGGGAGCCCGGCCAGAAAAGTTCGCAGCCTCCGGTAGTCGGGGCGGAAGTCGTGCCCCCAATCGGAGACGCAGTGCGCCTCGTCGACGACGAGCAGTCCGGTACTGGCCGCCAGCCCGGGCAGCACGTTGTCGCGGAAATCCGGGTTGTTCAGCCGCTCGGGGCTGATCAGCAGCACGTCGACCGAACCGCTGCGGATCTCGGCGGTGATCTCGTCCCACTCGTCAAGGTTGGCGGAATTGATGGTGCGCGCCCGGATGCCGGCCCGCGCGGCGGCCTCCACCTGGTTGCGCATGAGCGCCAGCAGGGGCGAGACGATCACCGTGGGCCCGGCGGGCGGTTCGCCGGGCTCGGCGGTCACACCGTCCCGCAAGAGCGCGGTGGCGACGAAATACACGGCGGACTTGCCCCATCCCGTACGTTGCACGCACAGCACCCGCCGCCTGTCGACGACCAGGGCCTCGATCGCGCGCCACTGGTCCTCGCGCAACCGGGCATGATCACCCGCCAGCCGGCGCAGCACCTCCTCGGCGCACTCCCGGACTGCCGCCCGTTCCGCTTCGCTGACTGCCTCTTGCGTCGTCTCCACCACGACCGCATGTCTATCAGCCCGGTCCGACAGGATGCCGGTTATCCACAGGGCCCTCCGTTGTCCACAGGCTTGCCGATTTCGTTGCCGCGCTCCTTTCCCCGATGGCAGCGTGAACGGCATGACGAAGACGATCGCCGAGAAGCTGTTGATCAAGCCCAACACCACCGTGTGGTTGTCCCACCCCGCTCACTTACCGCTGCTCACCCCGATGCCGGAGGGCGTCCGCGAGGTGGACGACCCGGCTACGGCCAGCACGGCAGTCGCGTTCGCCGACGATGCGGCGAGCGCCCGCAAGCTGCTGGAAGACCACGCGGCGGGCCTGAAGCAGCCGGCCGCCTTCTGGATGGCCTACCCGAAGGGCAACAAGACAGATATCAACCGTGACACCCTGTGGCCGATCGTGGCGGACTTCGACATGCGCCCGTGCGGCCAGGTAGCGATCGACGACCGCTGGTCGGCGCTCCGGTTCCGCCCCAACAAACCCGGGGAGGGCCGCTTCACAGGCGGCGCCGAGTGAGGCCCCGTGCCGACCAGGGTCAGCAATCACTCGTCTAGCGTGGGGGGCTTGGACGCCGGGGTGCGTACCCGGGAGCCGGAGTGGCGAACGTCTCGATCCGCCAGCAAGCAACCTTTTCGGCTTCTCCCGACACCTTCATGTCGAGCACATCTGTCGACCTCCGAAGGAATCCCTGATGCGTTGGAAGCTTCCCCTCGTCGTGACGGCGGCCGCCGTGCTCGGCGTCGGTGCTGTGGTCCTGGCCCTTCCCTCCGATGCCGGCACGGTCGGGCTCCCCGGGCCCGGGACGTACACGATGCGGGTGGAACGGAGCGACCTGTGCCTCACCGCAGACGGCGAACGCCTGCGGCAGGACACCTGCGAGGGTCAGGCCTTCCGACTGGCCAAGGCCGGCACCGCCACCTTCACCGTCATCGGGGTGGACGGCACCTGCCTGACCGCAAACGGCGGTTCCCGCGTGACGATGCGGGATTGCGCATCCGGCCACGCCGAGCAGCAGTGGCGGCTGAGCGTCGCGCGCCGGCACACCGTGCAACTCGTCAATGTCAGTAGTGGCCAGTGCCTGAGCGACGAGAAGGCGAGCCGCACCGCCGGCACCACGATCATCCAGGAGTCCTGCACGAACAACTCGAACAAGCGCTGGAACCTCGCCGCCGTCACCGGTGGCAGCGCGCCCGCCGCGGCCGACATCGTGGTGGCGCCGGACGGTGACGACGCGGGCACCGGCACACTCGCCGACCCGTACCGAACCATCGCCAAGGCTGTGGCCGCCGTCCGGCCGGGTCAGACGATCGCGCTGCGGGGCGGCACGTACCGGCCGGCCGCCACCATCCGGATCACCTCGAGCGGCAGCGCTTCCCAGCGCATCACGTTGCAGAGCTACGGCGACGAGAAGGTCACCGTGGATCTGGGCGGTCTGCCGGCCGGCCAGTGGGGTATCGATCAGACCGCGAGCTACTGGACGGTCCGAGGGCTGGAGCTGAAGAACGGCCCCAGTCACGCGTACGTGTGCACGTCGTGCTCGCACGACGTCATCGCGCGGATCGACTCGCACGACAACGGTGACAGTGGACTTGCGCTGCGCGGCGCGGGCACCACGGACAATCAGATCCTCGACAGCGACCTGCACGGTAACCACGACGACGTGACCAAGGGCCAGAACGCCGACGGTCTGGCCATCAAGTTCGGCTCCGGCACCGGGAACCTGGTCCGGGGCGTGCGCTTGTTCCACAACGCCGACGACGGCGTGGACCTGTGGGAGTTCACCAGTCCGGTGACGATCGAGAACAGCTGGGCGTACGGCAACGGGATCAACCGCTGGCGCATCGCCGGCTTCGAGGGCAACGGCAGCGGGTTCAAGCTCGGCGGCGGACGTCCCGCCCCGCCGGTCGCGCACGTCGTACGCGCAAGTAAGGCGTGGGACAACGCGGGCAACGGCTTCACCGAAAACTCGAACAGGGGACGTCTGTCGTTGACGCATGACACGGCGTTCCGCAACAGAGCGTCGGGCTACTTCTTCCGCGACTCCGCCGCCACGCTGACCGGCAACCTGGACCTGGGTAACGCCACCCGCCCGGCCATCGGCCCGCACGTCACCGAACACGACAATTCATGGAACACCGCCGAGCTCGCCGACAACGCGGCCATCGGCACCGACCCGGCAACCGCCCAAGGCCCCCGGCAGGCCGACGGCTCGCTGCCCGTCACGCGTTTCCTGCTCGATCCGGCCGGCCGCTGGGGAGCCTGAAATCCCTCCGTCATGGGCCCGGGGCGGGGCCTGAGATCAGGCGGCGGTCGGAGAGACCCGCTGCTCGTCTCGGCCGGCTCGCTTGACCCGGTACATCTCCGCGTCGGCCAGTTCCAGCAGAACCGCTGCGTCCGTCGTCGGGTCATCGGTCAGTGCGGTGCCGATGCTGGCACCCACGCTGACCGTCCCGTCGGCGATCCGGAACGGCTCCCGCAGCGCAGCTACCAGACGCCGCCTCACCGCGTCGATCGCGGCCGGGTCGGTGACGTCGCCGAGGACGACCACGAACTCGTCGCCGCCGAGGCGGCCCAGCAGGTCGTGGGGGCGCAGCACCTCCTTCAGCCGATGCGCGGCGGCGATGAGCAGCTCGTCGCCGGCCGCGTGCCCGAGCGTGTCGTTGATCTGCTTGAAACCGTTGAGGTCGAGGAAGTGCACGGCGACACCCCGGCCCGGCACAATGTCACGCAGCGCCGAGGCGAGCCGGCCGAGCAGCTGCGCCCGGTTCGGCAGGCCTGTCAGCGCGTCGTGACTCGCTGCGTGTGCCAGCTCGTCGTGGTGCCGGCGCCGGTCGGTGATGTCCCGCTGGTTGATCACGATGCCGGCCACGGCGGGGTCGTCGAGCAGGTTGCGCAGGTACGCCTCGTACCAGCGGTAGCCGCCGTCGGGCCGCCGGAACCGCAGGTCGATCCGGTGGTCTGTGCCCGGACCCGCCTCGAGGAGCTCGGTCAGGGCCGTCCGGGCACGGTCGACGTCCTCGGGGTGCATCAGGTCGGTGCATCGCCGGCCGACCAGCTCGGCAGGCTCCCAGCCCGTCAGCCGGATGGCGGCCGGACTGACGTACCGGAGAACCCCGTCCGCGTCGGTGATCGACACGAGATCCGAGGAGCCGTGTACGAGGGTCCGGAACCGGGCCTCGGCCCGGCGCAGCGCGGTGGCAGCGGCTTCCCGGTCGGCGGCGGTGACTCCCAGATTCCCCAAGCCGATCACCGTGATGATCATGATCAGACCTGCCGCCGTGTGGCTGTATCCCGGCGGCAGGATGCTCGGGGCGAAGCCGAGCTGCACCGTCGCCTGCACCGCGAGGACGAGCGGGGCGAGGACGGCCAGGGCGGTGCGCCAGGTGCGCGCGCCGGACCACTGGATGTGTATCGCGGCGACCAGGATTCCGCTCGCCGGCAACAAGAAGCTCCAGCCGGCCGTCGTGACCACGATCGCGATGAGGCCGTACGCCCAGCCCATCCGCGCGGCCGGACGGTTGTCCAGCCGCCCGCCGCCCACCCGGCGCTGCACCGACTCGTGCGCGCTGACGCCGAGGACGACGATGACCAGCGTGAGGAACAGCGGCGAGCCGTGCACCGCCCCGGCAGCGTGCGCGGCGGCGAAGACCAGGTAGAAGAACGCCGCAGCACCGGCGATCGCAAGGGGTACCGGCAGGGCGCGGAACATGGGGGCCGCGACGACCTGTCCACGTTTCCGCCAACCGCCGGTGACGCCACTCCTCGGACCCTTCACCCGAACAATGGTGGCGTCCCACCGGGTGAATTGGGCAGCGGTCGCGTTGCTGCGGGGTAGCCGACCTCGTCACTCCGGTCACGTCGCGCCGGAACAGCCAGTACTAGGCAGTGTCTTCAAACGATCACCGGCTGACATCATCTGACGCGTGATCCGCCGCTATGAGCTGACTGATGCCGAGTGGGACTCGTTGTCGCG